>ONSU01000010.1 GCA_900320545.1 uncultured Bacteroidales bacterium | reverse complement strand
CTTGAGTCCGTGGATGAGGGTTTCCTTTTCGTTGAGGAGGAATTTGACGAGGACGGGTGCCTTGCCGTCAGCCCGGTAGAAGATCAGCTGCACGTTGCAAGCGGGGCACATATAGTTGTAGTCCTGGAAGAAGTCGGGGATCTCCGTTTCGGAGCAGGTGAGGAAGGTGCCTTCCAGGGGAATGGCCGCCATTACCGGCATCATATAGGTGTCGTGGCTGAAGCGGAAGGTGGCGGCGACGGGGGAGGATGACGAGAGGGCCTCGTCCGCATCCTTGACGATGCAAGCGAGGATGCCGCCGCCCCTTGCGGCGGTAAAGGCGTTGGTGTAGCCTTCGGAACTCAGATACCGGGTCCAGAGGACCGAATTGCCGAGCCAGAGGTAGTAGATTTCACGGGGCGTGAAGTATTCGCCCATTCCCGGAAGGGAGTCGGGATAAGTGACGCAGACCGTTTTCAGGACGCGGAAGGCATCCTTTGCGATCGCCTTGACCGTCTTGGCCCGGACATCCTCCGGATTCCGGAAAATTTTGGCGGCAAACGCCTTGAAATCATATCCTTTGCGGAGCAGGGCGATGGTTTTATCCATCGATTTTTCCGTTTCCTTGGCCTGGTCCCTATCCTCCTTGGTCATATAGTATCCGGTGACCTCCTGGTGGCCGTAGGACTTTTCTTTCTGTTTGGCGCTCTGCTCGTCTATATCGAGGCCGCGGACCCTGGCGGTGAGTTCGCCGGTAAAGGCCGTGCGGCTGTCCTGTACCCGCTGTGAGACGGTCGACCAGGTGACGATCTTCCTGCGAAGGGAATCGGCGAAGACTTCCGGGTAATGCCGTACCATCCTCGCGCAGATGTCCCGGTGCTCCTGCGCTCCGAGTTCCGTGAGCGAGCCGTAATTCCCCTCCGACATCCGGTGCAGCAGACGGATTTCCTCCATCAGCGCGATTCCGGTATCGGTCAGCATCTGTTTTTCGGCATAATGCGCCAGGGTGTCCGCTATCTGGAAATAACCCGCGTTGCGTGACGACAGGAACCGGCTGCCGTGCCGGGCGATGAGGCTGATGTAAAAAGGCTCGTAGCCGGCGGGGGCTTCGGTGACGGTGGTGTCCTGCGGGAAATAGCCGCATAGATTGCCGCCGGCCCGGTTGGGATGCTCGGCGAAAACGCTCAGCGCGACTTGAAGGATCAGGGTTAAAAGAGTCATCTTGCGGAGAAATTGAAAAAAAGCATCGCGGCAAAAATCGTGCGATGCTTTTTTATCGAACGGGAAAGCGTCTCTAGAGACCGAGTTCTTTCAGGGCGTCGCCCAGTTTTTCGGCAGCGTCATTGACCACGTCGTTGGCGGCTTTCTCGAGACCGGGAAGCGCTTCTTCCGCATCGTCCTCGACTCCTCCTTCTTCTACATTACCGTCCTTGTCATTGTCTTCCTGATCGCCCATGCCCTGGAGTTTGGCCTTGAGCTCGGGAGCGACGACATACTTGGCCGCCTGTTCGGAGAACCTGTACGTCGCACCGAAGACTTTAATTGCCTTGAACGTATTATCGGATTCATCACTGGCTTCGAACTTGTCCAGCAATTCACCGAACTGGTTGATGGTTTCTTCCCATTTTTCCTGCGACCACTTGTCACCTTTGGATTCCGCCTCTTTGGCGATCTTGAGGAGTTGGTCGGGAACGGACTGTTTGCATGAAACAATCGTCAGGCTGAGAACAGCGAGGAAGAGGATGGCAAACTTTTTCATAATCGTGTAATTTTGAAACTTTTGCAAGATAAGGATAAAATCTTTATTCTCCAACTAAAGTCCCCAGTCCGAGGCGGAATAAGTGTTTTTCGGCGCGTTGGGAACGCTCGGGAAGTAGGTGACGCCTGTGATCTTTTCCAGATCCGCGACGCTCATCATCTCTTTCGCACTTGGTTTCTTGCCCTTGAGACTATTGGAATGGGCACGCACGAAGGCGGCGCACTTGAGTTCGTTCGCCGGGCAGTCCTTCAGCGCCTTGCCGCTGTTGCCCTTCTTGGTCCTGAGCAGGATGTAGTAGAACATCGTCGGCATACTCACGTCGTTGCGGCCGCCATAACTGATGATCTTGGGTTCCACTGTAATGTCGTATCCGTCGGTATATTTATCGAAATAGCAACCGATTACTTCGTAGAGCGTGTCGGCGCAGACCTGTTCGTCCACCCAGTCCTCCAGCAGGTTCCATCCGCCGCCGCCGGTATTGAATCCCTCACTGAGCTGCGGGGCGATGTTGGGGTAGTAGAAGACGTCCTTGTTGGTCGCGACGCTGCTGGTCCGTTCGGCCGAGCCGAGCATGTGGCCCTTGTTGCAGCCGCCGCCCGTCGATTTGGAGTTATACTGGATATCGGCCGGAATCTTCCCGTCACGACGGTAGCTGTCGTTGCGGCCGGAGCCGCCGACGTACATATTGTGACGCGGTGCTGCAACCCAGAGCGGGCAGTGATACTTGCCGCTGTAACATACCGTGTAGTTGCGGGCGGTCTTGCCGCCGGGGCCCTTTTCTCCGCCGGAGCACATGTGCCAGGCATAGTACTGCGTGTTGTCGGTCGTGTTGTAGTAATAATCGCCGCTTTTGCCGAGTGACATCAGCGGAAGCTCGTACCAGCCGATGGCATTGCTGCCGGGTGTCTGCGGAATGTCCGGATTATCCGGTCCCGGAGGGGTGTCCGGAGGGGTATCCGGAGGCGTGTCGGGAGGCGTAACGGGAGGCGTATCGGGAACGGGCGGCAGCGGAGAGTCCTCCTCCTTCAGGGTGGTAAACGACAGCGTTTCACCGTAGAAAGTCTGGATGTTGCCACCGCGCTGCAGGATGACGTAAGCGCGGTACCAGTAGGTTTTGCTCTCTCCCAGACCGTCCAGCAGGGCGGAGAACGGCGTGGTCGTCGCGGGCGACTGCAGGATTTCCGAAAGTTCCGTCGCGCTGTAGCCCCATTCGAAACCCGCTTCCCGGACGGGGGCGTTCGAGCGGGCGTAGGAGCCGGAGAGAAGGCCCGATGAAACATCTACACCGGAGGCCAGGCCGGTCGTGACGTCCACTTTCAGGACGTTGGACTCATTTCCGGACCGGTCACAGCCGACGGCGACGGCGAGGGCCGCCGCCATCAGCAGTGATAAGCGGAGTTTTCGCATGGAATTTTAGAATATATAGTTCAGACCGACGTTCATTCCCCAGACGCCGTCGTTGCCCGGCATGAACGGGTTGATACACTTGGCGAACTCGAAGGAAATGTTGAAGTTGGTGTTCATGATGACGTGGAGACCCATACCGGCGCCGAAGTGGACATTGTCCTTGACGCCGCTGTAGAGGTAGTCACCGGCCTTGTGGTTGGGATCGAGTGCGGCGATCTGCGCTTCGAAAGCCTTCTCGGCGTAGGTCTTGTCGGCGTCGGTCTTGGCGTACCAGTTGTGGCGGGCTTCCTTCATCGCCTCGAGGCGGTAGGGCTGCACGATGCCGCCGAAGTCGAAGAACGGATTGAGCGCGAGGGCCCAGTGCTGGTTGATCCAGTCGAAGGTGACGAATTTCCAGCGGAGTTCCATATTGGCCCAGGCGTAGCCGTCGCCCATGAAGCGGTTGGAAGTGGTGCCGCGCAGGGTGCAGGTGGAGCCGAGACCTTCGGTGTTGATCTGCTTCATGTTGAGGCTCTGGATGCTCTGCAGCGAATAGAACGGCGCCTTGCCGGCGATCGTTCCCTGGTAGGCGGCGTGCACGCCGAAAACGAGTTTGTCGCTCACGAGCGGGAAGAACTGCTTGAAGTGGATGGCGAGTTTGAGGTAGCTGGTGCGGTCGGCCTTGGCCCTCTTGTTGAGGATGTCCGGCGAGCCGAAGAAGTAAACCTCGAGGTTGGTACCCTTGGAAGGCATGTTCTCGTGGTCGCGAGTGTCGTAGACGACGCCGGCCTTGAGTTCGAGATGGTGTCCGCCCGCGGCTTCCGCGGCCGGGATGATGCCGTTGTCAAGGTAGAAGCGGTACAGGGAAGGAATTTCCTCCCAGACGTTGAAACGGTTCTTCTTGCCGCCCGTCTCGTCCATCAGGCCCCGGTTCTTGGCGTCGCCGCAGCGGAACCAGGTGTAGCTCAGGCCCGCGGCCCATCCCCAGTTGCTCTCGCCGAACTGGCCCTGGAAGCAGGTCATCACGCGGAGAATGTCACGCTTCATGATGTAGGTGCCCAGTCCGGGAACCTCACCGGTCGGAAGGTTGACTTTCACGATCTTGTCGATCTCCTTGTTGTACAGGGATGCGTTGCCGTTGAAGCCGTAGAAGTTGTAGGTGTCGTTAAGGAAGTAGGACGCCGCGGCGCTGAAACGGATGCCGCCGGGGATGATGTACTTCGAGTCGAAGAAGGTGTGGAATACGGTGTTGCCCTTGCTGTAGCGGGAAACCTCCACATTGGCTTTCCAGACGTACTCGGGGTACTTGGAACCGTCACCGTACCAGTAGATGTCGCTCAGGACACCATAGTGCCAGCCGAGGTCGGTCGAATAACCGATGGCCGGGAGCGGACCGAAGTTGAGTCCGGTCTTGACGCCCGTGGTGTCTTTCTGCTTCTTGGGTTTCTTGCCGGCTTCGGCGTCCATCCCGGATGCGAAAGCGACGCAGGTCGAGGCCAGGAAGGCCAGGATAAGGAAGATTTTTTTCATTACGATTGGTTGTTAGTATATGATTTATAATTCTTGATGCCCCGGATGAGTCTGCCGAGACCCTCGTCGAGAGTGGCCCGCGGGCAGGCGATATTGAGCCGGAGAAATCCGCGTCCGGCTTCTCCGTAGATGGCGCCGTCGCACAGGACGACACCGGCTTTGTCTTTCAGATAATCCCAGAGCCCGTCGCCGAGGGAAGTGCAGTCGAGCCACATCAGGTAAGTCCCTTCGAGCGGCAGGACAGGAATATCGGGGAGTTCGGCGCCGAGCCGGCGATACACTTCTTCCGCGTTGGCCTTGAGATATTCCATCAGGGCGTCCAGCCAGGGACCGCTCCTGTCGTAGGCGGCGATCAGGGCTTCTACGCCGAAGATGTTGACGTCGCAGCATTCGTTCTCGTTGATGGCCCGGTCGATCCGGCGGCGGATTTCGGGGTCGGTCGCGACGATGTTGGCAATCTGGATGCCGGCGATGTTGAAGGGCTTGGTAGGGGAGCAGCAGGTGGCGGATGCCTTTGCGAAACGCTCTCCCAGGGAGCCGTAGGGGGTATAGTCGTGTCCCTGATAGGTGAGTTCGCAGTGGATCTCGTCCGAGATGACGAAGACATTGTGCCGGAGGCAGATCTCTCCGATGCGGGTGAGTTCCTCCCGCGTCCATACACGGCCGACGGGGTTGTGGGGGTTGCAGAGCAGGAGCACCTTGGCGGCCGGGTCGGAGGCCTTCCGCTCCAGGTCTTCGAAGTCGATGTCGTAACGTCCGTCGTGGTAGCGGAGCGGGCTCGGGGCCTCGACGCAGCGGTTGTTGCGGACGGCGGGGAAGAAGCAGTTGTAGACAGGCGTCTGGAGAATGACCTTGTCGCCGGGCACGGTCATCGCCTTGATGCAGGCGCTGTAGGCGGCGATCACGCCGGTCGTCGGGATGATGTCATCCGGCCCGAAGTGCCAGCCGTGCCGCCGGGCGAACCACCCCGTGACGGCGTCGTAGTACCTCGCGGGAATCTGCTCGTATCCGAAGATGCCGTGGTCAAGCCGCTTCTGCAGGGCCTCCCGGATGGCGGGAGCCGCCGGGAAGTCCATATCCGCCACCCACATCGGGATGGATTCCCCGCCGAAATGGTCCCACTTGACGCAGTCGGTGCCTCTGCGGGGGATGACGGTGTCGAAATCGAAATTCGTCATACGCGCGTAAGGATTTGGCAGTCACCCGGGGATTTGATGTTGCTGTCGAGGATGATATCGTTGTAGCCGTCGGAAACGATCTTTCCGGTACGGGGGTTTTTGACGGAAGTGACGCGGCCGCGGATATCGGCCTGTACCGAGGAGTATTCGAATGCGAGGTCGGCGTCCGGGGCGAAGGTGCAGTCTTCCAGGACGAGGTCGTCGCAGTAGCAGAGCGGCTGCGTCCCGCTGATATGGCAGCGGACCAGGCGGAGCCGCCTGGAGTACCAGCCGAGGTATTCGCCGTGGATTTCGGAGTCGTAGACGGTGACGTCCTCGGTCTGCCAGAAAGCGTCCTTGGTGTCGAGGTATGCGTTGCGGATGGTGACCCGCCGGGTATACTGGAAGGAATAATTGCCCTGCTGGCGGTAGCCGTCGATGTCGATGTCGCTGCATCCCATGTAGATGTAGTCGCCTTTCTGCACTTCGACGTTCCGGAGTTTGATGCCGCGGCAGTTCCAGAAGGTCTCCTGGGCGTTCGGGATGCGGACATTCTCCAGCGAAACATTCTCGATCTCGCGGAACATCTTGGGCGCCTCGATGAGGGTGTCGGCCATCACGCAGTTCTTCGAATACCAGAGCGCCGCGCGGGCACCTTCCCGGAAGATGCAGTCCCGGACCGTGAATCCGTCACATTCCCAGAAGGGGTATTTCCCCTGAAATTCGCAGTTAACCGCCTCTATGTCAGTCGTTTCCTTGAGAGCCGACTCGCCCGGCTCTATGATGACGCGCTCCAGGAAGAGATGCTTCTCTCCATACAAAGGTCTTTCCCCACCGAAAACGCTATCCTGAATTATTTTCATTAATTTGTTGCAATAAGTTTACAAATATAAGAAGATATTTTGATTTTTGTTACTTTTGTATCGAATCTGAAAATCCGATCTGTCCGGTTTTTCGAACATTACATCAGTTATGAGGAAAATATTTTTACTGGCAGTGTTTGTGCTGGCTGCGGCCTGCACCTCGAAAGTGGCGGAACCTGTGCTCCTGAACCCCGACGACTTCAAAGGGGAAGTCGACGGGAATGAAGTGGCCCTGTATACCCTGAAAGGCGGAGATCTGACCCTTCAGGTAACCAATTACGGAGCCCGTGTCGCGTCCATCTGGACGCCGGACCGGGATGGCAACTACGCCGATGTCGCCGTCGGCCGCAAGTCCCTCGAGGCCTATATGAATCCTCCGGGAGAGCGATTCCTCGGCGCCTGTGTCGGTCCCGTGGCCAACCGTATCAAGGAGGGGACTTTCACCATTGACGGGGAGACTTACCATACCCCCATTAACGACAATGGCGTCAACACCCTCCACGGCGGCTTCAAGGGGCTCGACCACGTCGTCTGGGAGGTCCGCGAGGTGACGGATTCCTCTCTTTCCCTTTCGTATCTCCACGCGGACGGGCAGGAGGGATTCCCCGGCAACCTCCTCATCGCGATGACCTACACCGTCACGTCCGACAACTGCTTCCGCATCGACTATGAGGCGACGACCGACAAGCCGACGCACGTCAACATCGCCAATCATCCCTTCTTCAACCTCAAGGGGGAGGGCGAAGGCACCATTCTCGACCATGAAATCTTCATCAACGCCAGCCGTTTCCTCCCGGTCGACACCCTCGGCATCCCTACCGGCCTGATCGCTCCCGTCGAGGGCACCCCGATGGATTTCCGCACGGCACGCGCCATCGGCGAACGGATCGACGAGGATTTCCCGCAGCTTGCCTGCGGACACGGATACGACCATAACTGGTGCCTCGACCGCAGCGGTGAGGGACTGGAACTGGCCTGCACGGTGTATGAACCCGGAAGCGGCCGTTTCCTCGAGGTCTTTACCGACCAGATCGGCCTCCAGTTCTACAGCGGCAACTTCTTCGACGGCAACGACTTCGGAAAGAACGGCAAGCCGCTCCTGTACCGCAGCAGTTTCGTGCTCGAGACCCAGCGGTGGCCGGCCGCCTGCAACTGTCCGTCTTTCCCTTCTACCCTGCTCCGGCCGGGCGAAACCTATACGCACACTTGTGTTTACCGATTCTCTGCGAAATAGGCTGCCGCTCCTGGCGCTGCTTCTTCTCCTCCTTCCGGTTTCCTGCCTGAAGGACGAGGAGATCATTTCTCCCGGAGCGGGGGAGGAGAATGCGTCGACCGATTGGAAGGCCGCTACCCGATATGTGTTCGATCCCACGGTGATTCCGGAGATCCATATCTCCGTTTCCCTGGAAGAATGGAACCGGCTTCTCGCCGCCTATGACGCGGATGCCGGGACCGTGGAGTACATCCATTGCGACGCCCGCTATGTGAAGGGGAATGAGACGACAAGCATAACGGATGCGGGGCTCCGCCTGAAAGGCAATACCTCCCGCCGGCGTCCCGAAGGAAGCGCGGGGGAGATGCACGGCGGAGACAATGCGGACTGGCATCACTTCCATATGGGGCTTAATTTCCGTCTGTTTGTCGAGGACAAGGCCCATACCGTCCACGGAATCCGGCAGGTCTATCTCAAGTGGTTCAAGGACGATCCGGCCTATTGCCGCGAGCTTTACTGCTACGACCTGTTCCGCCGTTTCGGCGTATGGACGGCGGTCAACGACGTCTATGCTCGGGTATGGATCCGGGTGGCGGGAGATACCTCCGAAACGTATCTGGGGGTATACGAGATGCTCGAGCAGCTGGACCGGAACTACCTCAAGGTCCGGGAAGAGCAGTTCGGCAGTATCGACGGCAATCTCTGGAAATGCCGCTGGAATACGCGGCTCAATTCCACGGACGACGGTCTTTTCGGAATTGACGATAATGATTCCTCCCACCCGCCTTATGAACTGAAGACCAACACGCGGAAGGACGATCTCCGTCAGGCCGCCTTCAACCAGATCAAGGATTTTATCCTCAAGGTGCGCGGCAAGACGGGCGAGAGTTTCCGGACCTGGATTTCGACGGTGACAGACGTGGACCTGCTTCTGAAGACCTATGCTGTCAGCGTGGCGGTGGGGATGTGGGACGACTATTGGAATAATTGCAACAATTATTACCTGTATTTCGACTCTTCCGACAAATACGACTATCATTTCTGGTTCATCCCCTATGACTATGACAATACGCTCGGGACCTCGCTTCAGTGCGGAAGTCTGGAGGATTCCGGTCGGCAGGATCTCCTCCACTGGGGAAATGATGACAATCCGCTGATTGCCAAGATCCTGTCCTATCCCGAATGGAGGGAGGCTTATGTCGGGTATCTGAAGGAGCTTGTCGCCGGAGAATTCTCTTATAATGCGAGCACGGCGCGGATCCGCTCCTGGCAGGCGGAGATTGCTTCTTATGTCCGTAATGATACCGGGGAGGACATGATCATCGAGGACCGGCCCGCGCCCTGGGGCAACCACGGCGAGTACCGCCTCCTTCAGGATGGATCCGACAATTTCTTCCAGGTCAAGGCCGGGGTCGTCAATGTCCTGTAGATTTCTTCCCGCCGTTTCGTCCGCCCGATTCACTGCCAAATTGTCAGTCCGCGCCGCATGGCACGGGCGTTGATAAATGTTCCCTCGCCCCGGAAGGGGTACAGTGACAACACTTAAAATTTATAATACTATGCTCAAACCGTTAGGAACAAGAGTCGTCATCGAGCCCAAAGAGGCCGAGACCATGACCGCCGGGGGCCTTTATATCCCGGACAATGCAAAAGAGAAACCCCAGCAGGGTGTCATCGTGGCCGCCGGACCCGGCGCCAAGGACGAGCCGATGGAAGTGAAGGTCGGCGACACCGTGCTCTACGGCAAATATGCCGGAACCGAAGTCACCTTCGAGGGTGCTAAATACCTCATCGTCAAGCAGTCCGATATTCTTGCGATCGTCTAACCGTCATTCCCGACCTGATCGGGAATCCAACCAATAAAACCAATAAAATCATGGCAAAAGATATCAAATTCAACGCTGACGTCCGCTCCCTGATGAAGGAAGGAGCCGACGCATTGGCAGATGCAGTAAAGGTCACCCTCGGTCCCAAAGGCCGCAATGTCGTGATCGACAAGAAATTCGGCGCCCCGCAGGTAACCAAGGACGGCGTGACCGTCGCCAAGGAAGTCGAACTGGAGGACCGCTTCCAGAATATGGGTGCCCAGATGGTGAAGGAAGTCGCTTCCAAGACCAACGAGCAGGCCGGTGACGGCACCACCACGGCGACCGTCCTCGCCCAGGCCATCATCAACGTGGGCCTCAAGAACGTGACCGCCGGTGCCAATCCGATGGACCTCAAACGCGGCATCGACAAGGCCGTCGCAGCCGTCGTTGCGGACCTCAGGGCCCGGAGCCAGGAAGTCGGCGACGACTACTCCAAGATCGAGCAGGTCGGCACCGTCTCCGCCAACAACGACGCCTACATCGGCAAGCTCATCGCCGATGCGATGGCCAAGGTCAAGAAAGACGGCGTCATTACCGTCGAGGAAGCCAAGGGAACCGAGACCGAGGTCAAGGTCGTCGAGGGTATGCAGTTCGACCGCGGCTACATTTCGCCGTACTTTATGACCAACGGTGACAAGATGGAAGCCCAGCTCGACGATGCTTACATTCTCCTGACCGACAAGAAGATTTCCACGATGAAGGACCTGCTGCCGGTTCTCGAGCCCGTGGCACGGGAAGGCAAGGCGCTGGTGATCATCGCCGAGGATGTCGACGGTGAAGCCCTTACGACCCTCGTCGTCAACAAGCTCCGCGGCACCCTCAAGATCGCGGCCGTCAAGGCCCCCGGCTTCGGTGACCGCCGCAAGGAGATGCTCCAGGACATCGCCATCCTCACCGGTGCGACCGTCATCTCCGAGGAGAGGGGTTACACCCTCGAGAACGCGACGCCCGCGATGCTCGGCCGTGCCGAGAAGGTCACCATCACCAAGGAGAACACCACCATCGTCGGTGGCGCAGGCTCCAAGGAGGAGATCAAGGACAGGGCCGACCTCATCCGTAAGCAGATCGAGACTACCAAGAGCGACTACGACCGTGAGAAGCTCCAGGAGCGCCTCGGCAAACTCGCCGGCGGTGTCGCTGTCCTTTATGTGGGCGCGACGACCGAGGTCGAGATGAAGGAGAAGAAAGATCGCGTGGAGGATGCGCTCAACGCCACCCGCGCCGCCGTCGAAGAGGGCTATCTGCCCGGTGGCGGTGTCGCCTACATCCGTGCCGTCGAGGCCCTCAAGGACCTCAAGGGCGAGAATGAGGATGAGACTACCGGTATCCACATCGTGGCCAAGGCCATCGAGGAGCCGCTCCGTCAGATTGCCGCCAACGCCGGCGTCGAGGCCAGCGTCATCGTCAACAAGATCCGCGAAGGCAAGGGTGACTACGGTTACAACGCCCGCACCGACGAGTTCGTCAACCTCTACGAGGCCGGCGTGATCGACCCGACGAAGGTCGCCCGCGTGGCCCTCGAGAACGCCGCCTCCGTCGCCGGAATGTTCCTTACCACCGAGTGCGGTATCGTGGACATCCCCGAGAAGGAGCCCGCCGCTCCCGCCATGCCCGCCGGCGGCATGATGTAGCCGCCGGCCGCGTGATGCGGCTTCTGTTGGCGTGATGTGGCCTCCCAACCGCGTGATGCGACTGCCGTTGGCGTAATGTGGCCGCTGTGCGTAAAGTGTAAGTGGTTTACTTACAGCATATTACGAAAAAGGCCTTACTCGAAAACGAGTAAGGCCTTTTTCGTAAGCGCCTAAGTGTCAGTGGTTTGCACTTAACGGCTCCGTCATTTCTGGAACTTCTTCCTCGGCTTGAGGATCGGATCGATACTGGCCAGGACGCCTGGCAGCAGGAAGATGATGAAGATCAGTACGGCGAAGGAGCCGACCGAGAGACTCTTCAGGATGGAGGCGACGATCATGTCCGGCATCGAGAACGACATCACGAGGGAGACGAGCGCAAGGATGCTTCCTGACGTCAGGATGGAGTGGGAGGAACCCTTGTAGGCGGCCTCCAGCGCGGCGAGCGGGCCGATATTCTGGCGGTTGCTCAGATAGTAAGAGGTGAAGAGGATCGAGTAGTCGATGGTCGCGCCCATCAGGATGCCCTGTACGATCAGGTATGCCAGATAGTACATGCTCTGTCCGCCCAGACCTGCGGCCCATACGTTGATATATACGCCCGAGAGCACCGTCATGATAAGCGGAATCGGGATCAGTACCGACCGGAAGTTGAGGGCGATGATGATGAAGATGGAAATCACGGTGAGCAGCGTCAGCAGCGCCAGTTCCTGCGGGAATCCGTCCTTGAGTTCCTTGTACATTTCGCATTCGCCAACCCAGTAGCTGTCCTGGGAGAGTTTCTCGTCGCTCAGTTTCTGGATGCGCTCGATGAAAGCGAAGGATTCTTCGGATTCCACATCATAGGTCGTAAGGACGGCTGCGGCGGAATGCTTTTCTCCCTGGAGGACGCTGACACCGGTAAGGATGGAATCGCGTGCGTGCGTGATGGTATTCCGAATATCGTCCGGTGCGAGCCCCGCCAGGGCGGGCGAAGTGAACAGCGTATCCGCCAGATAGGTCAGCAGGTGCACGGGAGAGAGTTTCTCGGTCGGTTCGTCGCTTTGGGACGCGGCCGTGTAGAGGAAGAAGAGATCCATCTCCTGATCCGTGACGGGAACTCCGACCCTCCGCAGTCTCCGCGCGATCACATCGGCAGGATACTTCTTGCCGCTCATATACATGTCCAGCAACTTGTCAATCGGAGTGGCGACCTCCTTGACCGGCTTCTTCGCCGGCTCCGCGGCGGGCGTCACGGCATTCTGTCCCCCGGCCTGACCGCCCTGTTGCGCCCCGGACTGTTGCCCCGTATTGTCAGGCTGGCCGGCCTGTTGCTGCGCCACGTCATTCTGCCCATCTCCGCCGTCATGCCGGACTTGTTCCGGAATCTGCTGCGCGACATCCTCGCCGCTCTGCTCTGGCACCTTCGTCGGGCCGGCCGCCAGAATCTCGTCATAGAGCGCCTCGGCCTTGCTCATCTGCTCGTTCGTCCCCTTCGGAAGGAACGCGGCGTATGCCTTCTTGCCGAGGATATTCCTCCGGACATAGCGGATGAATTCGTTGGGACTCATCTTGCCTCCCTTCTTCCCGGCCATCCGGAAAAGGAGCGATACCTGCTGGGGATTGGTTTCGAGGAATTCGGCCAGTTCCGCCGCCGTCATCGGCGTCGTAATCTGCTCGTACGTCGGCCTGGACGGATCCACGGGCTGCGTCTGCTGGCCGCCGCCCTGCGTACCGCCATTATCCTGCGTGCCTCCATTATCTTGTACATCACCGTTACCCTGCGTGCCGCCAGCACCCTGTGCATTACCGCCCTGTGTGCTTCCATCCCCCTGTGCATCACCGTTACCCTGTGCGCTGCCGTCATCCCGGACTTGTTCCGGAATCCGCTCTCCGGTATTTTCGGCGGGCGCCACACTTGTTCCGGTCGTCTTCTTCGGCTTCACCGGCGCCGTCGCCTTGAGAATGGCCCTCTGAATCATACCTTCGAAGTCCATATCCTTGTCCGGCGGAATGAGTCCGCTCTGGCGGAGATTTTCCGAGGACTGCTTGAGGTCGTCGAGACTGTATTTCTCGGTCCTGTCCGGATGGGCGTGGGCGTAATAGACCAGTTTCAGCAGGTCTTCCGCCATTTCGGGAACGTCGTCCCCGGCGTGGGCACGGAAGAGCGCCGTCATCTCTCCGGGCGTGCGGGGCTTGGTGGCCAGCGTAGGATAACTGTAGCAATCCACCACTTTCGGGTCGGTAGCGATGGTGTCCAGAAGGGCGATGATCGCTTCCGTATCGGCATTGTCGTAGATCAGGAGCAGGGGATTGTACTTGTCGACCACAGCGGTCGAGTCTGGGGTGTCGTCCTCCCATTTGGGCGGCGCAAAGAAAATCGGCGTCCTGAACTGCAGGATTGTAAACGTCACGGACGCGATAAGGAAAATAATCGCGATCGGAATCCTGAAGCGGTACTGGAAACGGGCCATCGGCGCAGCAGGTAGCACCGGCACCTTCTTCCGGCTGGCCTCGATGGCCTTGCTGCACCAGATGATCAGGGCCGGAAGGAGGGTGAAGTTGCAGATCAGCGAGATCGTCACGCCTTTGGCGAGGACGAAACCGAGATCGGCTCCGATCTTGAGCTTGATGAAGCAGAGCATCAGCAGGCTCACGACGGTCGTGAACGCGCTGCTGAGGATGGTGGAGGCCGATCCGCCGACGGCGAGATTCATCGCCTCCACCCGCTGCTTCCCCCGGGTGCGCTCTTCCCTGTAACGGTTCATCAGGATGATGCAGTAGTCCATCGAAAGGACCATCTGCAGCACGGGCGCAATGGTGTTGGTCGTAAGGGAGACACTGCCCAGAAGGGCGTTGGAGCCCACATTGATGAGGACGGCGACCCCGACGGTAATCAGGAACAGGACGACCTCCAGGACCGACGTGCTCATGATGAGCAGAATGACGAACACCAGTACGACGCCGATGATAATCGTCTTGCCAAGCCCTTTCGGCAGGGTTTCCTCCCCTTGAGAGAATGCCGACGTGAATGCTTCGCCCTGTGTCTTGAGGTCGGGGAATTCCGCATCGAGGATATCCATACCCTGCTTCATCTCGTAGGACTCCGGCAGGTAGCGGGACATATCCGTATTGATGTTGATCTGAGGAATCAGGCACGCGCACCAGACTGCGACTGCGAGCGTTGCGATAAAGAGCGCGACGCGATGCCTGACAATCCAGCGGACGGTAGATAATGCAAATCTCCTCAGCACGGTAATATCTGTTACAAAAAAAGCCCACAAAGTTAACCATTTATAATTAAAAAGCAATCTTTGTTACAAATATTTCAATCTGCATCCCCGGTGAGCGCTGCTTCCGGCAATTGTTTACGGATGTGCAAAATTGTAAGTTTCGGTGAGCGCTGCTGCTAGCAAATTGCTCACGGAAAGGCAAAATCGTATGCTTCGGTGAGCGCTGCTGCTAGCAAATTGCTCACGACGTGATTGCAGTGCTGGATAAAAAGCGTTAATTTTGTCTGAATTTCTGACTAAAGGCACGATGAAACGTTTTTTACCTTTTATTCTGACCCTTCTGGCGGTCTGCTGCACCCCGGGGCCGCAGAAAGTCCGGACCGGCGACCTCCTCTTCGTGGGAATTCCGGCGGATTACAGTCTCGATGAAGATTCGATGGGAAGCGCCATCAGCGATGCGACGGGGGAGGGCGACCTCAATATCATCCATGTCGCCATCCTGGAGGCGGCGGATGACAGCGTCTGGGTAATTGATGCGACGATCCGCCGTGGTGTCGACCGGCATCCGCTCGATACGTTCCTTACGGATTTTACCCTCAGGGACGGCTCGCTGCCCGTGCTGGAAGTGCGCCGGCTGGACGATGCGGAAATCGCCCGCCGGGGGGTGGAGCGGGCCGGGCAGTACCTCGGCCTGCCCTACGATGTCCACTTCCTGCCCGACAACGGCGAATATTATTGCAGCGAACTCGTCCGCGACAGTTACCTCGATGCGGACGGCAAGCCGGTCTTCCCGGCATCTCCGATGAATTTCAGGAATGCCGCGGGGGAAATGCCCGTCTACTGGGAGCAGCTCTTCGCCCTTCTCGGCGAACCGGTTCCCCAGGGCGTCCCGGGCACATCCCCGCAGGGCCTCCGCGCGGATCCGCGCCTGAAGGTCGTCAGGCCGGAAGGATTCCCGGGGCAAGTCCGGGAATGAATTGGAATCTTTTTATTATATTTGCAAGTTATGACAGAAAAACGATACTATAAAGTCGGCGGACACGTGGTCGAAGTGGAGCTCGCGGAGCCGTGGCACTTCAAGGCGCTCTCGCCCAAGGAGGCGGAAGTCGTGGAGAGACTGCGCCGCGGAGAGGATGTCGGCGTGATTCCCGTTCCGGCCGACAAGCTCGACGATCTTGCGCTCAACAAGGACATTACCGGGAAAGACAGCATAAAAGGGGACCGTTACGGCCTGGATTTCTCGCAATACGCCCCCTTCGAAACCGATCCCTGCGAACCGCTGATGACCCTCCGCGTGCAGTATGAGCGCCCGGAGTGGCTTGTCAGGGCCGAGGAGGAACGCACCTGGAAGGAGGTCGTCCGCGTCGACGAGGTGCCGCCGTTCTATGAGGGACGCGTGCTGGACGGGCACACCATCTATGAATTCTATCCCGCCGCGGACGTAAGCGCCGGCATCTTCGTCATGGAAGACGATTACCGTACCGGCACCTACTATCCCCGGGAGAAAATGGGTCCGCGGGTGACGATGTTCCAGGTCAATACCGTCCTGATGATTCTCTATACCTTCGCGACGGCCCCGCTCGGCACCCTTCTGCTCCATTCCTCTATGGTGCGGCTGGACGGTAAGGCCAACCTTTTCTTCGGCGTCAGCGGCACCGGCAAGAGCACCCACAGCCGCCTCTGGCTGGAGCACGTTCCCGGCTGCGACTTGATGAACGACGACAATCCGGTCATCCGTTTCGACGGGAACGGCACGCTGATCGGCTATGGCAGCCCGTGGAGTGGCAAGACGCTTTGCTATCGCAATGTTTCCGCCCCCGTCCGTGCGCTGGTCCGTCTGGAACAGGCCCCGGAGAACCGGATCCGTCCCCTGCACGCCCTGGACGCCTACGCCAGCGTTGTCGCCGCTTCTTCCACCATCCGCTGGAACCGCCGCATCATGGACGCCCTCGTTCCCACGGTCGAGCGCGTGGCGATGAATGTCCCGTGTTTCCACCTCGGCTGCCGTCCCGACGCCGAGGCCGTAAAAGTATGCAAAGAAGGAATACAATAGATTATGACTATCGGCATCTGCAACGATCACGCGGGCGTAGCGTATAAGTTCCGCCTCGTGAAATACCTGGAATCCCAGGGCTATCAGGTCGTGAATTTCGGCACTGACACGGAGGTCAGCGTCGATTATCCCGATTTCGCGCATGCGCTGGCTTCGGCCGTCGAGAAAGGCGAGGTCGACCTCGGCATCGCCCTCTGCGGCACCGGCAACGGGATGGCCATCACTCTCAACAAGCACCAGGGCGTCCGGGCCGGGCTGGCCTGGGCCAGCGAGATCGGCCGCCTCGTCAAGGCGCACAACAATGCCAACGTCCTCGTCCTTCCCGCGCGCTTCATCTCCTGGCAGATGGCCCGCCGGATCGTGAATACCTGGCTGACTACGCCCTTCGAAGGCGGACGGCATCAGCGCCGCATCGACAAGATGCCCGTATGATCCTCGCATCGCACCACATAGAAGATTATCCGGAGGGGATTGTCCTTGCCATCGACAAGCCCTATCGCTGGACATCCGCCGATGTGGTGCGGAAGGTCAAGTTCGCGGCCATCAGGCATTTCGCGAAGAAAAATCTGAAAGTCGGTCACGCGGGTACGCTGGACCCCCTCGCGACCGGCGTCCTCCTGGTCTGCATCGGACCGGCCACCCGCCGCGCGCAGACGCTGCAGGACCACGACAAGGAGTACCTTGCCGGCATTTCCTTCGGCGCCACCACCCCTTCCTACGACCTGGAGAAGGAGATCGACCGGACTTATCCGACCGACGGCGTCACGCCGGACGCCATCCGGGAGGCGCTCGCAACTCTCACCGGCACGTATGAGCAGATCGCCCCGCTCTTCTCCGCCAAGAGCGTCGACGGTGTCCGCGCCTACGAAATGGCCCGCAAACTGTACCGGCACCGCGACGAGGCCGACTTCGACGCGGCCGCCCTGGAAATCCTGCACCGCAGCCGCATCACCGTTCATTCCGCCACGCTGGAATCCTTCAGCCCCGATGGCATCCCGCCCCGGGACAAAGGCCCCGAGACCGTCGCCTCTTCCCGTATCCACGTCACCGACACCTCGCAGTTGCATCTTCCGCACGCGAATGTCCGCATTTCCTGCAGCAAAGGCACCTACATCCGGGCTTTCGCCCGCGACCTCGGCGAAGCCCTCGGTACCGGCGCCCACCTCGACGCCCTCTGCCGCACCCGCAGCGGAGATTATCGCGTAGAAGACGCCCTCTCCCTGGAAGAAACCCTCAAACTCTTCTCCTGGTAATGTTCAAGAAGTACCTTATCGTATTCCTCATTTCGATGGTCCCGCTCGTGGAGCTCCGCGGTGCCATTCCCTATGCCGTGGGTTTCGACCTTCCGCTTGTTCCTTCGTATATCGTTGCGGTCATCGGCAATATGCTGCCCGTCCCGTTCATCTTCCTGTTCGGGCGCAAGATCCTGGAGTGGGGCAAGGACCTCAGGTATGTCGGCGGCTTCTTCAGATGGTGCCTGGAGAAAGGGGAGAAGGCCGGGGCCAAATTGGAATCGAAGGCCGGCCGTGGGCTCTATGTGGCCCTGCTGCTGTTCGTCGGGATTCCGCTGCCCGGAACGGGCGCATGGTCGGGTACCCTGGCGGCGAGCCTGCTGAACATGGATTTCAAGAAGAGCGTCCTCTATGTGACGCTCGGTGTCGTGCTCGCAGGCGTCATCATGCTTGCAGCGTCGCTCGGCGTATTCGGCGCCATTTCCTTTTTGAAATAAAAAAACTGCAAGTCGTTCGCTTGCAGTTATTGGATCTTTTCCAGGATCTGGATCATTTTCTTGAAGACCTCGTCCTGGGAGGAGGGCTTGTCGGGATTGTCGGTGAAAATCATGTCGAAGGTATCTCCCGGCAGCTGCTTCCGGCCGATCTTGAAGCGGGCGCGGCAGCATTTGGCCATGAATTCCAGCGGAAAATCGTCCCCGGGAATCATCGAGATAAAGAGGTCGGGCTCTCCGGAGAGCATGATTGAGACCTTCTCCTTGTCCGGCTTGTCGAACCAGTTGAGGTCCTTCTTGAGGACGGTCGTGGTGATGCTGGTGATGAGGCGCTCTCCCTCGCCGAGTTTGCGGAAGTCGAAGAAGAAGATTTCGCCCTTCATCTTATGGTCGCGGTAGAACTGGAGGATCCGGTTCTTGCAATCGTGGAAGGAGGTGTCCTCCACGTCGATGAAGGCGACGGCCGAATGGATGTCCCGCAACGGGGTGATGCCGGTGGGAACGTCGCTGGCGTTTTTCTTGAGGTAGTGCCGCCTCATCAGGTTTTTGACGGGGTCGAGCATTGTCATTTCTTATTGGCGGCGATGAGTTCGCGGATTTCCTGTTTGGCGGCTTTCCATCTCGGGACGTCGATCTTGGTGCCGATGACCTCGACGACCTTGGCGGCGATGATCGAGCCGACCTCTCCGCATACCTTCAGCGGCATACCGAGGGAATGGGCGTAGAGGAAGCCCGCGGCGTAGGTGTCGCCGGCGCCCGTGGCGTCGATCGTGGCGGCGGGCCAGGCGGGGATGTAATGGTATTCGTCGCCCTGCTGGACCATCGAGCCGTCCTTGCCGACCTTGACGATGGCGATCTGGCAGCGCTTGGAAAGTTCAGCGACGGCCTCTTTCGGCTCCAGTTTGGTGAAGGACCGGGCCTCGGTCTCGTTGGCGAAGACGATGTCGACGTAATCGTCCACGAGGTTGTGGAGGAAGGCCTCGTTCGACTCGACGACATTGTAGGAGGCCATGTCGATGGAAATGATGCAGCCGGCCTCTCTGGCCATCTGGACGGCCTTGAGGATGAGGTCCTGGTTCTGGACGAGGTATCCTTCGATGTGGAAATAGTCCCAGCCCCGGAAGTATTCGGGCTTGAGGTCGGCGGGGCCCATCTCGAGGGCGGAGCCCATATAGCTGGCGAAGGTGCGCTCGGCGTTGGCGCCGGTGATGAATACCATGCAGCGGCCCGAGGATTTGGTGCCGTAGAGGAGGTTGGCCTTTACGCCGTACTGCTCCATCGTACTCTTGAAGAGGTGGCCGAGTTCGTCGTTGCCGATCTTGCCGATGTAGCCGGAGGGCATCCCGAAGATGGAGGTGCAGGTGATGGTGTTGGCCGCGCTGCCGCCGGGCACATAGTTGACGCCGATTTCCTTGAGCGACGACCAGATTTTGTCGCCGGTGGCCATGTCCACGTGCTGCATACTGCCTTTGGGGAGATGGTATTTCGAGAGGAATTCGTCGTCCGGAAGGACGGCCAGGATGTCAGTCAGGGCGTTCCCGATGCCGAGGATGGATTTCATACGCAGTTTTTTCTTATAAGACTACAAATTTACAAAGAAAAAATCTTTTTGACAATTTTCTTCGTATCTTTGCACCGCAATGAAAGAAGCGGCCAAAAATATTCTCAAGTACGCCCTTTCCTTCCTGCTCATGGGCGTTCTCCTGTACTTCTCGTTCAGGGGCATCGACTGGAAGGAATTCTGGAACAGCATCCGTTCCTGCCGATGGGAGTGGATCATCCTTTCGATGGCCGCCGGCTATTTCACCTTTATCCTCCGGGGCGCCCGCTGGCGGATGCAGCTGCTCCCCATTGACGACAAGACCTCTTTCCGGACCGCATACGACGCCATCAACATCGGCTACCTCTTCAATCTGGTGCTTCCCCGCGCGGGTGAACTCATCAAATGCCTGTACGTCACCAAGCATTCGTCCAAAAAGACCAACGGAGAGCGGCTTGCCACTTACGACAAGGTCGTCGGCACGATGGTGATGGACCGCAGCTGGGATGTATTCAGCGGGGCCGTCATCATTGTGATCCTCCTGATTCTGCTCCGCACCAGTTACGGAGATTATCTTTACAACAGCATCCGCTCCGGACTGGCCGCTAAGAAAGGCCTGCTCCTGGCGGCTGCCATCCTGCTCGCCGCGGGCGTGCTCTTCTGCGTCCTCGTCTGGGCCCTTCGCAAAAAAGGCGGCTTCTTCGGCCGGATCTGGAAATTCATCGCCGGAATGGGCGTCGGCTTCACCTCCTGCTTCCGGATGAAGCGGACCTGGCTGTTCGTATTCTACACGCTGCTGATCTGGTTCTGCTACTGGGTGATGATGTATACCGTCCTCCTCGCTCTCAAGGATGTCCCCGCCTTCGCTTCCTTCGGCGCGACGGACGCCATCTTCCTGATGCTCGTCGGCACCGTCAGCACCCTGATCCCCGTCCCCGGCGGCTTCGGCGCCTACCACGCCTTCCTCCTCGCCACCCTTTCCAGCGTCTACGGCATTCCGGCCAGCGTCGGCATCACCGTCGCCATCCTCGCCCACGAATCCGAGGCCCTCGTCCAGCTTGTCGCCGGCCTCGTCTCCTACGTCACGGATAGTTTCCGCAAGGACTGAGGGGGGCGGACTTCCCGTTCCCGTCATTCCAGACACCCTTCGCGTCATTCCAGGGCTTGTCCCTGGAATCCCCCGTAAAAAGTTCAAAAGTAAGTGACAATCTGGAATCGCAAAAACTTATGTCTGGCTTGCCAATCTGTTTGCGAGTCGGCTGATGGTTGCGCATCCCATCCCGACTTGAGGTCAAAAATTGTGACCTTGTATAGAGAAAAATATGTTCCTTTCAAAGAAAAATTTGTAGTCCCGCTTTTTTATCGTAACTTCGTAGGACTGGTTCTCCATCCACGATCAAATGGAACTGTAAAAAGTGACGTTATGGATTGTGTAAGGCTGAGGGTTCAGACAGTTCCAGCTTCGGACCCGGAAACTCACGAGATGCATACTGCATATACCGTCCTATGGCAGGAAGATGCCACAGGAGAGTTGCTCTATGCATCTGGATGGACACTGCGTGATGCCATTGGCTTCTTTTGCCAATGGTTCCGGACTGACCGCTGTCAAATCAAATTGATTCGGCCTTTCCGTCCGCAAAGGGTGGCGGGCAATGATTATCAGTGATCAGCAGCGGGAAGAGAATTTTCAGGAATATCTCCGCCTTCTCCAAGACCCGAATTACACGGATGTAACTTTCGATGAAAAGTCGGGAGGTGTCAGTGCTGTACACTTAGATCATCAGTTTGATAAGAGTATTGGCCCTTTTGGATACAAAAGAGGTGAATATGAGTTAAACTCCGTGGCAATTTTAAGGAGAAGAGGGCATTATATTGTTTTGGAGTCAGAATTGTCTTCCGGCGCTGTTGTTTGTAAAAACTTTGATGGCTATCTGGATGGGAGCAGAGTCGAAATTAAAACCGTGGAAAGTGATGGGAGATGGGCAGTTATGACTAAAATCATTAAAGCGAAAAAGCAGGGAGCCCAGATGATCATTCTCTATTTTCCTCAAAGAGAATTATATTCTCTCCGGCGGGTGACTCAAGGTTTGGAGGACATTTCAACTTCTTCACGGGAGGATTACGAGGGCATACGACTACTTTGCATAGTGGAGCAGGATGTGGTTGAAATAGAAAAACCATCCTGGTAGCAGGATGGTTTCCGGAAATCTTAAGTTATGACAACAGGAGTGCTACCCCTTTACCCATCATCCTCTCAATCTCCTATAGTGCAAAGATACATAAAAAAATAGAATCGCAATAGAATATTCATTCTTTCTTTGTTAGGATGCTATGATTTACGGCTATATCAGAGTCAGTAGCGACAAACAGACTGTTGAGAATCAAAGGTTTGAAATCAATAACTTTTGTTCCAGAGAGTCTATGCATATTGATGGCTGGATAGAGGAAACCATCAGCGGGACTAAGAATTATAGTAAACGGGAGTTGGGGAAGTTATTGAAGCGAGTGCAGAAAGGTGATTTGATTATCTGTGCGGAACTGTCGCGCTTGGGACGTAATCTATTCATGATTATGGAGATTCTGAATATCTGTATGACTAAGGAGTGCCGGGTCTGGACAATAAAGGATAATTATAGGCTGGGAGAGGATATTCAAAGTAAGGTGCTAGCTTTTGCCTTCGGCCTTTCTGCAGAGATCGAACGCAACCTTATCAGTCAGCGGACGAAGGAAGCCTTGGCCAGGAAGAAGGCAGAAGGTGTCGTTCTCGGCAGGCCAGTAGGAAGGAAGACTGAAGAAAAGAAATACAAACTCTATCCTAAACGGCCGCTGATTATTGAATTACTCAAAGAGGGAATCTCTCAACGCAAGATTGCGCAGATCTGCAAAGTCGATAGGAATACCCTGGGGCGGTATATCCATACGTTTCTACAAGAATAGGAGCGATTATGTGCAGACGCACGTGCAGTTTTCATCCTTCCAAACTGATGATACCTGGTCTATCTTGAGTGAAATTGAACGTAGCATTAAGCGAAAGGTCGAGGAAGCTGGCGTTCCGCTCAAGAATTGGGATGTTGAAATTTATCGAGGCGTTCTTACAGGTTTCAATGATGCGTTCATTATCACATCTAAGAAACGTGAAGAGATTTTGTCGAATTGTGAGGATGACTCGGAGAGAGAAAGAACGGCGGAAATCATACGACCGATTCTCCGGGGCCGGGATATCAGGCGATACAGCTACGATTGGGCAGATTTGTGGCTCATCAACACACACAACGGAGTTAAGGACTCTCTGGAGCGGATACACATTGAGGACTATCCTGCTATCAAGCAACACCTTGATTATTATTGGGATAAGATAGAATCTCGCGCAGACAAAGGTGATACTCCATACAATCTTCGGAACTGCGCCTATGTGGACGAATTTTCAAAGCCAAAGATTATTTACCCCAATATGACAAAATTTTTGCCCTTCGTCTATGATACATCTGGCTTAGTCACAAATCAGAAGTGCTTCATTATTACGGGAAAACGGCTCGCATTTCTTACGGCGTTCCTCAATTCATCTCTCTTCAAATTCTGTTTTGCCGACAAGTTCCCCGAGCTTCAGGGAAAGACCAGAGAACTCAGTAAGATTTTCATAGACGAGATCCATGTAAAGGAGGTCACAGACGATGATGAAGCTCGCTTTGTTATGCTTGTCGAGGCGACCCAAAAGAATATCTCAAAGGAGAAACTCCTGGAGATTGATAATGCCATTTTCGACCTTTACCAACTTACCAAGGAAGAGAGAGAATATATCGGTTTTATAGATTTCGGAGATATGCAATCTCTGGCTCAGTAAAGTCAAACAATGATTCAATAATCTCTTCTAATTGCCTGCTCTTCAGCTCTTCAGATACATCAGAGTTGATCACATTTTCTATTGATGCCACGACCTTTTCTCTTGGAAGTGGCACAGGAATCTGCTCTACAAACATAGGCTTATACTCAAAGAACCCACCATTTCTGACTACACCCAGATTTCGAATGTAGTAATCTGCTACCTTTGAGTTTAGCATTGCCAACAAGTATTGACTCCCAGGCACAATCATACATGCAGGAGCGTTTATAAATATATTTTCTGGTGCCATTGCATAGCTACCTCCTGTATTGAGGTTTCCCCAAACAATCTTTGGCTTTGAAAATTCGTCCCAATAACTGATGCTATCCTGGGTCTCAAACCATTTATTGTTGGTTTTCTTGCGAGCCTTGACCTTCTCGCCATCGATGATGTACTCTTTTCCAGTCTGCTCCAAACGCTCGATGCCAAACGACAGGAGGAACTCTTTAAGTGTCGGATAATCATCTATGCTATACTGACGTGATGGGAATGTCGCTATGATATACTGATCGGCCCACTCATAGCCGTAACGTCTTATATCACGGCCCCTTAATATCGGTCGTATGATTTCCGCCGTTCGCTGACGCTCTTCCTCGCTCTGACAAGTGGCCAGAATCTCATTCCTCTTTGCAGAATCGATAATGAAAGCATCGTTGAAACCAGTCTTGATGCCATAATTGATTTGAATATCCCAATCCTTCAAAGGAGTGCCAGCGGATTCAATCTTTGCCTTGATGGAGCGCTCAATGTCGGATAGGATAGACCAGGACTCAGACGATGAGAAACTTGATAGGACAGCGTGCGTCTGCACATAATCGCTCAATTTGCTTACATCAAAACCGTCCTCAACGGAGCAAGATAGTGTATGACCCTGGTTGCTACATTTCTCCAGTGACAGAATGTTCACCAAGACTGTCGCCGAGTCAAAGATCTTGTTGTTCGCGAAGTCAATCAACAGTGTTGGATTGTACTTAGAGGAAAGATGCTCACGCAAAGATTTTCCATAACCAGCTCTCATCCACTTGTTCGATGTAATGAACGACAACAGCGCCCCCGGCTTCAGAAGCTTCATGCCCATCTCATAGAACAGGCAGTAGATATCACCAGTCCGCTCGTAGGTTACGTAGTTCATCTTCTGGAGGGCATCTGCATCGAATCCCATCTTCTGGAGCTGGATATACGGCGGATTGCCAATCACGCAGTCGAAGCCGACAAATCGGCCATTTTCATCCAGGACTTCCGGGAACTCGATACGCCATTCAAAGGCGCCGACAAAGATCTTGTTGTCCCGGATTTCATCCACCTCGGCCTGAATTTTGGCGATTTTTGCCTGTAATACTTTTGCCTGTTTGTCGCGATAGACCCGTTCTTTCTTGCTAACTTCAAATAAAAGCGGAGACATAAGGTTGTCAAGTTCGCTTTTCAGTTTATTCAGGCTTAAGACTCTCGGGTCATTCAATCCAATCTGTGTCTGCAGGTTTCCTTTGATTTGTCGCAGGTAATCTTCCAGATCGCGCTTTTCATCCTTGCTATGGGCATTCTTATAATCGCTGACGGCTTTACGGTAATCACTGATGGAAATACCATTCCGGCGGAGAATCTCGGAGATATCCTGCTCCAGATCGAAGCGATGGAGCAACGAATTACCCACTTTGATATTGATGTCAATGTTGGGCAGGGTTTCCAGCTCCGTGTATTCACTCTCTTTGGTGTAGTAGGCATTTTTCAGCAGCTCAATCCAAAGCCGCAAACGACAGATGTTTACAGCATTCGGGTTAAGATCCACCCCAAAGAGACAGTTTTCGATGATTTTCCGCTTCTCGTTGAAGAGGGTTTCCTGGATGCGTTGACTCTCCTGATTGCCCGGAATGTAAATGACGGGAGAGCCATCCTCGTCAGAGATAAGAAGCTCATCATTCTCAATATCAATGCTATAGTCCTGCTTTTTGACTCTTTTCCCGGCGCTATCTATGAGGATGCCTAAATCGTATTTGGTACGGATGATTTCATTGAGAACGGAAACCAGAAAATGACCGGACCCTACAGCAGGATCGCAGATGCGTAGAGAATCAATAATGGCATTGGCCTGGGGATAATCGTCAATGTCCTTGTTCTTCAGGGCTTCATAATCCTTGCACGACCAGCCCATTTCTTCGTTAAATCGGCGGACAACGGTCTGCTGAATAGCCTCGCGGCTCATAAACATCGTGACGGCACCAGGTGTAAAGACAGACCCGTCTTTATGTCCATTGATTTTTTCAAAAATAAGCCCTAGAACCGATGCGTTAATGAGAGTTTTGGCTTGCTCTTGCACCTCCTCAGTGCCCTCGCTTGCAAAATCGTATGCATCGAGGAATTCCAATAGATATCGAAGCGTTGGGAGTTTCTGGTATCGTGGCTTCGAACCATCTTTGAGGACTGTATTACTGAAGAGTGGCAACTCACTGTTATCCAAGCCACTGATTCGGATGGTCTGGCGTTCCAGGGGGCTGACTTCAAATAACGAACTGTTCAGGTAAGGAACCTTTCCGAATTTTTCGTTGATGATATCTGTTCTGTCTTTCGCCCGCTTGGCAAGAACCTGGAAGAAGAGTTTGTTGAGTTCGTCATAGTCCGGGATGACCAGGGGCTTCATAAAGGCATAGGAGGTGTCTCCTTTATGATACTTGACTAACTGCGCTTCCAATAGTTTCAAGAAGAGAACGCGGTTTACCCAATTAATGGTAAGGGCAAGGGCTATATTGAAAAGTTGCTCACTCCGATCTTTTCCGAAGGAAGAACGTTCCTTGACATCGTCGAGGCAGTCTTCGCTGTCAAGAATAGTGATGGCATTCTCCAAGATGGAAGCTTGATTCCGCTCACCCTCCGTGCGACGGGTAATGATGTGCTTGTTGCTATCCTTCTCTACCACTTCCTCCAGTCCGATGATATAGAGCAGTTCGCTGTAAAACTTGGTATTGAGGGAATTGCTGTCGTTTTGGAAGCGTTTTTTCAGCAGGTGCTCAGGGCTGAAGAATTTGAAAAGTTCGATGAGGCGTTTGTCATTGCCGGTATCGAGGGAAGCCTTGTATTTACGGATGTCGAACCAAGTATAGGTGATCTGGTCCAGGACTTGTGCGATGAAGTCAGCGGCGATTTCCTGGTAGAAAAAATTGGTTTTTTCAGATGTCAGAGCGCCGTCATTGAATTCCTCGAAGCGTTTGATGAGTTTTTTATTGGAGTAGAAAAGGCGTTCAAACTCCTGGGCATCAAAGACGAAAAACTCGTATATGTTGGTAACAATCAGTTGTTTTAGCTGGATATTCTTTTGAGTATGGCGCTCACGAAGGTAGTAAAGCAGGAGTTCCTGGAGGGCTTTGCGGTTGAGGTCCTCCTTTGTAATCATTTCGTTTAAATTGGTGGGCTTTTTAACCTCAATGATGACACCCACGGGAGACGCCACATTGACGCCCAGATGAATGGCGCAGTCGATATCTCCATTCGGTGATACCTTGTAATTCTGGCCATAAAAAGTGAGTTTCAAGAAGTCCATCAAATCTCCTTTGAGTTTTTCTTCCGTATTGATAAAGGAAATCTGCTCAAAGAAATTCTTAAGTTGGATCTTGAAAGCATCAAAAATGTGCCGGTCTACGGGGACCTGTCGATAAGCCTTGTTTAGGGCCTTGGCGATATTGAGTTCAACCATATAAAAGAATTTCATCCCATCACCAGCTCCACCGGACAATGGTCCGAGCCGAAGATTTCGTTGTGGATGTCGGCGGAGAGGATGCGGGGTTTGAGTTCGTCGGAGACGATGAAGTAGTCGATGCGCCAACCGGCGTTGTTCTCGCGGGCGCGGAAGCGGTAGGACCACCAGGAATACTTTACTTCGTCCGGGTGCAGGCTGCGCCAGGAATCCGTAAAGCCGCTCTCGAGCAGTTCCGTGAATTTTGCCCGCTCCTCGTCCGTGAAGCCGGCGTTGCGGCGGTTGGAGGCCGGGTTCTTGATGTCGATTTCTTCATGGGCGACGTTGAGGTCGCCGCAGGCGATGACGCCTTTCCCTTTGGCCCGGAGGCCGTTCAGATAGCCGCGGAAGGCGTCTTCCCACTGCATCCGGTAGTCGAGGCGGCGTAGTCCGTCCTGTGAATTCGGCGTGTAGACGCATACGAGGAAATAATCCTCCATCTCGAGGGTGATGACACGGCCTTCGTGGTCGTGCTCGTCGATCCCCATCCCGTAGGTGACATTCAGCGGTTGGAGCCGCGTGTAGATAGCCGTGCCGGCATAGCCCTTCTTGTCGGCGTAGTTCCAGTAGGAGGTGTATCCGAGGAATTCCAGATCGATCTGGCCCGCCTGGAGCTTGGTCTCCTGGAGGCAGACGAAATCGGCGTCCAGGCCGGTGAAGATGTCGGCGAATCCCTTCCCGGCGACGGCGCGGAGGCCGTTCACGTTCCAGGAAACGAATTTTATTCCAGCGTCCATTCGGCTCCTTCTTTGGTGTCTTTGACCACGATGCCGGCGGCCTTGAGGATGTCGCGGATGCGGTCGCTCTCGGCCCAGTTCTTCTCGGCCCGGGCCTTGGCGCGGCCTTCCAGGACAAGGGTCATCGCCCCTTCCAGGGCTTTCTCGGCCTTTCCGCCGGCGGCGGCCTCCTCGTCGCGGAGTCCGAGTACGCCGAATACCACATCATCGAAGAGTTTGCCGAGCTGCTCCAGGTCCTCTTTCGAAAGGGTGGCTTTTTTCTCCTTGGCGGAGTTGATCCACTTCACGGCCTCGAAGACGTGGGCGATGGCGACCGGGGTGTTGAGGTCGTCGCAGAGGGCTTCGACGGCGTTTTCATAGAGCGCGGCGATTTCGGGATGAGCGGCGCCGGCGGGCTGGATGCCCTTGAGGTCCTTCGCCGCCTGCATTACTCTCTTGTACCCCTTCTCCGCGCCTTGCAGGGCCTCGTTGCTGAAGTCCAGCGTGCTGCGGTAGTGGGCCTGGAGGATGAAGAAGCGCACGGTCATCGGGCTGTAGGCCTGCTCCAGTTTGGGGTGATTGCCCGCGAAGAGCTCCGGCAGGGTGATGAAGTTGCCGAGCGACTTGCCCATCTTCTGGCCGTTGATGGTGATCATGTTGTTGTGCACCCAGTAATGGACGCCCTGCGTGCCGCGGGAGGCCTGGTTCTGGGCGATCTCGCATTCGTGGTGGGGGAACATAAGGTCCATTCCGCCGCCGTGGATGTCGAATTCCTGCCCGAGGTATTTCTCTCCCATCACCGAGCACTCCAGATGCCATCCCGGGAAGCCCTCGCCCCAGGGGGATGGCCAGCGCATGATGTGCTCCGGCTCCGCCTTTTTCCAGAGGGCGAAGTCGTAGGGGGCGCGCTTATCGCTCTGCCCGTCCAGGGAACGGGTGCCTTCGAGGGTGTCTTCCAGGGTGCGCCCGGAGAGGACGCCGTAGTGGAAGTCGCGGTTGTATTTCTCCACGTCGAAGTAGATGCTGCCGTTGGATTCGTAGGCATACCCCGCCGCGAGGATCTTCTTGATGGTCTCGATCTGCTCGATGATGTGGCCGGACGCCCTCGGCTCGATGGAAGGGGAGGCGTTGCCCAGGAGCCGCATCGCTTCGTGGTAGCGCTCGGTGTAGGTCTGGACGATCTCCATCGGCTCCAGCTGCTCGAGCCGGGCCTTCTTGGCGATCTTGTCTTCGCCTTCATCGGCGTCGTGCTCCAGATGTCCTACATCCGTGATGTTGCGCACATAGCGCACCTTGTAGCCGAGGAACTGCAGGAGTTTGAAAAGGATGTCATACGTGACGCCGGGACGGGCGTGCCCGAGGTGGGCGTCGCCGTACACGGTGGGTCCGCAGACATACATTCCCACGTGCCCGGGATGAATGGGCTTGAAGAGTTCCTTCGTCCGGGTCAGGGTGTTGGTGAGATAGAGATTGCGCATCGTTATTTTCTCAAATGACCGATTCTACGGATCGGCAGGGTCGGGGTAATGGATTTTGCTTTATGAAGAAATTTTATTCTATAAGAAGGTGCTGAGCTGGCAGCCTCATCTTCCCAGCCATCCAGATTCGGAAGCGTAATATTGGAAACGCCATAACGCCCCGTCGCCTTCCCGTCCTGATCGAATTCCATCAGATACAGTTTTGTGGTGCCCGGCCCCCAATAAGAAGTATAATACTCGCTGTCAGCACTGCTGAAGACAAGTTCGGCCATCGTGGCGGTAGGATCATCGGCCAGTTTTCCCATCAGAGAATTCTGGTAATCGGCCAGCAAGCCTTCCACAGAGCCGTAGTAGTATGCCAGTTCTTCGTCTGTATTGGTTTCCATCCAGAAGTACTTGATGCCGGGTGCATTGACATTGACGTCGAAATAGGCGTCCCCGTCATACCAATAGGGTTCACCCTTGACGGTTACGGACCAATTACTCTGCAGACTGAGCTGGACATCCAGTTCCGGCGTATCCGGATCAGGGTCATCCGTAACCGAGGAACCGGTCTTGGTAAGGGCGCACCAGGCATATTTCCCGTTGTAATTGCCGTTGACATCCGTGCCGAAGATGAAGAACTCGTAGTCGCCGTTTTTGAATTCGTCATATCCGATGGTGTCGTCGCCCTGTGAAATCATATCCCCGGCCGTCAGACCGTCGTAATATGCGGAATAGTATTCGAGATCCTCCTGGATCCACTGTGTAACGATAGAAGCGATATCGGTCTGGCTCGCATCCTTGACGTGTTCCGTATAAAATCCTCCATCGAGCACTGCGGAATAGTAATATTCCGATCCGGTACCCTTGATCTCGAAGACCTCGCTGTCTTCGGTGACGGTATTACCGGATATGTCCTCATAGGTGAACGGGATGAAGCCCTTATAGGAAACGCTCCAGCCGGAATAACTCCCTTCGCCGCCCGGGCTATCTCCTTCGCCGCCATAACCGTTGGTCACGGCCTTGACGTAAACGAGGCTTTTATCTTTGCTGACCTGCGCGCCGGAGGCGGACAGGATCTGGATGCCGATGCTGTACGTACCGGCGGCGAGCCCGGCCGGATTCAGCGTCACGGGGATGCGGGCGCTCGTGCTGCCGGCGGCAATGGTGGCCGTCGCGGGTACGGTAATGTTGGCATAGGGGAGAATCGTCGTGCCGGGAAGGGCGGAACCCACGGTGGTCAGACTGACGATGACCGCTTTCGTCGAAGCGTCCGACATGCTGAGGGTGACCTCGGCGGTGTTGTCTTCTGCAAACTGTTCATCAGCGGAGATGCTGACCGTGAGATTCTTGCCTGTTTTCTGCTTGTCGCAGGAAAGGATGATCGTCGCGGCTGTCGCTACAAGCGCAATGATCTTCAGAAAATGTGTCTTCATTCTTTTTCGCCTCAAATTGATTCAAGAATTCCAAAGTTAGGATTTTTTCGCGATAAAAACAATTTTGAAAAAAATCCGCAAAAAAATTTGCAGATTCAAAATATAGTTGTACCTTTGCAATCCCAAACGGGAACTGGTGCGGTAGTTCAGTTGGTTTAGAATACCGGCCTGTCACGCCGGGGGTCGCGAGTTCGAGCCTCGTCCGCACCGCAGAAAGTCGCTGAATTTCAGCGACTTTCTTTGTTTATATCTATTTCTGCCGGCTGATGTAGCGCGGGTGGACCTTGCCTTTGAGAATGTTCTGGAGTTTTTTCCCGATGATTTTTTTGCGGATGGGGGAGACGTTGTCGGTGAAGATGTTGCCGTCCAGGTGGGAGAGTTCGTGCTGTACCATCCGGGCCGAGAATTTGTCCAGGCGCTCGGTCACTTTCTCGAAGGCCTCGTTGTAGTATTCGACCGTGATGGCGTCGGGGCGGGTGACGTCGGCATACACGCCGGGAACGCTCAGGCAACCCTCGTTGTAGGTGCATTTGGTGGCGCTTTCCTCCAGGACGACGGGGTTGATCATCGTGCGGCGCCAGTCTTTGAGGTAGGGATAGGTCTCCTTGAGCGGGTCGCCGTCCACGATGAGGATGCGCTTGCTGACGCCGACCTGGGGGGCGGCCAGACCGACCCCGTCGGCCTTGGCGAGCGTCTCCTTCATGTCGGATACGAGCTGGAGAATTTCATCTTTCCGGGAGAGGTCGGCCTCTTCCGCCTTTTTGCGCAGGACCTCCGCGCCATAGAGATAAATCGGTAATATCATAGCGTTTATTTTTTTCTTTTGCCTTTGCCGCCCGCCTTGCGGGAGAGGGTGTCGGGGACAGCCGACGGGTCGAAGGATGCGACGCTGCCGGAAGTGCGGTCCATGTAACTCTGGAGGATGATGGCGGCGCTGATTTTGTCCACAGAGGCCTTGTCCCTCCGGTCGGAGGCCTTCATCCCGCCGTCGATCATGACGCGGTGTGCGAGAACCGAGGTGAAGCGCTCGTCCTCCAGGGTGACGGGGATGCCGGGAAATGCCTTCTCGAGCCTTTTGAGGAAGACTTCCACATCCTTGGCCGCCTCCGACGGCGCCCCGTCCATATTGGTCGGCCAGCCCACGACAAATCGCGTTATTGTCTCGGACGCGGCGTATTTTTGAAGATATTCTATTATCTTTGTGGAATCAACGGTATCAAGGGCGGACGCGAAGATGCCGAGGGGATCGCTCGCTGCGACTCCCGTACGCTTCCTGCCGAAGTCTATTCCGATCAGTCTGTCCATTGGTCCCGCAAAGATACATATTTTTAATGGAAAAAAGACACATCGCCATACTCGGGGCCACCGGCTCCATCGGGACACAGACCCTTGACGTCGTCCGCCAGCATCCCGACCTTTTCGAAGTGGAACTGCTGACGGCCGGCAGCAACGCCGCCCTCCTCGTCGCCGAGGCGCGGGAGTTCAATCCCGCCGCCGTCGTCATCTGCAACGAATCCAGATACGACGAGGTGGCGGAGGCCCTTCGCGATACCGACGTGAAGGTGTTCACCGGCACGCAGTCGATGTGCGACCTGGTCGCCGCCGAAGCGGTCGACATCGTCGTCGCCGCGATGGTGGGGTTCAGCGGCCTCCGGCCTACGGTCGCCGCCCTCAAGGCGGGCAAGGCCGTCGCGCTTGCCAACAAGGAAACGCTTGTGGCCGCCGGGCCCATCGTGATGGATCTGAGCCGTCGCTGTCACGCGCCGATTCTTCCGGTCGACTCGGAGCACTCCGCCATTTTCCAGTGCCTGCTCGCCGCCGGATCCAACAAAGTGAAGACACTCCATCTCACGGCTTCCGGCGGGCCTTTCCGCGGCTGGCCCCGGGAGCATATCGCGCTGGCCCGCAAGGAGGACGCCCTCAAGCATCCCAACTGGTCGATGGGCGCGAAGATCACTATCGATTCGGCCACGATGATGAACAAGGGCTTCGAGGTGATCGAGGCCTGCCGGCTCTTCGACGTCACGCCGGAAGAGGTGCACGTGGTCGTCCACCCCGAGTCGGTCATCCATTCGATGATCGAATTCGAGGACGGGGCCGTTCTCGCCCAGCTCGGCTGCCCGGACATGCGCGTCCCCATCCAGTTCGCCCTGGCGTTCCCCGAGCGGTTCCCGCTCAAGGGCGAGAAACTGGATTTCGCCAGGATCCGCCGGCTGACTTTCGAGGAACCGGACCGGGAGAAGTTTCCCTGTCTGGGGCTCGCTTTCGAAGCTGTCCGGCGCGGCGGCAACATCCCCTGCGCGATGAACGCGGCCAACGAGGCGGCCGTAAAGGCCTACCTCGAAGACCGGATCCGCTTCTATGACATTTCCGAAGTGATCGCCGGCACGATGGCGGAGACGCCATTTATCGGCGAACCTTCGCTGGATGATATTTTCGCCACCAATGAGGCCGCCTATGCCGCGGCTGAAGAGAAAATCGCCCGGAAGTGATGGTCGTCCTGATAAAAATACTCCAGGTCATCCTGGCCCTTTCGGTGCTGATCCTCATCCACGAGGCCGGGCATTTCACCTTCGCCAAAATGTTCAGCATCCGGGTCGACAAATTCTTCCTGTTCTTCGATGCCGGCGGCTTCAAACTCTTCAGTACCAAGGGAAAATTCTTCACCCGGCTCTTCCCGAAGGCCGCCTCCTGGGAGACGGAATACGGCATCGGCTGGCTGCCGCTGGGCGGCTACTGCAAGATCGCCGGGATGATCGACGAGTCGATGGACCTGGAGGGGATGAGGCGCGATCCCCAGCCGTGGGAATTCCGGACGCATCCCGCCTGGCAGCGGCTCCTGGTGATGGCCGGCGGCGTCCTCAACAATTTCCTCTTCGCGGTCCTCGCCTTTGTCATCATCGTCTATGCCTGGGGAACGAGTTACATCCCGAACGAGGGTAATGCGGTCTATGTCAATGAACTGGCGGAGGAAATGGGTTTCCGCAGCGGAGACCGGATCCTCTCCTTCGACGACTATGTGCCCGAGGATTTCTCGATGCTGCAGGTTGACCTGGCCCGCCGGAATGTCCGCAAGGCGACGGTCCTCCGCGGCTCCGACACCCTCGACGTGTATATCGACCAGGGGCTGATCGGCTCCGTGATCGGAAGTCCGGGGATGTTCGACCTGGCGGTGCCGTTCGTCGTGGATTCCCTGATGGCGGATTCGCCCAATGTCGGCGCGGACCTTCGCCACGGCGACCGGGTCCTCACCCTCGACGGCATCCCCGTCCCGTATCTGCAGGATTCCAGACCGGTCCTGCTCTCCCGTGCCGGAGCCACCGTCGAGGCGACCCTGCTGCGGGGCGCGGATACACTTTCCGTCCCGCTTCAGGTCGATACGACCGGACGCATCGGCGTCTATATGGTGATGCCCGAGGTGGTCCGCCGCAGTTACACTTTCCTTCAGGCGATTCCCGCCGGGGCGAAGATGACCTGGGAGTCCGTCGCCGGCTATGTCCGCGACCTCCGTCTGGTATTCACTCCCCGGACCAAGGCCTACAAGTCGGTCGGCAGTTTCATAGCCATCGGCCAGGTCTTCCCCTCCACATGGAATTCCTACCAGTTCCTCTATCTCCTGGCCATCCTGTCCATTATGCTCGGGGTGATGAACCTTCTGCCGATCCCGGCGCTGGACGGCGGACATATCGTGATATGCCTGTTTGAAATGCTGACCGGACGCAAGCCCGGCGACCGGTTCCTCGCCGTGACCCAGATGATCGGGATGATCCTTCTGCTGGCGCTGATGGTGCTGGCGTTCGGCAACGACATTGCAAGATTAATCCATTAATTATGAAACGTTTCGCATATATCCTCCTCTCGATGGCCGCGCTCCTGGCGCTCGGTGCCTGCGCCGGCCGGAATACCTCCCGCGAGAAGCTGCTCCCCAACGTGAGCGGCAAGGCCGGCGAGATCATCGTCGTCATCGACAAGGATTCCTGGGAAGGCGCTCCGGGCACGGCGCTCCGGACCTTCCTCTCCGGCGACTGCCCCTACCTCGCGCAGCGGGAGCCGCTTTTCAACCTGGCCAATGTCCCTCCGGGCAACTTCGGCAATATGTTCAAGGTCCACCGCAACATCATCCTGCTGGATATCAACCCGCAGGGGACCGAGGAGAAGGTGACCTGGCTGAAGAATGAATGGGCGCGCCCCCAGAGCGTCGCGCGCATCAGCGCTTTCGACCGTGAAGGCGCCGCGAATCTGATCGCCCAGGAAGGCCGCAATCTCGTCGAATTCTTCGAGCAGGCCGAGCGCGACCGCATCATCGCCAACGCCCGCCTCTATGAGAATACCGGCCTCCGTCCGGCCGTCGAGGAACTCACCGGCGGCATCCTGCACGTACCGAGCGGCTACAAGCTCAAGAGCAAGCGGGACGGCTTCGTCTGGATCGCGGACGAGAAGCAGTACACCAACCAGGCCATCCTCATCTACACCTATCCGGTTCCGGAAGGGGATCCCTTCACAATGGAAAATCTCATCTCTAAGCGGAACGAGATCATGAAGGAGAACGTGCCCGGCCAGTTCGAGAATACCTACATGACCACCTCCCTGGCGATCGCCCCGACGGTCACGTCGCTTCGCTACAGGGGCCGCGACTTCATGCAGACCCGCGGATTCTGGGAGGTCTACAACGACTTTATGGGCGGTCCGTTTGTCTCCCACGCTTTCTACAGCCGGAAAGGGGACCGGATCATTGTTCTGGAGGCCTTTGTCTATGCTCCCAAGTATGACAAACGCCAGTATCTGAGGCAGGTGGAGTCGATTCTGTACTCTTTCGAATGGGCGGAGGAAAAGAAATCGGAGTAAAAAAGTGCAAAATTATTTTGGCGTCTAAAATCTTTTTCGTACCTTTGCATCCCAATTCGGATTTGGTGGGTTCGTATAACGGCTAGTACTCGAGATTTTCATTCTCGCAATAGGAGTTCGATTCTCCTACCCACTACTAAATATTAAAAAAAGTAACAATGGCAAATACAAAGTCAGCTCAGAAGGCCATTCGCCAGAGCGAAAGGCATCGTTTGCATAACAAGTATTATGCAAAGACCACGAGGAACGCGATCCGCGACCTCCGCAACACCACCGACAAGAAGACCGCCGAGGAGCACGCTCCCAAGGTCTATGCGATGATCGACAAACTTGCAAAGATCGGAGTCATTCACGCCAACAAGGCGGCGAACCTCAAGAGCGGTCTTGCACTGTACATCAACAAGCTCAGCTAAGAGCTTTCGGGATGTAGCGCAGTTGGTAGCGCACTACGTTCGGGACGTAGGGGTCGCTCGTTCGAGTCGAGTCATCCCGACAGAAAACAGCCAGACGGCTGTTTTTTTTGTCTGTCGGGATGACTCGACTTCACGTCGAAAATACTGGGAGAAGAGTCTCCCAGACCCTCTCTGTCGGCCATAGGCCTCCGGAAGGCCGCCGCACGGAAACGGTTGCTTTTTTTGTGTCGGGATGACTCGACGGATTTTATATTGCGACTTTTTTCGTATATTTGAAGGTTGTATGAGAAAGGTGCTGCTATTTATCGGGATCTCGCTCCTGCTGCTTTCCTGCGGCAGGGGGCGGTCCGGAGACGGGGAGGCCTTCCGGGGGATCTATTACTGGAAGACGGATTTCCGCATCACCCCGTCGGATTCGGCCTTTCTCTGCGGGCACCGGATCGACCGGATTTATCTCCGGTATTTCGACGTCATCCTTGCCAACAAGGCCATCACGGGCCACACGGGCCCCATTCCCAGCGCGACCCTCACTTTCTCTTCTCCCATACCGGAGGGCGTCGAGATCGTCCCCGTGGTGTTCATCACCCTCGAGGCCCTGAAGGATGTGACCGTGTCCGGCAAGGCAGGGGAGTGCGCGGCGAAAATCTTCACCCGCATCGACGCGATGAGCCGCGCCCACGGCATCGGCCCGCTCCGCGAGATCCAGATCGACTGCGACTATACCGAGCGTACGCGGGACGGCTATTTCGCCCTTTGCAACGCCCTTGCAGCCATTCTGGAGCCGCGTGGCATATCGCTGACCTCCACGCTGCGGCTCCATCAACTCAGAGATACTCCGCCGCCCGTCGACGCCGTCTCCCTGATGTTGTACAACACGGATAATTTCCGCCGCTCCGACGTCGATAATTCCATCCTCAATCCCGCCACCGTAAAGACTTATTTGAAGGGGAATTATCCGCTTCCGACCTCCATCGCTCTCCCGCTGTATTCCTGGGGAATCTGGATGCGGGACGGCAGTTTCCACGCCATCCTGCACAAGAGTGAATACGGCGACACCCTGCTTTACAGGGCGGGGGAGGATAACCGTGTCACGGTCCTCAAAGACCACGTCGTCGAGGGGCACAACCTGCTGCGGGGCGACGTAATCCGGATGGAGTCTTCCCCGATCGAGACCGTTTCCGAAGTCTGCAGATACGCCCGTGAGCGCCTCGGGAGCCGCAGCGTCATCCTCTATCATCTGGATTCGCTGGGCCTGTCCCGCTACAGTTTCGAACAAATTGAACAATTATATGAGTATGCGACTGATTAAGAAACTCTTGTTGACCGCCTCGCTGCTTGCGGCCGGTTCCTGGACCGCCGATCTTCTGGCCTGCGGTTATTGCTATTTCCTTCCGGAAGAGTATTATGTGTACCGGATTTCTCCCAACTACCTCAGGCGGGTGGAGGTCGATCCGGCCTACCTGCCCGGATCCGACGAGAACTGCCAGCTCTGGATGCAGCAGCTCAAGGCCGAAACCATCGGCCCCGAAGAGGTGTACGAAATCGTGTACAAGGCCGACCTCGACAGTCTCGCCTCCCTCGCGGTGTACAACGCCTTTGCGACCATCCTTCTCGACAACCCGGAGGCGCTCAAGGTCCTCCGCCTGGCGAAAGACTGCGAAAAAGCCCGGTTCGCCGTCACGCAGGATCCCTGGTATTATCCCGTCAGTGACGACAGCGAGCATCAGAACCTCGAGCAGATCCTCCTCCGTGCCCGCGACTGCACCTCCGAACTGTTCCGGAGCCGCTATTTCCTCCAGGAAATCCGCGCCCTGTTCACCCTGGGCCGTTATCAGGAGATCCTCGGCCGCTGGGAGGCGGAGAAGGACAAACTTCCCGATGATATTCTCAAGCAACTCACTTTCCGCTATATCGCGGGTGCCGAATTCAATATAGGAGAAGTCGACAAGGCCGTTGAAATGTTCCTCAGCATCGGCGACCTGACTTCGGCCCTCAGCTGCAAGCAGCTCTATCAGATGCCGGACCTGGACGCCGCCGTCGAGCTGGATGTCAATTACAAGGGTATCCGGGAGTTGCTGGAGAACGAAATGCGGACTTACTGCTTCTGCTGGGTTGTCGATCCCGACCGGCAGACGGACCGCCTGACAGACATCCGTGCCCTCTGCGACAAGGCCCTCGCCAAGAATCCTGCCGACAAGGCCGTCTGGTACTATACCGCCGCCTACATCGAATATTTTAAGGATAACTATCCGGCCGCGAAAAAGCTCCTCAAGAAGGCCCGGAAGGCTCCCGGCGTGGACGAGGTGCTGGAAGGATCCATCCGCGTGCTCGGCATTCTCAACGATGCCCGCAGCTCCCGTCACGGCTTCTTCTACGAGCGCCGCCTCCTGCGCGACCTCAAGTGGCTCGACGCGCAGATTGTCAACAATCTGACCGACGATGTCCGCGAGCAGACCGCCGGCGACTCCGGCTGGATGATGCGGGCCAATTTAAGTTATTATTATTGGAACGATATGATGCGGGCACTCACACTGGGCATCCTGGCTCCGGACTACATCAAGGCCGGCAAGCCCGTCAAGGCCCTCCAGCTCGCCAATATGGCCGACAACCGTCTCCTCGGCCTCACCGGCATCGACCATTACGACTATGTCAACGGCCAGTTCAGCATTACCCAAGGTGTTCCCTATAAGGAGTACCTTGGCCGGGAGGAGGTCTGGAAGCCGGTCTACAGCAACAACTTCTTCGAGATGGCCGATTCGCTCTCGACCGGCAAAGTGGCCGCTTATGTCAAGCGTGCCCTGCAGCCGAAGAACGAATTCGACCGCTTCACCGCGGAACGCGGTTATGTCGACGCGGACTATCTCAACGACATCGTCGGCACCAAGTACATCCGTGACCGTCGCTACGCAGACGCCGTCAAGTATCTGGAGAAACTGCCGGAGGGCTTCCAGAACCGGCTCAACACCAAGCAGTACCTGGATGCCTATACGCTTCACGCCAAGCTCGATCACGCCCGCTCGATGCTGGATTACGAAGAGGAGATGCGCGCCTCTGATCCCGCCGTCGTCGCCCGTGCCAAGTTCAACTACGGCCAGGAACTGATGATGCAGTATCAGATGCACTGGGCCCTCTCTTATTACGGCTGGAGCGCCTATCCGGCGGAATATGTGGAGAAAGCCAATGAGGAGGGAATGAATTATGCCGAGAAGATGATCGTCGAGGGAATGGAGACGATGCCCGACAAGGAGGAAGCCGCAATGATGCAGTACGAAATGTGCAACTTCAAGACGGCGGCCGAGAAATATCCGGGCACCGAGGCGGCCGGATGGGTTGTGGCGAATTGTGACACTTGGGAGGATTACCATCGGGAGAATCCGATTCAATGGAACATACAATAAGATGAATACAACGACCAAACTCCTTGTCGCCGTCCTCGTCGTCGTGACTTTCTTCGGCGGCCTCATATCCGGCATCCGTTGGGGGCGCGCCCACACTGTCGCCCAGGTGGATACTCTTACCGTCGTGGTCCCGGCGGATTCGCAGTATCTCGCCAGCCGGGCTCCCGACAGCCGCTTCGTCGTGCTGGGAGACTACATCCCCGACATCATCCAGGAGATCCGCTATTACTCCACCTACAACTTCATCGGACACCGCGTGGACGGCTACGAGATGCCCGTCGCGCTGATGACCCGCGAGGCGGCCGAAGCCTTGAAAAAAGTCTCGGACGATGTCAAGGCACAGGGCTACCGCCTGAAGGTCTTTGACGCCTACCGTCCCGCCCGTGGCGTGGCGCACTTCGTCCGCTGGTCGCACGATCCTTCCGACACCGTCACCAAGCGCTACTTCTATCCCGAGCATCCGAAGCCCTCTCTCTTCGAGAAGGGCTACGTCGCCCGCCGTTCCGGCCACAGCCGGGGCAGCACCGTCGACCTGACGCTCTTCGATATGGAAACGGAGAAAGAAGTGGACATGGGAGGCACCTACGACTACCTCGGCGGCCGCTCCCACCCCGACTTCAAGGGCGACCTCACTCCGGAACAGTATGAGAACCGGATGATCCTCCGACGCGCCATGCTCAAGCACGGCTTCAAGCCCCTCGAAACCGAGTGGTGGCACTTCACCCTCGCCAACGAGCCCTACCCCGACACCTACTTCGACTTCCCGATAAGGGTGCAGTAAGAATCCCGGATGCTTAATTGAGTTTATAAAGAGAGCCCGCGGTGTACTCTGCCGACGGGCTTTTGGTTTGTTTATTCGGGTAGATTGTTATTTCTGATACAGCAACTCTGACTTCTGTTTAAGTAGCTCTACCAACTTGTTCAACTCCAGTTTCAGATTCTCGTCATCATAATCGTGAATTTTTTTCGATAGCGCTCCTACTTGTGGATATATATCTTTTAAATCTTCAATGCTCTCGCTCTGAAAAATACCATTCCGGAGATCTTTAATTTCATCATAACAGGACTGAATTCGTGCAGCAATCTTCTTCTGTTCCTTATCTTTCACCGCAGAAGCCGGTTTTGTGGGCTCTTCTTTTACCTTTTCTTCTGGTTTTTGTTCGGAATCCTGTTCCTTCTTGACTTTTTGTTTTTCGGGTTGTATTTGAATCTCTTCTTGTTCCTTTGGTTCCATCTCTACTTTTTGCTCCGGTTTCGGTGCAAGTTTAACCATGAGATACGAACCGTCTATCTCTTTCTTCTCGGGTAAATGGCCGTCCGCCTTAAACGTTATAGAGCGGCAAATTGAGGATACACGAAGTTCAAAGTACCCGCTTCCACGAAGAGTGAATAAATCCCCATTGTCGGTACTTATGGCTATAGATGGTAGCGGCTGATTGTCAAGTGCCTTTACCGTCCCGCGTACAAGACGAATACTCTCTTGTGCATAACCCGGAAATGATAAAAACATCGATAAGGCGAAAATTATTAACCGGATTTTCATAATAATTCCTCTAGGCAATAATTATTTGGATTTGCTGAAAAAAGGCAAACCGGATCCCTCCTTGCTCTCCTTTTCCTCCGGCTTGGCCGGCAGAGGAAGATTCTCACAGGGTCTGAAATTGACATATTTCGCAGGATATCCGGTTATTGTTATAGATTGGATATTTCCTTCCGAATCATATTTCAGTTGTTTCTCCAGACCGACAATCACATCGCCACCCTCAACATCCAGCGCTTCTTTTACGGCGGACGCTATCACATTCTCTTCGCCACCCATTCTGATATTTTCCCCGACCTCAAGGTGGTAAACGATCTTTTTCGGAGAAACTTTAAGATCGGCCAGAATCGGGGTAACGAACATTTGGGCACTTCCGGGAGCATAGGTGGCCGTGTTCTTAAGCAAATTGTTTGTCTTGTAAAATGTATTGCCAATTCCTAAACTGGCACTGGCAGAGCCACAGGATGATACAAAGACGACGGCAGCCAAGAGAAAGAAAAATTTTTTCATAGAAAACAGATCCATTATTTTGCCGTCAGTTCCCAGATACGGCATTATTCTATTCTGAGAGACAGGGAACTTTATCTGACTCCCTTTTGTTTCCTTTATTCTTTTTAACAAAGGAGTGTTCAAAAATAGTCTCTCCATCCCGATCTATCAAGTTCAAATAGGTTCATTTAAGGATCTCATTGAAGAGAACCGGATGATCCTCCGCCGCGCCATGCTCAAACACGGCTTCAAGCCCCTCGAAACCGAATGGTGGCACTTCACCCTCGCCGACGAGCCCTACCCCGACACCTACTTCGACTTCCCGATAAGGGTGCAGTAAGAAAAAGCGGCCTGCGAGGGCCGCTTTTCTTAATTAGTTTAAGTATTCTAAAAAGAATATTTTAAGCCAAATCCATTATGTGTTGCTCCCAATGAAAGTGCGATGTCAGATGAGTGAGATGCTTCGTTATACCGTGCAACCACTCGTTTAAGTCCCTTTTTGCCTTTGACCAGAGTTGGAATACCCACGGCGGAAAGAACGATACTTGGGATGAAGAATGAAGCCCCGACAATCATCACCCCGGATGCCTCCATATCACCAGAGATAGTACCATCGGGGCCAGCGTTATTTTCATACATAATTTCTCCGACAATCATCCATGTTGAGCCATACACAAGGAGGCTACCTCCTATACAGGTCATTGTCATTCCGGCATTGAATTTTCTTTTAGCGCTCTTATAATCAGTATAAAGGTTCGGTTCAAAGATTTTACTAAGGTAATCAGAGGAAAGTTTCTCCCCGGCTGTCGTCACTATTTTCCCGCCTTTATTAATGAGAGAGTCTGGTTTCTCAATGTACTGAGCCCGTATCAATGTCGAGAAGGCGAGAGAACAGAGAAAGACAGTGAAAATGGATACAAGGTGTCTCATAATGGGTTGAGATTAAGAGTTAAAGTAGAAAAATGATTGAGTTTAACGAAAGTTCAATTTTTGTCAGCGACACATCTTACGCTATGCCCAAAAGCAAGATATGTTGCATTTCCGCCATCAGTGCCTACAAGGCTGTTGTGAATATTTATAATGTGATTTGAGGATGCCCAATATTGTCCTATAAGACCTCTTTGCGATGCCCCACAAGAATGTATTGCATTATCGGAAAACCTGGCTCCGGCAAAAGGGAAGAATACACATTTGGAGTTATCAGAGGGATCAAAGAACCACCGTCCGATAATTCCATTTTTTTCAGCGTTGGAGTAAGTGCACTCGATAAGGGTGGACAGTTCTTTCAGTGTGGGAACTCTCCAACCATCAGGGCAAGGATCGTAATCCTCATTTTTTATCGGATTATCATTTGTCCCCTTATTCCAGAACGTACTGCTAACATTGCTGATCCAGTTGAAAGACGGAGATGTTCCATAGTAGAATGTGTTCATATCAGCATCTTTATTATTGCCTTTCCATTGAGATGCTATAGTTATGCTCCCTTCATCTTTATAAGGATCATTAGGATCATAGTATGGCGCACAATATCCCTGACCATACTTTCTTCCCCACTGGTATAACTTGCCGTAGACAAAACCCAGCCTATCATCAGACGCTGGCTTATACCCACAGTTTACAGGAGCCCATGTGACTCCATTTACGGAAATGCCGTTCCCGTAGTTAACACCGTATTCGTCAATATAGCAGCCATCATTATTCGCTCCATCTTCCATTTTCGGAATCAGGAAACTGATGCCGTATTCGTTGATGGATATATCGTAGTAGATGTAGTATTTCCCCTTCTCAAATGAATAGTTGCCCATTTCCACCGAGAATTTTGAACCATCCTTGTGAGTTCCGGTTAAAGTTCCTATGAAATTGCCATTTACGAAGGCATACCAATACTTATTGTTGAACAAAAAGCAGTTATCAACATTGGCAATTTTCTCGCTCGTCAGCACAAAAAGGTAGCAATCATAATAAGCGTTTAAGACAATGTCTGTCATCTGATTTGTAACAGTAATAGTTTCGTCAAAACAGATAGAGCACTTCTCTTGGCTATTTTCTCCTACTGCGGTCGATGCTCCCGTAACCTTGTATGTTGCCGCTTGAAGTTCTACAGTGGCTGTCTCCCATGCTCCCGTAAAGGTATATGCGGCACCACTCTCTATCTCGGTAAATGTAAGGTTATATGTTTCGGCTACGAGTTCGCCAGAAGATAATTTCGCGTAGAATTCGTCAAAAATGTCGGATGAGGCTCCTTTTGTGGATTTGTACATGGAGTTTCCATTCGCGAACGAGAATGAAAGTCTGTGGGTTGTTGCTTCGTTTTGAGTCTGTTTTTCGCAGGACGCCATTGTAAATAAACATAACCCAAGGAGAAAACGATAGGGAATTGCCTTTCTCATATGGTAGATTTTTGCGCCTCGGCTTCCTCAGGCAATAAATTAAAACAAAAGTGTGGAGCCTCTTTCGTTTATTTTGTGGGAGGCTTCGCAGGGCCTTGACAGAAACAAACTACTGATAACACTCCACACTCGGCCTGATATGGAGTGCAGCACCGAGAACCGGCGCAAAACTACATAGTCAATGCACGAGCGGTAAAGTCATCGTAATCCTTCTGTCGTTGAAACTGCGAATTTCCCACAAAGGACACGAAAACACTTTCGCTGATATGTACGCCTAAACGATAGGCACTGCAAATATAGTAAAAAAAAGAAAAACACTTGTATTTCTACAAATGTTTATATCCGAGAAGTTATTTAATGAAGTATGGATGAAGTCTACGGCCCCGGATATCGGACTTCCTTCAGCAATTTCGATTTCGAAAGGGCGTGCGGAGAGACTATTTTTCTTGCCCTGTCCAATCTGCCCACGTCCACCTGCCCGGTATGGCAGCATTTGGGGTCCTGAATGCGACTTAACCCTTCCCGCAGGAACGGTATGGAAGCATTTTGGGGCCTGAATGCGACTTAACCCCTCCGGCAGAAATGGTATGGCAGCGTTTTGGGTCCTGAATGCGACTTAACCCCTCCGGCAGAAATGGTATGGCAGCGTTTTGTGCCCTGAATGCGACTTAACCCGCCGCGTGAGATGGGCCGGCCAAAAAAGAAAACGGACAAACCGTCGTTTCCGATGATTTGTCCGCTTTGGCTCCCCAGCTAGGACTTGAACCTAGGACCCCCTGATTAACAGTCAGGTGCTCTAACCAACTGAGCTACTGAGGAAGGTATGTGACCGTTTTTGTGAAACGGGATTGCAAAGGTACAATGATTTTTTGATTCTGCAAATTTTTTCGCAAAAATTTTTGCTATCTTTGCGGTCGCAAAATGAAATGCTATGGATATCGCCCTTTTGTCCAAGATGATTAAGGAGATCGTTCTCGATGAAGACGAGGTGACCCTTCCGGGGATCGGAACCTTCATCGCGGAGGTGGTTCCGTCGTCTTTCTCCGACAAGGGATATACCATCAATCCCCCGTACAGGCGGCTGTATTTCACCCAGAAGCAGGGGAGCGATACGCTTCTTTCCGATTTCTACGCCCGTTCCAACAGCGTTTCCCGCGAGACGGCGGCACGGATTACGACCGCGTTTCTGCAGGAGCTGAAGGGAAAGTTGCAGGAGCGGAAGGCCATCGTTTTCCCGGGGCTGGGACGCCTGCGGGCCACCCGTGAGAATTATTTTTTCTTTGTTCCGGACGAGGATCTGGATATTTATCCTTATGCTTTCGGCCTGGAACGGATTTCCCTCAAGACCCACGTGGAGACGGAGGACGAGGTGGCGGAGGCGGTCGGCTCTCTGGCGAAGATTCTGGAGGAGCCGGCGGAGGGGAAGATTCCGGAACAAGTCCGGGACGACGCGCAGGAAGTCCGGCAGGAAGTCCGGAATGACGCACAGGAAGCCTGTAGCGATGCACACGAAGTCGGGGATGACACGCGTCGCCAAGCACACCGGCCGGTCGAAGCACCGGCGGCGCGGCGGTACCTGGGGTGGCGGATCGTGCTGTGGATTCTGATCGCAGTGTTTGCCGTGGCGGCGCTCGCGCTGGGGGTGTTCCTCGTCGTGGCGCAGTTCTTCCCGGACTTCATCGATACGATCCTCTACAGCCCCGAGGAACTTGAAATGATCCGCTCGATGCAATTGTAGTAGAGTATGAAAGGCGTATACAGGGAGAAAAACAAATTCTATCAGGAAATCACGGTCCCGTGCTACGACGTCGACCGGGATCGCCGTCTCAGGCCGTCCGCCTTTATGGACCTCGCGCAGGAACTGGCGCATTGGGGTGCCGAGCTGATCGGAGCGGGCTATGACGCGCTCCAGGAAAGCAAGACGGCCTGGGTGCTCTCCCGGATGCACATTCATTTTACCGACACGCCGCTCTGGAAGGAGGATATCCGCCTCTGGACCTGGCACAAGGGTTTTGACGGCCTGTTCTTCCTCAGGGACTTCCTCCTGCAGGACGCAGAGGGAAGAGAAAAGGTTTCCGCGACGAGTTCCTGGCTCATCATCGATACGGAGAGCCGCCGCCTGCTGCGCAATCCCGCCGAGAGCAATCCTCTTCTGGACCTCTCCACCGCAGGGGAAGGATATGCCATTGCGGAGCCCGCCCCCAAGGTGCAGGCCCCCTCGGATCTGACCTGGAATCCGGCCGGAAACCATACCGTGGCCTATTCCGACCTTGACTTCCTGGGTCATGTCAACAACGCCCGCTATATGGCCTGGGCGATGGACTGCCTCGGCCTGGAAGATGCCTTCCGCCGCCCGGTGGATGTCAGCATCAATTTCAACCGGGAAGTCCGTCCGGGCGATACCGTGGAACTTTTCCGCGGCGGCGAGATTCTTTCCGACGGCCGGGATGCCTGCTATGTGGAAGGCCGGGTGGAAGGCCGCCAGTGTTTTATTGTGAAGATGGAGTATTAATATGCACGATTTGTTTTTCGGTACGGGCATCGCCCATTCCATATTGCTTTTCGCCTTTGTCATCGGCATCGGCCTGATGCTGGGCAAACTGAAGGTAAAGGGCGTCACGCTCGGTGTCACCTGGATCCTATTCGTCGGGATCCTCGTCAGCCATTTCGGCTTCCGGTCCGATCCGGGCATCCTCAATTTCGTCAAGGAATTCGGCCTGATCCTGTTTGTCTTCTCCATCGGCCTTCAGGTCGGTCCCGGCTTCTTCCACTCCTTCCGGAGCGGCGGCCTCAAGTTGAATATGCTCTCGGTGGGCAACATCCTCCTGGCCGTTCTCGTGACCTGGCTCCTGGCCTGCCTCACGGGGGAGAGTCTGCCGACAATGGTCGGCGTGATGAGCGGAGCCGTGACCAACACGCCCGGCCTCGGTGCGGCCCAGCAGACGGTCATCGACGTGTCCGGCGACGCGGCCGGCGCGGCGGCAATGACCTCCGCCTACGCCGTCGCCTATCCGCTCGGCGTCATCGGAGTCATTCTGGTCCTGCTGCTTCTGAAGCCCCTTCTCCGCGTCAACCTCGACAAAGAGCGCACGGCCCTGGAGCACGAGGAGGAAGAAGGCGGTGAACACGCCCGCCGGATGCACTGTATGGTCGAGAACCCGGCCCTTTTCGGCCGCAAGCTCTCGGATGTCCTCCAAAACTTCGGCGGCAAGTTCGTCGCCTCCCGCATCATGAAAGGCGACGAGGTCAGCGTCATCACCCCCGAAACCGTGCTGGAGCAGGGCGACCGGCTGCTGATCGTGACCACGGACGCGGAAGTGGACAAACTTCGCATCCTCTTCGGCGAGGAAGTTCCGATGCACCAGGCCGACTGGGACCGCCTGGACCATACCTACATCTACCGCCGCATCACCGTCACGCGCTCGACGCTTACCGGCAAGAAACTCCGCGACCTCAACTTCCGTGCGGCCTACAACGTCAACATTACCCGTATCATCCGCGCCGGCGTCGAGATCGTCGCCACGCCGAATATGTACATCCAGATGGGCGACGTGCTGATGGTCGTCGGCCGTGAAAGCGCCATTCAGGAGGTTTCCGAACTGGTCGGCAACAAGGGTTCGGACCTCAACAAGCCCAATCTGATCCCCATTTTCCTCGGCATCGTCCTCGGTGTGATCTTCGGCTCGATCCCGATCCGTTTCCCCGGCATCCCCCAGGCCGTCAAGCTCGGCCTCGCCGGCGGACCGCTCATCATCGCCATCCTCATCGGTTATTTCGGCCCCAAGTGGCGGATCACGACCTACACGACCGAGAGCGCCAACCTGATGATCCGGGATATCGGCATCTCGCTTTTCCTTGCCGCCGTCGGTATCGGCGCGGGTGAGAATTTCGTCAGTTCCCTCACCGGAGGCGGTTACTGGTGGATCCTGTACGGCGCCGCCATCACGATGATCCCCGTTTTCCTGACGGGTCTCATCGCCCGCCTTATCTTCAAGGTCAACTTCTACCAGATCATCGGTATGCTGATCGGCTCCACGACCAACGCCCCCGTCCTGGCCTTCGCCCAGAATATGTACGGGACGGAATATCCATCCCTCAATTACGCTACGGTCTATCCGCTCTCGATGTTCCTCCGCGTGCTTGTGGCCCAGCTCCTGATCCTGATCGCTTTCGCCTGATGACGACCCTTGTCTATCCTCCCGAGCCCGCCCCGCGGCTGCCCCGTCCCACGGCTTCCTCCAATCCGGAAGAAGATACCTGTCCCGATGCGGAGATGCTCCCCGTCGTGGAAGAATCCGGAGTGGTCGTCGCGCAGGCCTCCCGTTGCCATTGCCATAAGAACGGCCTGCTGCATCCCGTCGTGCATCTGCATATCATCGACCGGGAGGGGCGCCTGTTCCTGCAGAAGCGCTCCAAGTCCCGGGAAACCTGGCCGGGAAGGTGGGATTCTGCCGTCGGCGGTCACGTCGCCTATGGGGAATCCCTTCTGGAAGCCCTCTTCCGGGAGGCGGGAGAGGAAATCGGCTTCACGTCCTTCAATCCGGTTTCGCTCGGATGCTTTACCTTCAAGGGCGCCACGGAATGCGAGCAGGTGCATATTTTCGCCGCGGTCGGCCATTTCGACCTGCACCCGCGCAGCGAGGAAGTCAGCGAAGGCCGCTGGTGGGAAATGCGGGAAATTGAAGATAATTTGGGAAAATCCGTTTTTACTCCTAACTTTGAAGAGGACTTCGCCAGGGTGCGCCACTCCCTCGAAGCCCTGCTTTGATGAAAACGGAAATCGACAAATTCATTCTGGACCAACTCTCCGTCTGGCGCGAGGTCGCCGCGAATTTCCGGTCCCTCAAGACCGCGTCCACCCGTCAGGTGGAGGTAGGCGGCCTCAGGACCACCATCCAGCACAATCCCGTCCGTATGGTATCCACGGCCGCACCCCCGCCCGAAGGCCGGGCCTGCTTCGCCTGTCTGGAGAACCGTCCGGAAGACCAGATCGCCCTCAAGATGGAGGGGCGGAAAGGCCGCACCTACGACATCCTTGTCAACCGGTATCCCATTTTCCCCAAGCATCTTGTCATCGTATCGTCCGTCCACGAGCCGCAGACCATCTGGCACCGTTTCGTGGATATGCTCGACATCGCGACCAAACTGGACGGATTCACGGTCTTCTACAACGGGCCTTCCAGCGGCGCATCCTTCCCGGAGCACCTTCATTTTCAGGCGGCTCCGAAGGGATTCATGCCGCTTGAGCGTTCCGTCGACAACCTCCTCTCCAATACACCCGACGCCGGGAGCGACCAGCTCCGCTATGTAGCGTCGGTCCAGGACGCCCGCCTCTTCCATTACAGGCATTTCACCCGTGGCGTATTCGCCCTCCGGGCCCGGACGCCCAAGTCGATGGCCAAGATGTTCTACCGCCTCCTCGACTGCACGCCCGTGCCGGAAGGGGAGAGCGAACCTCGCTTCAACCTCCTCACCTGGTGCACCGAAGGGGAATACCGTGCCGTCGTCACCCTCCGCGACAAAAAGCGTCCCGCCTGCTTCTTCGAAGAAGACGCCTCCAGACGCTTCACCATCAGCCCCGGCTGCGCCGATATGGCCGGCTTCTTCGTCGCGCCGGTCGAGTCGGATTATCAGCGCCTCACGGCCGAAGTCCTGCAGCGGATCCTCTCCGAAGTGTCCGTCTCCGAGGCCGACGAGGCCCGTGTCCTCTGGCGCCTCACCCGCACCCAGCCCCGCATCGAAGTGGGCATCATGTCGGGCAGTGAGATCTGCTTCGAGATTATCTCCGACGGCGCCGGCCCGCAGAAAGTGTCATGCCGGGAGGGCAAGATTGATTACAACGGAACCCTCTACGACGAACTCACCTTCGAGGCCGTCACCATTTCGACGCTCTTTGCGGAGCCTTCGTTCCGCCTTTTCGGCGTCACCATCGGCAAGCAGTTCCACTGGGAACGGAAGCAGACGCAGGTCTTCGCAGGCACGCTCAAATTCATCGTCGAGGCCGGCAAGGTCACGGCCGTCAACATCATCGGCGTCGAGGATTACCTGCTGAGCGTCATCTCCTCCGAGATGCGCGCCTCGGCCGACCTGGAGTTCCTCAAGGCGCATGCCGTCATCTCCCGTTCCTGGGTGATGTCGATGGTCCGGAACCGGGGCCGTCACGCGAAGGAAATCCCCTCTCTCGAGCGTCAGGACCTTCCCTCCATCCTTACCTGGCTCCATTCCGGCCGCCCGGAGGAGGGAGACGCCCGGCGGATCGTCAAGTGGTTCGACCACGAAGATCACAAGTGCTTCGACGTCTGCGCCGACGACCACTGCCAGCGCTACCAGGGTCTTACGATGGCCGTCGGGGAGAATGTCCGCCGCGCGATCGACGATACCTGGGGCGAGGTGCTCACCTTCGAGGGCGAACTTTGCGACACTCGCTTCTCCAAGTGCTGCGGCGGCCTTACCGAACGGTTCTCCACCTGCTGGGAAGATGTGGACTACCCTTATCTGACCCGTGTGGAGGATCCGTTCTGCAACACTTCCGACGAATCGGTCCTTTCACAGGTGCTGAACGACTACGATCTCGAGACGAAGGACTTCTACCGGTGGGAAGTGCAGTACGGCAAGGCTGAGCTCGCCGCCCTGATCTCGGAACGGAGCGGTTGCGACATCGGCGACCTGCTCGCCTTGGAGCCGCTCGAGCGAGGCGTCTCCGGCCGCATCAAACTCCTCCGGATCGTAGGGTCCAAGTGCACGCTGGAGATCGGTAAAGAACTCATCATCAGGCGTTTCCTTTCCACCAGCCACCTCAAGAGTTCGGCCTTCGATGTGGAAATGACCGCCGACAAAGTCATCCTCCGCGGCTCCGGCTGGGGGCACGGCGTCGGCCTCTGCCAGATCGGCGCCGCCAATATGGCCCGTCAGGGCTACGGCTATGCCGAAATCCTCCGGCACTATTATCCCGGATCCGAATTAAGCCATTCCAAACAATGAAAACACGACTTCTCCCCATTCTTCTGCTCCTTGCTTTCACCGCCTGTCACGTCAAGGCGGCCAATCCGCCCGAAGCGGCCGCCACTCCTGCCGAAGAGACCTCCGAAGAGGTCCTGACCGGCCTCGAAGTGCTCGTGCGTGACGGTTTCGCCCCGCTGGAGGGAAAGCGTGTAGGCCTTGTTACCAATCCGAGCGGTGTCGACCGCCGTCTCCGTTCCACCATCGACATCCTCCACGCCGCCCCGAATGTCAACCTGGTGGCGCTGTACGGCCCGGAGCACGGAGTCCGCGGCGATGTCTATGCCGGCGGGAAAGTCGAGAGCGGTACCGACGAGACGACAGGCCTTCCGGTCTTCTCCCTCTACGGATCGACCCGGAAGCCCACGCCCGCGATGCTCAAGGACATCGATGTGATGGTATATGACATCCAGGACGTCGGTACCCGTTCCTATACCTTCATCAGCACGCTCGGGCTCGTGATGCGCGCCTGCGCGGAGCAGGGGATCGAAGTGCTTGTCCTCGACCGGCCCAATCCCCTCGGCGGCCTCAAAGTGGAGGGCTGCCTTGTGGAGGACGGTTTCCATTCGTTCGTCAGCATGTTCAAAATCCCGTACATCTACGGGCTGACGGTGGGTGAACTGGCAACCCTCATCAACGAGGAAGGCCTCAACCGCGGCGTCCTGGGCAACGAACTGCCGCTCAAATGCAAACTCTCCGTCGTCCGGATGGAAGGATGGCGCCGGAATATGCTGTACCGCGACACCCGCCTGCCTTGGATCCTTCCTTCTCCGAACATTCCCAATATGGAGACCGCCATCGCCTATCCCTCCGCGGGCATCACGGGCGAATTCAACAACTACCTCCACATCGGCATCGGCTATACGCTGCCTTTCGAGACGTTCGCCGCCGAGTGGATCGACGCCGACGCCCTCAAGGCCCGGCTCGAGAGTTATCAGCTCCCCGGCACCGTGTTCCGCACCATCCACTACAAACCTACCGCCGGCAGCTGCAAAGATAAATTATTGCACGGTGTGCAATATTTTTTTCCGGAGTACGAAAAAGCGGAGATTACGCTGACGCAATTCTATGTGATGCAGGCAGTTAACGAGCTTTACCCCGACCATAATCCCTTCCCCTCGCAGACCCGCACCCGGATGCTCGATATCGTTTGTGGTACGGATTATGTAAGAGTGCATTTCGGAAAGCGGCTCAAAGTCGAAGACATCGCTTCCTACTGGAGAAAAGATGCCGAGGATTTCAAGACCCTTTCCGGGAAATATTATATGTACTTTTAAAAATTTAAGGTTATGAGACGGTTTTTACAGACAGCGGCAGTCCTCGCGATGACAATGTCATTGCTTGCCGCACCGGTAGACTCTTCAGCACAGGGGCGGTCCGGTTCTTCCGGAGCAAGATCCGCCTCATCCCACTCCTCTTCCGCTTCCCGCAGTTCCGGAGGAAGCAGCTATTCTTCCGGAAGCAGCAGCCGGTCGAGCTACTCCTCGGGCAGCAGCGCCAGCCGTTCCAGCTCCAGCTACTCCTCGGGCAGCAGCAGCCGTTCGAGCTATTCCTCGGGCAGCGGAAGCACTTCCCGCAGCAGCGGTTCTTATTCGGGCAGCAGCAGCCGTTCGAGCTACTCCTCCGGCAGCAGCACCCGTTCCTACAGCACTCCTTCCGCTTCTTCGCAGAATCCGGTCCGCGGCTCGTCTTCCGGCAGCACGGTCCGTTCCGGCTCTTCGTCCGGCAGCAGCACCAGCCGTTCTTCCGGCTCTTCTTCGGTCGGCACCAGCCGTTCCGGCAGTTCGACTTCCGGCAGCACCGTCCGTTCGGGATCCTCGTCCGGCAGCACCAGCCGTTCTTCCGGCTCGTCCTTCAGCATCGGCGGCGGCTCGACCGTCCGTTCGGGCTCTGCTACAAGCGGCAGCACGGTTCGCTCCGGATCCGCAACCAGCGGCACGACCGTCCGTTCGGGCTCTGCTACAAGCGGCAGCACGGTTCGCTCCGGCTCTGCTAGCGGCAGCACCGTCCGTTCCGGTTCCGCTTCCAGCGGCACGACTGTACGTTCGGGTTCCGCGGCAGCCGGCACCAGCGTTCGCTCTTCCAGCGGTTCGGCTTCCCGCTCTTCCGGCACCACCGTCCGTTCGGTGACTCCTTCCCTGTCCTCCGCCACGGCTACCCGCGGCAACAGCGCCTCTTCCGTCACGGTGCGCAGCGCCGACGGCAAGACGGTCCGCCAGAACAGCAATGTCACCCGCGGCGGCCTCAATTCCGGTGCAGTGGATGCCGGCAGGAATCCTGCGATGCAGCCGGCCGACGGCGGCTACAACAGGGACGGCAACTACCGTGACCGCGGCGGCAACTTCCGCTACAACGACGGCGAGTACCGGATGGACCACGGAGAGGTCCACAGAATGCATCCGCGCGACAGGGGCTTCATGCCTTTCGACCGGCCGGGCTACTTCTGGGGCGACCATCCTCACTACTATGGCTACAGGATCCACTATCTGCCCGCCAGATATACCATCGTACGCCACTGGGGTCTGGATTACTACCTCTACGACGGCATCTACTACAGGTACTACGGAGGATACTACCATGTTTGCCGGCCTCCTTACGGCACTTTCATCGAAAGGGCCATCAATGCAGCCATCTTCAATGTGGTAACCTTCTCCTACTACTGCAACGCCTACAGGACTTACAACACGGTCTTTGACAACTACGCCACCATTTCGGAGCAGAACCGGATCATCGCCGAGAACAATGCGAGGATCGCCGCCCAGAATTCATCCATCGCGATGAACTCCAGCCGCGCCCTCTCCTCCTACGAACTCGCGAGCCGTCTCGGCCTGGTGCAGAGTTTCGCCTACGCGAACGCACAGTACTACTATCAGGACGGCGTGTTCTATGTCCTTGAAGACGGCCGGTACAAAGTCATCATCCCTCCTGCCGGAGCCCTCGTGACCTCGCTGCCGGATGACTACGACACCATCGTACTGGGCGGCGTAGAATACTTCCAGGTCGACCAGACGGTCTACCGCACCACCCTGGTGGACGGCGTACCTTATCTGGAAGTCCTCGGACAGAAGTACTAGCAAACCTTTCATTCTCACATTCAAAAGGGACGGCTTCGGCCGTCCTTTTTTGTGCCATTCCGTGCGGTTGGGGAGCCTGTCGAACCAACCACCCGTCCCTTCGGAGGGTTATCGACAGGCTATTGCATTTCCGCCGGAAAACAGTAACTTTGCAAGATATGATCGGGATATTCGATTCGGGGACCGGCGGAATGTCGGTGTACAGGGAGATCCGGAAGGTCCTCCCGCGTGAGCGTTATGTCTATTTCTCGGACAACGCCCATTGCCCTTACGGCGATAAGACGGCGGAATACGTCCGCGACCGGGGGCGTGAGATCACCCGCTTCCTCCTCGGCAAGGGGGCGGACGTCATCGTCATCGCCTGCAATACCGCGACCGCGGCCGCCGTGTCCGCCCTCCGGGCCGAATTCCCCGACACCCCGTTTATCGGAATGGAGCCGGCCGTGAAGCCTGCCGCGCTCGGTACGAAGACCGGCGTCATTGGCGTGCTGGCGACGGCAGGGACGTTGAAAGGGTCCAAATACCTTACGACCCGGGGTAAATATGCCGACAACGTCAGGATCGTCGAGGCCGTCGGACGCGGTTTCGTGGAGCTGGTCGAGGCCGGCAAACTTGACGGCCCCGAGACCGAGGCGGTGGTGGACCGGAGCCTCCGTCCGCTGCTGGACGCCGGTGCGGATACGGTCGTGCTCGGATGCACGCATTATCCCTTCCTTGCCGGCGTGATCGGGCGGCTGGCAGGGCCGGAAGTCCGCGTGATCGATCCTGCGCCATCCGTGGCGAGGCACCTTGCCGACGTGATGACGCAAAGAAATCTCATCCGGTGCGATGCGGCGTCGGAGCGGGACATAGAGTTGGTATCGTCCGGCGACCCCGCCCCCCTGGAGCGGATATACCGGATGATTAATGAGGAAAAGATATGATTACACAAGACCAGATAAAGGCGCTGCGACAGCGGCTGGATACGCTCGGAAAGTGCCTGGACATTCCCGCGAAGCGCAGGGAAGTGAAGGAACGGGGAGAGCAGACCCTCGCGCCCGGTTTCTGGGACGACCCCAAGGAGGCGGAGACCTTCCTGAAGAAATCGGCGTCGCTCAAGAGTTGGGTGACGGAGTTCGACAAGGCGTCGTCGCTGGCTGACGACGTGGATGTCCTGTATGAATTCGCCCGGGAAAGTATCTCGGGCACGGACGAGGAATCCCTCGAGACCGATGAAACGCGGGAACTGGCGGCCCAGTATGCGGCGGCCGACAAGGCCCTCGAGGACCTGGAACTCCGCAATATGCTCGGCGGTGAAGGCGACAACCTGGGCGCCATCCTCACCATCAATTCCGGCGCCGGCGGCACCGAGGCCAACGACTGGTCGGCGATGCTGATGCGGATGTACCTCCGCTGGGGCGAGCGCAACGGCTTCAAGATGACCGTGACGGCCCTGCTCGAAGGGGAAGAGGCCGGCATCAAGTCCTGCACCATCGAGGTGGAAGGCGACTATGCCTACGGCTATCTCAAGGCGGAGAACGGCGTGCACCGGCTGGTACGGATTTCCCCGTTCAACGCGCAGGGGAAGCGTCAGACCACCTTCTCGTCGGTGTTCGTGTATCCGCTGGTGGATGACAGCATCAATATCGAGATCAATCCCGGCGACCTGGAGTGGGATACCTTCCGTTCCGGCGGCCACGGCGGGCAGAACGTCAACAAGGTGGAGACCGGCGTCCGCGTGCGGCACATTCCCTCCGGCATCATGGTGGAGAATACC
>ONSU01000008.1 GCA_900320545.1 uncultured Bacteroidales bacterium | reverse complement strand
CCGTTCCGGCGGCCACGGCGGGCAGAACGTCAACAAGGTGGAGACCGGCGTCCGCGTGCGGCACATTCCCTCCGGCATCATGGTGGAGAATACCGAGACACGCTCCCAGCAGGACAACCGCCAGAATGCCCTCCGCATCCTCAAATCCCGCCTTTACGACATCGAACTCAAGAAACGCCAGGAGAAGCAGGCGGAACTGGAAGGCCAGAAGAAACGGATCGAATGGGGCTCCCAGATCCGCAACTACGTCCTCCATCCCTACAAACTTGTCAAGGATCTCCGCACGGGCTGTTCCACGGCGGACACCCAGGGCGTGCTCGACGGAGATATCAACGTATTTATGCGGACCTTCCTGATGGGGAAAGGTGCCGCGGTAACCGACGACGATGGTTTGTAAGCACAGTTCGCTACAGCTCCCCCCAAAAAAAGAAGACATTCCGACAAGGGTAAATGCGAAAAACGCAGTCTTTACTATTAGATATGGATATAGAAGGGAGCATAGAATCTGACTACATAAGGCGTCTCGCCGAGGGTTCATACGAGGTTTTCGACTACTTCTACCTGAAGTATGCATCCCTCGTGGAATCTTTTGTGCGGGTGCTGGTCAAGGATGGTTCCGTGGCGGAGGATATCTGTCAGGAGGTATTCCTTAATATATGGAGGAGCAGGCACGTCCTAAAGGGGGTGTCTTCTATGAAAAATTACCTGTTCATAATGTCAAAGAATGCCGTCTATGACTTTTACCTCAAGAGGGGGCATCCAAAGACAGAGGAGGAATTCCTTACAGTGGAGAACCTGCCACCATCGCTGAAGGGCGACCTTCAACAGGAGGAGGACATCAGAGACTTTCTGCTTCTTGTGAATGTCACTGTGTCCGAGATGCCCGAGCAGAGACGCCGGGTATTTTGCTTAAGCCGCAAGGATGGGCTGAAGAACAAAGAGATAGCCCAGCTTACCGGCCTCTCCGAGAAAACGGTGGAATACCATATCAGCAAGGCTCTTGCGCAATTGAAATCGCTATGACCATAATTAAGAAGATAATTGAGCGCTTTGCCTCCGGGAATCCCTCCCGTGAAGTCAGGGACGCCTTCGGGGAGTGGCTGGTGGAGGATGACCGCCAGCAGGCAAAGGAAGATGCGCTGTACCGCATCTGGATGAATCTGTGCTCGGAAGACCTTTCCGACTCCACCCGTGAAAGGAGGATGAAACTGGAGATGCTTCACCGCCACACCGGAGCGGAGAAACGGAAGTCCCGTCTTCTCTGGAGATGTGCGGGCATCGCGGCGGCCGTCGTGGTCCTCCTTGCCGGCGGATTTTTGCTTAACCACAGGATGAGAGCCCCTCAGGCGGTCTGCATCCTCACCGCAGACAATGCCCGCGGTCACCACATCCTGCCGGACGGGACGTCGGTTTGGCTCAACAGCGGCAGCACCCTCCGGTATGCCCAGGATATGGGGCGGACAGGAAGCCGGGAAGTGTTTCTGGAAGGGGAGGGCTATTTTGACGTCGTGCACGACGGAACGCCCTTCTGTATGAAGACCTCCTCCTTCGATGTCCAGGTCCTGGGAACCCAGTTCTGCGTGCGGCAGAGCCCTCTTTTTAACGAGGACCAGGTCACCGTTGCCTCGGGCAGCGTCCAGGTGGGATCGGCGGGGACGGCTCCTGTGGTGCTTTCCCCGGGCGAGCAGTATGTGATGGATAAGGGGAGCGGCGAAAGTTGTGTGCGGAAGGTGGATACGGCCGATTACCTCAGTTGGTTCGCTCCCATAATGGTTATGGACAATCTGCCCCTGTCAAAGGTACTTGAGAAACTGGAGCACCGCTACAACGTCAAGGTTTCTGTCGGCAGGGGAGTTGACACCCTGTCAAGGCTTAGCCTCAAGGTTTCCGACGAGACAAAGGAAAGGGTCTTTTCCGTAATCGGTATCCTTACAAATACCGAGGTGTGCTATATTGATGACAAGCATATATTACTGACGAATAATTAGTTTAGGTATGAGAAAAAACTTGGGCTACCTTGTGGCCATCCTTCTTTTCCTCCCTTTGGCGATCCCCCTTGGCGCGCAGAATTCCCTGCGTGTTACCGGGTCTTGGAAGAATGTGAGCATCAAGCATTTCCTTGACAATGTGGAAAAACTGGGCGGCGTGACTTTCGCTTATCGGCCCTCGGAAATAGACCTGAAGGCAAAGGTGTCGGCGGAGGCCTCCGACGAGGATATTGTCAGTCTCGTGGAAAGGGTGCTTTCTCCGTGGCAGATTGTCGTGAAGAGGGAAGGCAAGATGATTGTCCTGCATAAGGGGGCATCTCCGTCCAACCGGGTTTCACAGTCGCCGGACAAAAAGTCCTCCACCCCGCCCGGGCAGCGTACCATCAAGGGCGTGGTCGTGGCTGCCACCGACCGTTCCCCGCTTCCCGGGGCCACGGTCTATGTCCCGGGGACGGAAATCGGCACGGTTGCTGACATTAATGGAAACTATTCCATCACCGTGACGGAGGATGTAAAGGAAATCGTTTTTTCTATGCTTGGGTATCTTGACAAGGCGGTCAAGACCTCCGAGAACGACAATTATTTCCGGATGGTATTCCTTGACGAGTCGGCAAAAACCATTGACGAAGCCGTTGTGGTAGCCTTTGGAACTACCCAGAAGAAGGAGTCCATTGTGACTTCCATAGAGACCATCACTCCGGACAAACTCAAGAATCTGCATTCTCCGACGCTTTCCCAGGCATTCGCCGGGCAGCTTGCCGGCGTAATCGCCACGCAGTCGTCCGGTGAGCCCGGAGCCGACGGCGCCTCCTTTTGGATCAGGGGCATCTCCACATTCGGGGGAAACAAGACCCCGCTGTACATACTGGACGGAGTTGAGGTCGGAATCGGGATACTGGACGGCATATCGCCGGAATCCATAGAGTCGTTCGCCGTGCTCAAGGATGCCGCCGCAACGGCGCTGTACGGTTCCCGAGGAGCGAACGGCGTAATGATCATCACCACCAAGACGGGCCGGGTGTCGGACAAGATGAGTGTTAACATCCATTTCAATTCTACGGTGAACACGTTCACCAAGGTTGCGAAAATCGCTGATGGGGTGACCTATATGCGCGACTATAACGAGGCCCTCGTTATGAGGGGACTGGATCCTCTGTATACCGAGGAGAGAATTGCGGCCACTGCCGCAGGCACCGACCCATACGTGTACCCTAACGTGAACTGGTACGACCTTCTGTTCAAGAAGATGTCCTTCTCCCAGAACGTAGACATCAATATCCGTGGAGGCGGGAACCGGGTGGACTATTTTCTCAGCGCGATGTTCTCCAACCAGGACGGTATGATAAAGAACTCGCCGGAGGTGGACTTTGACACCGGCCTTAACGCAAAGAAGTTCTCGTTCCAGAGCAACGTGACGGCCAGGGTGACGAATTCGACCACGGCCACGGTGAAGATGACCAGTATCCTGTTTTACAAGCATATGCCCTATGCCGATAGCCAGCGGTATTTCGCCGGAGCCTTGTACGCAAATCCCGTCACGGCGGCCCCCACCTATCCCACCTCCTGGATCAAGGACGCCGACTACGTGATTTTTGGCGGCACCAATGAATGGGATTCCACCATTTCCTGGACCAACCCGTACAAGGACCTCTCCACGGGCTACAGGAAAGCCTTTACGAGCAATTCCACCATATCGCTCCGCCTGGACCAGAACTTTGACTTCATAACACCGGGCCTCAAACTTTGGGGGCAGGCCTCGTTCTATATCTACACCTCCGCCACCACCGCCTTTTCCAAGACTCCTTGGCTTTACAGGCTTACCTCCGTGGAAACCGATCCGTTTACCGGGGAGAAGGAATATGTCCTCTCCTTGCTGGGAAACGAGGGCTCCAAATTTATGTCTTCCTCCACCTCGTCAAGCGGATATCGGGAGTATAACCTCCAGGCCAACCTGGAGTACAAGAGAACCTTCGGAAACCATTTTGTGAACGCGGTGGTGCTGTATCACCAGAAAGAGCATATGGATAATCAGGCCTCCACCTATTACAACCGGCTTCCCCGGAGGGAGCAAGGTTTTGCCGGGAGGCTTTCCTACATATACGGTGACCGCTACGTGCTGGAGGGGAACTTTGGCTACAACGGCAGCGAGAACTTTATGCGGGGCCATCGCTGGGGCTTTTTCCCTTCCGTGGCAGCCGGTTGGATTGTGTCGAACGAGCCGTTCTGGACCTCGTTGAAACCTGTGGTCAATATGCTCAAGTTGCGTTATTCCTACGGTCTTTCCGGCAATGATTACTTGTCGCAGCGCTTTCCCTACATCTCATCCGTGACGATGGGCTCCCAGGTCCCTTTCCTGCCGGGTTCCGGAATCAACGGTTTCCAGGCCACGTATGGGAACAGCATCGCCAGGGAAGGCAACGAGGAGGCTACCTGGGAAGTGAGCCGCAAGCACGACCTCGGCCTGGAACTGGGGCTGTGGAACAGGTTCAAGATGATTCTCGACCTGTTTGACGAACACCGGACAGGCATTTTCCAGTCGCGTCATACCCTTCCGGCCACGGCGGGACTCAGCCGTGCCACTCCGGTCGGAAACCTGGGCGCAGTCCGTAACCGGGGCGTGGACCTCAGCTTGGAGTACAGCCAGATAATCAACAAGGATTTCAGCATCAGCTTCAGGGGAACTTTTACCTACGCCCATAACGAAATCACGGCCTATGACGAGCCTGCCGTCCAGATATATCCGTACCAGTCGGTCATCGGGGTCCCGGTGAACAAGCCCTTTGTACTGGAGGCAGTAGGCCTGTTCAAGGACCAGGACGATATCGACAATTCCCCGATCCAGACATTCATCTCCGACTACCGTCCCGGCGACATCAAGTATAAGGATCAGAATGGAGACAACAAAATCGACAAGGGCGATTTCGTGTATCTCGGGGCTCCTACGGTCCCGGAAATAAACTATGGCTTCGGCGCCACCACCCGCTTCAAGGACTTTGATTTTTCATTCTTCTTTGCGGGCCGGGCTGGAGTATCCATCGAACTGTCCGATGCAGTCCATCCTTTTGTGAACCAGTCCAACCGGGGATTCAATATTTTTAAATGGGTGTCGGACGGCCACTGGAGGGAGGACAATCCCAATCCTGATGCCGTCTTTCCGAGGCTTGACTGGGATATCAACCTCAATAATGTCCAGAAATCCACTTACTGGCTCCGCGACGGCAGTTTTCTCCGCCTGAAAAATGTGGAAGTGGGTTACAACTGGAAGGACAAGTTGCGCGTGTACTGCACAGGCACCAATCTGTTCATCATTTCGCCCTTCAAGTACTGGGACCCCGAACTCAAGAACGGGGCCGGAGTCTCGTATCCGCTCACCCGCACGGCCCAAGTCGGTTTCCAGCTGTTCTTCTAATCCTCTGCCGCTATGAAAAGAATCTTCATAACAACGCTTTTCGCTCTTGCCGCCACCGCGTGCCGTTTCCTTGACGTAGTCCCTGAAGACACCGCCACGATGGAAAATATGTATGCTTCGTCGGTGCAGACGGAACGCACGCTGAACAATGTGTACGGCTTCATTCCTGTCAACAACGGATATTATACCTATCCCGATTTCTTCCTTGGCGGAGAGGTAATGTCGATGCAGCAGAATCCCGTCCGCTGGGCAGGCTGGAAGGCGATGCTCTACGGACAGGAGAGCTCCAGTTCCACGTATTACGGCTTTTGGTCCATCGCTACGGCCACTGCGACAGGATCAATGTCCTACGACCTTTACCGCGGAATCCGCTATGCCTGGAATTTCATCGACCACGTCTACGACACGCCGGGCCTGGACACGAGCAAGGCCAGGGTCTATGAGGGGGAGGCTTATTTCCTGGTGGGGTTCCTGCACTGGCTGCTGATGACCCATTACGGACCGGTGGTGATAGTGGATCACGAGATCCGGCAGGATGCGCCGATGGACGAGGTCCTCAGTCCGCGTAGCGACTGGGACACCTGCGCCGGATTTGTGTGCCGGATGTTCGATATGGCCGCCGAGCGGCTTCCCGCCATCCGCGAGGACATTGAACCCGGAAGGGCGAGCGCGGTGGCCGCCAAGGCCCTCAAGGCTACGGTCCTGATGTATACGGCCTCGCCACTGGTCAACGGCAACCGCGATTTCTCCACCTTCCTGAATTACGATAAGTCCCCGCTCATCCCTCAGGAGTATGATGCGTCCAAATGGAAAACGGCCCTCGATGCCGTCGCGGAGGCGATTTCCCTGGCCGAGGACAACGGCTGCCACCTTTGGACGGACCCTTCCAGTTCGGCCCTCTCCACTGCAGCAAGGGGGATGAACAATTACTATAAGTTGTTCCTCCAGCCCACCTCGCAGGAGGGAAACAAGTGCGAGTACCTTTGGTCCACCGTTCGCGGGACTTTTGAGAATACCTATCTTCAGCAGTATGGTGTGCCCAGAAACTGGGACGGCGTGGCGGGAAAGGACCTCAGCACATCTTTCCGTCCGGCCAACGTCCCTACGATGCAGGCGGTGTGCACGTTCCTCACCGAGGACGGCCTCCCTCTTTGGGCAGACCCGAAGGTGAAGGATGAATTTGCCGCGAACCATTTGCTTACCATCGCTCCGGGTGATTCCACCGCCAGACTCCACCGCAACCGTGACCCCCGTTTCTACGCCTCCATCGCCTTCGACAGGGGAAACATCATCTACAACGGCAGCGAGAAGAACTGGATCCATACCCGGGCGGGCGAGTACCACGGCTACTGCGGCGCAAGGACCGTTTACCATTCGTGTACCGGTTATTATTTCCAGAAATTCATCTCGGTAAACACACAGTACGATCCGGTAAACCTCACCATTAACTTCGTGCCCTACAGGATGCCGTATCTGAGGCTTGCCGAACTGTATCTGGATTATGCGGAAGCCTGCTTTGAACTCACGGGGGCGCTGGATGCAAAGAGCCTCGGCTATCTTGACCGGGTGAGGGAGAGGGCCGGTCTCCCTTCCTTTGAGGAGTCCTGGAACAAGGCTGGCGGAATCCCTTCCGGTGAAACGCTGCGGAAGGCCCTCCATTATGAAATGTCCGCCGAACTGTGCTTCGAGGGCCGGACATACGACAACCTCCGTCGCTGGAAGGTGGCCCATCTGTATCTGTCGGAGTGCCCGCTGAATCTGGATGTTTACGGCGGGAAGGAAGATGACGAGTTCTACCGTCTTGTTCCCTTGAAGGAACTGGCTCCACGGGCCTTTACCTATCCCAAGAGCTACTGGTATGCCATTCCCATCACGGAGTTGAACATCAACTACAAACTGGTTCAAAACCCCGGATATTGATATGAAATCTGCGTTTTTGGCGGCTGCGTGCCTTCTTGTAATGGGCTGCGGGTCTTCAATGGTTTCGCATCAGTCTTCTACGGCCGCGCCCGGCAATCCCGGGGATGAGTATCTGATTCCTGTCCGTCCGGGCTATATTTCCGGCAACCCCTGGTGGAATACCTATGCCCCGCGTTTCCTCTATGCTCCGGCGTTTGACTTTGCAAAGGTCAGCGGGAGCGTGAAGTATCGTTATACGGTGAGTTCGGCCGACGGGGAGTGGAGTTTCATCTCCGCCGAGCCCAATCTGTCCTTGGCCCCGATATGGAACGACATCACCCCGGGGAAGGTCTCCCTCAAGGTGGAGGGACTTGACGGGAAAGGGGAAGTCAGGGGCGTTGCCGGAAAGAGGGATTTCATACGGGACGTCCCGTTCAAGGGCGGGTATCCCGGCCCGGCGAGGGGATACCGTGAATCCGCGATTGGTGCGGCCCGTTATGTACACGGTATGAAGGGCATCCAATCGTGGCTCACCAGTCCGGAACCGGACCTTTCTATGCGTCTCAACACCTACCCCTGCAAGACGTTCGGCGCCACGGTGAGTTTGGAATGCCTTCTGGCCGGTCTCTGCCCCGAACTCAGGGAGGAGGCCGAGGCCGTTGCGAAAGGCGCGGCCGGGTGGCTGATTGCACATGCACAAGCCAATGGGACGCCCCTGGACGGATTCCCTCCCACCTATTATGGTGATAAACTGGCTTCAGCCAGGGCCGAGAACAAGGGGAAGACTATGGGGATGGAAGCCGCCCCCGTGGCGGAGGCTTATCTGGACCTGTACGACTTGTGCGGAGAGAAAAGATTCCTTGAGGAGGCGCTGCGGATTGCCGACACCTATGTCCGGATCCAGTCGCCCGACGGTTCCTGGCCCATCAAGATGGACCTCGCCACCGGAGAGCCGGTAAACGGGGTCAAAGCCCTTTCGGCGCCGGTGCTACGACTTTTCGCCCGCCTGGAGGATGACTATGGGAAGTCAGGGTACAGGCAATCCCGCGTCCGGGGCGAATCCTATATGGACAATGTCGCCGTCCCTTCCTTCGATATGACCGGCCAGTTCGAGGACGTGACCGTCCTCGGCCTTAAGCCGTACCAGAACCTTACCGAATGCACTGCCGCTCCCTATGCCTCGTACATCCTAACCCGGAAATCTCCGTCTAAGTCGGCTATGTCAGCCGCGCTGGACCTCATCAGGTTCAGCGAAGACCAGTTTGCCCATTGGGACGAGTATCCCGGATCAAATGTGAACTGCTGTCCTCCGTGCGTGTTTGAACAGTTCCGTTACCAGACTCCCGTGGACCATAGCGCCGCGGTCTATGCCCAGGCTCTCCTGGACTGGTGGGAACTCACCGGCGATGCGCGCTTCTTTGAAAAGGCCAAGGCCCTGATAGACAATCTGACCCGGGTCCAGAACCCGGATACGCTGATGCTCCCCTCAACCTGGGACGAGTGGCCTTCCAAGCGGCCCAACAGGGACGTATGGATCAACTGCTGCCTGGCCTCGGTGAGAATCCTTCTGAGAATGGACCAAATTGTAAATAAATCCAAGATATGAAAGCAAGATACCTTTGTTTGCTTTTGCCGCTCGTGCTCTCGTGCCGGAACAATGGAGAGAAAGAATTGGTAGAGAGAGAGTTCCACGTATCCAACCTTGTGATAGAACATAAGGACGGGACGCTCCCGAGAGCCGTCCTCACTTGGGACAAGGGCGACCGGATAGCCATTTTTGACGCTGAGAGGGTGGTGCGCCCCTTTACCGTAAACGCTTCATCGGCAGATGGCGCTTCGCTTGGCGGATCCGCGCTGGACCTTCCTCCGGCGTGGCCCTGGACGGCCCTCCACCCCTTTGTCGAGGGAACCACCTATAGCGGGCGGTTTATCCATACGGAAATACCCGTGAGACAGTTTGCGCGCGGTGCTTCAAGCGTTGGGAGCGCCCTTTTGGCGATTGCCGTCTCAAAGGAAACCGACTTCAGTTTCATCCCTTTGGGCGCCGTTCTCAAGATTACGGTTCCGGAGAAGGTGACTACCCTGAAAAGTGTAACGATTCGATCCGCTGACGGTTTGCCGTTGTCCGGAAAGTGCAAGATAGAGGTCATAGACAAGACCGCTACCCTGCGGCCGGAAGCGGACGGGACTTCGGACGAGATCATCCTATCCGGGGAAGGAGGGAATCTTCTTCCGGGCGATTATTACGTCTCTATGTTCAGCGGCGTCAGGAACCTGACCTTCTCTTTCCTGTCCGATTCCGGTGCCGAGGAGGTCTTTGACGGGACGGTCCGGAGTGCCGGAACCTCCTCGAGATACGAGGAAGCAGCCGTCGTAACGGCCGACCTTTTCCGGGACAAGAAGACCGTGACCGTAAGCCTTTCCTGCACCGACCCTTCGTGGATCTGGCCCGATGGCTCCAAGGTCTCAGCCTGGGCCGATGCCGACGCCGCCCAGGAGTATACGGTCGGGGAGGACGGTTCGTTCTCGATGAAGGTAAGGCCGTCGGCTTCCACCCTGTATGTGAAATACCATTCGGCAGAGGCGGCCGGAGACGGGGTGCAGCGCCTGTCCGGCGGAAAGTTCAATGTGGAAAACCTTCCGTTTGAGGCCGAGGCCGCGATTCCGGAGGACGGACCGGTCTTGGTGACCTTCACCCCCGATAGGGTGGCACTTACCCTTGCCGATATTGATATGTCGGGTTTGGAATCGGTTACTGTAACCTGTGACGGCCAGGGGTATGCCTTTGTTCCCGACGAGTCAGGTCCTGTGGTGATAGCCGTTCCCAGAGGAACGTATCAAGCTGTTATTTCAATCTCCCGCCATAATGAGCAGTCCAAGTGGAGCGCCAACTGGGATTGGAGCGATTCCGCCTGTGTTTTCTGCCGCTATTCGATGTCCGACGCCGTCTCTTACGGAAGGAATCTCCTGGTGAGGGCGGGCGGCGACCTCGGCGCGGCAATCGCCTCGGCCACTCCGGGAAAGGATGCCGTCCTGGTCGGTGAAGGAACGTTCAACGGGCCTTTCAAGATGAAGGAAGGAGTAGACGTGACCGGAGGATATGATCCCCTGTTCGTTGTTTCTGCCCCGGACGTATACCGTACCATCCTCTCCGGAGGCGGACAGGTCCTGTGCCAGGAAACTGATTTTACGACCGTTACCGTCTGGAAAGGATTCACCATAACGGGCGGAAACGTCACCGCTTCCTCCGTGAACGGCGGCGGAGCGCAGATAAAGGCCGGCGGAATCCTGGAGGATTGCGAGATCACGGGGAACGTGAACACGGTCATAGGGAATGTCGCCGGAGGCGTGTATGTGGCGCTGGGCGGAATCTGCCGCAATTGCTATATCCACCACAATGAGGGCTATAGCGGCGGAGGCGCCTTTGTGAATGGCTGCATAACCGGCTGCGTGGTGGAGGACAATCTGTCGTCCAATTATGCCGGCGGCATAGGCGCTTATAACAGGACGTCGCTCCAGACCCGGGCGGAAATATCCAACTGTCTGGTACGGAACAATCAGACCACGGGAGCCGGAGGCGGACTCAGGACGGAAGGATTCGTCCTGGTTTATAACTGTCTCGTTACCGGGAACAGCGCCGGTGGGATAGGTGGAGGATACTATTCGCACGGTGTTTCCAACACCCATCTTACCGATGTCATAAACTGCACTTTTGTAAACAATAGCAGCGCTGTCGAGGGTGGAGCGGGCCTGTGTTTCGCTGACAATTCCTTTGGCTCGGTGCTCAACTGTGTCGTTTGGGCGAATACCTCGGCCGGCACAGACGGTCTGCAGATCAAGAGCAACAGCCGCTGGCGCTTCTTCCATCACAACGCTTTCCCGGCTAATTCGCTCTCCGTCCCATCCAATTATGACGCGCCGCGCCAGGTGGGTACGGTGACGCTTCCCGCCGACGGCGCCGGTGTGTTCAATTCCGACTGGACACCCGCCCCGGGCTCGCCTCTTGTGGACGCCGGAGCCGACAGGGTGGTTGACAGCAACGCCGAGAGTGTCTCGTCGGGAATTATCCCCGGGACCCCGTCAACGGACCTCGCCGGGAAGCCGCGGCGCTCCGGCACGATTGATATAGGATGCTATGAAAGTCAACAATAATACACCAACCATATGAAAAAGTACATCAAGCCAGAAACCAATGAAGTCCGGTTGAAACCGGAACTGATCATTTGTGCAAGCACGCTGGATTCCAACAGGAACGAATCCGTTTTAATTGACGAAGAGGAGGACATCTTATGAAAAAGACAGCCATCGCATGCGGCCTTCTTGCCGCCTTTGCAATTGTATCGTGCCAGGTTCAGGAGCAGGAGTTTGCCGTTGAGGAGGGACTTACGCTCTGCCGCTTCACCGTGGGTGCCGAGCCCACCAAGACCACGATGGACGAGCATTCGTCCGTCCCTTTCATCTCCTGGACAACGGGGGACAAAGTCTCGGTCTTTGACGCCGCCCTTGCTAACAGACCTTTCGAGGCTCTGGAAGACGGAGCTTCCACCACGCTGGAAGGAAGTATGACTCCGTTCGAGGGCGAGGGAACCTATTATGCCGTGTATCCCTACTCCGAGGATAATTCCCTGGAGGGGACGGTTGTGACAATGCAACTGCCTGACAAGCGGAGCGTCAGTGCCGCCGGGCTCGCTCCCGGGACCAACCTCTCGGCTGCCAAGGGAGACGGAAACGGAATGACCTTCTATAATCTTTGCGGTCTGCTCAGGATAACGGTCCCTGAGGATGTTACGACCCTCGCAAAGGTTAAGATATCCTCGTCCGGGAATCCTCTTTCCGGCAAGGTCAAGGTGGATTTTTCCGGAGAAGTCCCTTCGGTGAGCGAAGTCGTCGACGGGAGCAATTCGGTGGAACTGACCGGATCGTTCCCCGCCGGGAACTACTATATTCCCGTTCTTCCCGGCTCTTATCCCCTTACGGTGGAACTTACCCTTTCCGACGGCAGGATGTCCCTTACCGAAAGCGGAAAGTTAATCAGTGTCGAGCGTTCGCACGTCAAGCCCATCGGAACGGTCAAGGGAGGGAAATTCGAGGTTTGCTACGACGTAGAGATTCTCCTCTCCGATGATGCCAAGGTGACCGGCTGGGAGACGTCGAACGTGGTGTTCAGCGGAAAGCTGCCCGCAGGGACACTCAGCCGTGAAAGCGTACGCTCCGTGGAGGAGAAGGTGATCTACGACCTCGTGGACGGAAGTTCATTCACGGTGACGGAATCATCTGAGAAGCAGACCTTTACCATCCCTGCCACCGCTATTAAGGCCCGTCACCTGCTGGTGAGGCAGGGAGACGACCTTGCCGCTGCGCTGGAAGCCGCACAGGCGGGGGATGACATCTATGTGGGCGAGGGTACCTTTACGGGGAATTTCACGATGAAAGAGGGCGTGAACGTTACGGGAAGTTACGACGCTTCCTTTACGGAAGTTCCTGTCTATGAGCCGCTGAAGGCGACTGAGGGACTGACGACCGTCCTGGACGGTAATGCCGCGGGGCGCGTCGTCACCCAGGGGGCGGATTTTACCACTCCGACTACGTGGAAGAACCTGGTCATCCGGAACGGAAAGGTCACCACATCCGGAGAGAACGGAGGTGGCGTATGGGTCCGGAAAAACGGCATACTGGATGGCTGTGAACTCAGGGACAACACCCTGGCGGCAGCCGCCAGTGACTGCGGCGGCGGGGTCTGCGCTGCGTCCGGCTCCCTGGTTACCCGCTGCTACATCCATAGTAACAGAAGTTCCGGGAAGGGCGGAGGCTTTTTTGCGAACGATGCCAAGGGCTGCTTCTGCCTGGTCGAAGGCAATACTGCTGACAAACAGGGCGGCGGCGTGGCACTGTACGGCGGAGCCCAGGCAACTCGCGGAATTGTCTACAACTGCATCGTTAAAGGGAATACCGCCAGGGACGGCGGTGGCATCTACTGCGAGAGATGGTGCTTTGTCTACAACTGTCTGGTCACCGGGAATGTGGCGACGACGAACGTCTCCGGCATTATGGCTGGCGGGGCCACGGCGAATAACAATTTTGGCTGCAACATCGTCAATTGTACCGTCGTCAACAACACGGATAGCAACACCTCCCAGTATGCCGCCGGCGTACTGATTGGCAATACAGGACTCATTATGAATTCCGTGATTGCCGGCAACACGTCCAACAACGCCGCGACCCCGCAGATCTGGCTGGGGAACAAATGGACCTTTGTGATTTATAATGCTTATCCGGAGGGTGGATTGACCAAGGGTAACGCCGTCCCGACCCAAAATAGCAGAATTCACGACAGCGTCAGTTTTACGGACGGTATGCTGGATACTGTGTTCCGTCCCGTTGCGGGAAGCGCCCTTGTCAATGCAGGTGTCCTGACCGCCGACCAGGGTGCCCTTGACGGGAGTGTCCCTAACTGGACCGACCTTGATCTTGCCGGCGGACGCCGTCAGGTAGGGGCTATCGACCTTGGCTGCTATGAGTTGCAGTAGGCTTTTATCCTTCGCCGCGGCGCTCCTCCTTTTCGGGAGCGCCTGCGGCAAGGTGGAAAAGCCGGGGAACGGCGTGCCGGAGGAGCAGACTCCTGCGGCGGAATCGACCCTTTTTGGAACAGTCCGGGGCAATGACGGAAAACCCCTGGAAGGCGTCCTCGTATCTGACGGCTTATATGTCACCAAGACCGATGCTTCAGGGGCATACGGGCTTCCGGGATATCCCGGCGGGACCGACTACGTCTTTGTAAGCACTCCGTCGGGGTATTCGGCCCCAGTGCGGGACGGCATCCCCGTGTTCTGGATTTTCCTTAAGGACGCCTCCAAGGGGAGCGACGGGAAGTATCACGGCCTCGACTTCACCCTGGAGAAGATTGCCGACCCTGAGCGCTTCTCCATCATCATCTATGCCGACCCCCAGCCCCGCAGCCGCTCCGACGGATATGACCGTCTGGCCTACCACTCCTTGGACGTCTGCGAGGATATGTATAAGGATATGAAGGAACAGGTCGGGAAGATGGGCGGGAGGCCGGTTTACGGCATCTGCCTCGGCGATGTGGTGCACAGGGATCTTTCCCTCATCCCCGACTACAAGAGGGGGATGGCCGGAACCGGCATCATTCCCTACCACGTTATCGGGAACCACGACCACGATGTCACGAAAAGCAGTGACCGCGATGCCGCGAGAACTTTCGAGTCGCATTTCGGCCCGGTGAACTATTCCTTCAATCTGGGAAAGTTCCACATCGTGGTACTGGACAATATGATTGCCCCGGTAACCGAATCCGGACGGATCAGCGACAATTGCGGAAACGGACTTACGGACGAAATCTGGGAGTGGCTTCGGAATGACCTTGTCGCAACCGGTCCGAAGGTGGAACTGATCGTCTGCGCCCATTCCCCGATGTTCCGTCTTCCCGGAGGGAAGGACCGCTCGGCAAACCACGCCGCCGACTACCGCAAGATCCTGTCGCGGTTCCCAAAGGTATATGCCTTTGCCGGTCATACCCATATCTCGCACAACTACGTCAATATAGATGATCCGGTGATAGAGACCCATACCCTTACCAGGGTTACCGGCCAGCTCTGGACCAACGAGTACGTGAGCGACAACGGAACGCCGAGAGGGTATATTGTCGCGGAATATGACCACGGGAAATTCTCGTGGAAATACAAGCCCCTATATTACCAGACAGGGGCTTGGGATGCTTCATACGGCGGAAACTCCAAGAAGCCCTCGTATACCTGGCGCGATTGGAACTATATCGGCGGAAGGGCGCTCCTCAAGAGCAGCGGACAGCCGCTCGACGACAACTATCAGATGCAGCTCTTCGCCCCTGGCGTTTACGAGGCCAATAAGCTGTATGCCAATATTTTCCTATGGGACGAGTTGTGGGAGACGCCGGTCTTTGAATATGGTGGCAACCATAGGAAGATGACCCGCGTGAGCGACAATCGGTATTCTTATGCTACCAGGGAAATCATAGAATTCTTCAAGGCTAATAATTCCGCCCTCGCTTCCGAGAACTACAACTTGTCCGATTCCAACACCGACTCTATGTTCAGCGTGTTTGTCAATGATGAGCACGGAATGGGGACTGTCAGCGTAACCGACCGCTTCGGGGAGACTTTCAGTCAGGAGATCAGCTGGTAGTCGCTTCCTCTATCAACTCTCCGGTCAACTCCACAAGCCTGGACTTGTGATTCCCGCTCTAAACCTCGCAAAAGATTTGCAGAGGTCGGAGGGATTGGTTATTTTTGTATGATTGTAAACAAAGCATCACATAATGGCACAAGAATTTAAGAATCGTAATCACAGCTTGATACAGCTCGCGCTTTCAGCCCTTGCAGCCTTGTCGCTGTTTTTTGCCTGTACTCCGGAAGATAAAGGCAAAGTAGATAGGGGAACCCAAAACAATCCGGAGGAACTTACTATCACTGGTGATGCTTTGGATATTACGGATAATTCAGCTGTGCTCACGGGCTATGCCAATCTTCCGTTTGAGCTCTGGGATGCCGAGGTGGGGATTATGTACGACAAGGTTCAGTCTTTTGAAAATGCGAAGAAGGTAGTGGCAAGCGGACTTGACGGAAATAATAAATTTAAGGTTACTGCCATAGGTTTGGACTTAAGTACTACATATTATTACAAATCCTACGTTCAGAATGGAATGGCGATAAAGTATGGTTCGGTGAAGTCTTTCACTACCAAAGAGTTCACAGGTACTGTTGACCTTGGAATTGTGATGACCCGGGCCGATGGGACAACTTACAAACTCTATTGGGCCAAATCCAACCTGTGCGAGACCGGCCTCTGTGCCAATCCAGAGGACTATGGTGATTACTATGCCTGGGGCGAGACTGCGCCGTATTATAGCAGTCAGAGCCCTTTGACTTGGAAAAATGGAAAGTCTGCGGGATATAGTTGGGCCTCCTATAAATGGTGCAACGGCTCATATAGTACCCTTACGAAGTACAACACCAGTAGTTCTTATGGTACTGTGGATAATAAGACGGTATTGGAATCTTCGGACGATGCCGCCAGCGTAAATCTCGGCAGGAAGTGGAGAATGCCTACGGATGCGGAGTGGACGGCGCTTCTGGAACAGTGCGATTGGAAGTGGACGACAAACTATAACGGAACCGGAGTGAAGGGAAGAATCGTCACCGCCTCGAACGGCAACAGTATCTTCCTTCCCGCTGCCGGTCGCCGGGGTGACACGGGTCTCTACTCTGCCGGTTCCGGCGGCTACTACTGGTCTTCGTCTCTCTATACGGACCGCCCGCACAACGCGTGGGGCGTCTACTTCCATTCCGACGGTGTGTACAGGTACTACGGCAACCGCTACCGTTACGACGGGCAATCCGTTCGTCCAGTTTCAGAATAATAGGACGGCCAGGGCCTTCTGGCCCAGCCGTCCAGCTGATTGCGAAGGCGATCAGCATTAAACCATTAAACCCTGGGCGAAGCCCTCGATTTTACGGCCGTAGGCAACGATAACTAAATCCTTCATTAGATTTGCAGAAGATAGCAGGATTCGCTATTTTTGTGAAAAAGGCTTGGAGGTATGGGAACAAAGCAGGAACTGAAGGTTTTCGGAGATAAACAGATCCGTACATATTGGGACGATGTTCAGGAGAGATGGTTCTTCTGCATAGCCGATGTTGTTGAGGCAATTACAGATAGCAGTGATGTCAGACAGTATATCAAACGCCTTCGCCAGCGCGATGCGGAACTAGGTGCCGTGTGGGGTACAATTTGTACCCCCCATCAATTTCGCTCAACGGATGGGAAATTACATTCCGTACATTGTTCATCGCTGGAAGGTGTATTTCGCATCATTCAATCAATTACTTCAAAGAAAGCCGAACCCTTCAAACGCTGGCTTGCCCAGGTTGGAGCAGAACGGATTCATCAGATGCAAGACCCCGAGTTGGGGATTCGGCAGTCGTTACTGGATTACAAACGTTTGGGGTATTCCGACAACTGGATCAATCAGCGCCTGAAAAGCATTGAAATCCGCAAGGATCTTACTGACCAGTGGAAGGCCCATGGCGTAGAGGAGGGGACTGGATATGCTACTCTTACCGATATCATATATTACACTTGGGCTGGCCTTACAGCGCGGGAATACAAGCATTTGAAAGGGTTGACGCAGGAAAATCTCCGGGATAATATGACCAATGAAGAATTGGTCATGAACATGCTTGCTGAGTTGACGGCTACCAATATTACTAAAGAGGAGCATCCGGAGTCTATGTCGGAGCATGCCCGAGTGGCAGAGCGCGGCGGTTCCGTAGCCAAAGTGGCAAAGGAAGCATTCGAGAAGCAAACCGGTAAAAAGGTCGTCAGTTCCATGAGCAGAAAACGATATCTTGAGTCACAACAGCCCCGGCTGGAGTTGGACGACTCTGATTCTGAAGAAGAAACAAAGAACTAATTAACATCACAACAATGGCAGCAGAGTTCAAGTATGCGCCGATGTTCCAGCTCGGCGAGGACAAGACAGAGTACTACAAGATTCCGGGCTCGGAGAAGCTCGTGAAGACTTCCAAGTTCGGAGGACATTGCGGATGCGGGGGAAAGACCATCCTGGAGGTTTCTCCCGAGGCGCTGACGCTGGTGGCGCAGCAGTCGTTCCACGACTGCCAGTTTATGCTGCGGCGCGCACACAATGAGCAGGTGGCGGCGATTCTCAGCGATCCGGAGGCCTCTGAGAATGACAAATATGTCGCGCTGCAGTTCCTGCGCAATGCGGAGACGGCCGCCAAGGGCGTGCTGCCGTTCTGCCAGGACACAGGAACGGCCATTATCCACGGTGAGAAGGGCCAGAGAGTCTGGACCGATTTCGAGGATGAGGAGGCCCTGAGCCTCGGTGTGTTCAAGACTTATACGGAGGAGAATCTCCGCTACAGCCAGAATGCGCCGCTCGATATGTACAACGAGGTCAATACCAAGTGCAATCTGCCCGCGCAGATCGATATCGAGGCAACGCAGGGAAGCGAGTATCGCTTCGTGATGGTCGCCAAGGGCGGCGGAAGCGCCAACAAGACTTATTTCTACCCGATGACTAAGGCTACCATCCAGAACGAGGGGACGCTCCTTCCGTTCCTCGTTGAGAAGATGAAGAGCCTCGGAACGGCCGCCTGTCCGCCCTACCACATCGCGTTCGTGATCGGCGGCACCAGCGCCGAGAAGAACCTTCTGACGGTCAAGCTTGCCAGCATCAAGTATTACGACGGCCTTCCGACCACCGGAGACGAGACCGGCCGCGCCTTCCGCGACGTGGATCTCGAGCAGAAACTCCTCAAGGAGGCCGCTAAGATCGGGCTCGGCGCCCAGTTCGGCGGCAAGTACCTCGCGCACGACATCCGCGTGATCCGTCTCCCGCGCCACGGCGCCAGCTGCCCCATCGGCATGGGCGTGAGCTGCTCGGCGGACCGCAACATCAAGAGTAAGATCAATGCCGACGGCGTATGGATCGAGAAGATGGACGCCAACCCGTCGGAACTCATTCCCGAGGAGTACCGTCGTCCGGGCGAGGGCCCCAAGGGTGTCGAGATCGACCTCGACAAGGGCATCGACGCGGTCCGCGCCGAACTCACCAAATACCCCGTGAGCACGCGCGTCAACCTCAAGGGCACCATCATCGTGGCTCGCGACATCGCGCACGCCAAACTGAAAGCGCGTCTCGATGCCGGTGAGGGACTCCCTCAGTACTTCAAGGATCACCCTGTGCTTTATGCCGGCCCGGCCAAGACGCCGGAGGGCTATCCCTGCGGCTCGATGGGCCCCACCACGGCCAACCGGATGGATCCGTATGTGGATGAATTCCAGGCGCAGGGCGCGTCGCTCGTGATGATTGCAAAGGGCAACCGCACGCAGCAGGTGACCGACGCCTGCAAGAAGCACGGCGGATTCTACCTCGGCACGATCGGTGGCGTGGCCGCCATCCTGGCGCAGAGCAGCATCAAGTCCATCGAGTGTGTGGAATATCCCGAACTCGGGATGGAAGCCATCTGGAAGATTCGCGTGGAGGACTTCCCGGCCTTTATCCTCGTGGACGACAAGGGGAATGATTTCTTCAAAACCATCGGCCTGTAAGATGGACGCGGCACTGAAAGCCCGGCTCTCCCGCATCCGGCACGTCGCGCTGGACATGGACGGCACCCTTTACCTGGGCAGCCGGCTGTTCCCTTTTACTAAGGGATTCCTGGAGACGCTCCGGCGGCTGGGCATCGGTTATTCGTTCCTCACCAACAATCCGACACGCAGCGTGGCGGATTATCTGAAGAAACTCTCCGGGATGGGCATCGAGGCGACGGAGGAGAATATGTACACGACTTCGCTGGCCGCGATCGATTATATCAGGAAGACCTGGCCTGCGGCGAAGCGGCTCTTCATTCTCGGTACGCCGAGCATGGTGTCGCAGTTCGAGAAGGCCGGCTTCGAGCAGCTTCCGGACGATCCCGGGGCCGTTCCCGACGTACTCGTGGTGTCGTTTGACATGACGCTTACTTACGACCGCCTCTGCCGGGCGGCCTGGTGGGCGAAGCAGGGGATTCCGTATGTAGCGACCAATCCCGACCGGGTCTGCCCCACCGAGCACGAAACGGTGCTGGTGGACTGCGGCTCGATCCAGAAATGCATCGAGCATGCCACAGGCCGGGCGGCGGACATCGTCCTCGGGAAGCCCGATCCTACGATGCTCTTCGGCATTATGGACAAACACGGCCTTGCGCCGGATGAACTCGCGATGGTGGGGGACCGTGTCTATACCGATACGCTTTCGGCGCACAATGCCGGGGCGCTGGGGGTGCTGGTCCTGTCGGGAGAAACGACGCGGGAAACGGGTGAATCGGCCCCCGTTCCGCCGGACCTTATCGCGGAGAATGTGCAGGAATTCGGACAATGGCTTGAACAATCCAGACAGTAAAGATGGACGGACCCTTTATTTACGACAAGTTTGTCTCCGGCAAGAATTTCATCGGCCGCAAGACGGAATGCACCATCCTCGGGAATTTCATCACCCAGGGCGAGAACGCCGTCATCATCCTTCCGCCCAAAGGCGGGAAGACGTCGCTCATCCAGCAGACGCTTTTCAATCTCCGGATGGGAGGGGTGCAGTATCTGACCGGACAGTTTTCGGTGCAGAACATCCGCAATTCTGTCAAGTTTCTCCAGCGCTTCGGCGGGGCGGTGATCCGGATGGTGGCTTCCACGCCGGCGGAATATGCCGACATCATTTCCCGGCATCTCGCGGGGACGCACTTCATCTTCGACCGGGAGGAATTCTCCCGGACGGACGAAGTCATCGCCTTCAACTGGGATGTCGACGAAGAGGATATGCTCGCGATGTTCCGCCTGCCGTATCTTCTCGCGGCGGAGCGGCAGACGCGGATGATCCTGGTTGTCGACGAATTCCAGAACGTCGATTTCCTGGAGGACGGCGACCTGATCCTCCGGACGATGGACGCCGTGCTGAAGGAGCAGGGGAGCGGGCAGCTTTTCTCGCTGATTTTCACCGGGTCGCGGGTCAATGCGATGGATGATATCTTCGGGTACCGGCGGTATTTCTACCGGAACGTGGAGAGGCTTCCGGTCTCGCCTGTGGATGAGCGGGAGATTGTCGACCATCTGGTGAAAGGATTCCTCTCCAGCGGAAAGGTCATCGACCGCAACCTGCTGCTAGGGGCCTGCAAACTCTTCCGGAACCACCTTTTCTATATCAACCACTTCGTCTCGCTGTGCGATTCGCGCTCGAAGGGATACATTATGGAGCCCGTCCTGGTGGAGGCGCTTTCCTGCATCGTGGCAATCTACGAGCCGGGCTTCCGCGCGCTGATGGATTCTCTGACTACCTACCAGGTGAGCCTGCTCCGGGCGATTCTGGATGGACATACTCGCTTCAGCGGGGCCGATACCGTGCGGAAATACCACCTCAATTCGTCCGCCAATGTCAAACGGGTGAAGGAGGCACTGATGAAAAAAGAGGTCATCGCGTTCGACGAAAAAGACAATCCGTTCATCATCGATCCGCTTTTTCAGTACTGGGTTCGCAAATATTATTTTGAAATGTCAGAATAATGTCGTACCTTTGCCGTCCCTAAAGAAAAGGAGGTGTAAAGCGTTATGATTATAGTACCCATCAAGGAAGGCGAGAACATCGAGAGAGCCCTCAAGAAGTTCAAACGTAAATTCGAAAAGACCGGAATCATCCGTGAGCTCCGCTCCCGCAAGAATTTCGAGAAGCCGTCCGTCAAGAAGCGCATCGCGCTCCAGAAGGCGATCTATGTCCAGCATCTCCAGCTTCAGGACGAGCAGTAGGTCCGTTACTGCTCATGTGGTATAAAAAGCGACAACTTCGGTTGCCGCTTTTTTTGTTGCGTCATTTCTTTTTTCTTCCGTCATTCCGGACTTGTTCCGGAATCTTTTTCTTATATTTGTAAGTTACAAAACAAGGAAGAATGGCATCGCGTGCGGGAAAAATCGTCAGGAACGTGCTGCTGGGCCTCGTCGGAGGACTGGCTCTGCTCCTTGTCATCGTGCAGATCGCCCTCAGCGACAAGGTTTTGACCCGCATCGTCAACCGGATCGCCGCCCAGTTTGTGGAAGGAACGGTCCGTTTCGACCGGGTGCACGCATCCGTCCTGAAGAGTTTCCCTTATCTCAACGTGACGGCTTCCGGACTCGAAGTGACCTATCCCCACGACAAGTTCGCCGCCTACGACCTTGACGGTGTGGAAGGGGAGGATTTCCTGCTCCGCGCCGGCCGGGGCGAAACGGTCGATACGCTTCTTTCCGTATCCTCCCTCTCGGCCAGTATCGACTATATTTCCGCCTTCAAGGGGCAGTATCATCTCCGTCACGCCACCCTTTCCCGACCGCGGATTTTCGCGCACAACTACGATTCCACCACGGCCAACTGGCACATCCTTCGTTTCCTCCACTCCGACGATACCACATCTTCGTCCCTTCCTCCGCTGACGGTCCGCAAAATCTCGCTCGACCGGCGTCCGCATATTGTCTATACCGACCCTGCCGATACCCTGTTCGGGCTGATTACCCTTCATTCGCTGGATTTCCAGGGGAATGTCCTTGTGGACGACCTGCTTTCCAGCGAGGTTGACCTGAAGGCGGATTCGCTCTTCGTGGCGGGTCGGATTCCGGCGGATACGGTCGCGGTCCGGCTCTCGCATCTGGGGGTGAAAGGGGACCGGAACGACCTTCAGGTCGAAGCCGCAGCGGATGCTTTCCTGGCGACCGGTTCCCGCGGAAGGATGCGGATTCCCGTGGCTCTGAAGGCGCAGGGAGCGCTCCCTGAGCGGGGTGACAAGGTGCTTGAAGTGCGCGTCGACAAACTCGGGCTCGATGTCTCCACCCTTTCGCTGGAAGGGAATGGCGATGTGGTGCTGTATCCCGGTAGGCCTTATATCCGTGCCGAGGCGGAGATTGACGATGCTTCGGTGAATGCGCTGGCGCAGTCGTTCGGGGATAATTTCCCGGTGCTGAAGAAGATACGGACCGATGCGAAAGTATCGCTGACGGCCCTTTGCGACGGCTATTATGACAAAGAAACCCGCTCGCTGCCCGAACTGGTCGCCGAGGTGGTCATCCCGGAGGCGCATCTCTCGTATGACGGGTTCCCGTACGACGGCTATGTGTCGCTGCTGGCGGAGGCGGAGACCGATACCGAGGGGCGGCTGGATGCCGATATCCAGGAACTGATGATCGACGCCCTTGGCGTGGAACTGATGGCGGCCGGGACGGTGACCGACGCGCTCGGGCCGGATCCCGCGATCAAGGCGGATGGTTTCTTCGACACCGACGTGAAGGCGCTTACCGACCTTTTTACCCGGCAGCGGGGGATCACCGGCCGGGGGGACATATCCGGAGATCTGTCCGTGAAGGCGCTGCTCTCACAGATTCTCGACCTCTCTCAGATCGGCAACGCTGCCGCTTCCGCCCATCTGGATATCCGCAAACTGCATGTCGATGACGCCCCCGACACCCTGACCGTCGAGGTTAATAAGGCCGCCGCCGCCCTGGCCATCAAAGGCAATTCGATAGACGACAGTATGCGCAAAGGCGCGCGCGTGCTCAGTCTGGACGCCAAGTTTGATACGCTGGACGTGACCTATCGCGACAATATCTACGTCCGGGGCGGCAACCTGAAACTCCAGGCCCAGAATTCTGCGGCCATCCTGAAGGGCGGCCGTTCGCTGACGCCTTTTATGGGCGTCCTCAGCGGCGATGCGATCTCGCTGCGCGACGCATCCGACCTTTCCCTGGAAATCCTCGGCAACCGGGAGACTTTCCGGGTCACCCCGGCGACAAAGGCCTCTCCGAGCCCCGTACTGAGTCTGACGAGTTCGTCCAGCAGCGTCGTGGCCCGGAAAGATGTCAACCGCGTGGCCCTCGATGCGCTGGAATTCAGCGCGAGCGCTTCCCGCGCCGCCGCCAAGTCCGGCAACCGGCAGCGGATGGCCCGCCGGCTGGATTCCCTGCAGCAGGTATATCCCGGCGTTCCGCGGGATTCGCTGCTGCGGCACGCCTACGCTTCGAGGCGGCGTCCCGCCTGGCTGACGGACAAGTCCTTCGCTGAGAAAGACATCCATATCAAACTTGACAAATCCCTGGCCTCCTATGTCCAGGACTGGGATTTCGCCGGCAATCTGACCCTGGGAAGCGGACTCGTCATCACACCGTACTTCCCGCTGGATACGCGCATCTCCGACGTGTCCGGTTCCTTCAACAACGACCGGATCGCCCTGAGCAACATCTTCGTCAATGCCGGAGAGTCCGATATCTCCGCCAACGCGACCTTGAGCGGGCTCCGTCGGGCGCTGACATCGGGCCGCGGCCGGCTCTCGCTGGTGGCGGACGTCAATTCGGACTACATCGACGCCAACGAACTGATGCGCGGCTACGCTTCCGGCTCCCGCTATGAGCCGACCCGTTACGACAAAGCGCTCAACGAGGGCCTGGGCAGTGATGAGGTCTACCGGCAGAAAGTGGGGGAGACGGTGGTATCCGATTCCGTCGCCCGTTCCTCCCTGATCGTGATTCCCTCCAATCTGGAGGCCGAGATTACCCTGAACGCCAACCGCATCCGATACGACAGCCTCCTGGTGACATGGGCGGCGTCGGACATCGCGATGAAGCAGCGCTGCCTGCAGGTGACCAATACCGTGGCTACCTCCAATATGGGGGATATCTACTTCGAGGGATTCTATTCCACGCAGACGCGGAAGGACATCCGGGTCGGATTCGACCTCAATATGGTGGACATCACGGCGGAGAAGGTCATCACGCTGTTCCCGGCGCTCGACACCATCGTCCCGATGCTCAAGTCCTTCGCCGGTCTGCTCGACTGCGAACTGGCCGCGACCGCCGATATGGACGAGAAGATGAACATCAAGCTGCCGACCATCGACGGGGTGATGCGGGTTTCCGGAAAGGATCTTTCGCTTCGCGACAGCGAGCAGTTTACAAAGATCGCCAAGGTGCTGATGTTCAAGAACAAGCAGGAGGCGCGGGTCGACAAGATCGGTGTGACCGGTATCGTGCGCGACAATACGCTGGAGATCTTCCCGTTCGTGATGAAGGTCGACCGGTATACCGTGGCCGCGAGCGGAATCCAGCATCTGGACAAGTCGTACAAGTATCATTTGTCCGTGCTGCGGTCGCCGCTGCTGGTCCGGTTCGGCCTCAATATCTTCGGCGACAATTTCGACGAGATGAAATACCGCCTCGGCAAGGCGAAATACAAGAATACCCAGGTGCCGGTCTTTACCAAACAGCTTGATACGGTGCAGTATTCCCTCATCAATTCCATCCACAACATCTTCGAGAAAGGGGTGGAGAAGGCCATCCGGGAGAATCAGGAACAGCAGATCGTCCAGGATCGGATGAAAGCGCTGGACTACTCGATGGACGCCGAGGTGGATACGCTGACCCGGGTTCAGCTGGATTCGCTCCGGATGATGCAGGACAGTCTCTCGGTGCAGGACCGGGTAGCCGAGAAGATCGACACGCTCCGGGCGCAGGAGCGGGATGCGGACGTGTTCGAGGAGGAAAGTATCGGCAGTCTGCGCCAGTCCGCCCGGGCCGGGAAGAAGGCGGAACGCCAGGTGGAGAAGGCGGTCCGCAAGCAGCAGCGGCAGCAGAAGAAGGTCGCCGCCAGGAAGCCGGATGAATAGTTTTGAATATATCGAAGTCGCGGTCACGCTGTCGCCTTTCTCCGAATCCCTTTCGGAGATGGTGATGGCGGAGGTGGCGGAATTGCCGTATGAATCGTTCGTGACGGAGCCGCCGGTGCTGAAGTGCTACATTCAGAAGGATCTGTACAATGCCTCGCATCTGAAAGCGGTGCTGAGCGGATTCCCGGAGGTGACCGGCTTTACGGCCGGCATGGTGCAGGCGCAGAACTGGAATGCGGACTGGGAGGGTCGGTTCGAACCCATCGTGGTGGACGGGAAGGTGACGGTGAAAGCATCGTTCAACAAGGATGTTCCCCGGACGCGGTTCAATATCTGGATCGACCCGAAGATGGCTTTCGGAACGGCCTCGCATCCGACGACCTATATGATGATGAGCGCGATGCTCTCGAGGGAGGAGGCGATCCGGGGCCGTGCCGTGCTGGATATGGGCTGCGGAACGGGGCTGCTGGGTATCCTCGCGGCCAAGATGGGCGCCGCGAAGGTCTATGCGGTGGACATCGACGCGGTCGCGGCCGAATCCGCCTGGGGCAACGCCCGCTGGAACCGCGTCGGCTCCCGGATGGAAATCCGTTGCGGCGACGCCTCCCTCCTCCAGATGGGCAAGTACGACGTAATCCTCGCCAATATCAACCGGAATATCCTGATCCAGGACCTCCCGACCTACGTGCGAAGTCTCCGCCCGGGCGGCCTCCTGCTCCTGAGCGGCTTCTTCGACGCCGACGTGCCGGTCCTTTACGACGCCGTGACCGCCGTCGGCCTCCTGGCTGACGGCCGCCTCTCCCGCGACGGCTGGGCCTGCTTGGCATTCCGGAAATAATTGCTATCTTTGCATTCCCTGCGGGTGTGTTGGAATTGGTAGACAACCCAGACTTAGGATCTGGTGCCGCAAGGCGTATGGGTTCGAGTCCCTTCACCCGCACTCAAGCTGCCTGGCATATTGCCAGGCGCTTTTCGTTTGCGGGTGAAGGACACGCCAGGAGCAGGGAAGGGGGTAAGGCACGTTTTGCCGGGTTTTTGTGCCTTTCCTCGCCTAGAAAGGGGAGGCAAAGTGCGTTTCGGGCCGTTTTTGTGCTTTGTCTCGTCTGGAATGGAGAGTCCGCTAAAATGACTCCGGCGGATCACTTTCCGATGGAATTTCCATTCAGAATCTCAATCATTTCTTTGGGAGTTACGACAAATGGCTTCTTGGGGAAGTGTTTGATATTGCCTGTAACGAGGTAAGCATCCTCCTTGCTCATTTTCACCTCATAAAACACGATGTCCTTTGGGTCAGGAAATACCTCGTCTTCGACTTTTGTTCTTTCCAGGTTGAGACCATAATTCTCCATTACCTTTAGTGCTTCATCGATATCGGCGGAAGCAAGATGAAATTTCTCCCTCGAAAGCACATCCCGGTATTCCTTCAAGATCTCATCGTTGAACAGGGGAGTGATGGCTCCGGAATAAACATGGGCCAAAACGGAAAGGGGGTATGACTCGGGATTGCTGGAGATAAGGGCCGATACGATGACGTTCGTATCAATGACCGCATAAACACTACCTGGCATTTCTTACAGCGTTGATCTCTTTGTTGATTTCATCCAGGGTCATATCTGCTGCTCCATTGTTAAGTGCTGATTCCCTCATTCTCATAAATGCTTCCCATCCTTGTTTCCGGATTTCAGTTTCCGTGTCGGCTTTGATCTCGAAGGGGATGCGGCGTTCCCTGACAACAGCCTTGATAAATAGATTTAATGCGGCGCTGTTGCTGAGGCCGAACTGATCGCAAAGGATATCAAAGTTCCTTTTCAGTTGCTCGTCCACTCTGATGGTCATTGAAGTCATAAGGCAAATAAGTTTTTGTTTTTTTGTATTGCAAATATAATGCAAAATTCAATACAAACAACAATTTTTGCGGAATTATTTACGCTATGAACTTAACTAGAAAAGATTGACGCTTTGGGGGTAGTTAAACTAAGATTGTTTACACAGTCACTGGACCGGTTTAAATTGGAGGATTTATTCCCTTAAAGTAGTTATCAAATCAAGGGCGAGAGTGTATTCAAATAATCTTAGAGACTCGTTTTTGAATACATCTCCATATCTATTTGAATACCAAATAAATACACGGCCCAAAAATCGTCAAAATCGGTTCGATAATTGTTAACGATCCCGCACGTAAGCTGCCTGGCTTTTTGCCAGGCGCTTTTCGTTTGCGGGTGAAGGGACTCCGTCCTCTCAACCCCCTGTCGCTATTCGCGACATCCCCCTTTTAGGGGAAATGCCGGAACCTGCCGCGCTACGCTTGCAGAACGGGTCGGCTACGCCTATCTTCGCAACTACGGCATCAGCGAAGAAAAACCCTTCCGGAATGGCAAGTGCATTATCCGGAAGGGAATACTATTATCCAGTGTAAGAAGGACACTAGAGATAAGATAGTATTGCAATAAGCACAACGATTATTGTAGCAATGATTGAAACAATTCTTGTAATTTTCGCCTTTTTTTGCTGTTTTGCCAACTCACTATTGTTCTCCGCCTCGTCCTCATCTACATTATTGTATGATGTATGAACCCATCCATCTGAGCGCGGCGCGAGCGTTTCCAATATTTCTGATATCATCCTAGCTGCATTCTTTACATCTTTGCCGAAGTTTATATAATAAACATTCATTGCTCCTACAACATCTCCGCTCTCCATATCCCGCATTGGGACTTCTGCTTTTGTAAAGAGTTTCGATGAAGAAGTAGCGTTAAAATTGTCTTCAGCAACTCTATCCTCAACATATGCAGTCTTCAGCTCGCTTGTAACACTGGGCAAAATGGAAGATATAAAGAACACCTGCATATGAAGGTTCTCGGTAGCACATAGCTCATTAAACTGAGTATAATCTATTTGTGTGTCTAAATCCGCACCTTTGAAACCTATAACTCTACCTGAAGGTAAGCGGCGAGCCACATCGCCACCTGTCATCAATGGAGTTACATTAAAAATGAGAGGGAATGCGGTCTCTCCTTCAACGGCACCAGCCCCAGTATGAGGGGCTTTTCCTAATTCTTGATTCAGAAGATTTCGCTTAAGGTTATCCTCCAACTCAGGGATAACATATGCTCCTTCTCCAAATACTTGCTGATTAACACTTTCTCCCATTGAGGCAAATCTAACTAAAAGACTCCCACAAAACTCGCAGTTGTGAAGATTAGTTGCACTTGCCCCGCAGTTCGGGCAAACGATTGTTTGTACTGGCTTCTCCATATTTATTGCTCTTTTAATAAGTCTTCAGTGAATAAATCTTCTTGAACTTTTGTGGTAAATGAAATGGAAAAAGATGAGAGGTCATCAAACATGTCGATAAACTCTTCAAGCGCCTGTCTGAAATCTTCTTTGCTTAAGATAGACAGCTCCTTTTCTGGATTAACGGAAAACTTCATAACTATACTCTTTTTGATATTGAACTGCAAATCAACAAGATACCTGCCTGAATAGCAAGCAGGATAATAACCGCGATAACCTTTCCATTATCGGTCATTGAAGGTTGTGACACCAGTCCGAGTATGAATTCAACAACACCAAGAATCAGGAAGAAAAAGCCCAGACCGATAACAAATCCGTCCTTCATTGGGACGACCCGGAGCAGGTAGATAAGTAACGTTGTAAGTACAATGACAATGCTGGTAAAACCAACATTGAACGGCTCGTAGCCGGATATCAGAAAGCCGAACAACAGGTTTAGGGCAAGCGCAATGCCGCCGATGGTAAGAGTAAGATTTTTCATATAGAATTACATTTGAGGCGGAATTGGAGGCATCGGAGGAGGTGTCGGGGTCATCAGACCAGCCAACTCCGGGGTGGATGCAATGGTTTGCCAGTTCGCCATCCCGGGTTTCCAGACGAGCGTATTCTCATTGATTTGACCCTGGGCTTTCATCGCGGCGAGGTTAGAAATGGTCTGTCCTCCTATCTGCTGCCCATTGACATAGACGAACCAAGTGGTTTCCTGCGGCATTTGGGGAGGTGTCGCTGCCGGAGCCGGATTCATGTTCATGGTTTGTCGTGCCATTCCTCCCATCATGCCACCGAATCCCATTCCTACCCCAATGCCCATCATCTGAGCTGCGCCGCCTCCTTCATTGGCGGCCGCTTTTTCAAGGACATCAAAACTGCGCTGCATCTGATAGATATCTTTGCCTTGAATCTTCATCTGGGCGGCAGTAGCTTTGGCTTCTTTCAGCTTGATGAAACTCGGGTCATCCTGAGGCACGTTGATTGACATGATAGCGAAATCTACCAGCGAGATGCCGTATTTAGCGAAGGATTTGTTGATTTCCTCGTTACAGAATTCGGAAATATCGACCAGATAACTGTTGACATCCAGAATGGAAATCCCGTCCTGCGTTATCTTCCGGGAAAGTGTCTGGCTGAGCCGGGATATGAGTTTCCCCTTGAAATAGCTATCGATATCCTCCGCAGTGAATGACGGCATATTACCGATAAGGGTTTCAAGGAATAGTCTCGGGTCCGTTATCTTTATACCATACTGACCGAATCCCCTCACTGGGACAATGACAGAATATTTCGGGTCCTCCAGTTGAATAGGGGTAGGCGTTCCCCACTTCATATCCAATTTCGTTATCTGATTGATGAACCAGACTTCGGCTTGGAATGGGGAGTTGCCTCCGAACGGGAGATTGATGATTTTGTTGAGGAGCGGCAGGTTTTCGGATTTGAGCGTATAGGTTCCTGCTTCGAAGGAATCCAGCACCTTCCCTCCCTTAACGAAGAATGCGGTTTGGGCGGTATAAACAACTAACTGCGTTCCGATTCGCAGGTCATTGGACGGGAATTTGTGGCAGAATTCCCTTTGATTGACCTCCCATTTGACGACATCAATTAGAGCCATCGAGTTTCAGTGTCTTTCCTCTGGCTCCGGGTGAGGGGATTGTAATACAACAAAAGTGTGGAGCCGTTTCGTTTATCTGATGGAGGCTCTGGAAAACCTAGATAGAATAAACTACTTGGATACCCCACACTCGGCATAATATGGGGTATCCTTCCAGAACAGGAGAGGGTACAGCATATGCAATGCACGAGCGGAGTGCAACGTAGTCCTCTATCTTTTGAAATTTTCCAGATTTCCATCAAGGACACGAAAACACTTTCGCTAATATGTCCGTCAATTGCTTGACATCGCAAATATAAGAAAAGTTGTTTAAGAATAAAACAAAATGATAAAAAAGAACGCTTCCTCTGGTCAGGGGGAGCGTTTTTCAATGTTAAAATAGCACATTTCTGTTTTGATACGATTTTGTTCAGTAATTTCGGTAATTTGAGCACATTAAGGTATTGTCTGCCGATAATCGAGGGGTGCTTGTTATAACCCCTAAAACGCCTCCACCTTCTCACCAGTTGCCCGGTCACGGAAGTATAGCAGCGAGGACAGACCTTCGTAAAAATATGCGGCCAGCCATTTTTCATTTGTCATCTGGAGCCATAACGGGAGGTCTTGCATCTCCGGATTGAAGTGGCTACGACATTTATCGTGGATGTCCTTCAGGTCCTCATTACGGATGCTGACCTCCACGCGACAGATGTGGTCCTTTTCGCGGTCCCAGTCCTCACCGAGCCAGCAGTAGTATAGGTCTGCCTTGTCGTCCCGGTGCTCCACCAGTTCCCGGGTCTTGTCGTAAATCTTCAGCCGCGTTCCTTCGTCCTTCGCCTGCTCAATGATGATTTCTGGCCGCTTGATAAGGCGCTTCCGCGTGGAGGCATAGTATTCCCCGTAACCCGGCATCTTCTCATCGGCATCGACGACTTTATGACGGCATAGGTACATCTCCAGCCCTTCATGGTTGCGGATGTTCTTCTTAACCCGGGCCAGAACGTTGATGTTCGTATCCAGCGCGATATCTACCCGGGTGCAGTTGTTATACTCGAGCCCGAGGTCGCCAGCGATATGGTCGATGAACGGGATATAGTTCGACTTCTCCGGGAACATCGTGGAGGTCTCGTAGAATGCCCGGTTGCTAAATTCGAAGAATGCCTTGCCCTTGAACCTGCTGCCGTTATTGAGCATCAGTGTCCCCAGTGACATGAGCTCACCGTCGTGCTGGATAAGGACCTCTGCCCGGAGGATTGAGATGTCCCGCTCCGTAATCAACAGTTCGTATCCATCGCCGTAATAGATATCGCCGACCGTACCTGCGATGGTCTCAAAAACGCCCTCTGGCTGGCGGTAGCATAGTTTTAGGTAGTCAATATTCAGTTTATACTTTTCTCGCATAGTTGATATCATTTTCATCGTTATTATCGTTGCTCTGGTCCTTGTACTGCACGCCGGACCAATACTTTTTCATCCCTTGACTGATATGCATTCTATGGTCATAGGATTTCGCCTTTCCTTTCGTGGAGGCGCTAATTTTCTGTTTCACCTCATCTGGGAGGTCTCTGTATTGTCTCTTATATTCCATTGTAATAGGTCTTTACATATAAATAGTACGTTAAGAAGGAAAAGTAAAGAGTTCGTGAAGTTTTTTTCGGTTTTGGTTCTCAATCTCGTGCGTCTAACAGACCTAAACATAGCGGTCTTACTGACGTAGAGCCCCAGATAGAACGAGGGGAGATACGTCCGTAAGTTATTGAGTATCGGCAGGTAGGGAGCGGTAAAGATTAAACCTTCACGGGGGTACTCCCCAACAACTATCCCTTTCGTTTTATGGCACAGAAATCCGGACCAAATCAAGCCATTCAATAAACTCAATGACCTTGATATAGTCCCGAATGAATGTTAGATAATCTGTAATGATTCCGCACGCGATTGAGCCCGGCCTCTGACGGCCGGGCTTTCGCGTGTGGCGGGTGAGGGCAAGGCACATTTCGGCCTGATTTTGTGCTTTGCGCATAAACGTCGAAAAAAAGTATTACATTTGTATCCCGTATTTAAAACACTTGACAAATGGACACAAAGTATGTTTTTGTTACGGGCGGGGTTGCATCGTCTCTGGGAAAGGGTATCGTCGCGGCATCCCTGGCAAAACTTCTGCAGGCGCGCGGGCTCCGCGTAACCATCCAGAAATTCGATCCTTATATCAATATCGACCCCGGTACGCTAAATCCCTACGAGCACGGTGAATGCTATGTCACCGAGGATGGGGCGGAGACGGACCTTGACCTCGGGCATTATGAGCGTTTCCTCGGCGTCCACATGTCCAGGGCCAATAATGTTACCACCGGCAAAATATACAATACCGTGATAACCAGGGAACGCGAAGGCGCTTACCTTGGAAAGACCGTCCAGATCGTCCCGCACATCACGGACGAGATCAAGCGCAGAATGCTCCTGCTGGGTAAAACCGGCAATTATGACGTAATCATTACAGAGGTCGGAGGGACCGTGGGGGATATGGAATCGATGCCCTTTGTCGAAGCGATGCGTCAGCTTCAGTGGGAACTTCCGGAGGATGATTTCCTGAGCATCCACCTTACCCTGATACCCTTCCTGAAAGCCGCGAAGGAACTTAAGACAAAGCCCACGCAACACTCAGTCCGGGAATTGCAGAGCTGGGGAGTCCATCCGGACATTATCGTATGCCGGACGGAAATGCCGATCTCGCAGGAACTTAGAAAGAAAATAGCCCTCTTCTGCAATGTCCGTCCCGGTCATGTGATACAGTCCATCGATGCCTGGAGCATCTACCAGGTGCCTCTGAATATGGAAGAGGAGGGACTGGATACGCTGGTCGTCAACAAACTCGGAATCAGGGATTGCGCTCCCCGTCCGGAACTTTCCGCCCTCAGGGCCTTCCTGGACCGGCTCCAGCATCCCGAGCGTGAAGTGAATATCGCCATGGTCGGCAAATATGTCGAGCTCCAGGACGCCTACAAGTCCATCCAGGAGGCCTTCGTCCATGCGGGAGCCGCAAATCATTGCAGGGTAAATGTCAACTGCATCCATTCCGAGCACATCAACGATGATAATGTCGCCTCGCTTCTTAAAGATGCCGACGGAGTTCTTGTCGCTCCCGGCTTCGGAGAAAGGGGAATTCCCGGTAAGATAGCGACCGTCAAGTATGCCCGCGAGAAGGGAATTCCATTTTTCGGCATCTGCCTCGGTATGCAGATGGCCGTCGTGGAGTTTGCCCGTGATGTCCTTGGCTATAGCGATGCCGCCTCGGTGGAAATGGATGGAAAGACCTCCCATCCGGTTATCGACCTGATGGAAGAGCAGAAGACCACCACGATCAAAGGCGGGACAATGCGCCTTGGGGCCTATGCCTGCCGTCTTGTCCCCGGAACGCTGGCATCAAAGATTTACGGAGGCGCGGATGTGATTTACGAGCGTCACCGGCATCGCTATGAGTTCAATGACTCTTACCGGACCGCCATGGAGAGTGCCGGGCTGCTTGTTTCCGGCATCAATCCGGATACCGGCCTTGTGGAAATCATCGAGCTGCCCTCCCATCCTTTTTTCATCGGCACACAATTCCACCCGGAGTTCAAAAGCACTCCCGAGCAGCCTCAGCCCATCTTCACCGCCTTCATACAGGCCGCGCTGAAAGCCGGTCGTCCCTAAAGCCGCACCGCGCCGGATGTCAAGTGATGCCGGCAGTTTTATTCTTCCCGGACGGGACGGATCAATTGGGATTATGGCCCTGGGGCATCACTTTTGACGTCCCTAAGAATGATGAGAGCGAGAGCAGGCCTGTCAGCGTCGAAGTCTCCGGGAGACAACACATGGATGGTTGCCTTTGATGCCATTCAAGAAGGCGTTAAGTATTAATCTGTAAACCCAATAGATACACGGTTCGAAAATCGTCAAAATTGGTTCGATAATTGTCCCGTTGCCCGCACACGAAAAGAGCCCGGCTTTATGGCCGGGCTTTCGCGTGCCTGGGTGAAGGGACTCCGTCTGTCTCAACCCCTTGTCGCTTCGCGCCGTCCACGTTTTTGGGCGTTTTTTGTGGACGAAATGCGATGCCGGGGCCTATCTATTCCGATAAACAGGAATCGTGGTGAAGACGCAAATCTCTGGCTACCGCCAAATGCCGGCGCTACTTCCCGCGCAGGAGGCTGTCCAGCTGCCGGGCGAAGGAGAGGTGCACGGCTACGGAATCAATCTCAATATCCGGCTTTACAAAATCCAACGGATTCAATTCCTCCTCTTCTATTTCATCGGCAGCTCCCATGTCATCCGTAAATGCCATCACTTCCTTTTCAGGAATACCGATGAGGCGCATGTTGTTCCGGTTTTCCATGCGGATGTTGGCTGCATAGAGACCGAGCTCTCTCCTGATATTATGAAGGCTCTTTAGGTCCGATCTCACCGTTTCATTCCGCAGAAGCCGTTCAGCCCTCGTGTTCCCCGGATAATCACTCGGATGGGCCATTATATTGTTCTTTGCCTCACTGATTTCACTGATTGCCGTGAAGAAAGTTTCCTCATACGTGTTCATGGCAGAGAAACACCATCCCACATGGTCAATGAATTGGAAATTCCCCATGTTTTTCCAGGTATCGATATGGCTGCTGAAAATCGATTCTGCGGTTTTGTCGTGGGTAATAATGGGAAGACAATAGACCTCAACCAAAGCATCGACAATGGGACCATCGTCCATTTGGGCAACCGTTTCGATAGGGAGACTCAAGAGCCAGGTGGCGATACTATCCATGTACGCATATTGTTTCTCGATTAATTCCAGGTCGCGCGCAAACTGCTCGATGCTGCTCATCACCATCAGCGCCGTGAGCTTTCGCTCCTGCTTCTGCCTGACGCGGTTTACGACGGCTGTTGTGCCGAAGGTCAGGATAATGGACAAAGTCGTGGCGGCGAAGGCGACCAGCAGGTCTTTCACCCAGGATTTCTTTTCAGTGGCCATATCGGGATTTATTTAAGGTTATTCTTTGCGTGTTCAACTCATAGAAACAAACATACTCATTTTATGACACATTATCAAACCAAAAGCTATTTATGTGTTCAAAAAATCGTAGAGAGCTGTTCTTGAATGTTGCTCTATATCTATCTGAATACCAAACAGATACACGGAATAAAAGTCCTCAAAATTGGTTTGATAATTGTTAACGACCCCGCACAAGCCGGCCTCTTCGAGGGCCGGTTTTTTGATAGAAATTTTGCAATCTGTCAAAATTTTGCTATTTTTGACAATTGGAAAGAAAACTGTCAAAATGGAAGCATACGATAGACATACTCCTTACAACCAACTTCCGCCCCTTCCTCCTGAAACGTCATTATATCTGGATGAGGAAGTCGGGGCCAAACTGGTGCAAGCAAGCAGACGGCTGGCCGAGTTAAAAGGCTTGGCGGCCACGCTCCCCAACCAGACCATCTTCGTCAATACCATTGCCTTGCGGGAAGCAAAGGCCAGTAGTGCCATTGAGAATATATTTACCACGGACGATGAGCTCTATCGTAGACTATCCTACCAGGAAGATGACTACTTGGAGGGGCCGGCCAAGGAGATTCTACACTATAGGGAGGCTCTCTGGAAAGGTTTCCAGGACATCAAAAAAGAGAAAAACCTAAGCGTCGAAACAGTCGTTGACATCTTCCATCAAGTCAAACAGACGCACGAAGGAATTCGTCCATATCAGGCAGAAATTGTAATCAAAAAGAGAGGTTGGGGGTCCTTAATTGCGGAAACCGTCTATACTCCCCCTAGAGGAAAAGGAGTCTTGGAAAAAAAGATGGCCGAGTGGATTGACTTCCTGAACGACGATTCAGCCTTCCCCATTGACCCGCTCCTCAAAATGGCAATGGCTCACTATCAGTTTGAAGCCATCCATCCATTCCGGGACGGCAACGGCAGGACAGGCCGAATCCTATGCATTATCTATTTGATTCAAAAGGGGCTCCTGGATCTGCCCATCCTCTATCTGAGCGCCTATATTCTCCAGAACAAGGATGCATACTATTATGCACTTAATAGCGTGACTGGCCTCAGGAACTGGAAGGCATGGATTCTTTATATGCTTGAGGCCGTTTCCCAGACATCGGAATACACCATTGAAAAGATAAACCGTATCCGCTCTTTGATGGAAAAGACGGAAAGACTCATCCGGGAGAACAAACTTCCACTGGCCAGACTCAACCTTTCCAAGCTGTTTGAACAGCCCTATATCCGTCCTAAGAACCTTATGTAATTAAGAGTGTCAATACGGCCAAAAAGTACCTTAATCAGTTGGAAGGCCTCGGTCTTCTTACAAAAGAGAGAATCGGCAAAGAGTATATATGGTTCAATACCGAACTGATGGCTATTTTGTCGGATCAATGATTAACCTGTAATCCAAATAGATACACCTCCAGATAATCCTCAAGATTGGTTCGATAATTGTCCCGTTGCCCGCACGTAAGCTGCCTGGCTTTATTGCCAGGCGCTTTTCGTTTGCGGGTGAAGGACACGCCAGGAGCAGGGTCCCGTAATCACATCATTTGGGAGTTTGCCGGGTTTTGCCTAACTTCGTGTCATGTTTTCCGACCTTCTCTATTATCATCTAGGTTCCGGAGTCGAGGCCTTTTCTACGCGCCGCGATTCCATCCTTCCTTATTCCGTCATCCAGGGGCACCAGGTACACGGTTCCGAGGTCGCAATCATAGACCGGCCGGATCTGACGCGGGAAGACCTGGAGGGATACGACGCTTTTATTACGGAACTGCCCGGGGTTGCAATCGGAGTCAGAACGGCCGACTGTGTGCCCATCCTTATCAGCGATCCCCGGAACCGTGTGATCGCGGCCATTCATTCAGGCTGGAAAGGGACGGTACAGAAGATAGCCCTGAAGACGATCGGTGTTATGGAGACGAGATTCAAGACCCGGCCGGAAGATCTTGTGGCGGTTATCGGTCCTTCCATCGGTCCGGCCAGCTTTCAGGTAGGAGAAGAGGTTGCAGCCAAGTTTAAGGAGGCCGGTTTCCCGATGGACGCGATCTGGTCATTCCAGGGTCAAGGCGATGGCCGTCCTATGTCTGGTGGTCATCACATCGATCTCTGGGAAGCGAACAAATGGATTCTTCAGGAATCAGGCGTGAAGGAGGGGAATATATGGATTTCCGGGATCGACACCTTCCTTGATCCGTCCTTCTTCTCGGCCAGACGTGAAAGTGTCGAGTGTGGAAGGAATATCAATGCAATCCGGTTGAAATTCTTATGACCCTTCCCGAAGCCATAGTGTACCTCCTTGCTTCATCCAACCACGGCATGAGGACAGAAGTCATTGCCCGGCTGATCAACGAGAAGGGGTTGTATCAGCGTCGGGACAAGCAGCCGGTGACTGGGAAACAGGTATATGCTGCCGTTATGGCCCATCCGGATACGTTCGTCAAAAGTGAAGGATTGATACGGCTGATGATATAATCGAGAAGAATATATGGAAGACTATTTGATCAGGGAGATAGACCGCCTGGGCGATATGCTGATGCTGATCGCCAAAAGATTGGGACTCATAGAACTGGATGCGCCGGATTATTCCTTGTCGGACGTGAAAGAAGAATTCGAAAAGAATTACGTGCCTCTTGACCTGGATGCCATCCTGCAACAAGATAATCCCGTCTGGTATCTTGTCGAGAAGGAAAAGATGACGGAACAGGCCCTGGAGACATTTATCGACATTCTTTTCCATTCAGACCTGGAGGAGCCCGTAAAGACATCCCTTCTTGCCGATGCCCTTGCATATCTGGACAACAAAGGGTATTTCTCGTTCAAGCTTCATTCTCTGGATTCATAAGGAAGTTCCAGGCAATCTCGGCCCTATGCTCATCTTTGCGGCCTGCCGTTTTATCTCAAGAACCAAAGAGACACACGGCCCCATCTGTTAATCTAGATAAAGAGCACTTCCCGGCCTGCCAGGAGGAAATTGCCGCCGACGGCATATTCCCGGCAGGTGGGAGAGAACTGGTCTTCGGTGGTGATGTGCATATGCCCGGTCAGGATGCATTTCAGCAGAGGTTCTTCCTTCAGGCAGGCGATGAACTCCGCGGTCACCGGATCCTCCTTCTGGGCGTGATAGTCCCCGGCGATTGCCGGAACGGATCCGCTTTTCAGCAGCCCGCCTTTCTTGTCCCAGAAACGGCAGTGTTCGCGGTAGATCTTATCGGTAAAGATGGGCACATGCGTGCAAAGCACGATGGGATACCCCTTCCGGGCCTCTTTCCGGAAGCGCTTAAACTGCTCCGGAACGATGGTGCCGAAGACGTTGTCGAGCGTGATGAAATTCACCCCGTGGACAATTTGTGAAGCAAACTGGATGGGAACGGGGAAATTCTTTTGCAGCAGTTTCCGTGTCGGGTCCTTGTAGGCCTCGCTCTTTTCGTATTTGCGGTCCGTGACTTTGTACTCGTGGTTGCCGACGGAGGCGATCAGATCCGTCCCGAAATACTTCCGGAGCAGGTCGAAATTCGCCCGGGACTGCCAGTCGATGATGTCGCCGGTGTGGACGATATACTCCACGTGCTCCCTGGCCCAGGCCAAGGTGTCGGCAAGGGCCTCTTCCTGATGTCCCCCGAAAGTTTTCGTCCGCTTTACGGCCCACGCCTGATGCGTCTCTTCCTCGTCCGGATAGGCGGCCGTCAGGTGCGTGTCCGAAATATGAAGGACGGAGAATGGTTCGGAAAGCCCGATCTCCACGGTGGCATAACTCAGGGAAAGCCGTTCGCGGGCACCCCGTTTACGGAAGATGTCTTCCTCGTTCGTTTCGTCCCGGGGAACGGCGAACAAGGGCAGGTCGGCCGTCGCGATCAATGCGCCGGCCCCTGCCATATTGAACAAAAATCTACGTCTGTCCATCTTTGATCTTGCGTAACTGGATTTTGTACAGCACAATATAATGCAAAATTCAATACATACAACGGTTTTCGTGACTTATCGGGAATTTTTGTTGTCTTCGTGTCGCCGCCCATCCCTGTTTGCGGAAGGCGGGCACGATGAAATTGAACCATCTCGGTATCTTCTCTATTATAAAGCGGGACCGGCGGAGAGGAGCGAGCGGACTTCTTCGTCGTCCTGCCCTTCGGCATAATAGCGGAGAATGGGCTCGGTTTCGGAAGCACGGATCAAAAGCCATCGGCAATCTCCCTCCAGCACATACTTGATTCCGTTCACAATCCCTCGTGAAGAAAGGAAAGTCTGTTCGGAAACCACCCTGAATCCGGCTACGGACGGGACTTTCTTCCCGTGAAGCCGGGGGAGCAGATTCCCCCGGTCCGGCCGGTCGCAATGGGTGTCGATCCGGGCATAATGCACTTTCCCGAGCCGGGATTCGCGTTCGGTCACATAGGCTGAAAGTGTCCTGCATCCCGATACGGACAGCATCTCGAGGAAAAGCAATGCCGAGAAGATGCCATCCCGCTCCGGCAGATGCATCGCATAGCCGAATCCGCCGCTTTCTTCACCGCCGAAACAAACCCGCTCCCGCACCATGATGTCGGTAATGTATTTGAAGCCCACTTGCACATCATATACCGGCGTGTCCGGCGACAGGAAGTGTTTCCGTAGCAGACCGGTCACGGAGGAAGTGTGGACGATGGCTCCCGGCTCGTGGCGCACCCGCTTGAGGTAATCGACCAGCAGAAGAATGGTGGTCTGCGCAGACAGGAAGTCACCTGTCTCGAGGCAGACCCCCAGCCGGTCGGCATCTCCGTCCGTCGCGACGCCGAGCGCGTACGAACCTGCATGGAGCGCCTCCCCGAGGGGGTTCAGATTGGATGCTACCGGCTCCGGAAGGCGGCCATAGAAGTCTTCAGCCGGTTTCCCGTAAATCGTATCTGCCGTGCAGCCGTTTTTCGCAAGGATATCGGCAATCAGGGTACCTCCGGCTCCCCCCATCGAATCGGCCAGCACCCGAAGGCCCGCATAACGGATACTGCTGAAATCAATGCGTGATTCGACATGGGCGACATAGGGCGGAAGCAAATCCTCCGAAGCGGGAACAGACTCGGAAACGACGGTTTCCGATGCATATAGCAACGCCTCTACCGCCCGTGTCTGCTCCAGGGAGAACGGACCGCCATAAGCCGCTTTGAACTTAATGCCGTTGTAGCAGGGGGGATTGTGCGAAGCCGTGATCATGACGCCGGCGAAACACTCCCGGTCCACGACCGTATATGACAGGACCGGGGTCGGCACCACCCTGTCCGACAGGATGACGTCAATCCCGTTTCCGTTCAAAACCCGGGCGAACAATTCGGCGAAATCCCGGGAACGGCGGCGCGTATCGTAACCGATGGCCACCTTCGGCTTCGCCGCGGCCTCCTTCAGAACATAGGCTGCAAAAGCCTGGGCGACCGCTGCGACGGATTCAGGATGGATTTCTTCGTCAATCCGCGCCCGCCATCCATCGGTGCCAAAGAATATCTTAGACATTGGAAATCGCCTTGGCAAACCAACTTGTAATGACCTGGGGCCGGGTAATCGCGGATCCGACGACCACGGAGAACGCACCCGAGCGGATGGCTTCCGCCGCATCGGCGGGCGTATTGTAACGTCCTTCGGCGAAAACCGGACAGTCCAGTGCGGCTTTGCAGGCGCGAAGGAGTTGAAGCGAAGGGCCTTCGGATGCCTGGGAAAGCGTTTCGGGCGTATATCCCGCCAGCGTCGTCGATACGCAATGTGCACCGGCTTTCCGGCAGGCGATCGCATCCTCCGGCGTCGCGATGTCCGCCATCAGCAATTGTCCGGGATACAGTTCCCGCAGCCGGGCGATAAATTCCGGACCTGTCAGGCCACCGGCCCTGCGGCGCGGCGTTCCGTCTACGGCAATGATGTGCACACCCAGTGAGACTAGTTTTTCGACATCGGGGAAAGATCCTGTAATACAAACGGTTCCATCGGGGAAAACACTTTTTGTCAGGCCGATGACAGGAATATCTACCGCCGAGAGGACGGCATGGGTCTTTTCGATTCCGCAAGTCCGGATGCCGGCCGCACCGCCCATCACGGCGCAGCGTGCAAAATCCGCCACCCGCCCGGGAGAATCGAACGGTGACGGGGGCTCCGCCTGGCAGGATACGACAAGGGCTCCGCGCAGGCGCTCAAAAACATTATCGGAAGGTAACATCGATGTAAATGGGATAATGGTCCGAAGGGAAGAAATTGTTGTTGCCGTAAACAATGTCCAAGGCGTTATACTCGTAGACACGGACATGCGGATCTACAAAGAAGTAGTCGATCCGTACCGGATGAACCCCGCCGAAATTGTGTGCCGTTCCCCGGGGGCCCAGCACCAGCGGAGATACCGTCCGGGCATCGGAATAATGGGCGGAAAGCGTCTTGTACGCTGTCGTATTGTCCCAGGAATTCATGTCGCCCATCACGATGACGGGAAGGTCCCCGCCCAATTGTGCGGATCGTTCGCAGATGCGGGCGGCCCCTTTCTCGCGGGCCACGATACCGCGGTGATCGAGGTGGGTGTTAAATACCTTGAAACGTTTGCGTGTCACTTTGTCGCGGAATACAGCCCAGGTGCAGTACCGCTCGTATTTCCCGTCCCAACTCTTCTCGTGCGGCACCTCGTCCTCATTCAGCCAGAACATCCCCCAGTCAATCAGTTCTATCCGGGTTTCATCGTAGATGACGGGATCGAAGAGTCCCTTCTCTCCCACCGCGCGGTAGCCGGTCAGGCGGACAATGTCGTCCAGCTGGTCCGGCACCGCTTCCTGCAGTCCGACCACTTTGAACCCGTATGCCTTGATGATTTTGCAGAGCGAATCCCGGCGGTAAATCCACTGATTGATCCCGTCCTGCTCCTTGTTGCCCCGGATATTGTAGGAGGCGATGCGAAGCGCCTTGCGGGGCGTTTTTGCATTCAGGATAACCGGCAGTGACACAAAGGCCGCCAGAAAAAACAGCATTCTTATAACTCGTTTCATTGTGAAGAAGTTTTCTTGGGACGAAGCAAAATTACCAGTAACAAAGCCAGGGAACAGCACGCCGCCACAATCCAGAAAATCCGGATGGCGGAGAAATCATAGACGGCGATTTCATCGATCATCCGTTTCCGACCTTCGATGAAATACCCGCTCAGGATATCCTGGATGCCGGCGGCCGCATAACTGGCGATTCCGATGACGCCGGCGGCAGCCCCCACCGCCTCGGCCGGGGCCATATCCACCGCCATCAGGCCGCCCAGGAAGCAGATCAGAATGCCGATGGACAGGCCGAACAGCACCATCGCCGCAATGTCCACCCAATAATAGCCCCTGGGGACGAAGAGGAACATCAGCAGCGAAAGGAGATTTACCGCCGAAGCGATGACGGCCGGGCGGTTGCGGTCGCCTTTGAACAACTTGTCGGAAATCAGGCCGGAAAACACGGTCCCTACTATGCCGCAGACCGAGCTGACGGCAATCAGCGAAGAGGCCTGCACCACCGTATACCCCTTTTCCGCCTCAAAATAGAAAATGCCCCAGCTGTTGACTGCATAGCGGGCTACATACATAAATGCGGAGGCCAGCGCCAGCACCCATATCATCGGCATCCTGAGCACGGTCAGTTGATGCCGGCTGATGTCTTTCTGCCGTTCCAGACCTTTTAACTGCGGCTCCGCTCCCGGCGGGAACGGCTTGAGCAGCAACAGGATAAGAAGTACGCCGAGCAGGCCGAGCGCCGAGGCCGACAGGAATCCGGCCTGCCAGCCGTAAGAGCCGACCATAACGGCGGTAAATATAAAAGTTACCGCTTCGCCCAGGTTGTGGCTTGCACTCCAGAATCCGTACACCGTGCCCATCCCTCCGCCGCCATACCAGCGTTTCAACGCGATAACGCTGCTCGGCGCTCCGGCCGACTGGAACCAGCCGTTCAGCGCCCAGAGCCCGACAAACAGCAAGAAGGGCGCCTTCAAACCCAACAGGAAATTCACCAGGGCGCATACCAGCAGTGACCCGCCCATAAAATAACGGATGTTGACCCGGTCCGCCAGGAATCCGTTGACAAACTTTCCGACGGCATACGAAAAGAAGAGCGCCGATCCGATAATGCCCAGCTGGGATTCGGTCAGAAAGCCGTCGTCCACGATGGACTTCTTCAACACATTGATGCTCAGCCGGCATACGTAGAAAAGACCATAGCCCAGCGTCACCGCCCAGAAGACGCCTGCGCGGGCCGGATTAAAAGTGCGAGTATTCACGCGGAACATCGAATCGGTTTTTTGGCATTCGTGTGTGTTCTGACATAGCGAAGATACAACGAATATCTGACAACAACAACCCTTTCGGCTCCGGACGGTCAAAGAATCTTTTCGTACAGGTCCAGGATCTGCCGGTGGAGAATCCGGAATCCTTCCGTTTTCTCCAGTGTCTCTTCGTCCATATATAGCCGCTTGTTGACCTCGATCATTATGGATTTGTAAATGACCGGAGTGCTGAAGGTCTTTGAGTTGGAGAAAGGTTCGTTGACGCCGACCTTGTATCCAAGGGCTTCAAAGTGACTGCAGACGGTCCCGATAAACTTGTCATCGGGCCTGGTCCTGTCCTCATTGAAGCCGATGCATATGTCATACTTCGATGCGGCCCCGCTGTCGGGAAGCAGGAGTGTCGGCCCGGAGCTGAAACTATGGCAGTCTATGACCAGGCTGCCGCTATTGCTCAGAATCAGGTTTTCCATCCTATGGTGGTGCCCGACATACTCGTCGTAGCGGCGGACCTGTGCGTAATTGCGGTCTCCTGTCGACACGATACCGCTCCGGTCCCCGAGAGGGTTTCCGCCATCATAAATGATTCCCAGATTCTTCTCCTCAAGCGGATCGTCCGTCATCCTCTCCACGTCGCAGGCCGTCCTGCATAATGGAAAAACAACGGGGAGGATTCTTTTATCCCCTTCATCCGGCGAGAAGAGCTCGTCGGTATACCAGTCGACGAGGTCCCTGGCCTTCTCCAGGAATAATCGGGCGAATGGTTTCTGATTGTCGTAGAACTCCGTCCCGCTATGGGGGATGTGGAGAATGAGACGATGTGGAATAAACATAATAAAAAATGTTATTGGTTAAAAATGCCAGTCGTGGCACTTGCCTCCAATAACATCCTTGAGCGCTGTCATTTTTGGCATAATGCCCACATCCGCCTTTCGGCGAACCACCGTGGCTCCGGGACTGCTCTTGTCTCATCGCTCGGTTGGTACACGCATAGCCGCGTGTTCTTGATGTATTCAACTGGGATCCTATTTGAATCCGCTGCAAAGATAAGTATTTTTAGGTTATTTTCATTATCTTCGTGATGTGAAACACTAAAAGCGAAATGAGTAAGAATGGAACTGGATGAACTGAGAAAAGATTGCGCCCGCGGGCAGAAAAAAGGGCTGCATTTCATACTGTCGTCTGTCCTCATCTGGGGGCTGATTCTTGCCGTCCAACTGACAAATCTGACGATCGAGCAGAAGAATCTCTTTACATTCTGCTGCTCCGCGATTCTTTTCCCCGTATCGTGGGGGTTCTCCAAATTACTGCACATCGATTTTGAGGGAAAAGGGAATCCGCTCTCTAAGCTGGGGCTTCTTTTCAGCCTCAACCAGCTTCTCTACATCCTGATTGTGATGTGGGTGTATGCCGCCGTTCCGGAAAAGATGGTGATGGTCTATGCGATGGTCTTCGGGGCCCACCTGATGCCGTTTTCCTGGCTCTATCAGTCCCGGAGTTACCTGGTTCTGTCCATCGTCATCCCCGTCGTGTCGCTTGTGGCCGGTCTGCTGCTGCCGCCCTTCGCCCTGTGTGTCATCATGGTTGTCGTCGAAGCGGTGTTTTCGCTTTGTCTTCACCTCGAATGTAAGGCGTTGTATGGAAATAACGAATCTGCTTGAATTCACTGACCGGGGACAGCTGCGGAAGTGGCTGGAAGAGAATCACGCCAGCGAGCGTCAGTGCTGGGTGGCGAGCAACCGGAGCCGACAGCCCCGGCCGATGACGATCCCTTATCCGGAGATCGTTGAGGAGGCACTTTGTTTCGGATGGATAGATTCCACCTGCAAGCGGCTTCCGGACGGACGGCTGGCGCAGCGCCTGTCACCCCGAAGGAAGGGGAGTCATTGGACGGAATCGAACCGGAAGCGTTGCGAGGACCTGGAACGGCGCGGACTGATGACGGATTCCGGCCGGAAAGCGTTGCCGTGAAGATGCCGTTCGACCCGTTATACGGAACATCAGATCAGCAGCATATCCACCTGCAGTTTGGGAACGTAGTGGACGCCGTCCTTGCGGTAGTAGGAGAGATTTTGATCCGGGGAGGATACGGGCATCAGGTAGATGCTCTCGGCCGGTTTGCCGATGGCGATGACCGCCAGGGGAGCCGACGGCAGTTGAAGTGCCTCCCGCAGGGCTTCTTTCCGGAAGTTGAGGATGAAGATGCCTCCCAGACCCCTTTCGACCGCCTTCAGGAGGATGCTCTGGGCGGCGATGCCCAGGTCGATGTCCACCACTTTATCTTCCGGGACGGCGCTGCATACGACAATGAAGGCCTCCGGCTCCATACCGGGTTTGGGAAGATGCTCCTCCGGGAGGGCTGCCCCGAGCGTGATGTGCGGAAGCACCAGGCCTGCCTTTTCCGCCGTGACCAGACGGAACCGCAAGGGCTGGCGGTTCATCCCCGAGGCAGTCAGCGGCACCACTGACAGCAGGGCGCGCAATTCTTCCTCCGAAACGGCCCGTGACGGGTCATAGCCCCGATAACTCCGGTTCCGATGAAGCAGCGTGTCCAGAGAGGGAGCGCTGCGTTTCACGATTTTTTTTTGAGAGCGGGCAAGTTCCTCCTGCCGTTTTTCCAGATAATTGTCTGCCATATCCGCAAAGATAAGGATTTTCATTATCTTTGCACTCGAACGATTCAACATTGTGCCTCTGAAACAGCGCATATCCGCTTTCCTGATGCTGTCGGTTCTCCTGCCGATGCTGCTTGTCGCGCCGTTTCATCATCATGCCGATCCGGTGCGGGAAGATGACCCTTGTGAGTCCTGTTCGCAGCACAAGCCCCATCCCGGTCATCTGACGGCGCAAATCTGCACGGACGAGTGTCTGGTCTGCCGGATTTTGTATCAGCAGTATACAACGTCCGCCGTTTTGACTTTTCACATACTGTCTTCGGAGCAGACCGTCGATTCCGGTCGCTTTCCCGATGATATCCCGATCTGTTTCACCCAACCTTCTTCTCCGAGAGCGCCGCCTGTATCATTCTGTTCTTAGTATCCTTTCCTACAGTTAAAACTAAACAGAATGAACAAGACAATATTTGTTTTGTCGCTGCTATGCGTATGCGTGGCCGCGAGAGCTCAGGGTCATGATCCTGACTCGTCGGATGTATTCTATAAACATCTGAAATTGAATGAACTGGTCGTGACCGGCCTGGCCGGCGACGCCAAAATGAAAGAAATGCCCTCGCCGGTCTCTGTGCTCCGGCCGGCCGACCTGTCCGCCCGCTCCGGCGGCAACATCATCAGCGCCATTTCCACGGAACCGGGGGTCAGTGAAATCACCACCGGTGGCGGAATCTCCAAGCCCGTTATCCGCGGGATGGGCTACAACCGGGTCGTCGTGGTCAGCGACGGCATCCGTCAGGAAGGGCAGCAGTGGGGCGACGAACACGGCATAGAGGTTGACGGCTCCGGTGTGCACTCCGTCGAAATCCTCAAGGGACCCGCCTCGCTGATGTACGGCTCCGACGCCCTGGCCGGTATCCTGATCTTCCATCCGGAACCCGTCCGGGCACCCGGAGAATGGGGAGGCAGTGTATCGGCCTCCTATCAGACCAACAGCGGCCAGATAAACTATTCGCTGTCGGCCGACGGCAACATCAAGGGCTGGATTCTGGGCGGCCGCTTCTCCGACAAGTACGCCCACGCTTATAGGAATTCGCTCAACGGCCCGGTGGCCAACTCCGGCTTTCGGGAGCGGGCGGCATCCGTCATGCTGGGCCGCAACGGCTCCTGGGGCTATTCCCGGCTGCGCTTCAGTTATTTTCATCTGACTCCGGGAATGATCGAAGGGGAAGGGGAGAACTACGGCTACGCTCCCGCCTTGCCCTTCCAGCAGGTCAGACATTATAAAGTAGTGTCGGATAACACTTTCCACCTTGGTCCCGGCAGTCTGAAATTCATCCTGGGCTGGCAGCGGAATCGCCGGCAGGAGTTTGAGGAGAGCGCCGGCGAGCCCGGTCTGGACTTCCGGCTCAACACGATCCACTATGACCTCCGATACCAGTGTCCCTTCGGAAAAGGATGGAAAGCCGCGTTCGGCCTTGCCGGAATGGGGCAGCTCAGCGACAATCTGGGCGAAGAATACCTGATTCCGGAGTACACCCTTTTCGATGCGGGACTGTTTGCAACCGCGACCAAGAGCCTGGACGAGTGGACCTTCTCCGGCGGCATCCGGGCCGATCTGCGCTGGCTCCGAAGCAAGGCCCTGGAGGGACGCTTCGAACCGTTCAGCCGCCGCTTCCCCGGAATCAGCGCCAGTCTCGGGGTGACTTGCCAGCTGACCCCGAACTTTATTTTCAAAGCCAATGTCGCCAGGGGGTTCCGTGCCCCCAATCTGGCCGAACTGGGCTCCAACGGGGAGCACGAGGGAACGTTCCGCTTTGAACTGGGGAATAAAGACCTAAAGCCGGAATACAGCCTCCAGGGAGATATCGGACTGGATTTCAGTTCCAGATACGTGTCCGTACAGTCGGCACTTTTCGTCAGCCGGATCGACAATTATATCTTCGCCGCCCGCAATGGCGCCGTCTCCGACGAAGGCCTTCCGGTCTATGCGTTCCGCAGCGGCCTGGCCCATCTTGTCGGAGGGGAGATCGCGATCGACATCCACCCCGTCCATCAGCTGCATCTGAGCAGCGCCTTTTCCTGCGTTTATGCCCGGGAAAAGGGCGGCGACGACCTTCCTCTGATTCCGGCGCCCCGTCTCTTCTCCGAAATCAAATGGGAAATTACCCACGGCGGGAAGATATTCAACAATGCTTTCGTGTCGGTGAATCTGGACTGGAATCTGGCTCAGAACCACTTCTATGCGGCGGGCGGAACGGAAACGGCCACCCCTTCATATCTGCTTCTCGGAGCAGCGGCCGGCACCGATGTGGTGATTCGTGGCAAGACGCGCCTGTCGCTGTATATCATCGGCTCCAACCTGACCGACCGGGCCTATATGCCCCATCTGAGCCGGTTGAAGTACATCGGAATCGGCAGCATCGGACGGAATCTCTCATTCAAGATCATCGTCCCCTGGTAGCTTGTTTCGAAAATAATCAATAGAAAAACGGAAAATAATTAGTATCTTGGCGAGTCTTAATAATTGAGACATAATTATGAGAAAATTAATACTCCTTCTTCTTATGTCCGCGGGAATTATGGGCATCTTCGCTTCCAAGCCCAAGGGAAGCCTTACTTACTGCAGTTACTCCAAGACGGGGGCTGCCGGACTGGGCAAAGACTATTGTGAACTTATCGCCGACCCCGATTCGGTTCCCCGGATCGTCGTCGTGCTGGACGAAGGAAACCGTTTCGGGGACCCGGTCACCCGTCAGACTTATCCGGTGGATGCCAAGACCGTGGACAGTCTGCAGAAGCTTCTTCTGGCCAATAAAGTCTACAAACTTGCCGGCTACAATGTCGACGAAGCGATTTGCGGCGGCTATTCTTACAGGATCTACATGGAGTATTCGTCCGGCGACAAGGTCAATGCGCGGTGGTACGGGCACAAAGTCTCCGACGATGCGTGGGCCGCATACGCCCTGATCGAAAGATTCTTCTCGCCGTGGCGCACCCGGGCCGTCAAGGACGGACAGATCCAGCGGATCGTGGAGCGTGTCACAAAGATGGAAGCCGCCAGCGACCGCATATCGTCCGCTATCCGTAAAAAGAAGGCCTATCCGGAACTGCAGGACGATGTCAACGCCTTGCAGGACTACCTCTCCTCCAGGGAGTGGAAGGAAGATTTCGAGGCCGATGAACGGGGCGAACTGCCCAAGGACCTGCACAGGGGCGTACTCAGTGAGGATGGCCTGTATAATCTCTTGAACAACAGGACCCTACTTCGCCTTCTGGCGGCCAGTAAGTAAACCTTTTCCGGGACGGGCCTCTGGCACGGTCGTTGCTACTGCCGTGGAAAAAGGAGGTCCCTATGAAAAAGTTTGTTGTCATATCGCTGATGATGCTGTCGGCCCTGACGGTTTCCGCGCAGCATCACAATCATCACTCCGGCCATCATTCCGGCCATCACGCCACTTACGAGCGTCGCGACGACCGTCATCACGACAACCATCGTCATGATGACCGCCGTTACGATGACCGTCATCACGGCGGTCCGCAATACTCCGCTCCGAAAGGCCGTTCCGGCTACGGACAGATGCGCCACGAAATCCGCTGCGTGCAGGATTGGCAGGAACTCTGGAACGGATGCCACGTCCGGACCCGGGTGGGCCGGATCTCCGTGTACAATCGCCGGGGTGACCGGCTGATCTGGGGAGACGAGGTAATCCTGCTCCCTTCCGGCTGCTACAAGGTGAGAAACGGTAGTTTCTGGCACGTCCATTCGCCCGGCGGCGACCGCATCAGCAACCTCTGGGGCGATATCGTGGAACTGCTGCCGGGCGGCGGCTTCCGCTGCTATCGCGCCGGACAGTTCTTCTACTACGACGCCTGGGGCAATTAAGGCATCCGGAGACTTTCCGCCGATCCCTGCAGAATCCGTGAGTGCGGCGGCACGCTGTGCGTGAGCCAGACGTTACCTCCGATCACCGATCCCTCGCCGATGGTGATGCGACCCAGGATCGTGGCGTTTGAATAGACCGTAACCCCGTCTTCCAGAATCGGATGGCGGGGTTGATTGATGGGTCGTCCCGCCTCGTCGTACCGGAAATTCCGGGCTCCGAGCGTGACGCCCTGATAGATCGTGACATTGTTCCCGATGATGGTCGTTTCTCCGATCACCACGCCCGTCCCGTGGTCGATGGCGAACCCTTCTCCGATCCTGGCGGCAGGGTGGATGTCGATGCCGGTGACGCTGTGGGCGTGCTCGGTGATCATCCGGGGAATGACGGGGACCCCCAGCCGGTGCAGCTCGTGTGCCGTCCTGTAGTGCAGCATCGCGGTGACGGCCGGATAGCAGTAGACAATCTCCCGGAGACTTCCGGCGGCGGGATCCGCCCCGGCGATGGCCTCGACGTCGGTCTCCAGCAGGCGGCGGATTTCCGGAAGCGTTTCAAGGAATGCCTCGCAGATTTCGTCGCCGGTCAGGGCTTCCAGCCGCTTCCTGACGGTTTTCAACGCCTCGGCTGGGGCGATGTCGCTGTAATGCGGAAAAACGTAGTCTTTCACGGCGCCCATCAGCGCCTTCAGGTGTTCGCCGGTTTCCCGGATGGAAATGCTCATTGCGTAAATAATTCAGTGGATAAATAACGTTCTCCCGTGTCGGGGAGGAGGGCGACGACGGTCTTGCCCGCGTTCTCCGGGTCCTGCGCCAGGCGGAGGGCGGCCGAGAAGGCGGCGCCGGAAGAAATGCCGACCAGCAGGCCTTCCTTGGCGGCCAGGAGGCGGGATCCTGCGAAGGCATCTTCGTTCGTTACGGTAAGGATGCCGTCGACGACCGAAGGGTCGTAGGTCTCCGGAACGAAGCCCGCTCCGATGCCCTGGATCTTGTGCTTCCCGGGGACGCCGGTCGAGAGGACGGCGGAGGTGGCGGGCTCCACGGCGATGACCTGCACGGCGGGATTATGCTTCTTGAGGGCCCGGCCCGTGCCGCTGACGGTGCCGCCTGTGCCGACTCCTGCGACGAAGATGTCGACCTTGCCTTCCGTATCGGCCCAGATTTCCTCGCCGGTGGTGCGCTCGTGCATTGCCGGATTGGCCGGGTTGGTAAACTGGCCGAGGATGACGGCGCCCGGAGTGGCGTCCTTCAGGGCCTGCGCCCTGGCGATGGCGCCCTTCATTCCTTCCGCGCCGGGAGTCAGTTCCAGGGTGGCGCCCAGGGCCTGCAACAGCCTGCGCCGCTCGATGCTCATCGTGTCGGGCATCGTGAGGATGACCTTGTATCCCTTGGCCGTCCCGACCCACGCGAGGCCGACGCCGGTATTGCCGCTGGTCGGCTCGATGATGGTGGCGCCCTCCTTCAGGACGCCCTTCGCTTCGGCGTCCTCGATCATCGCGAGGGCGATGCGGTCCTTGACGCTTCCGCCGGGGTTGAAGTATTCGAGTTTAAGGACGATGTCGGCCTTCTGGCCCTCGAGCCCGGAAACCCTCAGGAGCGGGGTCTTTCCGATAAGCTGGGTAAGGGAGGAGTAAATCATATTGTTAAGTTTAAGTGATGGATAGGTTCAATAATCGACTCCGCTGAGGAAAAGGGCGTGGCCGGGGACGGATTCGCCGGCGTCGGAACGTGTTCCCGAATCGACGAGGGCGGCGACACTCCCGACGCTGCGCCGGCCGCGGCCGACTTCCAGGAGCGTTCCCACGACGGCGCGGACCATATTGCGGAGGAAGCGGTCGGCGCTGATCCTGAAATACAGATAATCGCCTTCTTCACAGGGATATCCCATCACGGAGACGTGCGAGGGAGTGTAGGGGACCCATTGCGCCTCGGTCACCGTGCAGACGGAGGTCTTGTTCGAAGACCCCGTTTTCTCGAAGCAGGAGAAGTCGTGCGTGCCGAGGATGGCGCGGGCCGCTTCGTTCATGGCTGCGACATCCAGTTTCGGGAAGGTATAGAGGTATGAAAACCGGTCTGCGAACGGATCTTTTTTCCTGTGTATGAAGTAGGTGTATTCCCGCCTCCGGGCGCTGAACCGGGCGTGGAAATCCGCCGGGGCTTCCCGTAGGGAATGGATCTTGATTTCGCGAGGCAGGATGGCATTTAATTTGCAGCATAAAACTTCCGCGTCCGACTCGCCGAGGTCGGGCCCGTCGAAGGAAACGGCATAGCCGACGGCGTTGACACCGGTATCCGTTCTCCCGGCTCCGACAATGGAGATTTCCTCCTTCAGGAGCGTAGAGAGCGCCTTTTCCAGGGTTTCCTGGACGGTGGGCTGCCCGGGCTGGACCTGATATCCCGAGAAAGGGGCCCCGTTGTACGAGAGACGCATGAAATACCGCATTGCAAAAAGTTTTATAATGCAAATATATGGAAAATTCTAATGTGAACATCAAGGAACTCAACGAGCGCATCCAGAAAGAGAGCGAATTCGTCGATATCCTGTCACTGGAAATGGGAAAGGTCATCGTCGGGCAAAAAAACCTCATCGACAACCTCCTGATCGGCCTTCTGGCCAACGGCCACATCCTCCTGGAAGGCGTCCCGGGCCTCGCGAAGACCCTCGCCATCAGCACCCTGGCCGAAGCGGTGGACGCTAAATTCAGCCGCATCCAGTTCACCCCCGACCTCCTCCCGGCCGACCTCGTCGGCACCCTCATCTATTCGCAGGCGAAGGGCAGTTTCGAGGTCCACAAAGGCCCCGTCTTCGCCAACTTCATCCTCGCCGATGAGATCAACCGCTCCCCGGCGAAGGTCCAGAGCGCGCTGCTCGAGGCGATGCAGGAGCGTCAGGTCACCATCGGCGACATGACCTACCCGCTGCCCAATCCGTTCCTCGTCCTCGCGACCCAGAACCCCATCGAGCAGGAGGGTACCTATCCGCTGCCCGAGGCGCAGGTAGACCGTTTTATGCTCAAGGTCATCGTCGACTATCCCAAGAAAGAGGAGGAGCGTCTGATTGTCCGGATGAACAATCAGGGCGAATTCCCGCACGCGCAGAAAGTCGTGAAGCCCGAGGATATCGTCCGCGCCCGCGACGTGGTGAAGGATGTCTATATGGATGAGAAGATCGAACGTTATATCGTAGACATCGTCTATGCGACCCGCACGCCGAAGGAATACGGCCTGGAAGATATTCAGGGACTGATTTCCTACGGCGCGTCGCCGCGTGCCAGCATTTCCCTCTCGCTCGCTTCCAAGGCGTATGCCTTCATCAAGCGCCGCGGTTATGTCATCCCCGAGGATGTCCGCGCCGTCTGCAACGAGGTGCTGCGTCACCGCATCGGACTCACTTACGAGGCCGAGGCCGAGAATGTCCGCAGCGAAGAGATCATCGAGAAAGTACTCAATTCGGTCATCGTTCCGTAATCCGCCATGGGAAGACTCACTCCCGAAGAACTCCTCAGGAAGGTAAGGAAGATTGAAATCAAGACGAAGGCCCTCTCGCACCAGGTCTTCGCCGGGGAATACCATTCCGCCTTCAAGGGCCGGGGCATGACCTTCAGCGAAGTCCGGGAATACCAGTGGGGCGACGATGTCCGTTCGATGGACTGGAACGTCACCGCCCGGATGAGGGCCCCTTACGTCAAGGTGTTCGAAGAAGAGCGAGAGATGACCGTGGTCCTTGTGGTGGATGTAAGCCGGAGCGGACTCTTCGGCACGGTGTCCAAGACCAAACGGGACCAGATCGCCGAGATCGCCTCGGTCCTCTCTTTCTCCGCCATCCTCAACAACGACAAGGTGGGCGCCCTGCTGTTCAGTGACCGGATCGAGAAATTCATCCCGCCGAAAAAGGGCCGGAGCCACCTCCTTCACATCATCCGCGAAATCCTCGAATATGAGCCTTCTTCCGACGGGACCGACATCGGAGGCGCCCTGCGTTTCCTCACCGGTGCCATCAAGAAGAAGTCCACGGTATTCCTGCTGTCGGATATGATGGATGTCGACGAGGATGGGAAGCCCCGCTACGAGGACGCCCTCAAGATTGCCGTGAACCGCCACGACCTCTCGGTCATCCGTGTCAGCGACCCCCGCGAGAAGGAGATTCCGGACGTGGGCCTGGTGAATGTCAAGGATGCCGAATCCGGCGCGACCGCCTGGGTCAATACCTCTTCCCGCAAGGTGCGCGAACGGTACGCCCGCTGGTGGGCCGGGTCCCGGGAGGCCTCCGGAAAGGTGCTCAACCGGTACAAGGTCGACAGCGTCGAGGTCGCCGTCAATGAAGATTACGTGAAGGCCCTCCTGGGGTTCTTCCACAAGCGATAAGGATATGTGTCGCAAGGTTTTATATGTTTTGATGCTGCTTGCCGCGGCCGCCTGCTCGAAAGAGAAGGCCGACCGGGCCGGCGCGCTCCCCGAGGGGGACGGATCTTTCCTGCGGCCGCTGACGCCGCGGGATTCGGTGCTCGTCGCCGACCAGCTGGAGTACGGATTCGTCCTGCGGGATGTTCCGGAGGGGACCGGCATCGGTCTTCCGGACCTGAAAGAGGGGCTGATGGACGGGGTGGAAGTCCTTTCCCCCTGGAAAGTGGATACCCTCGGCACCAAAGGCAAGGAGCATCCCGGTAATGATATCCGCGGCAGCGTCACGATCGCCGCGTTCGACGAAGGGGAGTATTATCTTCCGCTGCTTTCGGTGTTCCGCCGCTCGCCCGACGGCAAGGTGGACACCGTCTGGTTCGACACCCAGCTCCTGGATGTCCGCACGATGCCCGTCGATACGGCCACTTTCGTGATCCACGACATCAAGGACCAGGTCCGCTATCCCGTGACCTTCCGCGAGACGGTTCCCTGGATCGGACTCGCGCTCGGCATCCTCGCCCTGGGCTTCCTGGCGTTCTGGCTGATCCGCAAATTCCGCAGGGAAAAGGCGGAGGAGGCCGCGAAGGAGCCGGCCCATATCCGCGCGCTCCGCAAGCTGGACAAGTTCCGCGGCGACAAATTCTGGGAGCCCGAGAAACAGAAGGTCTTCTATTCTGGTGTTACCGACACCCTCCGCGAATATATCGACGCCCGCTACGGCATCGGCGCGATGGAGATGACCACCGCCGAGATTATGCCGCTCCTGAAGAAGGAAACGCTTCCCGTCGAGCTGTACGAGGGGCTCAAGGAGCTATTCGAGCGGGCAGATTTCGTGAAGTTCGCCAAGCATATCGCCACGCGCGAGGAAAATGCGGAAGTGCTTCCCCTGGCGGTGCGTTTCGTGACGGATACCTATCAGGACGAGATTGAGAAGGAGGTGGGCTGATGTGTTTCGAGTATCCCGTACTGCTTTGGCTGTTGGTTCTTCCCGTCCTGCTGGCGGCGCTGTATGTTTACCGCCTGATCCGGGGGAAGGAACCGCACCTCAGGGTGTCGGCCCTCAGGCCCTGGGTGGCCGGCGGGTCAAGCATCCTCGGATGGGTGCGCCATCTGCCTTATGTCCTCCGCCTGGCCGCGCTTGTGCTGATTATCGTCGCCATCGCCCGGCCCCGTTCCAGATCGGAGGTGGAGAAGATAGACACGGAAGGAATCGATATTGTTCTCGCGATGGACGTCTCGACCAGTATGCTGGCCCGGGACTTCAAGCCCGACCGCATCAGCGCGGCGAAGGACATCGCCATCGAATTCATCTCCCAGCGGCCCTCCGACCGGATGGGAATCGTGGTGTTCGCCGGCGAGAGCTTCACCCAGTGCCCGCTGACCACCGATCGCGCCACCCTGATCAACCTGATGAAGGAGGTGCAGACCGACATCATCGAAGACGGCACCGCCATCGGCAACGGCCTTGCGACCGCCGTGGCTCGCCTCAAGGATTCCGACGCCAAGAGCAAGGTGATCATCCTGCTGACCGATGGCGTCAACAACAGCGGCGAGATCACCCCGGCGATGGCTTCCGAAATCGCCAAGACCTACGGCATCCGCGTCTATACCATCGGCGTGGGAGCCAACGGCGAGGCGCCCTATCCCGTTCAGACCCCCTGGGGTATCGAACTCCGCAACCTGCCGGTCGAGATTGACGAGGACCTCCTGAAAGAGGTTTCCCGGCAGACCGGGGCTTCCTATTTCCGCGCGACCGACAATACCAAACTGGCCGAGATCTACGCGGAGATCAACAAGATGGAGAAAACCCGCACCTCCGTGGAGAGTTTCCCCGTGTATAAAGAATTGTTCCACCGTTATGCCGTGGCGGCGCTCATCCTGCTTCTGCTGGAACTGCTGCTCAGGGCTGTATTTTTGAGGAGGCTGCCGTGATCCTGTTTGCACATTCCGCTTATCTGTGGCTCCTGCTGCTTGTCCCGCTGATCCCGGTCGTGTACGGCGTGGCGCGTTATCTGCGCCGCCGCCGGCTCCGCCGCTTCGGTGACGAGGCCCTGGTGCGGGAACTGATGCCTTCCTGGTCTTCTTCCAAGGGATGGGTGCGGGTCATTCTGCTGGCCCTGGCCTTCGGTTTCTTCGCCGTCGGCCTTGCCCGTCCGCAGATCGGCGCCAAACTCACCGAGCGCAAGATGAAGGGCGCCGAAGTGATGATCGCCCTCGACGTGTCCAACTCGATGCTGGCGGAGGACTATTCTCCGAACCGGCTGGAACGCGCCAAACTGGCCGTTTCCCGGATGACGGACAAATTGCAGGACGACCGGATCGGCCTGATCGTCTTCGCCGGGACCGCCTTTGTCCAGCTTCCCGTGACGACGGATTTCATTTCCGCCAAGATGTTCCTTTCGAGCATCAACACCGAGTCGGTCCCGATCCAGGGGACGGCGATGGAAGAGGCCCTGATGCTGGCGGGCAAGAGCTTCAGCGCCCAGAGCGAGAAGAGCCGCGTCATCATCCTCATCTCCGACGGCGAGAATCACGAGGGCAATCCCGTCCAGGCGGCAAAGACGCTCGCTTCCGAGGGAATCAAGGTCTACACGATCGGCGTGGGGTCGACGCAGGGACAACCCATCCCCGTCCACGGAGAATTGCTCAAGGACAAGGACGGCAACATCGTCGTGACGCGCCTGGATGAGAACAGTCTCCGGGAGATCGCCAAGGCCGGCGGCGGCGCCTATATCCACGCCGGTAACGAAGAGTTCGGTCTGAATCCGATCGTCAACGACATCCGGAAGATGGAGGACGAGGAGTTCAATTCCGTGGTGTTTGAAGAATATGACGAACAATATATGTATTTCCTCGGCATCGCCCTGCTGCTGTTTGTCACGGAAATGCTGATCGGCGGGAGAAGGAGCCGCCGCCATCTGTTTGAAAAGGGATGAATCGCTTATATAGAATACTCGCGGTCGCGGTGACGCTTCTTTTCGGAGCGGTCGCCGCATCGGCGCAATACGGCCCCGACAAGAGCGGCGTCCGTAAGGGTAACCGCGCTTTCGACAAGAAGAAATGGCAGGTGGCCGACCTGCAGTACAGGCGGGCCCTGCTGGCGGATTCGACCTCCTTCGCCGGCAACTACAACCTGGCCGGCGCGCTCTACCGGCAGGAGGATTATGACGGCGCCGCCAAGTCTCTGGAGAAAGTCAAGGGGCAGGCGGAAGGATCCGCGCATGCTTCAGATTACTGGTACAACGTCGGAGACGCCGCCCTGCAGAAGAAGGACTGGCAGGCGGCCGTGGACGCTTTCAAGAAGTCGCTGATCCTCGCTCCGGACGATCTGGACGCAAAGGAGAATTATATTTACGCGAAACTGATGCTGAAGAATCAGCAGAATCAGCAGAATCAGCAGAACCAAGACCAGCAGAATCAGGACCAGAATCAGGACCAGAACCAGGATCAGCAGAACCAGGACCAGAATCAGGATCAGCAGGACCAGAATCAGGATCAACAGAATCAGGACCGGAACCAGGACCAGCAGAATCAGGATCAGCAGGAGCAGCCGCAGATTTCCCAGCAGCAGGCCCAGCAGATCCTCCAGGCGATCCAGGCCCGGGAGAAAGAGACTCAGGATAAGGTAAACAAAGAGAAAGCCGCCGCCCTCAAAGCCCGGCAGAAAGATAAGAATTGGTAAACGGGATGAAGAAACTACTTCTCATGTTGGGCCTGTTCGCCGCTACGGCGCTCGGCCATGCACAGTCCGCCATCAAGGTGGAAGCCCCCAATCTCGTAAGCCTGGACGAACAGTTCCGGGTTGCTTTCATTATAGAAGGGGAGAGCAAACCCAGGGATTTCCAGTGGTCGCCGGGTGAGGATTTCCAGCTCGTCTGGGGCCCGGAGCGCGGTTCTTCGACCAGCATCTCCATCGTCAACGGCAAGACGACCAAGTCCGTCCAGAATACCTATACCTATATCCTGATGCCGAAAAAGGCCGGATCCTTCCGCCTTCCTTCCGCCACCGCCACCATCGGCGACGAGACGGTCAGTTCCCGTTCCGCCTCCGTCGAAGTGGTCTCCAACGGCGCGAATTCGCTTCCGCAGGCCTCTCAGGGCGGCCAGTCGCAGCAGGCGGATCCGCAGGAATCCGTCGACCGCCCCCGCAGCGGAGCGGATATCTTTATGGGGTTCTCCCTGAGCAAGACCAGCGCCGTCCTCGGCGAACCCATTACGGCGGTCCTCAAACTCTACAAGCACCAGCGGACCAGTCTTGCCGGATTCGAAGGGGCTAAATTCCCCACCTTCAACGGCTTCTGGAGCCAGGAGGTGGACGCCCCGGGAAGCATCGAATTCCACCGGGAGAAGGTCGGCGACAACATTTATGACGCGGCGGTCATCCGCTCGTGGTCCATCATCCCGCAGAAGACCGGCCGCCTGATCATCGAACCGGCCGAACTCGTCTGTCTGGTGAACGAATACACCGGACGGGGCGGCGGCAGCATTTTCGACAGTTTCTTCGAAGACCAGTACCGGACGGTCCGCAAACGGACCGTGTCCAGGACCTATACCGTGGACGTATCTCCGCTTCCCGGCGGCGCGCCGGCCGGCTTCGGCGGCGGCGTGGGCGATTTCCGGATCACCACCAGACTCAGCAAGGATTCTCTCCGTACGCACGATGCGGCTTCGCTCCTCGTGACGGTGTCCGGAAAGGGCAACGTGACGCTTCTGGAGGCGCCCAAGGTGAGCTTTCCTCCCGATTTCGAGACTTACGACGTGAAAACCACCCAGTCCGTCGACCGGACCGGGACGAACGGAAGCAGGACTTTCGAGTTCCCGTTCATCCCCCGGAGCCACGGTGACTTCGTCATTCCGCCGATTCCGTATGCCTATTACAGCACCGCCTCCGGCAAATATGTGACGGCCCGGACCGATTCGCTCCGCATCCGGGTCAGCCCCGGAGAGGGCGGCGCGACGACACTGGAAACGCAGCCTTCCGGCCCTTCGGTCGACCGCAAGGGCGTCAAGGACCTCGGTTCCGACATCCGCTTCATCAAGACCGGAAAACCCGATCTCGGCAGGGGGCAGTCCTTCTTCGTTGGCGGCAGGGCCTATGGGATCACCCTTGGTGTTCTGGCATTGCTTGCCGTCCTCGTGTGGTTCTCGCTGCGTCGGATGGAAGCGCGGCGCGCGGATGTCCGCGGCAGCCGCGACCGTCGGGCGACCAAGATGGCGCTCGCCCGCCTCAAGGCGGCCGACGGCTATCTGAAACAGGGCCTTTCCTCGGCCTTCTATGAGGAACTGCACCGTTCGCTGCTCGGTTTCGTAGGTGACAAACTCGCCATCGATATGGCCGACCAGAACAAGGAAAATATCGCGGCAGCCCTGCGTGACCGGGGGGTGGAGGAGGCGCAGGCCGAAGAGTTTACCGCCCTGCTCGATGAGTGCGAGGCCGCCCGCTATTCCCCGGGGGCGGGAAGTTCCGAGGCGATGGGCTCCCTGTACGACCGCGCCGTCCGTGTCATTTCTTCGATCGCATCCGGTATGAAAGCGAAAAAATCCACCGGCAAAGGTGTGGCGACCCTCCTGGCGCTCGCCATCCTGCTGCCCGCCGCCATCCCCGCGCGGGCGATGACCGACGCCGAACTTCAGGGACTCTGGAACTCCGGTATCGAGGCCTACAACGCCGGTCATTATGATCTGGCCGCGGAGGCCTGGCAGAAGATCATCGATGACGGCGTCGTATCCGCCGAAGTGTATTACAATGCCGGCAACGCCTGGTTCAAGGACGGCAAGACGGGGAAGGCCCTGCTCTGCTACGAACGGGCCTGCAAGCTGGATCCGACCGACAAAGACATCCGCTACAACCTTGAATTCGCCCGCGGCAACACCCTCGACAAGATTGACGCCGTGCCGGAATTCATCCTCAAGACCTGGGCTCGCAGCATCAGGGGAATGCTTTCTTCCAATGCCTGGGCGTGGGTGTCCCTTGTGCTGTTCGCCCTCTTCCTCGCCCTTCTGCTGCTGTTCCTGCTGGGCGGCTCGGCTTCCGAAAGGCGGGCCGGATTCTTCGGCGGCATCGCCGCGCTGCTTCTGGCCCTCGCCGCCTTCGGCTTCGCCCGCTGGATCCGGCACGACAGCCTCCGCACCGATGCGGCCATCGTGATGACGGGCGTAAGTTCGGTCCGCAGCGCCCCTTCCCGGGATACTTCCACCGAGCTTTTCCTGCTGCACGAGGGGACACGCGTCGGCATCAAGGAGGAGATTTCCGGCTACTGCAACATTACCCTCGCGGACGGCCGCGAAGGCTGGATATCCTCGAAGGACATCGAAATCATATAATTATAACACAATATGTCTACTCTCTTTTTGGGGATTGTTCTCGCCCTGGCGCCGGCTTTCGTGCCGGAGGACTGGCAGAATCCCGACGTCGTGGAGCGCAACCGTCTCCCGATGCATGCGACTTTTACACCGGCCGGACAGGAAACGATCGACCTCTCCGGTAACTGGAAGTTCTATTTCAACGAAACGGTCGAAGGCCGCCTGAAGGGTTTCGAGGCCGTCGGATACGACGATTCCGCCTGGGGTACGATTCCCGTTCCGGGGCACTGGGAACTCAACGGCTTCTGCGATCCGATGTACTTGAACATCGGCTATCCCTGGCGCGGACACAATCAGAACAATCCGCCCGTGGTGCCCACCGAACACAATTATGTGGGCGATTACCGGACTTCGTTTGCCGTTCCCTCCGCCTGGAAGGGCCGTCAGATTGTCCTCTGCATCGGATCGGCTACGTCCAATGTCCGCGTCTGGGTGAACGGAAAGGAGGTCGGATACAGCCAGGACAGCAAACTGGAAGCCCGTTTCGACATCTCGAAATTCGTCACGCCCGGCGCTGACAACCTCCTCGCCCTCGAGATTTTCCGCTGGTGCGACGGCACCTGGCTGGAGGACCAGGATTTCTGGCGCCTGAGTGGCATCGCCCGCGGCGTCTGGGTTTTCGCCCGGGGGCAGCAGCGCCTCGAGGACGTGCACGTCCGGGGCGCGATGGACGGTTCGCTGGAGTTGATGGCTGAGGTGACGAAGGGGATCGCTTCGGTGGAATTCACCGTCGAGGATGCTTCCGGCAAGGCGGTCGGAACGTATACTGCTTCCGTGCCGAAGAAACCGGAACTCTCGGAGTCGGGATGCCCTGTCGTCCGCCTCAGCGAAAAAGTGGCCTCTCCGGCCCTCTGGACGGCGGAGACCCCGAATCTCTATACCCTGAAGGCGGTTGCGAAAGACCGTAAGGGGACTGTCGCCGAGAGCACGTCCGTCCGCTTCGGTTTCCGCACGGTCGAGATCCGGAATTCCCGGCTCCTCGTGAACGGGCAGCCGATTCTCATCAAGGGCGTCAACCGTCACGAACTTTCCCCGTACTACGGCTATAATGTCACCCGCGAGGAGATGATCCGTGATATCCGCATCTTCAAGGCGCTCAATATCAACGCGGTCCGTACCTGCCACTATCCCAATAACCCCGTCTGGCTCGACCTCTGCGACGAGTATGGCATCTATGTGGTGGACGAGGGCAATATCGAGAGCCACGGCATGGGCTACAAGGAACAGACCCTTGCCAAACGCGCGGATTTCCTCAAGGCGCACCTCGAACGCGACAAGCGGATGGTGTACCGCGACTACAATCATCCCTCCGTCATTATCTGGAGCATGGGCAACGAAGCCGGCAACGGATCCAATTTCGAGGCCTGCTACAGGTGGATCAAGGCGTATGACCCTTCCCGTCCGGTGCAGTACGAGCGCGCCGAGAACGAGTGGAATACCGATATCTTCTGCCCGATGTACGCTTCGCCGCAGCGCTGCGAGCATTATGTCACGCACCAGCCGGCCAAGCCGCTCATCCAGTGCGAATACAACCACGTGATGGGCAATTCCGGCGGAAATTTCAAGGAATACTGGGATCTGATCCGCCAATATCCCAACTATCAGGGCGGCTTTATCTGGGACTTCGCCGACCAGGCCCTCCTGTGGCCTTCCGACAAGCCCGGCACCGACCACGTCTTCGTTTTCGGCGGCGATTTCAACGATTACGATCCTTCCGACAATTCGTTCAACTGCAACGGCATCGTCGCGGCGGACCGGACCTGGCATCCGCATGCATACGAGATCCGCTACCAGCACCGGAATATCCATACTTCGCTCGTGGCCGGATCGGAGCGCGCCCCCCGTCTCCGGGTCTACAACGAATTTTTCTTCCGCGACCTGTCCAATGTGTATATGACCTGGCAGGTTATGCGCGCGGGACAGTGCGAACTCTCCGGAACGGTGCAGGACCTGCACGTCAGGCCCCAGCAGACCGTGGAGATTGCGCTCGGCGGCATTCCTTCGGATATTTTCGAGAAGGAAGGCGAAATCTATTTGAATGTAAATTATCTGCTCAAACGCTCCGAGCCGCTGCAGGCGGCGGGGGACTGCATCGCTTACGACCAGATGCTGCTTGCCGCCGCGAAGCCCGCGCAGGAGCCGGCCCGCTGCGATGTCCTTCCGGAATTCGTGCAGGGGAAAGACGGCTTCCAGCTGAGCGGTAAGGGATGGACGGCGGTCTGGAATGGCATGACCGGCGCCCTGACGCACTGGTTCGTCGACGGAAAGGATATGCTCGCAGAGCCGATTCTGCCCGGATTCGGCCGCGCCCCCGTGGAGAATGACCTCGGCGCCAAACTCGACCGGAAGATGGGGCTGTGGCAGTATCCCGATCTGAAACCGGCCGTCGTCGTGTCACGGGCCGGGGAAAGCGGGTACGTCGTAACGACGGAATTCCTGCCTGTCGGCGGCGTAGCCCATGTGACCGTCCGCTACGAGGTCGGTTATGACGGCGTGATGAAGGTAACCGAGAAGATGCGCGGAGACGGTCTGGAGAATCTGCCCGACCTCTTCCGTTTCGGGATGAGTCTCGCCCTCGGCGGGGAGTATTCCTCTGTCCGGTGGTATGGCAACGGCCCCTGGGAGACCGAGCCGGACCGCAAGAGCGGCGCCCTTGTCGGAGAATATGCCGGAAGCGTCAACGAAATGTTCCAGTATGATTACGTCCGTCCGCAGGATTGCGGCACGCGGACCGATCTGCGCTGGATCCGCATCCTGGATCCCGCCGGGAGGGGACTGGAGATCTCCGCCCCTGAGTGGTTCTCCGCTTCGGTGCTGCCTTTCAGCCAGGCCGCGATGGACGTGACGCTGCTGGGGCCGCAGAGCCATTCGCTGGAACTGAAGGCGGAGGCCCGCGAGGCCGACCGCTCCGCCGGCAAGACTTACGTCCGCTTTGAAGGCGCCCTGATGGGAGTCGGCGGCATCAACTCCTGGGGACAGCGTCCGATGGAGGCATACCGTCTTCCGGCCCGGGAACGGACCTTCGTTTTCACGCTCAAACCCGTCAAATGAAGCCGTTTGAGTCAAAAAAAGTGAAATATTTTGAATTGTTACAAAATTATTTCATTATCTTTGCACGACTTAAAACGACTTTACGATGAAAAGGTTTCTTACATTGATATTCTCCGTGCTGCTTTGTTGGACACTGCAGGCCCAGGAGCCCGGTGACGCCATCATCGGCACCTATTTCTCCAGCTATCACGGAGACGACTACAAGGTCCGCATCTCCAAGCGCTCCGACGGCACGTACCGCGCCAAGGTGATCTGGATGAAGTACATCATCGATCCCAAGACGGGCGAGAAGCGGCTCGACAAGAAAAACCCCGACAAGTCCCTCCGCAACACCCCCTGCGACGAGGTCGTCCTGATCAATTCGCTGAAATACATTCCGGAGAAGAATCACTGGGGCAACACCAAACTCTACGATCCTCAGCACGGAATCAAGGTCAATGTCGACATGTGGTTCGTGTCCGAGACGCAACTGGCCCTGCGAGGGCAGCTGATGGGGATCGGAATGACGATCTACTGGGAAAAACAGTCGTAATCGGACGGCTGCAAGATAAACGATCCTGCCTCTCTGCCATCAGGGAGGCAGAATTCGCATCGGAAGGTGGCGCCGGTTTTTGCGGCGAGTCTCCAGATCGGGTCCGCCGCGACGGAGGCCGAGGCGAGAGTCGCCTGCCTGAAGTTTTCTATCTGTTCCGCTGTAAGCAGGGTGTCCAGCGTGCTTATGGCATAGCCGTAGACGATGGTTCCGCTTTCTTTCTCATAAGCGGCCTTGATGTAGGAGACGCCGCCGCCGACATCTTTCGGAAGGGTTGACTGGATCTGCTGCAGGGCGTTTTCGATTTTTTGCTCGGGGTTGCCGAAGCAGCCGGTAAGCAGGAGCGCCGCGGCGCACAGGACGGGGAAATGTTTCATTGCGTGATGCGTTTGAGGGTGAAATGCCAGAGGACGACCCCTGCGCTGACGGAGATGTTGAGGGAATGCTTGGTGCCGAACTGCGGAATCTCCAGGGAGGCGTCGGATGCGTCCACGACCGCCTGGTCGACGCCGCCGACCTCGCTGCCGAAGACGAGGGCGTACTTCTTACCGGGCTCGGGGGAGAAGGTTTCAAGGGAGACCGACCCGACCGTCTGCTCGACGCTGAGGACGGTCCATCCCTCCTCCCGGAGCCGGGCGACGGCTTCCAGGGTATGGTCGCAGTGCTCCCAGTCGACGCTGAATTCGGCCCCGAGGGCGGATTTGTGGATCTCGGGGGAGGGCGGAACGGGCGTGATGCCGCACAGGAGCACTTTGTCGGCCTTGAAGGCGTCGGCGGTCCGCAGAACCGACCCCACGTTATGGGCGCTCCGGATATTGTCAAGCACCACGGCGACTCCGGAGGGCGGCAGGAGCCGGAACGCTTCGACGCTCACGCGGTGCAGTTCGATATTGCTTAATTTCCTTCCCATCTTTTTTGCAAATTTACAAAATTATTCCGTACATTTGTAGATGTTGCAAATGTAGAGAGAATGAAACAGGATTTACAGGTATTCGACCTTATCAAGAAAGAGCGGGAGAGGCAGTCCGCGGGTCTGGAACTCATTGCCTCAGAGAACTATGTCTCGAATCAGGTGATGGAAGCGATGGGGTCCGTCTGCACCAACAAGTATGCGGAAGGATACCCCGGCAAGCGGTATTACGGCGGGTGCGAGGTGGTCGACCAGATCGAGCAGCTCGCCATCGACCGCGTCAAGCAGCTCTACGGGGCCGAATACGCCAACGTCCAGCCGCATTCCGGCGCCCAGGCCAACCTGGCCGTCGAAATGGCCGTCCTCAATCCCGGCGACACCTTCATGGGCCTCGACCTCGCGCATGGCGGTCACCTTACGCATGGTTCTCCGGTCAACGCTTCCGGCATCCTGTACAAGGCGGTTCCGTACGGTCTCGATCCGGAGACCGGCCGCATCGACTATGACGCGATGGAGCGCATCGCCCTGGAGGTGAAGCCCAAACTCATCATCGGCGGCGCCTCCGCCTATTCCCGCGAGTGGGACTACGCCCGGATGCGCGAGATCGCCGACAAGGTCGGAGCCATCCTGATGATCGATATGGCCCACACGGCGGGGCTCATCGCGGCGGGTTTGCTGAAGAATCCCGTCCAGTATGCCCATATCGTCACCTCCACTACGCACAAGACCCTCCGCGGTCCCCGCGGCGGCATCATCCTCATCGGAAAGGATTTCCTCAATCCGAAGGGCCTCACGACCCCGAAGGGCGAGGTCAAGAAGATGTCCCAGGTCATAGATTCCTACGTATTTCCCGGCGTGCAGGGCGGCCCGCTCGAGCACGTCATCGCGGCCAAGGCCGTCGCCTTCTACGAAGCGCTCCAGCCCGAGTACGTCGCCTATCAGAAGCAGGTCAAAGCCAATGCGGAAGCGATGGGAAAGGCCTTCGTCTCCAAGGGCTACAAGGTCGTCTCCGGCGGCACCGACAACCATCTTCTCCTGATCGACCTCCGCGCCAAATTCCCCGATCTTACCGGCAAGGTGGCCGAGAAAGAGCTGGTCAAGGCCGACATCACCGTCAACAAGAATATGGTGCCGTTCGACAGCCGCTCCCCGTTCCAGACCTCCGGCATCCGCGTCGGAACGCCCGCCGTCACCTCCCGCGGCTTCGTAGAGAAGGATATGAAGGACATCGTCGCCCTGATCGACACCGTGCTCACCGCCGCGGCCGCCCATCCCGACGACCTGGACAACCCCGCCTACACGGAAATCCTCCGCACCGTGAAGCACAAGGTAAACATGCTCACCAGCGGCCGTCCCCTGAACAAATACTAATCCCCCGATACTTATGAAAAAATTCTTTGTACCCGGCTTATTCGCCGCCTTGTTACTGGCCTCCTGCACGAACGGCACACCCGCCGAGGCCGTCATCAGCGCCACCGACGTAGAAACTACCGGTACAGGCTTCAATGCCTTCGCTCCCGCATCGGAGCTCAAGGCATACGCCGTCCAGACCCCTTCCGGCAACTGGGCCGTCCGCGTCACCGTCCCGCTTCAGCGGGTTACGGACGATCCCGTGGAGGCGCTTTCCACCTCGCTGGATCTGCTGGACAGAAGCGGGATGCGTCTCAACTCCGCATTCGACCTGTACGGGCAGGACATTCCGTCCCTTCTCCCCGTGCTGAATGACGCGACCAAACCGGCCCGCAATGTCGTCTATCTCTCCAGTTCCGAGATGGATAAGAAGACGGCCAACGCCGCCGTCGCCAATGCGGTCGCCGCGCAGATCCGTCTGGATGCCGTGATCGCCGCGCCCGTCCAGGAGGAGGAGAAAGTGGAAAAGAAGGATAAACCCGAATTCCCGTACGACCCTTCCGTCCAGGATCTGGTCGCCTATTATGGCGTCAGGAGCATCCTCCGTCAGTATGAGAATGCCTATCGCAACGGCGACAAGAACCGCTGCAAGCAGATCAAGGATCGCCTGAGCAAGATCGAGGACCAGATTTATCAGCATCCGAGAGGCGGCCGCAAGATTTCCAACCAGTTCGAGGACTGGTACGACGACCGGATCGACGAGATCGAAGACAAAGTGGACGACGGCAAGAAGAAACGCCGTTGAGTACCCTTCTTTCACTGATTCTGATAACGGCGGAGCTTCTGGCTCCGCCGGATTCGTTATGCCCCTCCGAGGCCTTCGGAAGCATCTCCCCGAAATACCGCCCGCTTGCGGAGCGGATGGCCTGCGCCTGGTATGAGGTCCCGACCTTCGGGAATACCTGTCAGATCCTGTACGACGGGATGCGGAAGTATGAACTTCTGATGGAAGATGTCCGCTCCGCCCGGGAATCGGTCTCTCTGGAATATTACCGGTTTACGGATGATTCCCTTTGCGTGGTGTTGCGGGATTCGCTGATGGCCCGGGCGCAGGACAGCGTCTCGGTCCGGCTGATCTATGACAATCTCATCAATGCAGGTGTCCCGCGCCGTTTTTTCCGTGAAATGCGGAAAGGGGGAATCGAGGTGCGGAAATTCACCCCGCCGCAGCGTCCCGGCCGTGCGCTCCGTCTGCTGGACCGCCGCGATCACCGCAAACTGGCCATCATCGACAACCGTGTGGGCTATACCGGCGGGATGAACCTGTCGGACGATTATTTCTACCGCTGGAAGGATACCCATCTCCGGCTGCAGGGGCCCGTCGTAACGGCGCTTGGGGGACTGTTCGATGCCGACTGGGAGGATGTCTGCGGAGAAGAAACCCCCGCGTCTTCCTGGGCGCCGGCGGACTCGTCGGGAACCGTTCTCCAGCTTGTCGCATCCCGGCCGGTTTCCCGGCCGCGGTCCCTGCCCCTGATGGATTCATATGTGTACGCCCTTGACAGCACATCCCGGTATTTCTATGCCAAAAGTCCGTATTTCTGCCCGCCGAAGCCCGTTCTGAAAGCGCTATGCGGAGCTGCCGGCCGCGGAACGGATGTCCGGCTGATCCTTCCGCTCAATGCGGACGTCCGGCTGATGAATGCGGCCAACCGGTCTTATTTCCGTCGCTGCATCCGCTCCGGCGTCCGGATTTATCTCAATACGGGGATTTTCGATCACAGCAAACTCTTCGTGACCGATGATTATTTCTCTTCCATCGGCACGTGCAACTTGGACCACCGCAGTTTCCGTCTCAACTTCGAGGACAACGTGTATTTCTACGACACGGATACGGCCGTCCGGCTGAAGGACAGTTTCTTGCGTCAGCTGGACGAGTGTGATGAGGTGACTTCCGAGACCATCCGGAAATGGTCCGCTCTCCGCAAGATGGAAAACGGGATGGTGCGGATACTCGTGCGGGAACTGTAACCCCTATTTGAATGCCCGGAAAGCGAGGCAGGCGTTGTGCCCGCCGAAGCCGAGGGAGTTGGAGAGTCCGAGTGTGATCGGGCTCTTGACGGCGACGTTCGGCGTGTAGTCGAGGTCGCATTCGGGGTCGGGGCAGTCGAGGTTGATGGTCGGAGGAATGACGCCCTCCCTGAGCGCGAGGATCGTGGCGATGGCTTCCGCCGCGCCGGCCGCGCCGAACATATGCCCGGTCATCGACTTGATGGAGGAGATGTGGGTCTTATAGGCGAAATCCCCCAGGGCGGCTTTGTAGGCGACCGTCTCGGCGACGTCGTTGAGGAGCGTGCCCGTGCCGTGCGCATTGATGTAGAGGTTGTCTTTCGACTCGTCGAATCCGGATTCCTGCAGGGCGTAGCGGATGGCCTTGGCCTGGGTGGAGCCGTCGGGCCTCGGCGCCGTGGCGTGGTAGGCGTCGCAGGTGTTGCCGTAGCCGGTCATTTCGCCGTAGATCCTGGCGCCGCGGGCGACCGCGTGCTCATATTCTTCCAGGATGAGGATGCCGGCGCCGTCTCCCATCACAAAGCCCTTGCGGTTTTTGTTGAAGGGGAGGGAGGCGTATTTGGGATCCTCGTCGCGGGTGAGGGCCTTGGCGTTGGCGAAGCCGGCGATGGCAAGCGGAATGGTGGCGTTCTCGCAGCCGCCGGCGATGATGGCATCGGCGTAGCCGTGGCGGATGGCACGGAAGGCCTCTCCGATGCAGTGCGAGGAGGTCGCGCAGGCTGTCACGATATCCAGGCAGGGACCCTGGGCGTGGTGCTTGATGGCGATCTGCCCGGCCGCGATGTTGGAGATCATCGTGGGGATGAAAAGCGGAGAAATCCATTGTCCGGAGGGGTCCTCGAGCATTTTGGCCGTTTCGCGGTACTGGACTTCGAACCCCCCGACGCCGGAACCGACGTAGACGCCGAGCCTCCCCGGATCGATGTTCCGGCCTTCGCCCTCGGCGACAAGACCCGCGTCCTGCATCGCCTGCCAGGCGGCGGCCATTCCGTATTGTGTGAATAAATCCTGCTTGCGGATGAAGGGTTTGTCCATCCCGTTCTTTTCCGGGTCGAAGTTCTTGATCTTGCCGGCGATTTTGACGGGCAGCCGCTCCGTATCGAACTGGTTGATATAATCGATGCCGCAGACACCCTTTTTCAGACTGTCCCAAAATGTCGGCACGTCATTTCCGACAGAGGAGATGACGCCCATTCCGGTGATGACGACTCTATTTTTCATGATGCAAAGATAATAAGTTTTCTCGACTTCGCTTGAAATGACCGGCTAGCGTTTGCGACGGGAACGGAGACGCTGGGCGCTCTCGACTACGAGCTGGTCCTGGAAGGCGCCGCGGGCGGCGAGGAAATCGCAGATGGCGATCACGAGCGGGAAGATCACGGTCCAGCGGAACACATAGCCCGGCGATGTGAAGTACATCACGCCGAGCCAGGCCTGCAAGCCCAGGGCGACGAGTCCCGCAACGACGGAGAGCCGCATCTGAAGGATTCTGACCTTGAACGCGATCAGCGCGATGGATTCGATCAGCGTCAGCACGATGAGAAGGATGAGCATATAGGGTTTGGCGATGGCCGTATACCGGATCAGCGTCAGCCCGTCCTCACCGGTCAGGGCCGCCGCATTTCCAGCCAGCAGCACCGCCGTCAGCGCTATCGCTATCACCAGATACAATGTTTGAATTCTCTGCCACATAGTGTGAGTATTTTGTATAATTGGCGGCAAAAATAGGAAAATTTGCCGAAAAAAACTATATTTGTGTTTTCAGACTGCTAAAACTAAAGAGATATGCGCATTCCGGAATCTGAACTCATCATCAACGCCGACGGCTCGGCGTTCCACATCCACGTCAAGCCCGAAGAACTGGCCGACAATGTCATCCTCGTCGGCGATCCCGGCCGTGTCGACATGGTCGCGGAATATCTTACCGACATCGAATTCCGTCACGCCTCCCGCGAATTCGTTTCCGTCACGGGCCGTCGCAACGGCAAGCGGATCACCGTCCTCTCCCACGGCATCGGCCCCGACAACATCGACATCGTGATGACCGAACTCGACGCCCTCGCCAATGTCGACTTCGCCACCCGCGAGGTTAAGCCGGAGCACCGCCGTCTCAACATTCTCCGGATCGGCACCTCCGGCGCCCTCCACGCCGACATCCCCCTGGGCTCCTACATCCTGTCGCACATCAGCGTCGGATTCGACGGCGTGATGAACTGGTACGGCGGCCGCGAGAAGTACACCCTCAATGACGTGGAAGCCGACTTCAAGAAGCATATGAACTGGAAGGAAACCCTTCCTTCGCCGTATTTCATCAAGGCCAGCGACAAGATCATCAACCTGATGAAGGACGTCACCGTCAAGGGCGTGACCATCTCCGCTCCGGGCTTCTACGGTCCGCAGGGCAGGGTGGTGCGTCTCCCGCTGGCGATGCCGGACATGCTCGAGAGGATCGAATCCTTCCGCTTCGGCGAATACCGCATCACCAACTTCGAGATGGAGTCCTCGCCGCTCGCCGGCTTCGGCGCGATGCTCGGCCACGATGTCTGCACCGTCTGCTGCGCCATTGCCAACCGCTACCTCCAGAGCAGCAATCCCGACTACAAGGCCGCAGTCCGTTCTCTCGTCGAACTCTCCGTCGAGCGGATGTCCCGCCTGTAAACGGTCGCGTCCGCTGGAATTATGCGTCGGCTTGCGGTACTGACCGCCGCTCTCTGCATCGGCCTCTCTGCATCAGCCCAGGAAATATCCGAATTCGCTCCGGACACCCTTTCCGTGGCCCGGGCAGGCGTGTATACCCTCGAGGACGAACGCTTCAAATGGCCGCAGATCATCGCTCCCACCGTCCTTCTGGGGGCTGGAACCTTCGGCCTTTGCAGCCCCTGGTTCCAGAAACGCATCAATCTGCCCGTTCAGAAGGCGGCGGAAGATATCCGCGGCGGACGCTACCTGCACTTTGACGATTACATCGTATTCGCTCCTGCCGTGATGTATTTCACCGTCGGCTTTATTCCCCGGCAGGGGGAGCGGACGGCGGGTGAGCGGGCGCTCGTGCTGGCTACGTCCACCGCGACGCTGGCGATTCTGGTAAATACGATGAAATACACCATCCGCGCCCCCCGGCCCGATTCCGACGGCCGGAATTCCTTTCCCTCCGGGCACACCGCCACGGCCTTTATGGGCGCCGAACTGGTCCGCCACGAATACGGTCCGCTCTGGGGCCTCGGCGCCTACGGCATCGCCACGACCACGGCCATCATGCGCATCTACAACAACCGGCACTGGACCAGCGACGTCCTGGCCGGGGCCGCCATCGGCATTCTCAGCGCCAACGTCGGCTACTGGCTTCTGCCGCTGGAACGCCGCCTGTTCCGTCTGGAACATCATCGGAAGAAATGGGTGGCCGTCCCCTGGTGCAGCGGCGAGGGACAGTACGGAATGTCTTTCGCGATGGTTTTCTAGGCCTCGCCGTCCCGGTCCGGAATGAGCCGCCGGATCGGTTTGAGATGGTAGAAGAACCGGCTTGCGATCACCCTCAGTACCGTATAGGCCGGGATGGCCGCCAGCATCCCGACGATGCCGCCGATATGGCCGGCCGCAAGGAGGACGATGAAGATCTCCAGCGGACTGGCCTTGATGCTGGTCGAGTAGATGATCGGCTGGAAGACGAAGTTGTCGATGAGCTGGGTAGTGAGCATCAGCAGCAGGATGATGAGGGCGAATACCCAGATGTTGACATTGAGTCCGACGCCGGTGCCGAGCTTGAGGATGACGGCCAGGATGACGCCGATGCCCTCTCCCATCAGCGGCCCCACATAGGGGATGATATTGAAGATGCCGGCCAGGAAAGCGATGCCGATGGCGGCCTGGAATCCGATCCGGCCGACGCTCCACAGAAGGATGAAGTTGATGAGCGCCACGCCGACGACTTCGATGATCATGCCTACGAAATACCGCGACAGCAGGTGCTCGATCTCGCCGAGGGCCTTGCGGACCCGCTCTTCATATCTGTCCGGCACCAGGGCGCAGACGATCTTGGAGAACAGTTCGCGGTCGCGGATAAAGAAGAAGGAGATGAAGATGATCGAGAACAGGGCGACGGCGACGGTGGAAACCAGGGAGGCGACCGAGCCGATGAGGGATTTCATCATTCCGGACAGGTCCGACAGATTGACCGCGTCCTTGATCTGGTCCAGGAGGACAACCTCCAGGCGGAAGTCATCTCCGAGGACGGGGAAGGTGTCGATGAGCCAGTCGTTGACGTTGCGGAGCGGATTGGCGGCGGTGTTGCCGGCGGATTCGTCGACGGCGGCGGCTTCGTTGACAATCCCCGTGATGACCGGGAAAGTCTCGCCCACGATGACGCCGATGCCCAGGAAAACGATGATCAGCGAGAGGATCGCCGCGAGGGCGTCCGGCATCGATTTCCCTTTGATGCGGATTTTCTTCATCAACGCGGCCAGGGGAATGCCGATGAGCGACACGACGAACGCCAGCGCGACATAGACGATGACGTTGCTGAAGAAGTAACACAGCGCCCCCAGCAGGGCGAGGGTTCCGAGGATAATCAGGTACCGGGCGAGCCGGTCGAGGCTTCTTTCTTGGATTTCTTCCATTTTTTTCTGAAAAATTTTAGATGTGCCTCAGTTCGGCACAATGAGGCGCTATCTTTGCATCAGAAACAAAAATGAACGCGATATGAAAAACACGGATTTCAACTTCAACGCCCTTTCGGCCCTCGTCTCTTCCGACGCTTCCCTTCAGGCTCTCAAGGATATGATCGACACCCTCGGCCTCGAGATCGAGGACGTCAAGTCTCTTTGAGGGTAACGGCGGTGCTCTTCTTGTCCGGGGCCAGCCCGACTTTGAGGACGCGCGGCTCGTCGCCGGGAGCGGATTTCGCGTGAAGGATCCGGTCGGCGATGATAAACTCGGACACGGGGTCTTCGATGTGCCGCATGATGGCCCGCTTCAGGGGTCTTGCACCATAGGCCGGGTCGTAGCCGGCCTCCGCGACAAACCGCTTGGCCGCAGGAAGCACCTGCAGTTTGTAGCCGGCTTCCAGCGCCCGTTTCCGGAGACTTCCCAGCTGGATGTCGATGATCTTCTCCAGATCCTCCTTGGTAAGGGAATGGAAGAAGACCCGCTCGTCCACGCGGTTGATGAATTCCGGCGGGAACGCTTTCTTGAGCGCTTTCTCCAGCACGCTTCTGCGGTCCATCTCCACATTCTTGCCGGCCGTGGAGAATCCCACGCCGCTGCCGTATTCCTCCACTTCGCGGGTTCCCACGTTGGAGGTCATGATGACGATGGTGTTCTTGAAGTTGACCGTGCGGCCGATGCTGTCGGTGAGGCGTCCCTCGTCCATCACCTGCAGGAGCAGGTTGAAGATGTCGGGATGGGCTTTCTCGATCTCGTCGAGCAGCACGACGCAGTAGGGTTTGCGCCGCACCCGTTCGCTGAGCTGTCCGCCCTCCTCGTAGCCGACGTAGCCCGGAGGCGCGCCGATGAGCCGTGAGACGGAGAACTTCTCCATATATTCGCTCATGTCGATCCGCACCATATTGTCTTCGGAATCGAACAGATACTCCGCCAGCGAGCGGGCCAGCTGCGTCTTGCCGACGCCCGTGGGGCCGAAGAACAGGAAAGTGCCGATGGGCCGGCCGGGATCCTTGAGCCCCGCGCGGTTGCGCTGGATGGCCCGCACCACCGTGTCGATGGCCTCGTCCTGGCCGATGATCCGGCCGCGGAGCCGTTCGCGCATCTTGAGGATGCGTCCGCCCTCCGACTCGGCGACGTTGCCGGCCGGCACGCCGGTCATCTTGGAAATGACCGTGGCGATGTCCTCCCTGTCGACGACGGAGCCGCCGCGCCGCTTCCGGGCGAGGTTGAGGCGGACCATCGATCCGGCCTCGTCGAGGGCGTCGATGGCCTTGTCGGGGAGGGAGCGGTCGGTGATGTACCGTTCGGTGAGGGTGACGGCCGCTTCGATGGCGGCGTCCGTATAGGTCACATGGTGGAACTGTTCGTAGTTGGCCCGGATGTTCTTCAGGATTTCGACGGACTGGGGAATGTCGGTGGGTTCGACGGTGATTTTCTGGAACCGCCGGTCTAGGGCGCCGTCCTTTTCGACGATCTTGGTGAATTCGTCCATGGTCGTGGCGCCGATGCACTGGATCTCGCCGCGCGCCAGGGCCGGCTTGAGCATGTTCGCCGCGTCGAGGCTGCCTCCGGCGCCGCCTGCGCCCACGATGGTGTGGAACTCGTCGATGAACAGGATCAGGTCGGGATTGGAGGAGGCCTCCTTGATGATCAGTTTAATGCGTTTCTCGAAGTCGCCGCGATAGCGCGTACCCGCCACGATGGAGCCGATGTCCAGGGAGACGATGCGCTTGCGGGCCAGGGCGGGGGAGATTTCGCCGGAGGCGATCCTCAGGGCGATGCCTTCCACGATGGCGGATTTTCCGACGCCGGGTTCGCCGATGAGCATCGGATTGTTCTTCTTGCGGCGGCCGAGGATCTCGATGACCCGGGCGATTTCCGTGTCGCGGCCGATCACCGGGTCGAGCCGGCCTTCGCGGGCGGCCCGGGTAAGGTCGTGGCCGAATTCCGTGATGTCGAGCCCCGAGTCCTTGACGCCGGCCATATCGTCATCGCCGTCTTCCACTTCGTTGCTGGCGGCCGGCCCTTCCTGACCGGATTCGGTGGCGGGGGATGGCGTGTCGAGCATCCCGGCGGCCTGCATGTGGGTGAGCGCCCGGCCGTAGTCGAGGCCGTGGTTGCGCAGGTAGTTCTGCCCGAAGCTGTCGACCGAGCGGAGCAGGGCCAGCAGCAGGTGGTGCGGCGCCGCCTCCCGGGCGTGCATCCGCGTCGCCTCGAGGATGGTGATGTTCAGGATGTTCTGCGCCAGGCGCGAAAAGGTGATGTTTTCGAGTTCGGAGTAGGGGATGCTTTCGTTGGTGAAGATCCGCCCGTCGATGAACTGCTTGAGGTCGGCGGTGTCGATGCCCTCCCCGACGAGGGTGCGGAAGGCGTCGTTGTCTTCGTGGCGGATGATGCCGAGGAACAGGTGGTCCGCGCCGATGCCGTAGCTGCCGGTGCGCATCGCTTCTTCCCGTGCGAATTTGATGATCCCGTTGAGGTCTTCGGAGATTCGGATATCCATAAATTAAAGCGTTTCGTTTCGGATACGCAAAAATACAAACCCTATTTGAAAATTTCAATAATTTTATTAAATTTGCACGATTATATAGGAGATAATTTTTTACTATGGATAAGAACGAAGAGAAAGACTTTATCGAAGAGCAGACCGGCATCATCGAGCCGGTGGAAATAGACAAGGAAATGCGCACGGCGTACATCGACTATTCGATGTCCGTCATCGTGTCCCGCGCCCTTCCCGACGTCCGCGATGGCCTCAAGCCGGTCCAGCGCAGGGTGTTGTTCGGAATGGACGGAATGGGGCTCAACTATTCCTCCTCCACCAAGAAATCCGCCCGTATCGTCGGCGAGGTGATGGGTAAATTCCATCCCCACGGCGACAGCAGCGTCTACGACGCGATGGTGCGTCTGGCCCAGAACTGGAACCAGCGCTACCCGATGGTATGGCCGCAGGGCAACTTCGGCTCGATGGACGGCGATTCCCCCGCCGCGATGCGTTATACCGAGGCCAAGCTCGAGAAGATGGCCGAGTGCGTCCTCTCCGACCTCGACAAGGATACCGTGGACTTCGTCGGCAACTTCGACGAATCGCTCCAGGAGCCGACCGTCCTCCCCACGCGGGCGCCGCTCCTCCTGCTGAACGGCTCCGCCGGCATCGCCGTCGGTATGGCCACCAACATGGCCCCGCACAACCTCGGCGAATGCTGCGACGCCATCTGCGCCTACATTGACAATCCCGCCATCACCACCGACGAACTGATGCGCTACATCAAGGGCCCCGACTTCCCGACGGGCGGCATCATCCAGGGCGTCGACGGCATCAAGGAGGCCTACGAGACCGGTCGCGGCAGGGTCGTCATCCGTTCCAAGACCGATATCGAGGTCGCCGACAACGGCCGTGAGACCATCGTCGTCACCGAGATCCCGTATATGGTCAACAAGAAGGACATGATCGAGAAGATCGCCCAGCTTGTGGAAGACAAGCGCATCGAGGGCATCGCCGAGATCAACGACGAGACTTCCCGCGAGGGCGTCCGCGTCGTCATCCGCCTCAAGATGGGCGCCAACTCCAACGTGGTGCTCAACAGTCTCTTCAAGTATTCCCCGCTCCAGTCGAGCTTCGTGTTCAACAACGTCGCCCTTGTCAAGGGCCGTCCGCGCACGCTCAGTCTCAAGGAGCTGCTTTCCAATTTCGTCGACTTCCGCCACGGGGTCGTCGTCCGCCGCACCCGCTTCGAACTGGCCAAGGCCGAGAAGAGGGCCCACCTGGTGGAAGGTCTCCTCAAGGCGATGGACGTCATCGACGAGATCGTCCACATCATCCGCTACGAGTCCAAGACCACCGACGACGCCAAGCGCATCATCATGGAGCGCTTCGGCTTCTCCGATCCGCAGGCGACCGCCATCGTCGAGATGCGTCTCCGCCAGCTCGTCGGACTCGAGCGGGAGAAACTCCAGAACGAATACGACGAACTGATGAAATTCATCGCCCGCTGCAACGAAATCCTCGGCAGCGAAGAGATCCAGCTCGGCATCGTCAAGGAAGAGACCCTCGAACTGAAAGAGAAATACGGCGACCCGCGCCGCACCGAGATCAATCTCGCCGTCGGCGACTTCAACCCCGAGGACTTCATCGTCAGCGAGGACCAGGTCATCACCATCTCCCACCTCGGCTACATCAAGCGCACCTCGCTCACCGAGTTCCGCACGCAGAACCGCGGCGGCGTCGGTCTCAAGGGCAGCGCCACCCGCGACGAGGACTTCATCGAGCACATCTACATCGCCAATACCCACTCCACGCTGCTGCTCTTCACCCAGAAGGGCCGCTGCTACTGGCTCAAGGTGTATGAGATTCCGGAAGGCACCCGCACCTCGAAGGGCCGCGCGATCCAGAACCTCCTCTCCATCGAGGCCGACGACAAGGTCAAGGCCTACATCAACGTCAAGAGTCTCAAGGACGAGGAATTCATCAACAGCCACTACATTATGATGGTGAGCCGCAACGGCGTCGTCAAGAAGACGCTGCTCGAGGCCTACTCGCGTCCGAGGACCAACGGCGTCAACGCCATCATCATCCGCGAGGACGACGAACTCCTCGAAGCCATCCTCACCAACGGCCGCTGCAACGTGATGATCGCGGCCAACGGCGGCCGCTGCGTCCGCTTCGACGAGGCCGACGCCCGTCCGCTCGGCAGGATGTCCTCCGGCGTGCGTGGCATCAATCTTGATGAAGGGGACTTCGTCATCGGTTTTGTCTGTCAGGATCCCGAGGCGGAGGATGCCGCCCGCAGGCAGGTTCTGGTCGTCAGCGAAAACGGTTTCGGCAAGCGTTCCGATCCGGCTGAGTACCGTCAGACCGCACGTGGCGCCAAGGGTGTCAAGACCATACAGATCACCGAGAAGACCGGATCGCTCGTGGCGATCAAGAACGTGACCGACGAAGACGACCTGATGATCATCTGCCGTTCGGGAATGACAATCAGGATGCCGGTGAGCACCATCCGGGTGACGGGAAGGGCCGCACAGGGGGTAAAACTCATCAACATCCGCGAAAATGACGCGATTGCGGCGGTGTCGGTGGTGCAGCATTCCTCCGAGGAAGAGGGCGAAGCCCCTGCAGCCGAGCCGCAGAAAGAAGAGAATACAAACGAATAAATTTATTAAAAATGAAAAAGATTCTGACCATTGCCGCTATGATTGCACTGAGCATGCAACTGGCGTTTGCGCAGTCGACCCTCGTCAAGAACGTCGAGAAGGCCAAGGCCGCGACCGAAGATGCCAAGAAAGCCACCAAGGTGGCGACCTGGCTCAATCTGGGCAAGGCGTACTGGGATGCCTACGAGAAACCCACCGCCTCGATTCCGATGGGAATGTCGGCGGCTGAAATGCAGATTCTGATGTCCGGCGAAAAGCCGCTTTCCACCGAGAACGTCAACCTTGGCGGCACGGTTTACGAGAAGCAGGTCTTCAAGGACAAGGAACTCTATTTCGCCCAGGGCCGTCTGCAGATGATCAACGTGACGAAGCCCGCGTTGGGCAAGAAGGTGGATGCGCTGGACGGCGCTTTCCAGGCCTATTCCAAGGCCGGCGAACTCGATGTGAAGGGCTCGAAGAAGAAGGATATCGTCACCAAGATCTCCGAGATCGACAAGGCCTATTTCAATGACGCCTATACCGCTTTCATCCTCGGCGACAAGAAAAAGGCCGCGGAACTCTTCCTGAAGGCCGGCAAGGTCTCCGCTTCCCCTTACAGCGAGCGTCTGGACACCTCCGCTTTCTTCAATGCCGGTCTGGCTTATGTCGAGGAAAAGGATTTCGGGAAAGCCAGGGAATGCTACGAGCTTGCGCTCGAGAAAGGCTATGACAAATCCTCCAAGGGCGGTATCTACGCCTCTCTCGCGAATGTCGCTATGGAACTCAAGGATACGGTCGCTGCCAAGAAATATCTGGAAGACGGTTTCGCCCTCTATCCCGACAACCCGCAGATCCTCACCGACCTGATCAACCTCTATCTCTGGACCAAGGGCAATCCCGAGGACATCATCAAGCTGCTGGATAAAGCCAAGGAGCAGATGCCTGACAACTCCGGTCTGTATGACGTAGAAGGCGACATCTGGAAACAGCTCGGCAACCGTGATAACGCTATCGCCGCCTACAACAAGTCTCTGGAAGTCAATCCGAAGGGTGATTATCCCTACTATGCGCTCGGCCGTCTCTACTGCGACTGGTACAACGTCCTCGAGGAAGAGAAATCCCAGATCGACCTGCGCGACTACAAGAAGTACGACGAGGCCGACAAGTTCAGCAAGGAGACCCTCTCCAAGAGTATCGAGCCGCTTGAGAAGTGCTTCGAAGTGAGCACCCGCAAGGAGATGAAGCTCGCTTCCGCCGACCTCCTCAAGAAGGTCTACTTCCAGCTCCGCAATATCAAACCCGAGTATCTGGAACTCAACAAGAAGTATGACGAGATCTGCAAACAACTGCAGGCTCAGTAGTATTCTCGCCTTCGCGGCGGCGTTCCTTTTCCTGATTCCCGCGGCAAACGCCCAGTCCCATTCCTTCAAGGATGCGGAACAGATCCGGAAAGGTGTCGCTGTCGCCGCCAGAAAAGCCGCCAGGAGCGGAAAGTCCGCCGACTGGCTGCGTCTGGCAGAGGCGTACGAAGACGCTTATCGGTTTCCCCTCTCCAACCTTATCCCCGGAGAGGGGAATTCCGTGCGTACCCTCGCCGTCCGGGGGCAGCGTCCCAGGGAGATTATGGCTCCGACTTCAAAGGACGGCATTTACAGGAATGTCTATTCCGACAAGGACGTCTGCTTCGATGCGGACGGCAATCTGGTCGCCGTGGTGGTGACCCAGCCCGTGCTGGATACCGTGGATGTGCTGGAACGGGCCTACGAGGCCTATCTCAAGGCCTATGAAACCGATCGCAAGGGTGCCTGCCGGCAGGTCGTTGCGGATGGATTCACCCGCCTCTCGGGGGAATGCCATATGCTGGCCGATATGGCTGCCCTGTTCGGCCGGGAAGAGGAGGCGGAAATGTGGTATCTGCGGGCTGCGCGGATCTCCATGACGCCGCCTTGCGAGACGCGCGACCTTGTGGCGCTGCACGTGGCCGAAGCCGTCGCGGACCGGGAGCGAGCCGCCGAAAGGGAGCGACAGCGCCTGGAGGCCCTCAGGGCAGCCGCGTGGAAAGAACTTGCAAGAGGTGAGGCCCGGTATCGGGAGGGACTCTCCCTGCTGGAGCGGGCTCAGGCGTTGCCTGCCGGCGACGACAGGGCGTTCGACGCCCTGCAGAAGCAGTTGACGGCGTGCTTCCGCGATGCCCTTGCTATTCTGGAAGATTGCGAGAGAGCGTCGGATGATCCGGCCCTCAGGCAGAAGGCGCGGCAGTTGCTTCGTCCCCTTCGCCTGTATCTCGGGCAGGGATCGAACTGAAAGCCTTTACGATCTTGGTGACGAGGGGATGACGGACGATGTCATCCTCCGTGAAGCGGATGCATTTCACCCCTTTGAGCCCCTCCAGCAGCGCCATGCCCCGCAGGAGGCCCGAGTCGCTTCTGCGCGGGAGGTCGATTTGCGTGGCGTCGCCCGTGACGATGAATTTGGCGTTGGTCCCCATTCGCGTCAGGAACATCTTGAGCTGTCCGAGGTTGGTGTTCTGGGCCTCGTCCAGGATGACGCAGGCGCGGTCCAGCGTGCGTCCGCGCATATAGGCGAGGGGCGCGATCTGGATGGTGCCGTCGGCGATGAATTCCTGGAGTTTCCGGGAGGGGATCATATCCTCCAGCGCGTCGTAGAGCGGCTGCAGGTAGGGGTCGAGTTTCTCTTTGAGGTCGCCGGGCAGGAAACCGAGGCGCTCGCCGGCTTCCACGGCCGGCCGCGTGAGGATGATCTTGCGGATTTCGCGGTTCTTGAGCGCCCGCACGGCGAGGGCGATGGCGATATAGGTCTTGCCGGTGCCGGCAGGCCCGATGGCGAAGAGAAGGTCGTTCTCGAAGTATCCCTTGACCATCTCCTGCTGATTGGCGTTGCGCGCCCTGATGGCGCGGCCGTCGGTGCCGTTGACGATGACGGCGTCGGATTCCGTCCGGTTCCTGAGCCTGTCGGCGGAACCCTCGAAGATGTCCTCCACGTCATAGACCGTGAGATTCATCTTGTGGTGGCGGCGGTCGATGAGCTGCTCCAGCCGGGAGGCGAATTCGGCGATGTCCTTTTCGCTTCCGTCCAGATGGATGTCCGCTCCCCGCGCCACGACCTTGAGGTCGGGGAAATACTGGCAGAATTCATCCAGGATCTTGTTGCCGGCCCCGTAGATGTCGACGGGGTCGATGGCTTCCAGGTGGAGTGTTTTTTTCATATCAGTCTTTGATGCCGGTTTTCTGCTTGACTTGCCTGTAGGTATTGACCATATTGGTATAATCCTCTTTCACTTTCCACGCATCCTGCCGGTCGAGGTAATCCTTCACCGGCAGCACGCTGTAGCTTCGCTCGACCATCCCCGGCTTGGTGCACCAGAGGAAGGTGACCTCCGGCGCGGGAATGACCTTGTGCTGGGTGCCGTGGACGGCGATATCGATCCGGACGAGCGCCTCCAGACGGGCCGGGAGGTCGTTCTGGTTGGAGACTGCGTTGCCGAGGGAATAGACGACGGGGACTTCCCGGACCTGCCCGTCCTCGTCCGTGACCTCGAGGATTTCGATGTCCTGCACCACGTGCGGATGGTGTCCGACGATGACGTCAACCCCGTTCCGGGCCAGCCAGCGGGCCATTTCGCCCTGTTCCTGGTTGTGGCGGTGCTGGTATTCGACGCCCCAGTGGGGGATGGCCATAATGATGTCGGGATGTCCGGCTTTGGCCCGTGCCAGGGCGCGGGATATGTCTTCGCGGCGCATCAGATTGACCTTGGGCCAGAGGGAAGTGCCGCCGGAATTGGTGCCGTAGGTGAAGTTGAGGATGGCGATCTTGAGGCCCTTGACGATGACGAAGACGGGGTAGCGCGCCTCGTCCTCGGCCTTGCTGGCCGAGATGCCGGTGTAGACGACATTGTGCCGGGCCTCGAGCCGGTCGTAGGTGCGGATGGTCCGCCGCAGGCCCTCGGAACCCTTGTCGAGGATGTGGTTGTTGGCGGTGACGAGGACGTCGAAGCCGCAGGAGGTGATGTATTCGGGGTAGGAATCGGGTGCGGAGAAGGAGGGATAGCCCGTGAAGGGCGGCCCCGCGAGGGTGAATTCCAGGTTGCCGATGGCGAGGTCGGCCGCTTCGATGCGGTCCTTGACATGCATCAGGAAGGTGGTGAAATCATAATGGTCGTGGTTGTAGCTGTCGGCGCCGGGGTGGGAGAGGCTGTAGACGCGGAAAGCGTCCCGCGACTGCGGGCCGTGCATCATCAGGTCTCCGACGAGGACGATCGAGACGGTGTCCTTGCGGAAGGAGAAGTCTTCAAAGGGAATCCAGGGCCTTTTGATCTGTGCGTCCAGGACGGCGGGCGACAACAGCAGCAACGCCGGGAGTAACGATTTCCATTTCATACCTGCAAATATAGCCAAAATCGGAAAAATTTGGTTATTTTTGTAGGATTTATATAGAATGGATGAAATTGCGGACTATCATAACGGTGTTGCCGGGCGTGCTGCTGTTGGTGCAGGGGTGCGACTTTTTCCGGTCGCTGGCCGGAAGGCCGACCTCGGCGGAACTCGCCGCCCTGCAGTGTCCGGCTCCGGCCGATACGGCCCGGGCCGGGGTGACGGATTCCGCAGCGGTCATCCCCGGGGAGATGCCGGAGGAGATGATTTACCGCTCGACCGAGGAGAGTTATCTGGTCGTGGCGGGATGTTTCCGCGAGCCCCGGCACGCGGACCGTTTGGCAGCGGAATGCCGCCGTCAGGGGTATGAGACCTGCATCGTCGACTGGCACGGCCTCAAGGCCGTAGGCCTCTGCCCGACGGACGACCGCGCCGAAGCGCAGCGCAACCTGCGCCGGCTCGTTTCACAGGGCGTCTGCCCCGGGGGGGCCTGGGTAATGAAAAAAAAGTAAGTAGATGAAACGTATTGCCGCCATAGCCGCATTTCTCGTGGCCTGTTTCACGCTCGAGGGACAGATCCGTCCGGGCAGCGTGCTGGATGACCTGGACGACAGCGAGACCGTCGCCGCCATCAAGGAGCACGTACGGACCCTCTCTGCCGCCTCGATGGAGGGTCGCAAGGCCGGTTCGGAAGGGGAGCAGGCCGCCGCGGAATATCTGGAAACCGTCCTGCAGGGGTACGGTGTCGATATCCTTTCCGCAAAGGGGGGCGATACTTTCGGCATCCGCACCGAAAGCGGCGACACGCTGACTTCCCGCAACGTCATCGGCTACATCCAGGGGTATGACAGGACGCTCGGAGACCGGTTCATCGTCATCGGCGCCCGCCTCGACAACATCGGCAGCGACAGCTACACCGTGGACGGACGGTCCCGCGAGCGGATCTACTACGGAGCCAACGGCAACGCCTCCGGCCTCGCCGCCCTCCTGGAAGTGGCCCGGATGCTCCAGACGAACCGGATCCTCCTGCGCCGTTCCGTGCTCCTGATCGGTTTCGGCGCCTCCCGCGAGACCTTCGCCGGGAGCTGGTACTTCCTCAACCGCGCCTTCAAGGATGCGGGCAACATCGACGCCATGATCGGCCTGGACATGCTCGGCACGGGCTATTCCGGCTTCTACGCCTATACGGCCTCCAACGCCGACCTCAACGAAATCCTCGGCATCGTCTCCTCCGACCTCAATCCGGTCACCCCCGAGATCACGGCGGCGGAGCCCTATCCGTCCGACAACAAGGTGTTCTACGACAAGCAGATACCTTCCGTGCTGTTCACGACCGGGCGCTATCCCGAGCACGACACGGAGAAGGACACCCAGTCGATCATCGACTATGCGGGGATGGAGAAGGAAGTGGAGTATCTCTACAATTTCAGCAAATATCTCATCAACGCGCCGGCGCCTTCCTTCCTGCCCGTGACGGAGAAGGGGCGGTTCCGCGCGCTGGACGGCGTGATGTCGTATTACGAATGCGACCAGCGTCCGCTGTTCCTCAATTCGGCCGATCCGGGCGTATTCCTCCAGAAATGGGTATATCCCTATCTGAAATATCCCAAAGAAGCCGTCCGTGAGGGTATCCAGGGGCGTGTGATGGTGGATTTTATTATCGACGCCGAGGGCAATATCAAGAACGTGCACGTAAGCCGGAGCGTGGATCCGCTCCTGGACGACGAGGCCGTCCGGGTCATCTCCGCCTCTCCCAGGTGGAAGCCGGGACGGTATCTCGGGAAAAAGGTTCCCGTCGCGCTTTCCCTCCCGGTGGAATTCCGCCTCGAGAAGAAAGCCTCCTTCGGCATCAACGGCTATAAGATCGGAAAGAAGAAGAAAAAATATTGATATGGATTACGAATTCTTACAACTCGAGAAGAAGTGGCAGGAGAAATGGGCCGCGGAGAAAACGTTCAAGGCGCAGGCGGATCCTTCCAAGCCGAAGTTTTACGTGCTCGACATGTTCCCGTATCCCTCCGGAGCGGGTTTGCACGTCGGGCATCCGCTGGGCTATATCGCCAGCGACATCTATTCGCGCTACAAACGGCTGAAGGGCTTCAACGTCCTCCATCCGATGGGCTATGACGCCTTCGGCCTGCCGGCGGAGCAGTATGCCATCCAGACGGGCCAGCATCCCGAGGTGACGACCGAAAAGAATATCGCCCGCTACCGTTCGCAGATGGACCGGATCGGTTTCTCCTACGACTGGGACCGGGAGTTCCGCACCTGCGACCCCGACTACTTCAAATGGACGCAGTGGGCGTTCCTCAAGATGTTCGGCAGCTGGTACGACAAGGCCCTCGACAAGGCCCGTCCGATCGGGGATCTGGAGAAGGCCTTCGCGGAAGGCGGCAGCGCGGCCGTGGACGCGGCGGCTTCCGACGCGCCCGTCTTTACGGCTGCGGAGTGGAACGCATTCTCCGAGAAAGAGAAATCGGATGTCCTGATGCATTACCGCCTGGCCTACCAGGGCGAGACGTTCGTCAACTGGTGCCCGGGCCTCGGGACCGTGCTGGCCAATGACGAAGTGAAGGAGGGCTATTCCGTGCGCGGCGGCTTCCCCGTGGAGCAGAAGAAGATGATGCAGTGGCAGCTGCGCGTGTCGGCATATGCCGGCAGGCTGCTGGATTCGCTCGAGGCGCTCGACTGGTCCGATTCCCTCAAGGAAATGCAGCGCAACTGGATCGGCCGCAGCGAAGGCGCTGAGATGGTGTTCAAGGTCCGCAACGGTTCCTCCGAGTACGATATGACCATCTTCACCACCCGGGCCGACACGGTGTTCGGCGTGACCTTTATGGTGCTCGCCCCCGAGAGCGAGTGGGTGGAGAAACTCACTGCCCCGTCCTGCAAAGAGGCGGTCGAGGCCTATCTGGCCGAAGTCAAGAAGAAGACCGAGCGCGAAAGGATTGCCGGAAAGACCGTTTCCGGCGTCTTCACCGGCTCGTACGCCACCAATCCGCTGACGGGGAAGGAGGTGCCGGTCTGGATCTCCGAATATGTGCTTTCGGGCTATGGAACCGGCGCCATCATGGCCGTTCCGGCACACGACAGCAGAGACTATGCTTTTGCGAAGAAATTCAACCTGCCCGTCATCCCGCTCATCGAGGGGGCGGACGTGAGCGAGTCGAGTTTCGACGCCAAGGAAGGCGTGATGATGAATTCCGGCTTCCTCGACGGGATGAGCGTGAAAGAAGCCATCCCTGCCGCCATCGCCTATGTCGAGGCGCACGGAATCGGCCGCCGCAAGGTCAATTACAAGATCCGTGACGCCATCTTCTCGCGTCAGCGCTACTGGGGCGAACCGTTCCCGATCTACTACAAGGACGGCATTCCGACGCCGCTGCCGGAAGACGCCCTTCCGCTCCGACTGCCCGAGGTAAGCGAATTCAAGCCGACCGAGGCCGGCGATCCGCCGCTGGCGAGGGCTGAGAACTGGACGTATGACGGTTATCCGCTGGAGACGAGCACGATGCCCGGCTTCGCGGGATCGAGCGCCTATTATCTCCGCTATATGGATCCGCACAATGACGAAGCGCTGGTTTCCCGGTCCGCCAACGAATACTGGCGGGACGTCGACCTCTACATCGGCGGCACGGAGCACGCCACGGGGCACCTCATCTATTCGCGATTCTGGAACAAGGTCCTTTTCGACCTCGGCTATGTCTGCGAGGACGAACCCTTCCGGAAACTCGTCAACCAGGGGATGATTCAGGGCCGCTCCAACTTTGTCTACCGGGTCGTCGGGACCAACAAGTTCGTATCGCTCGGACTGAAGGACCAGTACAAGACCACGGAGATCCACGTGGACATCTCCCTCGTGCACAACGACCGGCTCGACACCGAGGCCTTCAGGGCCTGGCGTCCCGATTTCGCGGATGCGGAATTTATCCTCGAAGACGGCGAATACATCTGCGGATGGGCCATCGAGAAGATGTCCAAGTCGATGTTCAATGTGGTCAATCCCGATACGGTCTGCGATACGTACGGAGCCGACACGCTGCGGCTCTACGAGATGTTCCTCGGCCCGCTGGAGCAGAGCAAGCCCTGGAACACCAAGGGCATCGACGGCGTCAACCGCTTCCTCAAGAAGTTCTGGCGCCTGTTCTGGGACCGCGAGCGCTTCCTCGTGAATGACGAGGAACCCACCAGGGCCGAACTCAAGGCCCTCCACACCCTCATCGGGAAGGAGCAGGAGGATATCGAGAATTTCTCGTTCAACACGACCGTCAGCGCCTTTATGATCGCCCTTTCCGAGCTCGGGGAGTGCTCCAAGCGCGCCATTCTCGAGCCGCTCGTCATCCTGCTTTCCCCGTTCGCCCCGCACATCGCCGAGGAACTCTGGCATCAGCTCGGGCACGAAGGCAGCGTTGCGTACGCTTCCTATCCGGCCTATAATCAGGCCTATACGGTGGAGGACATCTGCACCTATCCGGTCTCTTTCAACGGCAAGACCCGGTTTATGGCCGACCTGCCGAAGAGCATGTCGAAGGAGGAAGTCGAAGCCGCGGTCCGTGCGATGGACCAGACGTCCAGATATGTCGGGGACGGCACGATCGTCAAGGTCATCGTCGTTCCGGGCCGCATCGTCAACATTGTGGTGAAATGATCAGCGCGAAGAAAATAGGGAGCATTCTCTGGGATTATTTCCTGATGACGGTCGGCTGCCTCATCTTCGTGATGGGGTGGACCTCCTTCCTCCTGCCGAACGAAGTCACGAGCGGCGGCCTTACCGGCCTCTGCGCCGTGCTGCAATATGCCACGAACGATAAACTGCAGGTCGCATACACCTTCCCGGCCATCAACGCCGTCCTCATCATCACGGCGACGTTCGTCCTCGGGAAGAGTTTCGGCTTTCGGACCATTTACGCCATCGCGGTGTCTTCCCTGATGTTCGAGGTGATGCCCCGCTTCGAATTCCTCCAGGCGGTTCCCGGCAATTTCCTTTACCTCGACGAAAAGATTCTGATTCCGATCATCGGTTCCGTGATGGAAGGTATCGGCATCGGACTCATCCTGATGCGGGGCGGCAGCACGGGCGGAACGGACATCGCGGCGATGATCATCGGCCGCTTCTGGCCCATCACCCCCGGCACGGTCTACATCATTCACGACCTGGCGGTGATCGGCTCGCTGCTGCTCATCCCCGGAAAGACATTCCAGGATGTCGTTTACGGCTATATCTCGATGCTGACCTTCTCGTTTATGCTCGACTACGTGATTCTCGGGCAGAAGTCCACCGTGCAGATGCTCATTTTCTCGTCGAAGTACCCCGAAATCGCCGACTACATCAACAACAAGATGGAGCGCGGCGCCACGGTGCTCAAGGCGACGGGCTGGTATACCAAGGTGGAGCGGGACGTCCTTCTCGTGATTGTCCGCAAGAGCGAGGTCCACGACCTCACCAAAGTGATCAAGGATCTTGATCCCAAGGCCTTCCTTTCCATCTCGCCGGCCAGCAGCGTCTACGGAGAGGGATTCGAGGAGATCAAGGCGGGTATAGAAAGAAAGAAGAAAAATGTCGACGCTAAAAAGTAATTTCTGGACCTACGTCAAGGAGTACGCGATCATGATTGTCGGACTCCTCCTGTACACGGGGGGATGGACCGTGTTCCTGATGCCGAACAACCTCATCTCCGGGGGCGTGACGGGTATCAGTTCCATCATCCAGTACGCGACGGGAGGCGTCATCAAGGCGGGTTACAGTTACTTCGTGATCAACGCCATCCTCCTTGTCATCGGCTTCTGGGTCATCGGGAAGGGATTCGGCGGCAAGACCATCTTCGCGGTGGCCTTTGTTTCCGCGGCCCTCGTCTTTCTGCCGGAATGGATTCCGTACGAGATTATCGACACGCTCGCCATCAAGAACGGCAAACTGATGTCCGTGATCATGGGCGGCATCATGGCCGGCGTCGGCATCGGGATGTCGATCTCCCAGGGGGGCAGCACGGGCGGCACCGACATCATCGCCCTGGTCTATACCAAATACCGCAACGTCTCCCCGGGCAAGGTGATCCTGGCGCTGGATGTCGTCATCCTGCTGTCCTCGCTCCTGGTCCCGTCATACGTGAAGGTCGGGGACTCGCTGGAGCTGATGCCGTTCGCCGACAAGATCACGACCGTCGTATACGGTCTGATCTTGGTGACGGTGTGCAGTTACGCGATCGATATGTACATCTCGGGTTCGCGGCAGAGCGTGCAGCTCTTTATCCTGTCGAAGAAATATGCCGAAATCGCGGATGTCATCACCCATGAACTGCATCGCGGCGTGACCGTGCTGGACGGAAAGGGCTGGTACACCCAGCATCCCACCGAGGTTCTGCTGGTCGTTACGCGCAAGTCCGACCTCAACCTTCTGCTGCGCTATATCAAGGCGATCGACTCCGAGGCCTTCCTTTCCGTGTCCTCCGTCAACGGCGTTTACGGGAAGGGATTCGACACGATCAAATTAAAAAAACGCACAAAAAGTTAAGGAAACACGCAAAACGTGAAAGAAACATAAATTTATTTTCCTTCAAGTCCTCTTAAACGTGATTTAAGAGGATTTTTTATTTTATAATTGTACTCCGAAATTTAGAGGTTCATTTATTCAAAACAATCTCTGATTTAATTCTTCATGATGGAAACACTGATCATTTTGATTTTCGCCGCATGGGCGGCGACCGGAGTCGTACAAGACCGTAAAAAACTCAGGCAACCTTCCGGAAGGACGCTGCGGCTGTCGGCCCTGGCGCTGGTGGCTCTCCTGACCGGGGAGACCTTCCTTTTATATGGTGCGGTCCGGCCCTACCTGCCGGATGCTCTGGCGTGCGCGCTCGTGCTGATGCTCTCTGGACCGATGTCCTTCGAGCCGCCCCGGCGTCAGTATGTCCTGTCGCCGGCCGTTGCGGCGCTTTCCCTGGCGTTATTCGCCGTTCCCCGCCTGGCGGGCTGGGATCCCGATTCCCTGCACGTGTGCGTACTGGTGTTTACGTCGCTTTCGGCGGCGGTCGTCTCCGGGGCTGGCGTTTATCTATGGGTGAAGTCCCAGGATATCCTCTGCGACATCAGCCCGGCCCTGCTGGCGGAACTCTGGTACCGGGCGCGCAACTTCGCCCTGCTGCTTTTCGGCGCCTCGCTGGCGGAATGTCTGCCTCGTCTGCGGGGCGGGAAGTTCTGGGCGCTGATTCCGGGCTGTGGACTGCTGGCCCTGTTTGTCTGGCAATATGTCGTCTGTGCCTCCCGTTTTGTCTGTTATCCCCTGGAACGTCTTTCCCGCACGCCCGACCGGCCGCTGTCCAAAGAAACGGAGAAGGAGTATTACGATATGGTCTATAAGAAATGCTGCCAGTTTATGGAGACCAAGAAGTCATTCCTGGTGGAGGCCTTCTCGCTCTCGGACCTGGCGGAGGGCATCTTTACCAACAAAAGTTACGTGTCCAAGGCCATCAACCAGTCGACGGAGCTCAATTTCAGGCGCTTCGTCAACCGCTATCGGGTACAGTACGCCCAGGAACTGTTCAAGAAAAACATGTCGCTGAAAGTGGTGGAACTGGCGATGCTGTCGGGCTGCCATTCGGTGCAGACGTTCTGCGCGATCTTCAAACTGTTTACGGGAGTGACACCCAGGGTATGGTGCGACCGGGTGCGGAAGATGCCGTGATGGTGACGGGCTCCTTCCGGACGGGGTGGATGAAGCGGATTTCGTAGGCGTGGAGACTGATGCCGCCGTCCGGGTTGGAGCGGGGCGCACCGTATTTGAGATCGCCTTTGATGGGGCATCCGATGCCGGCGAGCTGGCACCGGATCTGGTGGTGCCGTCCCGTGAGGAGCCGGACTTCCAGAACGTGATACCGGTCGGTGTCGCCGATGTGCGTGTAGATGAGTTTCGCGCATTTGGCGCCGGGGGTGCCTTCGGGAACGATGAAGGATTTGTTGGCTTTTTCGTTGCGGACGAGCCAGTTCTCGAGGGTGGCCGACTTGACGGCGGGCGCCTTGCAGCAGAGGGCGCGGTAGGTCTTTTGGACATTGCCGTCGCGGAACATCGCCGTGAGCCGCTCCAGGGCTTTGGAGGTCTTGGCGAAGAGGCAGATGCCGCTCACGGGCCGGTCAAGCCGGTGGGGGACGCCCATAAAGACCTGGCCGGGCTTGTTGTCCCGCCGGGCGATGAAGGCCTTGAGGGTTTCGGGGAGGGGTTCGTCGCCGGTCTTGTCGCCCTGCACGATCTCTCCCGCCTTCTTGTTGAAGGCCAGGATGTGGTTGTCCTCGTAGAGAATCCGGGCGGCGATGTCAGCCATTTCCGCATCTGAAAGTGTCCTGTATACCATCTCTGTCAGTTTTACGATGCAAATATACTGACAATTTGGCATAAAAACCACTTGGCACAGGATTAGATATTTGGTGGGCGTCGGTTTTTCCGACAGATTGAACGAAAATTAAAAATAGGAGAAAATATTATGGGAAAAATTATTGGAATTGATCTTGGAACCACCAACTCTTGCGTGGCTGTGATGGAAGGCAACCAGCCGACCGTCATCATCAACAACGAAGGCCAGCGGACCACTCCGTCGGTCGTCGCATTCACCGAAGGCGGAGAGCGGAAGATCGGCAACCCGGCCAAGCGCCAGGCCATCACCAATCCGAACAACACCGTCTTCTCTATCAAACGCTTTATGGGCGAGACTTACGACCAGGTTACGACCGAGGTCGGCCGGATGCCCTACAAGGTCGTCCGCGGCGAGAACAACACCCCGCGCGTCGAGATTTCCGGCAAGATGTATTCTCCGCAGGAGATCAGCGCGATGATTCTTCAGAAGATGAAGAAGACGGCCGAAGAGTATCTGCGTCAGGATGTGACCGAGGCGGTCATCACCGTGCCGGCTTACTTCTCCGACTCCCAGCGTCAGGCGACCAAGGAGGCGGGACGCATCGCGGGCCTCGATGTGAAGCGTATCATCAACGAGCCCACGGCGGCCGCCCTCGCTTACGGCCTTGACAAGAAGAACAAGAATATGAAGGTCGCGGTGTACGACCTCGGCGGCGGTACCTTCGATATCTCCATCCTCGAACTGGGTGACGGCGTGTTCGAAGTCCGCTCCACCAACGGCGACACCCACCTCGGCGGCGATGATTTCGACCAGGTCATCATCGACTGGCTCGCCCAGGAGTTCGCATCCGAGAACGGCGGCATCGACCTCCGCAAGGACCCGATGGCCCTGCAGCGTCTCAAAGAGGCGGCCGAGAAGGCGAAGATCGAACTTTCGAGCCAGACTTCCGCAGATATCAACCTGCCGTACATCATGCCGGTGGACGGCGTGCCCAAGCACCTGGTGCGCACCCTCTCCCGGGCGAAGTTCGAGCAGCTCTCCGACGCGCTCTTCCAGCGCAGCATCGAGCCTTGCCGCAAGGCCCTTGCCGACGCGAAACTGAGCGCTTCCGACATCGACGAGGTCCTGCTGGTCGGCGGTTCGACCCGTATCCCGAAAGTCCAGGAGATTGTGAAGGACTTCTTCGGCAAGGAGCCCAACAAGAGCGTAAACCCGGACGAGGTCGTCGCAATCGGCGCCTCCATCCAGGGCGGTGTTCTCGCCGGCGACGTGAAGGATGTCCTTCTGCTGGATGTCACTCCGCTTTCGCTCGGTATCGAGACCCTCGGCGGCGTAATGACCAAGCTCATCGAGTCCAACACCACCATCCCGGCCCGCAAGTCGCAGGTCTTCTCCACGGCGGCCGACAACCAGCCTTCCGTCGAGATCCATGTCCTCCAGGGCGAGCGCCCGATGGCCAAGGACAACAAGGAGATCGGTCTGTTCCATCTGGACGGCATCGCTCCGGCCCCGCGTGGCATTCCTCAGATCGAGGTGACCTTCGATATCGACGCCAACGGCATCCTCAACGTATCCGCCAAGGACAAGGCGACCGGCAAGGAGCAGAACATCCGCATCGAGGCCTCCAGCGGTCTGAGCGAGGCGGAAATCCAGCGGATGCGTGACGAGGCCAAGGCCAACGAGGCCGCCGACAAGGCCGAGAAGGAGCGCGTCGACAAGATCAACAACGCCGACTCTCTCTGCTTCCAGGCCGAGAAGTTCCTCAAGGAGAACGGCGACAAAGTTCCCGCCGACGTCAAGGGCGAGGTCGAGAGCAACGTCAACCTGCTGAAAGAGGCCGTCAAGGCACAGAACCTTGCCGACATCGACCGCTACAGCGAAGCGCTCAACAAGGCCTTCGAAAAGATGTACCAGCAGACCCAGCAGCAGGCCGGCCCTCAGCCCGGCGGCCCTCAGGGCCCGTTCCAGGGCGGCCCGCAGGGCCCTCAGGGTCCCCAGGGACCTGACGCTCCCGACGAGCAGTAAACCGGTCTCTACTGAACATAATTCCCAGGCTCATGTCTGGGAATTTTTTTGTAAATTCGCGGAACAAAAGCACATTTTGCCATGGATAGAAGATCCTTCCTGCTCTCGGGAGCCGCTGCGCTCCTTGCGTCCCAACTGCCGGGTATCGCCGGTGTTCCGTCCGGTCTCCTTACAGAACCTTCCGCCGGACCGCGGAAAAAGGGGAGGGCTGTCCCCGCCGACGAAGATTATATGAAGCGCATCACGCGCGAGGTCAAGCCGCTTGCGCCGCTGAACGTCAAGGAGATCAACCTCAAGGTCGGCGCCGAGTCGCCTTTTTCCGTGCTTCATCTGTCGGATACGCATATCGCCCGGGTCGACAACCGGGACGACGAGCGGAAAATCCGACTGGCGGCCAAACGGAACCGCTGGGCGCTGTGGGGCGAACACTACCTCGACGAGGCGATGCGTTATGCGGCCGAGTACGGGATGTACCTGATGCATACGGGGGATCTGTACGACTTCGTTTCCGAGGCCAACCTCGATATGACAGCTATCCATATGGGTGCGGCGGACTGGTTTGTCAGCGCAGGCAATCACGAGTACTCCAAGTATGTCGGCGAGGCGAAGGAAGATGAAGCGTACAAGGCCGACAGCCGTGACAAAGTCCAGGGCGCCTTCCCCAACGACCTTACTTTCGCAAGCCGGATCATCAACGGGGTCAACTTTGTCTCCCTGGACGATGTATATTATAATATAACCGAGGCACAGCATGCCCTGATGGAAGCGGAGATGAAGAAGGGGCTTCCGGTAGTGATGCTCTGTCACGTCCCGCTCTACACGCCTAAGCACTGCGACTACGAACTGGAGCATACGAAGGGCAAAGCCGCCTTCATGACCGGCGTTCCGCTGGAGATCACGTCGAATTACGACAAGGGTATCACGTATACGCCCGAAAAAGAGTGGCGCAGACGGTCCCTGTCGCAGAGGGCCGACAAGCCGACGCTGGATTTTGTCGCCTGGCTGAAGGAACAGAAACTGCTCAAGGCCATCCTCTGCGGCCACCTGCACCATTTCTTCGAGGAACCGTTCTCCAAGACCGCCGTCGAATACACCGTCGACGCCACCTTCCGCGGCGGCGTCCATGCCATCCATTTCCGCTGATACGCCGGCTGTCTCTTCCCGAAAAGGTGTTGCGGCAGGAAGATTTGGCCCTTTCCGCTGAAATTCGTAACTTTGAAGACTAAAACGCTTTGTATGGGAAAAATCATTTTGACGGGCGACCGCCCGACCGGAAGGCTCCATCTGGGGCATTATGTGGGATCGCTCCGCAACCGGGTATTGCTGCAGAACGCCGGGGATTATGATAAAATGTTCGTCTTCATCGCCGATGTGCAGGCGCTGACCGACAATGCCGACAATCCCGAGAAGGTACGGCAGAATGTGCTGGAGGTGGCCCTGGACTATCTTTCGGTTGGTCTTGATCCGGAGAAGGTGACCATCTTCATCCAGTCGATGGTTCCGCAGCTGCACGAGATGACGCAGTATTTCTCCAACCTCGTGACGGTGGCGAGGCTCCAGCGCAATCCGACCGTCAAGACGGAGATCAAGATGCGCGGCTTCGGCGAAGAGGGCCAGGAGCAGGCCTTCGGCAGCGGCGTTCCCGTCGGATTCTTTACCTATCCCATCAGCCAGGCGGCCGACATCTGCTTCTGCAAGGCGACGACCGTTCCGGTAGGGGAAGATCAGGAGCCGATGCTGGAGCAGTGCCGGGAGATTGTCCGCAGTTTCAACAATACCTACGGCGAAGTGCTGGTGGAGCCCGAAATCCTCCTGCCGTCCAATCTGGTGTGCCGGCGTCTGCCCGGGACCGACGGCAAGGCCAAGATGTCTAAATCCCTCGGCAACTGTATCTACCTGAGCGACGATCCGGCCGAAGTCAAGAAGAAAGTGATGTCGATGTTCACCGATCCGGGCCATCTCAAGATCGAGGATCCCGGCAAGGTGGAAGGCAATACGGTATTCACCTATCTCGACGCATTCGTGGAGGAAGGCGATTTCGAGCGCTTCTGGCCTGATTACAAGAACCTCGACGAGGTGAAGGACCATTACCGCCGGGGCGGCCTCGGGGATGTGAAATGCAAAAAATTCCTTCTCGCCGTGCTGAATGACCGTCTGGAGCCCATCCGGACGCGCCGTCACCAGTGGGAGCAGGATATCCCGGGCGTATATGAGATGCTCAGGAAGGGGAGCGAGGAGGCCGCGAAGGTGGCCGCCGCTACGCTTCACGAGATGCGTGACGCAATGAAAATCAATTATTTCGACGATGCTGCGCTCATCGCAGAACAAGCCGCAAAATATGGCAAAGACAGTTAAAAGGAATTTTCCCGTCACGGGAATGGGCTGCGCGGCCTGTGTGGCCCGGGTTCAGGGACGGCTGCAGGAGCAGAAAGGCGTCCGGAGCGTGAATGTCAGTCTCGCATCGAATTCGGCGCAGGTCGAGTACGATCCGTCCGTCTGCACGCCGGAAGGGCTTCGGAAAGCCGTGCAGGACGCCGGCTATGACCTGATTGTCGAGGGAACGGAAGACCAGGCCGACGACGAGGCCGACCGACGACGGGAGGAAGACCGGACCGTCCTTCGGCGCCAGACCCTTGTCGCCATTGTTTCCGCAGCATTGATGATGATGCTCGGGATGGCTTTCCGGCCATTCCCGGGGAAGGGATATATCCTCTGGGCCCTTGCGACCCTTGTGCTGGTCTATTGCGGCCGCCGGTTCTTCGCGGCCGCCTGGAAGCAGCTTCTGCACGGAAGCGCCAATATGGATACGCTGGTGGCCCTTTCGGTCACGATTTCCTACGGATTCAGCGTATTCAATCTTTTCTTCCCGGAGGTGCTGGCGGATCAGGGACATCTCTACTTCGAATCCTCGGCGATGATCATTGCCTTCATTCTCCTGGGCCGCCTCCTGGAGGAGCGCGCGAAGCAGGGTACGACGGCTTCCATCCGCAAACTGATGGATCTCCAGCCCCGCACCGTGACGGTTCAGAAAGTGGAAGTGGAAGGCGGGATGCCGCTCTATAAGGAATATAAAGTGCCTGTGGACCAGGTGGTTCCGGGCGATATCGTCATCGTGAAGCCCGGTGAGCGGGTGAGTGTCGACGGCGTGGTGACAGACGGCGAATCCTACCTCGACGAGAGTATGCTGACGGGGGAGAGCGTCCCGGTCTGGAAGACGCGCGGATCGGCGGTTTATGCCGGAACGGTCAACCGGGACGGTTCCTTCTTCATCAGAACGACAGGCGCGGGCGGCGATACGGTGCTCGCATCCATCATCCGGATGGTGCGGGACGCACAGGGCTCCAGAGCGCCCGTGCAGCAACTGGTCGACAAGGTGGCCGCGATATTCGTTCCCGTCATCATCGGCATTTCGCTCGTAACCCTGGCCGTGTGGCTCCTTTGCGGCGGTCCGGTGGCCCTTGCCTTGACGGCAATGGTGTCCGTCCTGGTCATCGCCTGTCCGTGCTCGCTCGGGCTGGCTACGCCGACCGCAATCATCGCAGGCGTCGGAAACGGTGCCTCCAGGGGAATTCTCATCAAGGATGCCGCCTCCCTGCAGGTCGCCTCGAAAGTGACCGCCGTCGTGCTCGACAAGACCGGTACCGTGACCACGGGAACACCCCGGGTCGTCTCGTCCTGGTGGCATCCCGCGCCGGGTGTCGACGATGCGCCGGACATTCTCTATTCGCTCGAACTCCGGTCCGGACACCCGATGGCGGAGGCGATCGTATCGGAACTCCGTGACAGGGCTTCGCAGTTGACCGTCCGGGAATTTGAAAATCTGCCCGGAAGGGGCGTGAAAGGGTCGGTCGAGGGGATCACGTATTATGCAGGCGGACGGACCCTGCTCTCCGAGGTGCTGCCGAATGAATCCGTTCCGGACGAGCGCGCCTCCGTATTCCTTTTCTCCGAGGCCGGAATCCTTGCGTATTTTATCGTCGCCGATACGGTGAAGCCTTCCTCGGCTGGAGCCGTGCAGGCGTTGTCGGACCTGGGGATCCGCGTCGTGATGCTGACCGGCGACAATGCCGCGTCTGCGGAAGCGGTGGCGGCGGAAGCCGGGATCCGGGATTATCACGCCGGCGTGCTTCCGGGTGAGAAAGCGTTGTATGTGAAGTCTTTGCAGGAAAAAGGAGCCGTGGTCGCGATGGTCGGGGACGGCATCAACGATTCGGCCGCGCTGGCGACCGCCGATCTCGGCATCGCGATGGGGAAGGGAAGCGACATCGCCATCGATGCCTCGATGGTGACGATCGTTTCGTCCGACCTCGGTAAAATTCCCTCCCTTATCGCCCTTTCCAAGCGGACCGTCCGGATTATCCGGCAGAATCTCTTCTGGGCGTTTTTCTACAATCTGCTGGCCGTCCCGGTGGCGGCGGGCGTGCTCTATCCGCTTTGCGGATTCCTGCTCAGTCCGATGATCGCCGCGGCCTGTATGGCGCTTTCCAGCGTCTGCGTCGTGACGAATTCGCTCCGCCTGACGCGGCGGTAAATCATTCGGCCGGCGGCGGGACGACTCCGCTGTCAATCATTTCACGGAGTAGCGAAAGATATTCGCCGGAGGCGGTGCCGGGATGCTCGAAGGCGTCTCGGAGTTCTTTCAGGGCGTATCGGCCCCGGCGGGCGTCGATCCAGGATTTCAGGGATGCGGCGGTGACGGCGGGATTCTGCCTGCGTGTGCGGCAGATGTCGCAGCGGCCGCAGGGTTCGGCGTCTTTCTCTCCGAAATAGTCCAGCAGGAAGGACTGGCGGCACGTATCCTCCTCCTCGACGTATTCCTTCATCGCGGCGATCCGTTCGTCGAATTTCTCCTTGAGCATCTTGTATCGCGCCGGCTGCACGTCGAGGTTGCCGGGGCGGATGCGCTCGTGGTGCAGGGTGATGACATCCGCGTGGTCGGCAGGAATGTATTTGATGATGTGCTCCAGGGCGAGCCCGTAGAGGAGCTGGCGGAGAGCGGGGACCGTGCAGTCCGCCTTCCCCGCGAGGTACTCTTCGTCCACGGTGTGCGGCCAGGAGAAGATGCCGTCATAGGAGCGCATCAGCGCTTCGAGGATGACGCCCATCCTGTAGTCGGGCAACTCGATGTCGTTGAGGACCTTCCGGTCGGCGACAATCTGTACGCGGGTACGGATGTCAAGGTCTTCCGTGAGAGTCCAGTGCCCGGCCCGCTCCAGATAGCGGATGGCGTACCAGGCGCTGCTCCGGGAGAGTCTGAACTGGGCGGCGAAGGCGGTCAGGTCGAATTTGAGCTGGCGGCCTTCTCCGGTCTCGTAGGGCACCTGGAAGAAGATGTGGACTTTCTGGTAGATGTCGGCGATGTACTCCAGCGATGGGAAGGAGGCCGCGGCGATCTGCCTGAGGCGGCGGAGGTCGGAGGCGTTCCAGAGCAGGACGGCGTAGGACGGTTTTCCGTCCCTGCCCGCACGGCCCGCTTCCTGGAAGTAGGCCTCGGGGCTGTCGGGCAGGTCGGCGTGCACGACGAAACGCACGTCGCTCTTGTCGATGCCCATTCCGAAGGCGTTGGTCGAGACCATCACGCGGATTTCGCCTTTTTTCCATTTCTCCTGTCGTTCGCCGCGGCTGCTTGTCCCGAGACCGGCGTGGTAGAAGGAGGCGCTGACGCCCTCGCTCCGGAGGAAGGCGGCGGTCTCTTCGCAGCCCTTCCGGGAACGGACATACACGATACCGGAGCCGTCGACGCCCTTGCAGATGCCGGCGAGCTGGCCGACTTTGTCGTCGCACCGGCGGACGATATACGACAGATTGGGCCGCTGGAAACTGCCCTTGAGGAGGTTTTTCTCTTTAAAACAGAGTTTCTCCATGATGTCGTCCGCCACCTGCGGCGTGGCCGTCGCCGTGAGGGCGATGACGGGCGCGTCCACCTGGGCGCGGAGCTCGCCGATGGCGAGGTAGTCGGGCCGGAAATCGTAGCCCCACTGAGAGATGCAGTGCGCCTCGTCGACGACGATATAGGAGATCTTGAGGATGGGCAGATAGGACTGGAACAGCTGAGTCCCGAGCCGTTCCGGAGAGAGGTACAGGAATTTGAAGTCTCCGTAGGCGGCATTGTTGAGGGCGGTGTCGACTTCGCGGCGGGTCATTCCCGCATGGATGGCGAGGGCGCGGACGCCCCTGTCGCGCAGGTTCTGGACCTGGTCTTTCATCAGGGCGATGAGCGGAGTCACCACGAGGGCGGTGCCGGTCGACATCAGGGCGGGCACCTGGAAGCAGACGCTCTTGCCGCCGCCCGTCGGCAGCAGCGCCAGGGTGTCCTTCCCCGCGAGCGCGGAGTCCACGATTTCGCGCTGCATCGGACGGAAGCCGTCGTACCCCCAGTATTTCTTCAGTACCTGTTCCGGTGTCATACGACAAAGATAACCAAAAAAGCCGTCCCTCGCAATCAAAAAACGCCAGGCGGAGGGCCTGGCGTTTCGGGTCGTTGGCGTTTGACCGCCGTTTAGAGTTTCGGACCGGCCTTGACGAGGGCCTTGCCGGCGCGGTTGGACTCGTATTTGCCGAAGTTCTTGATGAAACGGCCGGCGAGGTCGCGGGCCTTCTCTTCCCAGATCTTCGGATCGGCGTAGGTGTCGCGCGGATCAAGAATGCCGGTGTCGACGCCTTCGAGTCGGGTAGGCACCTCGAAGTCGAAGAACGGAATCTTCTTGGTCGGGGCCTTGTCGATGGCACCGCTCAGGATGGCGTCGATGATGCCGCGGGTATCCTTGATGGAGATGCGTTTGCCGGTGCCGTTCCAGCCGGTGTTGACCAGGTAGGCCTTGGCGCCGCTCTTCTTCATCTTCTTCACCAGTTCCTCGGCATATTTGGTAGGATGCAGCTCGAGGAAGGCCTGGCCGAAGCAGGCGGAGAAGGTGGGCGTGGGTTCGGTGATGCCGCGCTCGGTACCGGCGAGCTTGGCCGTGAAGCCGGAGAGGAAGTAGTACTTCGTCTGCTCGGGGGTGAGGATGCTGACCGGAGGCAGGACGCCGAAAGCGTCGGCGCTCAGGAAGATCACCTGCTTGGCGGCGGGTCCGTGGCTGTCGGGACGGACGATCTTCTCGATGTGGTAGATCGGGTAGGAGACGCGGGTGTTCTCGGTGACGGACTTGTCGTTGAAGTCGATCTTGCCGTTGGCATCGACGGTGACGTTCTCGAGGAGGGCGTCG
>ONSU01000009.1 GCA_900320545.1 uncultured Bacteroidales bacterium | reverse complement strand
CTTTTCCAAAAGTGTTTTGTATATTTGTGCCGAAAAAGAATTGAATTATGGAACTTGCAGATATTCGCCCAATTGTTGAGTTTTATCATAGTAAACTCTCCCAGGTAGCACTGGACTTCAAACGTTACCTCTATCCACAGATTAACTGGGACTCAAGCGTCGTTGGAATTATGGGAGAGCGGGGAGTAGGTAAAACAACGATGCTGCTGCAGCGAATCAAGGAGAAATACGCTAATCCGGATGATACATTCTATATCTCTCTGGATCATTACTGGTTTGGGACGCATGAACTTCAGGACCTGATTAAGTTCATGTACAAAAGAGGTATTACCGAATTCTATATTGACGAAGTTCATAAGTACAAAGGATGGAGCGGCATCCTTAAAACGCTTGTAGACGAGCTCCACGACCTCAGAATAGTCTATACCGGATCTTCGCTGCTTGAAATTGACAATGCCAAAGTGGATATGTCCAGAAGACAGACGCCCTATACCTTGAAAGGTATGTCATTCAGGGAGTATTTGGAATATGACGGCATCCTGAAAATGAATGCGGTGACGCCAGAAGAACTCCTGGCAAACCATGTCCCCATTGCTATGGACATTGTCTCAAAGACAAAGGTACTGGTTGCTTTCGATACCTACCTTCACACCGGTGTCTATCCTTTTTACAGGGATGCAGGCAAGGATTTCCTTGTACGACTTAAAGAAGTCGTCGATACTGTCATTGAAAGTGATTTGCCGGCCGTGGAGAAAATCACATATGACACAGTGGATAAATGTAAGAAGCTTTTGATGATAATTGCCGAGAATGTTCCTCTACAGCCAAATGTGAACAAGTTGGCCACTTCTCTTGGAACCACCAGGGATACGCTCCTGAAACTTCTCTATAAACTGGACAAGGCGGAAATTCTGGAACTCCTTACCGTAAAACTCAAGAGCTATAAGAAGTTGGTTAACCCCGAAAAGATTTATCTGGGCAATACCAACCTGATGTACGCGTTATCACCCAAGATTGAGATTGGGACACTGAGGGAGACATTCTTCATAGACCAGTGTGCATCCGTTGGGACCGTTCAGATGCCGCCTAAGGGAGACTTCCTGGTTAATGGCAAATATCTCTTTGAAGTGGGTGGAGAAGGAAAGACATTTGACCAAATTGCAGATATCCCCAACAGTTATTTAGCCGTAGATGGTATAGAAACCGGATATGGTGCAAGAATTCCGCTATGGATGTTTGGTCTCCTTTATTAGCCGTTTAACGCGCAAAAATAATCGTCTATACGGACGAACCTGGCATAGGCCTGGTACTTGTCCAGCTCGTATCCCCACCTTTCCACATATCCAGGAATCACGATGGACACCACCCCTGCGGAGCAGTCTCCCTCTGCCAGGAAATTCCTCAGATAACCCAGGTGGCGGCAACTGACACAGTCTCACAGCGAAGGGTGGCAATAGAGGTTGCTGGTCTGGCGGTTTGGGGCGGAGTGCAGCGGAGAACCAAACTGACAGACGAGCAAGTACCGCTTCCTATATCGACCCTGGCACCGGCACTGCCGCTGGAGCAGGGCACCATCGGCCCGGATCATCGGCATCGGCCCAAAGCATTCACCCGGTGCTGATAGCACCACCATACATCGGCCTGGGTCAATGGGTTACGGGTGATTGGTACGGGTTTTTCTCCCGCTTTTTACAAGGTGTCCACTCCGTGGATGGGTGGACGGAGTGGACAAGGTGGACAGTGGTGGACAGAGTGGACAGTTAGTCGCGTGGAGAGTATTTGATGGTCATGATGGATTTCTCATTATCAATGGTGATTGTTCCGAATTTATCCAGAATTGATTGTCCGAGCAGCAGGGGTGCTTTCTGGCTATTTACCACGGACGCCTCTATGTTCTTCAAGGTGACGTCTCCTACCTTCACTTCCTTGATGCGGACGATCGATCCGTTGGCAATGGTCCCATCTGCGGTAAGATAACGGCGGGAGCCCCTGAAGTCCTTTTCGCTGAGATAGTCGTTTTTCAGCATGAAATTGGCTTCGACGCTTGATAACGTCACGTCACTCGCACCTGTGTCGAAAATGAACTTCAGGGGCAGACCATTGATTGTGCAGGGGACCTCGTATGTTCCCCCTGGCATCTTCTTCATCTGAATTTCGGAGACAAGAGCCTCGGCCGTTTCAATGGTGATCTCAGGTTCTTCTGCCTGCTCCTCTACAGGCTTATCCTTGTATTCCATAATGAGAGCCTTATACTCGGGAAGATTCCGAAGTGTATCCATATCATCGTCGTGTTCAAGATGAGCGAAGCGCCGGAAACCTTTTTTGAATGCCTCTTCCAGAGCCTTGATAGCTTCTTCGGGGCGGTTCATCCTTGCAAAAAGGCAGGCTTTGTCATAGTAAACACCGTGGTCATTGGGATGAGCCTCGATAATACGATTCATCCACAATTCGGCATCATACCAGCGTCCCAGTCCCACGAGAGCATAGTGTCTACAACTTCCATCCTCTGGTGTAGTGTCGAGCTCAAGGACCTTTTCATAGTCACGTTCAGCGGCTTCATAGTCTCCGTTTTGAGATAAAAGATCTGCGCGACTTAGATAAAGATATGCGTAGGACTTATCAATATCAATACCCGTGTTGTAATACTCCAAAGCCGTTTTTTTATCGCCTTGCAATTCATGGCACCAGCCGATAGCATAGTACTCATAACCGCTGGACGGGTCATTCTCCATGGATACCTGGTAATCTGCAATGGCTTCTTTGTACATGCCGGCGCTTCGGTATATATCGCCACGGTGACTGTAAAGAGATTGGTCTTCTGACAGTTCAATCGCTTTTGTGGCTTCGGAAATTGCCTTCTTGAACTGCCCCAGCTCACGGTAGCAACTGGACTTGTAGTAGGAAATCATTGGATGTTCCCCATATTCACTCTCAACCTTGTTATACAATTCAAGTGCATGCAGGTAATCGCAGTGGTCTTCATATAGCCTGGTTAAGAGTACAATCCACCGACTGCTGGCGTCTTCTTTATTCATCTCGGCTTTGATTCTGGCAACACCGTATGTGTAATGCTTCTTGGCATAATCGGCAACATACCATGCTTCGGCATCGTCATCAAGTTCGAAGTATTTCAATGCGGCATCCACAGTATCATCCTCACGGTCCATTTTGTCATAGACCTGCATTTTGAACTTGTATATCTCTCCGTATTCCGAATTATAGGATTCTGCGGTTTCCAGCCATTTCAAACTTTCCTCGTACTCTTCTTTGTCACGATAGAATCTGGCAAGTCCTATCATTGCTGTAACATCCGAAGGATCAGTTTTGAGCATCGCCCTGTATTCTTTTTCCGCGTTATCAAACTCATCGCTCATATACAGAGCCTGCGCCAAATCGAAGTGGTAACTTTGGACTTTTTCCGGGTTATCTTTCCTGGCGAGTTTGACAGCCTGTTTATATGACTCGGCAGCCTCAGGATAACGTTCCATGTCATCATAAATAGCTCCCTGCAGTCCCCATAGCGTTGACTTGTAAACACTAGGTTTCCCTTTGTAGTGCTTGATAGCATAAGATATGTCCCGCAAAGCGGCGTCGTATTTATCAGTGCTCCAATAGATTCGAGCCCGAATGAAACGAGAATCTATATGGTTGGGAGTATCGTCAATCTGTTTGTTGAGCAAGTCGAGAGCCTTTTCATCGTCGTCATCTTGGAAATAGGCTTCAACCGCTTTACGATAGTTGTAATCCGATACAACTTTTCTCTGGGCGCACGCCTGAGGCGCAAGTATGGTCAGAATGACCATAATAAAGAATCTGGATTTCATTTTGGTGATAGGTTTGGTAATTAATGATTCTATTTATTGCGAAATAAAACGCTATAACCACTGTGCAACACCACCATGGTGCGAACAGGTTCCCCGTCGATTTCGGCTGAAACTATATGTACCATCAACACAACGGGCTGTTGCTCCTCGGGGCACAGATGGATAATAGGTTGGGGACTGAACTCTTTGCCCTGCGGAATTTGTATAGTAACGGATCCTTGTCGTGGGAGTATATGTGTGGTTCCCCTCCGAAATCAGGTTTGAAGTATAAACGTACCCCACCTTGTAATTATAGATGACCTGGCTCCAACCGCCAGCTAAATCTCCAACAACATAGACTCGTTCGCCCCGGGGAATGATCTCTATGACGGTGGAATTCACATTTGATTGAGTCCTCAGATTGGCGTACGATTTGACAATACGGTTCTGAGCAAAGACTGGTGCGATTGCGACCAGGCAGGAAACTAATGTGATGATTATCTTTTTCATGATGCTATTGTTGTTTTCTCATCTTGTTATGCTCAGAACAGTCAAAAGGTAACCCGCTTTTTATCTTTTTATATTTTGCTTGACTGTGTTTGTGTAAATAATCAGCAAGTTTTTTATGGCCTTGTCGACGTTTTTTATTAATTTTATCCGCTTTTTAGGGGAATTGCATGGCAAAAGTATGGAAGAGCATATTGTTGGTTTTCATCCTTCTCTTCGCAAATAATGCATGGGGACAGTCCCGGTATGCCCTTTTGATTGGAATCGGAGACTATCCCGAAGACTCCGGCTGGAATAAGATCCATGGGAATGATGACATATCAATCATAAAGCCCACTCTTATCCGTCAAGGTTTCCCTGAGGAAGCTATCTTTCAACTGCTCGATTCTGCCGCTACCAAGGACAATATTTTGAAGGCCTTTGATGATTTGGCGGCCAGACTGCGGTCTGGAGATGTGGCATACATCCATTTTTCAGGACACGGGCAGCAAGTGTCCGATCTCAATGGTGATGAAGAGGATGGCTTTGACGAGGCTTGGATTCCCTATGATGCCAAGAAAAAGTATGAGCCTGGCGTGTATGAAGGCAATAATCACCTGACAGATGATGAACTGAATGAAATCTTTACCCGCCTTCGCGTTCGCGTGGGAGCGAAAGGTAAGATTATTGTCATAGCGGATGCCTGCCACAGCGGAAGTGGCTCAAGAGGGCAGCTTGATGAAGAAGTCTATGTCAGAGGCACCGGCGATAAGTTCATCCTTCCCCGACAAAATAGCAATATCATAAAGAAGCCAGAGCCGACAGAGTGGCTTTTTGTGGCAGCATGCAAACCATATCAGTCCAATTACGAGTATCGTACTCCTGAAGGTGATTATTATGGAGTGCTATCTTACATAATTGCTAACGAGCAAAAACAACTTGACATTTGTAAGTATAGTGAACTGTTGCGGGAATGGAGCAAATCCGTATCCGAGAAGTCCAGATACCCTCAGGACCTGGATGCCGATGGACAACCCTGTCGGCGAAGTTCGTTTATGTTTTAAGGGATGACAGACAAGGATTATATAAGGAAATTCACCGTAAATGACCAGACCGCCATGGCCGGATTCTATGATCAGGTGTATCCTAAGTTTGTATTGTATTTCAGGAACAAGTTCAAGAAGCCCGAAGAGTATTCCATGGATTTATTCCACGACTCCTACATGGCGATGTATGACAATATCTTATGTGGAAAGCTAACCCCTGAGAACCTCACCAGTTCTCTATATCAGTACCTTCTGGGTATTGCCATCCGCAAGATGCAGGCCGGTGACAGAAAGTCTCATGAGTTTGAGAAAGTCAAGCTTTATCACCAGGGAGAAGGAGATGACGAGGTTCTGGACATCAAGGTTCAGAAGCAGATTGTAGAGGACGCCGAGAATGAAGATGCAGAACGCAAAAATGAAGAGATGAAGGATTTCGTAGAACGTGCAGTGGCTGAGTTAACTCCTCCCTGCGATGAACTTCTCCGGCGTTTCTATTGGGACAGGTTGTCCGGCGTCGAGATAGCTCAGGCAATGAACTATAGCAATGCCGATTCCGTGAAGACGCAGAAGAACAAATGTATTAAGAAACTGAAACCCATCGTTGCAAAATTCAGGAGTTTGTAGGTTACATTTGGGGCTTTTGCATCATTTATCGAAAACGAAAGATATGAATAACGATATCACTACCGAAGAAAGGATAGACAATTATCTGCTTGGGCGAATGGCTGAAGCCGAAAGGGCTGCATTTGAGCGTGACCTGGCGACAGATGCGGAATTGAAGGAGGAGTATGAGTGCCAGAGGGCCATTGCCAATGCTGTCCAGAAGGTCGCCATGAAGGATTTCCTCACACAGCACGCCGCAGAACGGCAGGCAGAAAGTAATAATGTGATCGACTTGTCAACCTACTTTAAACAAGCTACAGGGAAGATTCGTGAGTTCTTCAGTTCCGGTCAACGGGTTGCATGGACGCTTGCCTCCGTCGCCGCAATGGTGGTTGCCATCGTTGGCAGCGTGAATTATACTTCTACGCTTCACACTATGCAGGGCAACGGAATGCTCGCATACGCAGAACTGTCTGCTCCTGTGGCCAGAGATGGTAATGAACTTGACACCATAATCGAGGAGGCATATAACCTCATCGGTTCCGGCGAACTGGACAAAGCCACAGATGCCATTAAGAAAGCAAAAGCGGTGGTTCTGGATAGCCTTGCTCAGCCTGTTGAAACCGAGGAAGATGAATATGAACACCAGGTCCTGCAATTGAAGGAATATGACCTGGAATGGTATGAGGCGATCGTTCTGATGAAACAGGGAAAGGTGAGCAAGGCAAAGATGATGCTGAAGTCTATCGCCTCGTCATCCAGCCAATATACCGAACAGGCCAAAACTTGTTTGAAGTAAGATTTATATGAGCGGCTCGTCTTTCCGTATCGAATTATTATTGTTTGTCTTTTGGGGCTGCTTCTTGTCTTTACCTTCCTATTCTCAAGAGCAGAAGCTGATTGAACAGGCAGACTCGTTATTTCAACATGGGATCGAGCTTTATAATGCTGGCCAATATCAAAATGCTGTTATTCTTTTTGAAGGAGTCGCGGAAACCCGCAAAGTACTTCTTGGTAAGTCACACCCGGATTATGGGATTTGCTTAAATAAAGCCGGTAATTGTTATGCTGAACTCGGCGACTATGAAAAGGCCATGGAGTTCTACTATCAGGCTCTTGCAATCATAGAAAATGAATACGGTAAGACACACCGGGACTATGCAGGTATACTGAATAATATTGGAATGTGTCTTTCCGATCTTGGCAATTATGAAAAGGCGTTGGAATGCTACCACCAAGCACTAACGATAAGAGCAATGCTTCTAGGCAAGAACCATCCAGATTACGCAACAAGCTTGAGTAATATCGCAAATTGTTATTCTATTATTGGCGATGACGAAGAAGCACTTGATTACTATTTTCTGGCATTAGATATCTACAAGAATACTCTTGGTAGAATGAGTTCGGATTATGCATCATGCTTGGATAATATTGGGATTTGTTATGCTTATCTTGGCGATTTTTCAAAAGGCCTGGAATACTGTCGGCAGGCGTTAACGATTCAACAAACCATTTTCAGTGGAGAGCACCCAGATTTAGCATGGAGTTTAAGCTACATGGGTGTCTGCTATTATGAGTTAGGAGATTACTCTCAGGCCTTAGATTGCTACGAACAAGCTCTATCTATACGAGAGAGAACCCTAGGCAGTGAACACCCCGTTTATGCGGAGACTCTTAATTACATCGGTTTATGTCATTATTGCTTAACTGATTATGCGAAAGCATTAGATTACTATCAGCAGGCTTTGTCAATTCAAGAAAAGACAATCGGAGAGAATCATATAGATTATGCTACGAGCCTGAATAATATCGGGCTGTGCTATTCCGACCTTGGTGATTACTTAAATGCATTGGAATACCATTGTCACTCTTTGAGGATCTATGAAGATCTATTTGGCTACGATTATTCAGATAATGCACAGACCCTTGATTTTATTGGTTTTTGTTATTCTAATCTTGGCGATTTCGAAAAAGCGCTTGAAAACCACCAACGTGCTTTAAATATCAAAGAGAAAACTCTTGGCAAGGAGCATACTGGATACGCGGCCACGCTGCTATACATCGGTGGATGCCTTCATGATCAAGAGAAAACCCAAGACGCTCTTGTTTATTATCAGCAAGCCTTAAGAATACATGAAGCTTCCGTTGGGAAGGAACATCCTGCTTATGCTGTGAACCTTAACAATTTAGGGGCGTGCTATCAAACGTTGGGCGATTACCATAGATCGTTGGATTTGCACCAACAGGCCTTAGAAGTTTATAAGAACGCCCTAGGCGCGGAGCATCCCGAGTATGGAAGGGGACTTTATAATGTGGGTGTTTGCTATTATGAACTTGACGATTTCTCCAAAGCGACAGAATGTTTTACCTCTTATGCAAAGGCCTCATCTTCATTTATAACAAACACATTTTCTTTCTTGACTGAGTCTCAGCGAGAGTTGTTTTGGAATCAATATAGTGGTTTTTTTACGGACGACTTGTTTCTCTATAGTTCAGTAATGGCATCTCCAGAAATGTGTCGCACAGCTTATGATGGTGCGCTTCTAGGTAAAGGTCTTCTATTGAATGCAGAAACAGAGATACGAAAGTTGATCCTGGAAAGTGGCGATAGTAAATCTTTAAATCTTTTCTATCACGTTATAGAGTGTCGCAGCCGTCTTGATGATATCTATCAGGATCCCATCGGAGGAAAGGGACAGATTGATTCGTTACGTAATGAAATAGAAGAGTCCCAGAAGGCTTTGTTGAAAAGAAGCAAGGCGTTCGGCGATTACACGAGAAATCTGGCCTTGAAATGGACTGACGTTCAAAAGACACTGGGAAAGAAAGACATAGCTATCGAATTCGAGACATACACATATCAGGATACTACTTTCTATCTTGCATTGACCCTTAGAAAAGGATACACAGAACCACATTTGATAGAACTATTCAACAGCAAGGAACTCGCAGCGATAAAGCCAAGCCGGTATTATACTTCAACGGCCCTGACAGATTTAATTTTTGGAAAACTACAAGATGAGATTAAAGGCGTTCAAAATGTTTATTTCTCACCAGCTGGGGAACTTAATAATATTGGGATAGAGTACCTTGTAGAAAAAGACGGCGTGAGACTAATCAATGAAAAGCGAAACTTTTATCGCTTAACATCCACTAGAGAACTTGTAAAAAAGAATAGAGCGATTTCAATCACTAATGCTGTTGTCTATGGAGGTATTCGTTATGATGTTACTCCCACGACTCGCCTAACAGGAGAAGAATCCTATTCAGAAAGATTAGCAATGTATGCGACCAGAATTGGTATGCTAGCGGATAGCTTGTATTCCAAAAGAGGACGGAATTGGGATTATTTACCTGGTACTAAAGCAGAAGCAGATGCGATTTCATCGAAGATGACAGAGATGAAAGTAAATAATGTGTTGTTGGAGGGTGAATATGGGACCGAGGAATCCTTTAAAGCGCTTAATGGTCTGAATTTGGACGTTATTCACATTGCTACCCATGGGTTCTATTGGGCCTATCGCGAAGCAATTCAACACCATGATAACAGGCTATCTTTTATGATAGGAACCGATAGTGATATGCCGTATGAAGATAAAGCGCTAACCCGTTCCGGGCTCCTTTTTGCTGGGGCACAAAACACCTTTTCCGGAAAGGATATCCCCAAAGACATAGAAGATGGCATCCTAACCGCAAAAGAGATTGCCAGACTAGACTTGCGTGGCGCTGATTTGGTGGTAATCTCTGCATGCCAGTCCGGACTTGGCGAGATCAAGGGTGACGGTGTGTTTGGCCTACAGCGTGGTTTTAAAAAAGCTGGTGTTCAATCAATAGTGATGAGTCTTTGGGAGGTTAATGATGAGGCAACGAAAATCTTAATGACCCGCTTTTATGAAAACCTCTCAAAAGGACAAGGCAAGTACAGTGCTTTCCGGAGAGCACAGGATAGTCTTAGAAAATACAAAGGAGGCATTTATGATAGACCTGATTATTATGCTTCGTTTGTGCTGTTAGATGCGATAAATTAGATGAAAAGTTCTTATTTTCTAAAAAAAACCAACATATGAAAAGGTACATTCTTATCGCTTGCCTTTGCAGCCTTTCGATTGCTGCATTCGCACAAGAGGAGAAGCCGGAATCCAATAAGGCTGCTTCTCCTGAGATGTCTGCGCTGCAGACCGCTGCCGGCCTTGCTAAGTACGGCTATGCCAATTATTCTGCAACTGCCCTTGTAGAGGCTGCAAAGATCTTTGCGGAGACCAAGACACAGCCTATGGATATCGAGGCTGAGAGAGGTCGCACCGAGACCGTTGCAGACAAAGACAACTCGGTCAGTTTCGACCCTGCGCAATTGCTGGTCGATGCAAAGAAGTTTGCGGGCAAAGACAAAGTCGTTCTTGCCTACGTAAAGCAAGTGGAAAAGTCTATTGCCAGTGGTTCTACACGCGGTGCTGTTGGTGGTCCCAAAGGCCAGAAGGACAGGGTTTACGGAAAAGATGTCAATTCCTATCAGGTGAAATTCTGGGCCAGCGAACTTGCCGAAGTCTGTGTGTCCGGTGATGGTGATACGGATCTTGACCTCTATGTCTACGATGCAAACGGAAATCTCATTGGCAGTGACACTGATTACACCGATGAGTGCGTAGTCCGCTGGGTACCGGCTTGGACTGGGACCTTCATCATCAAGGTTGTTAACAGGGGTGCCCTGTACAACAATTTCGCAATCTGGACCAACTAAAAAAGCCCACATAGGGTGATTAGGGGCGGAAGCCGATTCCGCCCCTTTAATGTTTTGAAGTATGAAAAGGATTATACTGACTATAGTGGCTATTTCCTTAACCCTTATTTGTTATGGCCAAGGATACAATTCCAGGGAAGGAAGCCACCGTGGATACCAGAATCCGCGAGAACAACAACAGCCGGCAGCCTGGTCTGGTTCAGGTATTGCATTGGGCAGTAAAGTGTTCGCCACCAACCACCATGTAGTGGATGGGGCGACAAATTTGTTTATATACTTTCCAGAGACAAAGGCCAAATACAAGGCAGAGGTCATAACGACAGATGCTACAAACGACTTGGCTATCGTCAAGGTGACAGATCCTTCTTTCTCTGGTTTCCCCGCCATTAAGTATGGCTTCAAGAAAGCAGCTGAAGATGTAGGAATGGGCGTTTTTGTCCTAGGATACCCTCTTGTGGATACTATGGGAGAGGAAATCAAGCTTACTACGGGAGTTGTCAGCTCCCGGAGCGGTTTCCAAGGCAACCCTTCACAGTATCAGATTTCAGCACCAGTCCAGCCGGGCAACAGTGGTGGCCCCCTCTTCAATGACAACGGCGAATTGATTGGCATCGTATCAGCGAAGCATACTGGAGCGGACAATGTCAGTTATGGGGTTAAATTAAGCTATCTCGTAGAACTGGCATCTCGTTCAGGGGCTTCTTTGAACCTCGACAAGTCAAGCCAGATTTCCACGATGTCTCTCAGCGAGAAGTGCAAAGCTGTCATTCCATGTACTGTTATGGTGGTGGCCAACAATGAAGGTGCCAGGACTTCAACCTCGCAACCCGCTTCAACACCCGCACGAGCTGCAGCCGCCAACCCCGCTGGTTATCCGATTCACGTCAACTATCCTGAGATTGCGAGGAAGGGTGATACTGCTGTTGAAATATACGGTATTGAGATCACCTCAAAAGGAACTGCGATCTATATGTCCTGGCGCAACACTCAGTATACCGGTGGATGGTACAACATCGACAAGAATACTTACATTCAGGACAAGACTACCGGGAAAAAGTACGCCCTTATCGATACGGAGAATTGCGCCATTTCACCGAGCAAGACTTCAATCGAGTTCGGGCAAACCAAAGAGTTTGTCCTGTACTTCCCGGCATTGCCGGCCTCGGTCACGTCTATAGACCTGTGTGAACCGACTACAACAAGCAGTTGGAAGTTTTATGGCATTAAAATCAAATAATTATGAAGCGTCTGATACCTGTCATCCTGACTTGTACTGCTCTTCTGTTAGGGCACTCACTAAGGGCACAATCTTTTACTGAACTGCTTGCACAGTCTGAACAAGTTAAAGCTCAGTATGGCGAAACAGATGACAGGTATCTGGATGCTTTGTCACAAGCAATCCAGGCTGCTTTCGGCGAACAAAAGAATGAGGACGCAAATAAGTATCGCTTGATTCACGCAGATATAGTAAAGGGGAAGTATGGGGAAAACTCTCTCGAATATGCCGAAGACATTTGGCGTCTCGGAAATGTATCTGATTTTAAAGGAGAGCAATACCAATTTGATTGCTATAAAAAAGTCCAACGAATCCTGGAAACCATAAACGCGAAAGATTCCTTTATCTATTTCAATCTATTTTGGAATTTCTTTTGGCATTACTGGGACAAACAAAATTGGATACTTGCAGCGACAAGTATGCAGAAGTATATCAATTATGCAAAGCCATGGATTGATAAAGAATGGAAAGGCAATACACTTGGCGAAGCAGGATTGGCAAATGCGTATTATCTTCTTGGATTAACATACTTTTCACACCTAAACAATTATACATCTGCCATTGATGCCTTTAAGGAGAGTATCGGCATCATAGAGAAGAATCAACTATTACAAGAGTTCCCTAATGCACTAGTAGCATATCAAGGGATCTGGCTTGGGTATGAAAACCTTAAAGATTACGAAGCAAGTGTAGAATGGCATCAGAAGAGTGTGGAGGCAACTAAACAACTTAAGGGAGATACTTCTGAAGAGTATTTGGCAGAACTCTCGTCGTTGCGATACTGTTATTATAGCCTCGGAGATTTTGACTCAACCGAACGCACAAACCTCACGCTTTTGACAAGTATAGAAAACCGGGACAACAAGGCTGGAGTAGATTGCGTTTCAGACTCGCTATATGTAAAAGAATATGAGAATTTAGTTGGTTTAGGCATCGCTTTCAAAAGGTACCCGGAAGTCATCTTGCACGGTTCTAAACTCTCCGAGATCTACCAAGCCAGAGGTGAAGAAAAAACTGAAGTATATCTCTCCCTCTTGGACGATATGATACTCGCTTATCACAATACTAATAATTATCTTGACGAGTATTCGTTATATGACCAATATGAGAGCCTTGCACTCAGTCTTAATCTAACAAAGACAGAGGATTATTGGTCATACCTGGCCCTCAAATGCGAATGCCTGACTTATTTGTACAAGTTTGCTAAACACGCCAAGGCCGCTCAAGACTGGGGGAATTTGACTGCCGAACTGTATGGGAAGAATAGCAGACAGGCATTAATGTATACATTCCAAATTGCCAACCAGCACGAATCCATTGACCAGCATAACGAGGCAATAGAAGGAATTGAAGACTGCATCAAGATTATTAACTCTGGAGAATGCGCTTTTGAGAGCAAAGCAGATAGTCTTCTCTTCACGGCAGCCATCCATAACCTTGAAGGGATGGCGTATACCACAACTGACACTCAGAGAGCGGAAAAAGCACTTTTAGCGGCAATTGAAGATAATCGGTTAATTGGTCGAAATGATTATGCTCCTTTACTGAATCTCGGACTACTGTATTATCAACAAAAACGCGATTTAAAACGTGCTGGTGCATTGTTTGAACAAGCCAAACAGGCTCTTGAAAACAATGGAGACAACTACTCCATACAATATATTACCGTCCTTAATGATTTGGGGCTCTGTTACAATGATCTAGGATTGAACAGTTATGCCATTGCAATCTTCGACCTGGCGAGCCAAACCGTTCTTACCAACTATGGTAAACTTCACGTGATGTATGGAACAACCGAGCAGAATAAATCGTTGTTCTATACAAGTGTTTCTAATTACCCTGAGGCCATTAACAGTTGTAAAGAAGCAGCTGATTGTTATAGATATGTTTTTGGAGAAAACAGTGAGAAGTACGGAATGATTCTCCAAAATTTGGGGCTGATGTATCAATATGTAGGAGATTACACTAAGTCGAAAGAGCTATTATTGGCCGCTATCCCGATTTTAGAGAAGTTCAATAGCCCATATTGCATACATGCTTACACAAATTTACTGACGGTATATGCTGTCGAAAAGAATGGCGACAAAGTGGCCGACCTCGCAAATATTGCCGAGGCAAAGCTCAAAGGAAACCATTGGGAAGAAACTGACGTGGCGGCTTCTCTATATGGCTCTATCGGTTACGCTTTTCTAATTAATGGATTGCCTAATGGCAAGCCTTACTTGGGATATGCTCTTAATTTATTAGACAAGGCTGGTGCCAAAGGAAGTATCCAGTACCATAATGGTCTTTTGTATTTTGGAATGGCGTCTTTCCTTGATAATTCACAGACAGAAGATTTAATTCCTGTTTTAACTGAATCATACAAAAGCCAGTATCTTACGAATGCTGCTTTCTTTAATAGCAGCGAACGAGAATCTCTCATATCAGGTCCTCGTTTTTCTCAAACCCAGAGTATTCTTTTTTCATCGCGGCAAGAAGGAAAACAAGACATTCAGTTGTACAACTTCCTTCTTTTCAATAAAGGCCTCCTCCTTGGTACTGCCATTAGCTATGCCAAGGCGGTATACGACAGCGGGAACGAAGAGATTATCTCTCAGTATGAGAGGCTTCAGCGTTTAAATAGATTCTTAAACGGCGAAAGAATACCGGAATTTGATGGGCTCTCTACAGATAATGCCAAGGCGCAATCCTCTGCGTTAGAGCGCGAGCTAACAGTTTATCTGAGGCTAAACGGTGGCTTCACTGATGGCTTGAACTATACTTATTCAGACATTCAAAATGCGCTTGCAAACAATGAGGTGGCCATTGAGTTTGTTTCTTTCCTCAATTATTCTGACAACACGTCGTATTATGCAGCAATGGTTGCCAGGCATGACTGGAAGGAGCCAAAGTATGTTCCACTTTGTAAAAAGGAAGATTTAGAGAAACTTATCTCTTTGTCTCCAGACCGGCTTTATGGCGAGACTGCGGCCTCGGAAAATGCATTTAAGCTACTCTGGGAGCCACTGATCCCATACTTTACAAGTGCAAAGATAATCTATTTTGCGCCAGCGGGCCATATTAACAAAATGGCAATTGAACACCTGTATAATGGTGAAAAACGATTTGATGGTGTATACAATGTTATAAGGCTGACATCAACTCGCGAGTTGTGTGGGAAGGGGTCTCAGCACAAGTATTCAAGTGCAGTACTGTACGGTGGCCTTAAGTATGATGAAGATGATGAGACCATGATTGCTGAGAGTCGAAGTGTACGTGGAACAATATCATCCCATCCAGCCATCTTCAGAGGTTTTGACAACTCAGCGACACGCAAAGGATGGGATTACTTGCCCGGCACTCTGGAAGAAGTGAACCAGATTTCATCTATTATTTCTAAAAACAAGATTGCTTGCGATGTTTATACTTCTGGTAAAGGTAACGAAGAATCATTCAAAGCATTATCAGGCAACAATTTTGGTATCTTACATATAGCCACCCATGGATTCTATATGACTGAATCCCAAGCGGAAAGAAGTGATTTCTTTGCATCAAATCCGTTCGCTAATCATAGTACCGAAACAGGTTCATCTCCGCTGCAACGATCCGGCCTCCTTCTGGCAGGTGGAAATAAAGCTTGGAAAGGCGAAGCTATCCCTGAAGGAGTAGAAGACGGCGTGTTGACGGCTGCAGAGATATCCTCATTGGATCTGAACCGATGTGATGTGGTTGTCCTTTCCGCTTGTGAGACAGGACTTGGTGAGATTACTGATGAAGGAGTGTTTGGCCTTCAACGGGCATTCAAAAATGCAGGCGTGAACACAATCATTATGAGCCTGTGGGAAGTCGATGACCAGGCGACATCATTAATGATGCAGACCTTCTACAGCAATCTGGTGAAGGGAAAGAGCAAGCGGGACTCCTTCTCCGCAGCGCAGAATGAGGTCCGCAAGAAATACGCAGATCCACGTTATTGGGCTGCTTTTATTATGCTTGATTAGAGTTATACAATTGTATACGGCCACAATTAGATATGAGGAAATTTGCGTTAATTCTACTCTTCAGTTTAGTCATAAACTATGGATTGAAGGCACAGGATGTCTTTGAAAAAGACGTCCAATTACTCACAGAGTATATTTATCAAGGCGACACATTGAGTATCAAGGCTTTCTATCCTAAGTATGAGCAGCTCTATCGAGATGCTATTGCAGGCGGAGATGAAGAAACAATCACACAATATGCTTTCGTTTTTGCTATAATTTGTGAGTCTTGTCATGATTTCCAACAAGACTATGAGGTGGCCAGCAAAGGCCTTGCTCTCGCAAAGAAACTATATCCCAAACAGTATGATCTTTTGGCATATTTCTATCAGAGATTGTCGATAAGTAGTATGGGGGACAATAAGTTAAAAGATGCAATCAAGTACGCTAATGAGGCACTGTCAGTATCAAAGAAGAATAAAGAGAACCCGAGTACATATATCATTAATCTTTCATTGTGTTCACAGATTAACACGGAATTAGGTAATCTACAAATTGCTTATAAGCAAATTAAAGAGGCATATGCGAGTGTTGGCCTACTCAATGATGCCGATAAAAAGACCATATGTGATAGATATCTATCTGTCTTGCGTTTTTTAGCAGTAGAAGCAGCAGATAAGGGCCAAGTCAACAAAATTGAAGGGTATTATAATGAAGCTCAAAACATATTGGATTCTAATAGTAATATCGTTTCAGCGTACATTCTTGATGATGAGTTCTTCAATAAGATCATCAAGATTAAAATACAGGAGGGTGATTTAAAAGGGGCCATTGCTGTTGCCAATGCAAGAGTTGCTGCAGATCGCAAAGGATATGAGAGATTTGTCTCAAAAGGAGAAGAGGATTATATTTCTCCCTCGGACTATGCTATCGCGATGCCTCTTACATATGCTTCAGACGCATATGGTAAGAACGACCTTGATGCGTATTACTGCTATGTAGAAACAGCATATCATAATAGCCAGAATCCCGAAGTGTCATTAGAGTATCAATCATATGCTATTGGCTGGTATGCCTCTTATGCTGCTTATGAGAAGAACTATTTCAAAGAAGCGTTCGATGCCTTTTGGTATAAATTTAAGATTGATGAAAAGAGAGATGCTGATCTAGCAACGCTCAAACAAGATCTTTCTGACATCATCCTCTTATCCTACGTGACCACCAATTATCTTCGTTATTTCTATAAAGACCCCCAGGGATCAGTAAGAACCAGCACTTTCATTCCAGTTCTCCCCAAAAGTGATTCGGACTATATATTAACTGAATGGGGCAAAATATGCTCATACATTGAAGAAAACTATACGGCCTCATTATATCGAGAAGTTGCAGAGTCTGTTAGCAATCTTACTCAAGAGTATCGTGTATTTCCTATGCTCTCTAAAGAGGACATAGAATTAATGAAAGGGCACCATGCTGTTTACTATCGTAACTACGCACTATTTGATGGTATTATTCCTCGATTGATTGATAAAAACAGGCTTAATGATGACAGAATCATCGATTTGATTTGGAGGATAGACAATAACCTTTTTCTAAATTATGATTTTTCGTCTGCGCAAGACTTCTTGACACATATTAAAGAACTGGATATTGTAAAGAATAGACCAAAAGTAATAGAATGGGTTGAGAATGAGTCTCCGTATTTGGCTGATTGGGTGAACCAAGAAGTAATCAGAGCGCAGGGGCTTACAGCAGAAGGGAGGGTTGAAGAAGCCAAAAGAGTATATGATACGATTCTCTCTCAGGTAGAAAAAACGGAAGGGAAATCAGCAAATTATGCATATGCGATGTGTTGCAAAGGTATTGACCTTTATTCGGTGAATAACCTTCAAGAGGCGAAAGAACTTTTGGAAGAGGCAAGTAATCTTTCTTACAGCGTGTCTCCAGATAATTATGATATAAGATATAGTTCGTTAAAAGGTTTGATTGCCACTTGTAGTAAATTAGAAGATTATGTGTCGATTACCCGTATCGTGGGATACGCGGAAGATTTTCTAAAAGATCATCCTAAAGGGAACGACAATTATAATTTTTACAATGAGCGCTGCTACGTTTACTGGAAAAAAGCAGAAGCGACTTGGCATACTGGTAATAGTACAGAGTCAGAGAGAATCATCCACGATGGGTTAAATTTCTATAATTCAAATATCAGCGTTTGTGACTCTATGTCCAGAGTCAATTTGTATTCCGAACTAATTGTAGAGTACTGTGATAATGCGGATGTCGCGCGTAAGAAGGGAGACAGCAGAACTTGTTTGAGTCAGTTCAAAAAGAGCCTTTCAATAATTGAGAAAAACCCAGACTTATTAAATGAGTTTTTGTATATCATCGATTGTAGAGATGTTTTTCTCGAATCATTAAGGGCTATGAATTCTGATGGCCTGAATTCAGTTTTAAGCTTCAATGATTACTTTCTCCAACTCAATGATAAGGTGTATTATGCTTCGTTAAAGAATGGTAAACAAGATCAGTCTTATGACGAATGGAAATATAGTATTGTGTATAACTTGGCAAGCAACTGCTGGCATGCTGATATTGCCGCTCCGGCATTAGATTTATTTGACGAATCCATACAACTTCTGAGTACACTGAATGAGACGCCTAAATATGGTAGTGATGATGTTACGACTATAGATTATCAGTATATAATTGCAAGTCGCTTAATGAACGATCATCCCAAGTCTATAAGGTTCAAAACTAAAGGGGTGTTACGTGCAATTGAAGAATATGGGCAACTTGATAGTTTAACCTTTCTCACTTTCGACCAAGCATACACAGCATATAAAATTCCCATTGCAGCAAGCACTAACTTCGCATTGGGAGAAATGGATTTTGCAGACAATCCACATCTGCCTTATGAGGAGAATCTTGATATTATTCATATTTGGCGAGAAGCAGTGGATTCTATTTCGAAAAAGTACGGACAGGCTTATGTTGACTCACTATATCGTTTCAGCCTAAAAAGAGCTAACGATTATAGCATATCCAACGGTAAAGCAAACTTAGAGCATACCCTAGAACACTTATTGCCTCCTAAAGCTTTAACTTACCGTAGTGAGTTGTTTCTTAATGTTTATTTCAACAGAGTTTCCGATATGGAGCGCTGCAGAGATGAATTGTTCAATGTTCTGGAAGAGAATGGATGGAACGCTACGGATGATCTCTATTATGATGTGGTATGTGAAGTTTCAGAAGAAATAGAGAAACGCGGATATTTAGAACATGCCGTCTCGTTCTTGTTCAATTATTACACGGTAGTATCAGAATTAGATGCGAAGGAAATGACGGAAAAAGTTGCAAGCAGAATCGGCTTTCTCGCCTGGAGGGCTGGTAACAATGATCTTCTTGCGGCCACTGTTGTACCTGCGGGAATGCTTGCATCAAAATTCATTGGCTATGACCAATATAAGTCATTCCAGAGTGTAGATGAATTGCTGAATCAATTGATTCTGGCATCACGGTATTATAAACCTTTCGACAAAGAACAGGCGGAAGAGTACCTTTCTATAGCCGAAAGATTGGTAAAAGAAGATGCTTCATGTCAAGACAATAAAAAGCCTAGCTTATCTGCAAAAACATTCTTTTATAGCGAGTTGGCAAGCAATGCCAAGGACTTAGAAACGGCCGAGAGAGCCTATACGGCTATTAAGCAATTAGATACAACATGGATTTTTACAGATGCGCTTAACCTTGCTTCTGTTTATGCCGCCGGCGGTAAGTATAAACAGTCTAAAGAGTTACTTAATAAAGTCTTTGACTATATGAAATCCAATTATGTACAGCCCAGATGGAAACTGCAAGCTATGGATTGCCAAATAGAGAACGCTTTACATGATGGAGATATAAAATTGGCTCAGTCTGTATTAAGGGAAGAACTGGGAGTTGTAGAGAAAGACTTCTTTTCTACTACATCCAGGCTATCAGATTTGTCCAGAACCAATTATTGGGATAAGTACTATTCGTTCACTTTGGAAACCTTTACGACAAATGATTTGCGTATCAATTCAAATATGGCCGATATCTCGTATGATGCCGCGATATTCCATAAAGGTATCCTAAAGCGGATGCGTAATATTGTCCAGAACAACATCCGCAATTCGGAGGATGATCTACTAAAACAGCTATATGCTGAGTATACACACGCACAAATTACAGGTTCGGATTCTTTGGCGCAAAAAGAAAGGGCTTTTATATACCAATATTCCTTGCATCCCGAATTTACAGAGATAGTCTCGCTACATAGTTGGAAGGATGTCCAAAACTCTTTGAAAAAAGGAGAGATAGCCATAGAATATACGTTGTCACTCGATACGGAGATTAATGATTTTGTCCTATCTGCCATCATTCTAAAAAAAGATCAAAAAGCGCCAAAGATCATTCGTCTTACCCCTGAATCAGAATTGAAGGGGTTGCTATCAAAAACACGTCAGTCTAATGGCTATTCCATTGCTTATGACATATTTGAAGGTAATACTAATGAACTATACAATAGGTTATGGGAGCCCATCGAACAAGAATTAAAGGGCATTAAGACAGTTTATTTTTCTCCATATGCAGAAATAAACGCAATCAGTCTTGAAGCCTTAAGAAAAGACGAAAAGAGCAAATGCCTTTTTGAACGATACAACATGGTAAGGCTTTCAAGTACTGAAGAAATCTGCAATCACAACAATGGTTTCGTCACTACAGCGGCTGTTTTTGGAGATATTGACTATAACTACACAACGGGGCACACTCGCAACATGCAGCTTGCTTTAAACGACAATGATGAATCTGAAAGTGAACTCACACAGCAAGGTTATTCCCAGTTACGAGCACTTCGAGGAGAATGGGACCATCTATCAGGAACGAAGGATGAGGTGAATAGTATTTCATCACTTCTTTCCTCAAATAACATAAAGGTCGAGGTCTTCACCCAGGCTGATGGCTCTGAAGAAGTGTTTAAATCGCTTTCCTCCAAGAATGTCTCATTAATACATCTTGCCACGCATGGCTTCTACTTTAACAATACAGATGCGATGAGAATTAACTACTTTAATAGGGAACAAAGTTCATCATATATTAGTTCTGGGTTGCGTTCAGGAATTATCTTTTCTGGGGCCAATAACGCATGGAAGGGAGCAGACGTTCCCAATGGCGAAGAAGATGGAGTTTTAACAGCAGACGAGATTCTGGGTATGGAACTAGACTCTACTGACCTATTAATACTATCGGCATGTCAATCCGCGTTAGGAGATTCAGGGAGTGATGGAGTATATGGTATCCAGCGAAGCTTCAAAATTGCTGGAGTTAACTCCATTATTATGAGCTTATGGGAAGTAGATGATGAAGCGACTAGCCTGATGATGCAAGCCTTTTATCAGAATTATGTAAAAGGTATGAGGAAACGAGATGCCTTTAAGGCCGCCCAATTAGAAGTTCGTAAAACTTTTGAGGAACGAGCTAAGACGCAATCAACGTCAATCCCCAAGTATAAGAGATATGACTCTTCTTACTATTGGGCCTCTTTTATCTTACTTGATTAAATTGGCAATAAGCAATTGGGAATTAGCATAATAGGAACCTCTGATATGAGGTCTTTAAAGCTGCCACCGGTACTTTATAAGTACCGGGAGTTTGAGAATCCATTTCATCGAAAGATCCTGATAGATAACTGTGTTTTTTTCGCGGCTCCTAACACGTTTCCGGACAAAAAAGACTGCCACCCAGAAGAGATTTTTCCAACAGAAGAAATTGTCAGAGAGCATTATTGGAATAAGTCTCTGAAAGAAATGCCCTGGATGCCTATCGAAGCTCGAGTACTATATGTCCGCAATCAATTGTCAACAGCGCCAATAATGGATGAAACGACTCGAGAAAGTCTCATAGAAGCTCTTTTTTCTGACTATTGCAAGTGCCATGGTGTACTGAGCGTTACGGCTGATCCGTCAAATGAACGAATGTGGGACGAATATGCCAAGGAACATACAGGATTCTGCGTAGGATTCGACTCTGCGAAACTGGCTATGATATCGGGGGGAGGCGGGCCTATAACATATTGTGATAAATTGCCCGCGATTTATATCTGGGTAGATAGCCCTGAGGTCGAATATGAAAAACGTGTTTTTTTCAAAGAAAGGCATTGGGAGTTCGAAAGAGAGTATCGACTGAACATAACATGGCCACTCAGTGCAATAGACTACGAAGTCGAAAGAAACATACAATTACCTGAAGGTTGTATTGTGTCTGTTATTTGCGGACGTAATATGAAACCCTCAGATATGGAAGAATTGAAAAGAATAGTGGCTGTAAGACACCCTAAAGCACGATTTCTTCAAGAAGAATAATCTTTGACTACGCAGAGGTTACCTTTCATGATTCTTCGACATATAGGTTTGAACAAAGCAATGAAGTTTAACAATTTAAATCATAGAATCATGAAAAAGACATCCAAAATCATCGTAACGATTGTAGCAATCGTCGTATTCTTCTTCCTTTTCGCAGTCATCGTTGGTGTTCGTGGCGACGCAGGACACAGCACGCCTGGTATGCTCGGCCTTATCGCATTTGCCGGGTTGATCGGAGCATTGAAGGCCGTCTGGAAAAAGAACGACAATGATGATAATACTGGCTCAGATATAGAAAAAAGGTAAGCACCATGTTCAAGGACTACTATAGCATACTGGGAATTCCTGAGAATGCGACGCCTGAGCAGATCAAAGCTGCTTACCGTATGCAAGCACTCAAATGGCATCCGGACAAGAATCCCGACAGGGATACCACCGAACAGATGAAAGATATCAACGAGGCTTACTCAATCCTCAGCAATGCGGATACAAGGGCACGTTATGATAAAGAGTATCAGTCCTATCAATATGCCAACCCTAAGAATTCTTCGAAACAAACATCTGCCTCAGAAGATAATGATTATGATATTCAAGACGACCAGCTCAGGCAGGATATCAAAAAGGCAAGAATGGCGGCCGAGGAATATGTCAAGGAGTTTTATGCAAACCTGAAGAAAGATTCGGCTAATGCTGCCAAGGGCGCTCTGGATGGAGCAAAGCCATATTTGGTTGTTGCTTTGGTAATGACATTAATTGGGATTCTCTTTGCGGCATTCCATTCCATTTCATCATCGAGTGCAGAAGCCCCGGAACCTGTTGTCCAAACCCCTGACTTAAAACAGCAGGAAGAATCCTTACCTGACGGATGGACCAAATATTCCGCAGGCAGCTCTTTCCAGATTTCAGTTCCCTCCACTGTAGAACTGCGCGGTGAAGAAGATGAGTATTCCAAGTCCCTGAAAAGTTTGAATCTGACGCAGAATGACGACAATATCATTTTTCAGCAGAAGGGTCTTTCCAGAAGAGAGAAAACAGCCCTTGATCAGTATTGCCGGATTATGATTCAATACTTGAAAGGATCATATGGAGACTTCATGAAAGCCACCGATACAGAAACCCTTGACAGCGAGTGGAAGGGCGTTCTTGACGAATTGGTCGAGGGATGCATCGGTCCTGCTGCCAGGTTGATGGGCAGTTATACATATAAGTGGTCAACTATTAACGGGGCAAAATGTATTCAGATAGACTATAGACGGACAGGGAACAACTTTGATCCTTCTATCCCGGTTGTTTGCAGAATAGCCATTTTCCAGAATAATAACGAAATGGTAAAACTTGTTCTATCATATAGAGAAAAAGAGTCCAGTATATGGAAGGATGATTTCGATCGGGTATTCAACAGCTTCAAGTGGATTTAACCGCGAATGAATGAAGCATAAAGAATGATCTTACAGCCGGAGTTTTTGACTCCGGCTGTTTTTTTGAAAAAAGTAAGGTTACCCGGGTTACCTTTCCTCGATGGCTGACATATATAACCAAAACAAGGAACAAAGTTTAACAAAATAAAAACACTACATCATGAAAAAGATCATCACCCTCATCGCTGCAATGGTAGCCGTTTCCTTCACCTCCTTCGCCCAGGTCTATGTCGGCTCCTCCACTTCCACAACCGATTACTTCGGTAACCGCACCACTGTCCACCGTGATGCTTACGGCCGCACTACCGGTACGTCCACGACTTCTACCGATTATTTCGGAAATACAACGACCACTCACCGCGATGCCTACGGCTACACCATTGGAACCTCCACCTCTTCCACTGACTACTTTGGCAACACGCAGACAACCCATCGTGATTCTTACGGCTACACCACCGGCACCTCTTCCATGAGCACCGACTACTTTGGAAATACCACTGAATCCCGCCGCGACGCCTATGGCTACAGCACTGGTTCGACGACTTCCTCGACCGACTATTTCGGCAACACCCACTCTACTCATCGTGACGCCTATGGCCGTAGCATCGGCGGCAGCACCACCTCTACCGATATTTTCGGCACGACCACTTCTTCTCACAGCAGTTCTTCCTTCGGAACTTCCATCTGGTCCTTCTAAATGACGAGACTATGATCTGGATATTCCTTATCCCCGCAGCCTTCCTTTTCCTTGGAATCGCAGATCTTCCTATTGGATACTACACTTTCTTAAGAATCGTTGTTTTCATCAGCAGTTGTCTGGTTGCCATGGGGAGCTATGCACAAGGTGACAAAATCAACTTCGGAGTAATTCTCTTCGCTGTGATCGCCCTTTTGTTCAATCCGTTCATTCCAGTTTATCTTCACGACAAAGAAGCATGGTCCGTAATTGATGCTATCACAGGAGTCATATATGTAGGAGTTGGCATCTATGCAGCCATCCAAGACAAGAAGAAAGAAAATGAGCACAAGAGAGTTGACATTCAGTAAGATTGACGGTACCTGGTACTATGTAGTCGCAAACGAACAGCCGTCCAGCTGGTATGAGATGCCAGCCTGCACGATTGCAATCCTGGAATTCGCAGCAAATAGGAAAGATCAGGTTAGATTCCGTCTACTGAGAAAGAACACGCTGGAAAGAGTTAAGCTTTCTCTTGGCAGAGTCAGATACTTGAAAGGAGGTGCACTCTACTATGTACTTGATTACACTGGAGCCCTATACGGGACCAAAGAAATCGGCAGAAAGAAGATCTGGATAGGAAGTGCCACACGAAAGGTCTTGAACAACTTTCCGGAAGTCATAAATTTGACATGGTAACAACAACTTGTCCACCTTGGACTCCGGTGGACGGAGTGGACAGGATGGACAGGAGTGGACAACAAAAGCGAGAATGCTCGGCGGGGCCGGGCATTCTACGTTAGAGGGTGGAGAGGTAGGCGGTGATGCCATCGACGTGAAGGTCAACGAGGGCCTGTTGGCCTTCGGGGCTGAGAAGGAAGTCGCAGTCTTCGTGGTTGTCCATGAAGAGGTTTTCGGTGAGGACGGCGGGGCAGCTGGTATGGCGGAGGAGGTAGAAGTCTTTCTCGAGGGCGGGGTCGGCGTCGGTGTAGTCGGTGCAGAGGCGGTGGCCGGGGAGGTGGGCCTGGGCGGCGGTGTAGAGGGAGGTGGCGAGGGCATCGGCCCGGGTGTCGCCACGGGTGGTGTAGGCGCACCAGCCGCGGGCGAAGAGCCGGCGGTCGCCTCGGCCGGCGGCGTTGCAGTGGATGGAGATGAGGAGGACGTTGTCTTTGCCCAGCTGGCGGCACCACTCGTTCACGCGGTAGCGCTCCGGCAGGGAGATGTCCGTTTCCTCCGGCACCAGGAGCGAGGCGTCCAGGCCCCGGGCCGTGAGGGCGGAGACGATAAGGAGAAAAGCAAGTTGCATGAGGTTTATTTCTTGATGCGGAGACTTTTTGTTAACTTTGCATTTGTATGAAAGGATTTGTGTCATATATTCTGGGGTTGTGCCAGAAGAAGGAAGGAACCGAGGTTGAATTCAAGTCGGCACTCGGCGGTTTTCCGGGGAGTTTCTGGGAGACTTATTCGGCTTTTACGAATACGAAGGGTGGCGTGATTGTGCTTGGCGTGAAGGAGAAGAATCATCGGTTCACTCCTGATGGGTTCACGGATGAGCAGGTGGACAAGTATAAGAAGACGTTCTGGGATTGTGCCCATAACAAGGGCAAGGTGAGCCACTGCCTTCTGATGGATAAGGATGTTATTGAGGGAGAGCTTGACGGGAAGAAAGTTCTGGTATTTGTCATTCCTCGCGCTCCTTTCGATGTGAAGCCGGTTTATATCAACGGGAATCCGAATCAAGCATTCAAGCGTAACCATGAAGGAGATTATCTCTGCACGAAGGATGAGATTAGCCGAATGTTTGCCGATGCGATGGTTCTTACCAATCCGCAGGACAGCCGTATTCTGAAGAACTTTACGCTGGAGCGTGATTTTGACCAAACCACCATCCGGCAGTACCGGCAGCTGTTCCAGATGCGTCATGAAGGTCATGCCTGGAATGATTTAGGTGACCTGGAGTTCTTGCAGCGCCTGGGAGGATACCGAGTGGATCAGGAGTCCGGAGAGAAGGGCTTTACGCTGGCTGGCGTGCTGATGTTCGGCACGGAACTGGCGATTATGGGAGTAATGCCTAGGTACTTCGTGGATTTCCGGGAGAAGCTGAGCAGCAATCCGAACATCCGTTGGACGGACCGAGTCTATCCGGATGGCATGTGGGAGCCGAATCTTTATCAGTTCTATCGTCGTGTCCTGCCCAAGCTTTTCCTTGCATTGCCTACTCCGTTCCAGATGGAGGGCGTGTATCGCCAGGATGAAACCACTGCTCACAAGGCCGTCAGAGAGGCATTGGTGAACTGCATTGTCCACGCATCGACACGTCTTTACGAAGGTCCTGTCATTGAACGTTATCCTGACCGGCTGTATTTCTCGAATCCTGGGACGATGCTGGTGAGTGTAGAAGACTTCTTCGAAGGTGGTCATAGCATTTGCCGCAACTCGGCACTTCACAAGATGTTTGAGATGATTGGCGGCGGCGAACGTGCGGGTAGCGGAGCTGATACCATCAAGAAAGGCTGGGCCGATAACAAGTGGCCAGTGCCAGAAATCAAGGAACACTTCGGTCAGAATGATGACCGGGTGGAGCTGACGCTACGGCTTGTTCAGTCCACCAGTTCACCTGGGAAAGGAACTGAAAACGAAGAAATCAGGGTAAAAACTAGGGTAAAAACTAGGGTAAAAATCAGGGAGATAATTGGTAGGAATCCAGAAGTGACCATACCGGAGATGGCGAAAGAGATAGGTGTAGCTCCCAAGACTATTGAATGGCACATCGCCAAAATGAAAGGAGTAGAGATAGAACGAGAAGGGCCAGCCAATGGAGGCCATTGGATTCTTCTTAAACCATAAATGACCAGCCATCGTTCCGGGAAGGGACGGTGGCTGTATGAAAAAAAGATTTTGCTAACTATTATCTTCTTGTGACAATCGTTACAGTGGAAATTCCGACGGAAAGTGATCCGAAACAATCGGTCACAGGTTGGTTACAAACTGGCTACTTTAGAATGCTTCTTTTTGATTCTGGAAGCGATACGCCACAGTAACACAAAACGTCCCAAAACTCGCGGACCGTCAAAGGGTTATGGAAGTAACTAAAAGAAAATCAAGGACTTGAGTTTTGCCTCAAATCCTTGACCTGTGGAGCATAGGAGCGAACTCGCGGAGGAAGAGGGATTCGAACCCCCGGTACATTGCTGTACAACAGTTTTCAAGACTGCCGCCATCGACCACTCGGCCATTCCTCCATTTCGGGAATGAGGTGCAAAGGTACGGATTTTTTGGGAGAAAGCAAGCGGTGGAAAACTTTCTTGAAAACTTTTGCGGGGAAACTTTGTTTCTTACACGGGCAATGCGTAAATTTGTAGATTGGTTAGAGGAAAAATGTCAAAACATTCATACATTTCCATTATGCAAAAGAAAATGCTTTATTCCGCTCCCGCCTGCAGAGTCGGCGGGGTCTGCGTCGAACGCAGTTTTCTACAGGCTTCCCTTACAGCGGGAGGCATTACTCCTGGACAGGACCCCGGCACCGGCGGTTCCTGGGATTTCGGCGATGAAGATTAAAATGAGTTGCCGTATGAGAAAGATTACACGTTACGCAGCAGCGGTTGTAGCAGCCGCCCTTGCACTTGTTTCCTGCAACAAGAATGAAAGCGGCCTCTTCGGCGGCGGCAAGACCCGCATCACCATCGGGGCCAGACCGGAAGAAGCCCAGGAGAGCACCAAGACTTATCTCAGCGAAGAAGCCTCCCCCACCGGAGGTTCCGTTTACCATTCCCACTGGAGCAATTCCGGCGAGGAACTCGGCGTCATCTTCGGAGAAATTACCGATAAATCCAAATCCATCAAGCTCACGGCCGAGGAAACGACGGACAACAATCCCATCTTCACCGGAAATGCCACGTTGGATGACGGGACCTATAATATGTTCCTCTTCTACCCCGCTTCGGCTTTCGAAAAATGCTATAGCGCCGGAACGGTCGGCCTCAACCTCAAAGCCGTGCAGCATCCGGTCCTCGGCACCTTCGACCCCTCCTGCGATATCATGGGCTGGTCGACCGACAATGCCGTTGTGGAAAACAGTTCCTTCACGCTGGAAGGCATCACCCTGGCACGCCCGATGGCCATTCTCCGTATCAACCTCAACGCCCCGACCGGCGGCGGCAAGGCGCGGGAAGAAGGAATCGGCAGCGTAACCGGCTTCAAGATGGAAGTCGCCCCCGGCGAAACTTCGTCGGAGAAAGTGACGCTCACCGGTCGTGCCGCCCTGGTTCCCGATACCGGGGAAATCAACAACTGGAACGTTGAAAACAACTATGTAGAAGCCAGCATCGACGCCGCCGAGATGATTACCATCGGCGAAAGCGAAGGCTTCCAGAGCGTCTATCTGATCGTCAATCCGGCCACGATTCCTTCCGGCAGGGAAATCACCTTCTCCGTCGAGACCGAAAAGTACAGCGGCGTCAACAAGATCGTCCGTACCGTCACCGCCCCTGCCGAAATGGCCTTTGAGGCCGGCAAGGTCAACACCATCAACCTGACCCTCCGCGACAAGGACTTCCCTGACGACGTCATCGACGAAGACTACAACGGCGACTGGCTGATTACCGGCGTCAAGAACGATGTGACCTATGCAGCCCTCGCGTATAGCTCCGGCAACAACCTGAAGGCCAGTGCCGCCCTCACGTTCTCCGCGGACGGTTCCACCATCAGCAGCGATACCGACCTGGCGGATTGCATCATGACCTTCACCAAGGTCACGGAAGGCGATTACACCGGGATGTATACCATCCAGGATGCGAACGGCAAATATCTGTATGCCGCCGCCTCCGGAAGCAACTATTTGAAAGCGAAGGATGAACCGGATGTCAATGCATACTGGACGGTCACCATGGAGGGTGAGGACTACTCCATCATCGCGTCCAAGAGCAGCAACAGGAATGTCATGCGGTTCAACCCCAACGGGAACTACGACCCGCTTGTATCCTGCTACGGTTCCGCATCCCAGAGCCCGGTCAAACTTTACCCGGCCTCGATGATCAGCGGTGGCAGCCCCGTCGTCACCTCGACGACCATTGCGGACATCCTGGAGGGAGGCGCCGGTTCATACGGTAAGGTCGAAAACCTGCTGGTCTATGCCGTTTCCGGCAAGAATGCCATCGTCGGCGACAGTACGGGAAAGATGCTGTTATTCATGGATAATACGCTGGCTGTCGGTGATAACATTACCATTACGAACGCTGTTACGACAGTCTATAGCCAGGTTGTTCTGGAAATCACCGGCGGCACGATCGCCAAGAATTCCAGCGGCAACACCGTCAATCACGGCACTGCCGTCGCCATCGATGATGCGACGACCTGCGAGAGTCAGATCAACGCCTTCTCGGCAACCGGATTCCACTCTGCCATCTACGTCGCCATGATCGGAGACCAGAGCGGCAGGAACATCCAGGGATCCAACGCCAAGCTTTATCTGAGCCAGGCGAATGACGCGACCAACAACAAGCGGGTCGAGACACTCGGATACGTTTATGCCTATAGCAGCAGTCACTCCAACTTCTACTACCAGGCCGTTTCCATCACGGAATATACCGAACCGGGCGCCCCTTCGCTCTCCGTTTCGCCCAACGAACTCAGCTGGGCCACGAACGAGTACGGGCAGAGCAACGCCAAGGAAGTGACCGTCACGCTCAACGCGGAAGTGGACGAGGACAATTACACGATCTCCGGCAGCGACGACAACTGGGTGGTAACGCCCTACGGCGGCAACGGCGGGACCATCTCGGTCTATCCGAAGACCGCCAACACCGGTTCTTCCGCCAGGACCTTCTCCTTCGACGTGGTCCATTCCGACGACAATTCCGTGAAACAGACCGTCACCTGCACGCAGGCGGCAAATGCCGTAACCATTTCCACCATCCTCGCGGATGCGACTGTCACTTCTTCCAACACCGTCAACTATGAGGTGGACGGCGTTACCGTGATGGCGGCCCAGGGCGGAAAGAATTATGTCATCGGCGATGCCACGGGCGTTATGCTGATGTATGTCAACCAGACTCTTACCGTCGGGAAGCAGTACAAGGTCAGCGGTGGCGTCAAACTCTACAACGGAGTCCACGAATTCACAGGAACCCTGAACATCACGGAAAGCACCGGCACCGCTCCCGCGGCCGGTACGCCTGAAACGATGACGGTTTCTTCCCTGACCGCATACGCAGCCGCCCCCGTGACCAAGTATGCCGTCGTCACCGCCACGGCTCAGTCCAGCGGCTACCTCTGCTCCGACGGCACCAACACTATCAACGTCTATGACGGGACGGGCACCTGGTCGCAGTTCTACGGGAAACAGGTCAAGATCACCGGCTATCTGATCGGCTTCTACAACAAGATCAATATGATCGCCACGGCCATCGAAGACAATACCGATCCCAATACCCCGTCGATCAGCGCGGATGTCACTTCCCTCACCTGGGCGGCGAACCAGTACGGCACAAGCGCAGCCAAGACCATCAATGTTACCATCAACGCAAATGCTTCGGGCTACACCTTCTCCTGGGGAGTGGGCCGCAACAATGTATTTAACGTCGTTGACAACGGCGACAATACGGTCAGCGTCTATCCGATAGCAGCCAACACCAGCACGACAGAGGACTTAAAATCAGCGCTCAGGATCGAACATAAAGACAACCGGAGCCTGTATGCCGAGATTTCCCTCACGCAGAGTAAGGTCAGCAGCGGTCCTGCCTGGACCAGAATTACATCGGTCGACGAACTGCTTGCTGGTGGCACATGCATCCTGGGCTACGAAGCCACAGCCAACTCCGGCGTCATCGTTCCAATGGCCAACAAAGGATCCGCGACGACCTCCGCCGCAGGGTTCATGTATTCCGGTTCAACGGCGACTTCTGGCGGCAGCGGAACCATCAACATGGCCACAGTTACGGAGACATCCGACTTTGAGGTTACCATCGTGGCTTCCACGACGGTAAGCGGAGCCATATGCATCAAGATTGGAAACAATTTCATCGGCAACACCAATACCAAGAATAACTGCAAGTTATTCACTGCCGAAGCAAAAACAACCTCTTTTACTCCGACGATTGGAACCAATAATGTTTTCACCCTGAAGATTACGGAAAACGAGACATACCATACATTCCAGTACAATTCCGGCTCACCGCGGTTTGCCTGCTATGGCGGCGCGCAGAAAAATCTGGTAATTTATAAAAAGAATTAAGCCGGAATCAGACCGTTTCAAAGAGGGTGACCCAATAGTCTTCTTGACTTGGGCACTCTCTTTTTTTAGATTCCGGAGCACATCCGGAATGACAAAGTTGTCATTTTGACCAAGGATTATTCACTATGAGTCAAGGAATTTGGACGATACTGATGCTGGTGGCATCGAACGTATTTATGACATTTGCCTGCCTTATCCTGGCCGTATTTTTCGTTTTTGTACACGATTAGGCATGACATAAAAAAAAACTTTGGGCATTTACCCAAAGTTTTTCAATGCGAAGACGGTGTAACGGCTATTTCTGCGCGGAGAGGCGCTTTTCGCTCGGGATGAGCAGGGCGCAGAGGAAGACACCGATAATGGAGCCGATGGCGACCGAAAGCATCGCGGTATCCCAGGAACTGCCGTTGGCGATACCGCCCACGACGATCTTGGAGCAGACCGCATCGCCCATCAGGTATCCGAACAGGCCCACGAATCCGGCGGCCGTACCGGCGGCATTCTTGGGGACGAGGTTCAGCGCCTGGACACCCGTCAGGGCCACGGGACCATAGATGAAGAATCCGATCAGGCAGAGTGCCACATATACAAGCACTTTCTGAGCGGAAGGACTCACGTGCAGAATATCCGCACCGACCATCCAATAGAGGAAGACGCCAAGCCCGCAGAGGAACATACAGATCACGTTCATCGGAGCGCAGCGGCCCTTGAAGATCTTGGAAGTGGCCCAGCCGCAGGCGATGGTGCCGACGGCGCCGACAATGTTGTGCACGGAGAAAGCGACCTTGCTCTCGGCGGCGGTCATAATCCCCTTGGTCTGGAGATAGGTGGGCGCCCAGTCGCCGATGCCGTAACGGACCATATACACGGCCACATTCGAAATGGCCACGATCCAGAGCAACTTGTTCTTGAGCACATAGTCGACGAAAAGGGTCTTAAAGGGAAGTTTCTCCCCGGCCGCCCCTTTGGATTTGACGCCGCTGTGGTCATTGCGCCAGTCGGCGACGGCGGGAAGCCCGCAGGATTCGGGCGTATCCCGGATGGCCCACCAGCAGAAGAGGGCGATCGCGATGGCGATCACGGCGGGGAAGACAAAGTTGCCTCTCCAGGTCTGGGCGATTCCCATATCGGCGGCCAGCGCGACGCCGGCAATGGCCAGGAAGCCCAGCGAGAAACTGCCGATGGTATGGGAAACATTCCAGATGCTCATCTTGAAACTTCGCTCGTTCTGGCTGAACCAGTGCGCCATGATCCGTCCGCAGGGAGGCCAGCCGAAGCCGCTGAGCCATCCGACGACGAGCATCAGGACAAAGATGATGGCCGTGTTGACCGCGGTATTGGTGCCGAAGGGCATCACGCCGACGCCGATCATCGTCAGGGCCGACAGAATCAGGCCGACGCACAGAAACTTGCGGGCGTCGGACCGGTCCGACACGCTGCCCATCACGAATTTGCTGAAGGCGTACGCGATCGAGACGGCCGACATCGCAAGGCCGACTTTGCCGGCGTCGAGGATGCCGTCGGCAATCATGTCGGGCGCCGCGAGCGACAGATTCTTCCTTACAAGATAATAGGCGGCATAACCCAGGAAAGCACCCAGGAACACCTTGAGCCGCATCGACTTGTATTCTTTGTCAACTTTCTCTGAAGGAAGGGGTTCCGCCGGTTTCGGCGGGTCTAAGAAACGGGACATATCTCTACTAGTTATTGGTTATTTCATTACTTTCGCTACGACGGGCCCGAAGATGCGGTCCAGCGGCGGGTCGGTCAGTTTCATGCACAGCCCGGTCAGGACGGCCTGGATGACCGTTCCCTCGCGGATGACATTCGTGGTGTCGTTTCCGGTGAACCGGGAGAAAAAGACGAGCGCGAGAATCGCGGTGATCACCACGAGCGCTACATCCATCACGACCTTGATGGTGCTGAAGCGGGCTTTCGTGCGCGCCTCGATGACGTGGAGCGTGCTGTCGGCCGGGAGAATCCACCCCTTGCCGACAATCTCCAGCCGGATGCCGACCGCGGTGAGGACCACGGCCGCGAGGCAGAGAAGCATCTGGACCAGATAATTCGTCGCGGGTGCATCCAGGGCGTCGAAGAGCCAGATGGCGCCGTCCACCAGATATCCGAAAATCAGGATCGGGAGGACCTGCAGAACGTGTTTCCAAGTGAATTCCCGGCGGAGAATGCAGGCCTGCAGCACGATGAAGAGCAAGTTGAACCCCCACGTAAAGGTGCCGACGGATATCTCGGGCCAGCGCAGACTCAGGATGGTAGGGATACAGGAGAGCGGCGCGATGCCGAGATTGGACTTGATGGACAAGCCCACGCCGAGGGCCACGATGACAAGGCCCAGGGTGGAAATCCCATAACGTACCAATATGCTCTTTGCGCTCATATTGACGCAAAGTTACAAAATATATTGGAAAATTATACCCGAGCAATCGCGCTTTCCATCGCGGCGACATCCGGCTCTTCGCCCGTGAAATGCCGGTAAGCCGTCACGGCCTGATGGAAAAGCCATCTCCTGCCGGAGATATACCGGCGACAGGGGAAGGTGGCGAGACGGGGCTTCTTGTACTCCGCCTCCAGCACGACGGCACCTTCCAGCGGAAGGCCTTCTGGCACGGGAGCGCTCCCAGGAAGCGTATAGACGACAATGTCCGAGGCGAATCCGTCGCAGGGAAGATCGGACAGGAGCATGTAGTCCTCCCCTCTCCGGGCCCCTTCCGGGAGCACGGCCAGAATGGCCTCCTCCCGCCGGGCGGCGACCACGGGGCGGCAGCCGAGCCGAAGCAGGGCGGACCGGGCCGCCATCGCGGCGCCGCCCGCGCCGACGACCAGAGCCGTCCCGGCGGGTACTCCCTGCAGGGCCCCTACGACACCGTCAATATCCGTATTGTACGCTTCGAAGCGCCCGTCCGGACGGTGAACGACGGTATTGACGCATCCGGTACCGCCATCTTCCGGCACACACCCCATCTCCGACAGGGCGCGGAACGCATCCATCTTGAACGGGGCCGTCACATTGAAGCCGCCGTATGCGGCCACCCGGGAAAAGGCGGCGTCATACGACGGCTCGTCAATGAGATCATAGGCATAGCGCCCCGCATAGGCGGCCCCGAAGAGCACGGGACTCAGCGAGCCCGCCACAGGGTGCCCGATCAGCGCAAAACGCTTACTTCTTCCAGGAGAAGCGGATGTCGACCGGGATATTCTCAAGGTTCATCAGTTTGAAGTCGGCGGCAAGGTCCTTGCCGATGACGGCATGCTCCGCGGCGAAAGCGCTCGCAAAGTCGTAGTCACCGGTCGCCTGGGTCTTGAGGATCAGCGCGCCGAGGTCATCGATCGCCTGCGCGGTCTTCCCGAAGTCGATCGAGTACCGGGCATTCTCTCCGCGGGTAATGGCGCCCTGCTCCACGAGATAATTGTAAATCATCACGTTGGCACGGCCGGTCGCGCCTTCCGCACCGAAGCGGGCGGAACGGATCACGCTGGCGACGAAGGTCGTCATCGCATCCTCGCGGGTGATCAGGGCGGGAATCTCGCCCTTGTCGATCAGGTAGCAGGACAGATAGACGCCGAGGATATTGTCCTTGGCCTTCTCCCAGGTCTCCGCTTCGGTGCCGAGCGCATCCTTGACGGAGCCTTTTCCGTTCACGGTCTCGGCCACGCCAAGTCCGTGGGCGACCTCGCGGAAGACGATGTTCCAGTAGAAAGCGTCGGCGTCCAGATGCGGCTGTGCATCATGCGAGAGCAGGATGCCGCCGAGCGGGAAGACCGTCATGTTGAACTTCTCCTTGATGATGTTGGAGAAGAGGATGGTACGGGATCCCTTCGCGGAAAGGACCTTCGGATCGTGCGGCAGGTTGAGGGCGATGACCTTGAATCCGGCGTTGTAATTGCCGGCATAGTACATCGCGGTGCAGTCGAAGATGTTGGATGCGCCGCCGGGAACCAAAGAATGATACTGCGCCTCGCCGGGCAGCTGCTTCTGGAGTTCGGGAAGCATCTGCGTAAACTTCCGGAGCGCCTCGGTCTTGTGCTCGTCCTTGAGCATCACGAAAGCGCCGAAGGAGGCCTTGCTGCCGTAGAGTTCGTCGTCGGCCGTCTCGTTGGGACCGATCACGAGATCCATCTTGCTGTCGGCCATATCGATCCAGGCGAGGTCGCTCTCATAGTAATCATCCGTACGGAGGGCGTTCACCTTCTTCTGGAGATAGTTGCGGACACTCGGCTTGATGGTGAGGTCGGCAGCCGCGCTGAGGTAGCTGCAGATCTTGTCGATATGCTCCTTGTAGGCGTCGTGGTACCATTCGGCCGAAAGCGTGTTGTCGGCTCCGCGGGTAATGACCGTGTAAGGACTCGTCTTGGCGGGATCCTGGAACGCCTCGAACTCTTCCGCCGTCATATCGGCAGGATAGAATCCGGCGCCCAGCGGCCTGTGCTCCGGATAACCGGGCAGGAAGGCCTTGCCGTCGATGCGGTCCCAAGGACCGTAGTTGATGCCGGCATAGAGGCTGGCGGCCTCGTCTCCGAGCGAATCCAGGGCGGCCTTGTCGGCACCGCTCTGCAGCCAGTAGATCTTGTCGGCCTCGTCCGCCGCGAAGCGGTAGAGGTTCAGGACCTCCTTGCCGTTCTCGCTGATCCCGCTGAGGTCGGGCTCGCCGATCTCCACGAGGGCGTACTGGGCGGCCTTCTTCTCCAGGACGGACTCCTGGATGGCTTCGCTCTGCTTGTTCTCGAACGGGAACAGTTTGGTCAGCCAGAAATAGCCGAGGACAAAACCGATCACGCCGACGATCAGGCCGATCTTGGTCATATCCTTGGTCTCCACCAGGCCCGTCGAAGAGGCGATGGCGTTCGGCGGCGTGGAAATCGGGAAGAGCATCGCGATGGAGGCGCAGACAGCGATGAAACTGATCATTGCCTTGGTGCCGCCGAGAGCCACGAAACTGGCGTTGTTGGCCGCTTCAGGGTCTGCCATACCGCCTGCGACCACGATAAGGATCGGGATCAGGAGGGCGGCGGTGGCGCTGTTGGAGATGAAGTTCGACAGGAAGTAGCACACGAGGCCGGCGATCACCAGCACGAGCACCACCGACATCGAGCCGAACGGAATGGCATTGATCAGGACCTTCGCCAGACCGGTTCCCTGCAGGCAGGTACCGAGGGCGAAACCTCCCGCCACCAACCAAAGCACGCTCCAGTTGATCTCCTTGATGTCATCCTTGCCGAAAAGACCCGTCGCGGTAAACACGCCGAGCGGAATGAGGGCCACGACGTTGGAGTTGATCTTGGTCCACTGCTCGGTCGCCCAGAGGAGGATCGTGCCGATGAAGGTAATCCATACCACATAGGTCTTCCAGTCGGTCTTGCGCTTGTTCTCAGGGATTTCCAGCTTGATCTCCTTGCTCTTGAACGGGAACAGGATCTGGAGGAAAATCCACGCGATGACGATCATGATGATCACGAACGGAATCATACGCATCGCCCATTCGCCGAAGGTGACATCGTAGTTGGCCTCGGCGAGGAACTTGACGGCGGTGGCGTTCGGCGGGGTGCCGATCGGGGTGCCGATGCCGCCGAGGTTGGCCGATACGGGGATGGCGAGCGCCAGGGCGATCCGGCCCTTGTCATCCTTCGGGAGGACGGCGAGCACCGGGGCCAGGAAGGCCAGCATCATCGCGGCGGTGGCCGTGTTGGACATAAACATCGAGAACACGGCGATCACCACCAGGAATCCCAGCAGGACCATCCGGGGCTTGGTGCCGAAGGGTTTCAGCAGGATCCGCGCAAGGGTGACGTCCAATCCGAATTTCTCGGCCATGATGGCGAGGACGAATCCGCCGAGGAACAGCATCACGACCGGGTCGGCGAAGGCCGACATCAGGTCCTTGTAGTTGACCAGCTGTCCCGCGGAAGGGTCACAGAAAAAGCCGATGCCCTTGTTGGACATCGTCAGGAGGGAGATCACGATGACGAGCAGGGAGGTGGTCCAGTTCGGGATAATCTCGAAGATCCACATCAGCGCGGCGAATACGAACAGCGCGATGACTCTCTGCTGTACGACGGTAAGGGCTTCGATGCCGAAGAATGACGTCGGAACGGCCCAGAGGAAGATGGTAATGATCAGCACGAGCGGCAGGAACACCAGCAGCTTCACATTGAATTTACCTTTTTCTGCAGTCATTATGAATTGAATTTATATTACATACTGAATAACGGGCCGCAAATTTACTTAAAATTATTTAATAATTTAAGGAAAATCCGCTAAATTTGCCGTTCCGAAAAATAAACGCTTAGATAATGAAAAGAATATTTATGTTTCTCGCGCTGAGCGCCTCCCTCCTCGGAGCCGCCGACGCCGTCGCACAGGAACCCGCCGACAAGGCGGCCCGGAAAGCCGCCCGGAAAGAGGCGGTGAAGGAAGAACTCAAGGCCCACTTCAAGCCCTACGGCTTCATCCGCACCTACGGATTCTACGATACCCGCGCCACCAAATCCCTCACCGAAGACCTCTTCTTCTTCATCCCGCTCGACCAGAGTCTCGTGAACGGCACCGACGTCAACGCCGTCGGCAACTTCGGCTACCAGGCCCTCACCACCCGCCTCGGACTCGACATCAAAGGTTACAAGTTCGGCGGCACCGCCATCGAGGCCAAGATCGAGGCCGACTTCTACTGCCTCAACTCGGGCGGCAACGTCGCGACCCTCCGGATGCGGCAGGCCTACGCCAAACTCTCCTGGGAGCCTTCCGAGAAATTCTCCCACAGCCTCCTCATCGGCCAGACCTGGCATCCGCTCGCGGCCGACCTGGCCAACACGATCGCCCTCGAGACCGGCGCCCCGTTCTCCCCGTTCAACCGTAGCGCGCAGATCATGTACAACGCCAACTTCGGCAAACACATATCCCTCTCGGCCGGCTTCATCGAGCAGATGCAGTACCGCTCCAGCGGACCTGACGGCGGCACCAACAAATACCAGCGCCACGCCATCCTCCCGGAGGCCTACCTCGGCCTGACCTTCAAGTCCGGCGGTTTCCTCGGCCGCGTCGGCGTCTCCGCGCTGAGCATCCGCCCGCACTACGGATATGCCACCACCACGGCCACGATTTCCGGGGAAACTATCACCGTCAACGACACGGACGGCAATCCGCACCAGATCAAAATCTCCGACGACAAGACGGTCACCAACAAGACCGACAAGAAGTACGACGAGTGGCTCACCACCTTCAACCCGTTCATCTTCCTGCAGTACACCGGAAAGAACTGGCAGATCAAGGCCAAGAGCGCCTTCGTCCAGAGCGGCGAGCACATGCAGCTCAACGGCGGCTATGCGGCCACGGCCCTCAAGGCGGACGGCATCTCCTATGAATACACTCCGACCCAGAGCAGCGTCAGTTTCATCTCCGCCACGGTCGGCAAGAAATTCCAGGGTCTCTGCATGGTCGGCTACGTGAAGTGTTTCGGCCTCGCCGGCGGCAAGACCATCCTCGACGACAAACTGTACTACTTCAGCGGCAACGGATTCAAGAACATCAACCAGATGATGCGCGTCTCCCCCACCTTCGCCTACAACCTCGGCAAGATGCAGTTCGCCCTCGAGTACGACTACACCGTCGTCCAGTACGGCACCCGCGACGACCGCGGCCGCGTCAACGCCGACCTCCACTGGGTCGGCAACCACCGCATCCTCGCGATGGCGAAGTTCAGTTTCTAGGATGCGGATATGCCCGGGGATCTTTTCCGAGACTCCGGCCGTTTTCCCGCATTTTCGCCCCAATCCTCCGGCCGAGGCACTAGACTCCGGCCGTTTTCCCGCATTTCCGCCCCAATCCTCCATCTACGGGAAACGGCCGGACCAGGGCTCACCGTACAAAAGCCGTAAAAAAGTCCGCGAAAATTTATTTGTGCGGGCGGAGGATTTTTTGTAAATTTGCAGATTGGACAAAAAGGGCCCGTGAAGGGCCTGAGTCCGTTGAAATGACAAATTAAAAACAAACAGATATGCTACTGAAACTTTTGCAGGGAGCCGATTCCCTACAGAGAATGGCCGACGCCATCAACGAAGCGGCGCAAAATCCTGTCGCGCAGGAGAAAACGGTCAATTTCTTCGAGATGTTCCGCCTCGGCGGAGCCCTGATGTGGGTCCTGCTGGCCCTGTCGATCGTCGCCGTCTACATCATCGGTAAGAAATGGTGGACCATTTCCAAGGCCTCCAAGGTCGACAAGGACTTCATGAACGACATCCGCGACTACATCAACGACGGCAAGCTCAAATCCGCCGTCACGCTCTGCCGCAAGGTCGACAATCCCGTCGCACGGATGATCGAGACCGGCATCAACCGTCTCGGCCGCCCGATGAACGAGATCCAGAGCGCCATCGAGAATACCGGCAACATCGAGGTCGCGCGCCTCGAGAAAGGCCTGCCCGCCCTCGCCTCCATCGCCGGCGGCGCCCCGATGATCGGATTCCTCGGCACCGTGCTCGGCATGGTCCGCGCATTCTTCAATATGTCCACGGCCGGATCCAATATCGACATCACCCTCCTCTCGGGAGGCATCTACACCGCTATGATCACCACGGTCGGCGGTCTGATCGTCGGTATCGTGGCCTATTTCGGATACAATTTCCTCACCTCGAAGGTCTCCAACCTCGTCTACAAGATGGAGAGCTCGACCACGGAATTCATCGACATCCTGCTCCACGAGCCGGGTGATGCAAAAGAGGAAGCATAGTCTATGGCACTCAAGAGAAACACCAGGACAGACGCCTCGTTCTCGGTATCGTCGATGACGGATATCGTGTTCCTGTTGCTGATCTTCTTCCTTGTGACCTCGACCCTGATCAACCCCAACGCCCTCAAGCTCCTGCTCCCCAAGAGCACCGGCCAGGTTTCCGGCAAGGCCACGGTCAGCGTCAGCATCAAGGACTGGCACAACGACAGCTACACCTTCCACATCAACGGCGACGAGAATCCCTCTTCCTACGAAGAGGTCGAGTCGCAGCTGATCTCCCTGCTCGAAGGGCAGGAAGATCCGACCTTCTCCATCTTCTCGGACGACAGCGTCCCGGTCGGAGAGGTCGTGTCGATCATGAACATCGCCAAGCGGAACCACTACAAGGTCCTGCTGGCCACACAGCCGGAATAAGGTATGAGATACTACATGCACGAAAGGGAAACCACCGGACGGACGGGCCTTCTGATCGGACTCGCCCTCACGGTCGGCGTACACGTCGTCGTCGCCCTCTTCTGTGCATTCACGGGACTTCATTACCTCTATCCCCCGCCGCCGGAAACGACCTTCCTCATCGAATTCGAGCAGGAAGAGGATGCCGATCCGCTCGTTTCCAGGACCGGACGGGAGCCCCAGGCCGAAGAGATCGACAAGGACAAGCCCGTCGACCTCGTGCAGAAGGCCGAATCGCCCTATGAAGGCGACAGGCCCAATACGACCCCGGCCTCCGCACCCGATCCGCACGGGGATGTGGAAACGCCCGCTACGCCCAAGGAGCCGGTGACGGACCCGAGGGCCTCCTTCCCCGGAATGTCCGAGAATCCTTCGACCTCCACGACGCCCCACAATGCGACCGAAGGTTCCGACACCTTCAAGGAAGGCGAGAGCGACGGCAATACCGACAAGGGCAAGGTAAGCGGCCAGCCCAATGCCCACGTTCAGGGCCGCACCGTCAAAGGAACGCTGCCCAAGCCCTCCTATTCCGGACAGGAAGAAGGCAAGGTCGTCGTCAGGATCAAGATCGACCCCTATGGAAACGTGGTCGAGGCCCAGCCCGGCGTGGAGGGGACGACCGTCACCGACAAGGGGCTATGGAACGCCGCCCGCAAGGCCGCGCTGCAGGCCCATTTCAACACGGATGCAAACGCTCCCGCCTTCCAGGAGGGAACGATTACATATATATTCAAAGTAGTGGCGTGACGCCACGGCGAAAGAAAAGGTTAGAAAATGGAAAATTTCAAGAAAGAAGGTAAAGTTTCCCATCGGAAACACTTTACCACCCGGAAACCCTCCAACGAGGGAAGCGCGGAGAGAATCTACTCGACCGACCGCAGTTTCGACGATGAAGGACCCCGCCCGTCGGGGAGCCGTTACGGCCAGCGCCGGAGCGACGGTGACAGGAAACCATACGGCGACAGGATGGCCGCCGGAGACCGCAAACCTTACGGTGAGCGAAAAGCATACGGAGAGCGCAAGGCATCCGGAGACCGCAAACCCAGGACCTTCGGCGACAAGCCCTACGGTGAACGCAAGCCCTACGGCGCCAAGCCCGGCCCCCGGAAATATGCGCCCAAGAAGGATGACGGCATCGGCCGGATGATCAAGAAAGGCAAGGAGCAGCTCCACGCCTCCATCTCCGACAACGATTACGTCCAGCCGCCCGTGCAGGAGGTTGTCCGCCTCAACAAATACATCGCCAATTCGGGCGTCTGCTCCCGCAGGGAAGCCGACAGTCTGATCCAGTCCGGCTGCGTCACCGTCAACGGCGAAGTCGTCACCGAACTCGGCACCAAGGTCAATGTCTTCACCGACGACATCCGCTTCAACGGCGAGCGTCTCAAGGGAGAGGAAAAAGTCTATATGGTCATGAACAAGCCCCGCGGCTATGTCACCACCGCCAGCGACCCGCATGCGGAGAAGACCGTGATGGACCTGCTCGGCAAGTCCCCGGTACGCGTATTCCCCGTCGGCCGGCTTGACAAGAACACCACCGGTGTCCTCCTCCTCACCAACGACGGCGAGATGGCCCAGCGCCTGACGCATCCCGCCTACAACAAGAAGAAGATCTACCAGGTCAACCTCGACCGTCCCCTCTCCGAAGAGGACCGCGAGGCCATCCTGAGCGGCATCGAACTTGCCGACGGCCCCGTCGCCGCCGACGAACTCGAATATGTCGACGCCGACCACCGCAAACTCGGCATCGAGATCCACTCGGGCAAGAACCGCATCGTCCGCCGCATCTTCGAATCCCTCGGCTACGACGTCAAGGCCCTCGACCGGGTCTATTTCGCGGGCCTCACCAAGAAGGGGCTCAAGAAGGGCGCCTGGCGTTTCCTGACCCAGGGCGAAGTGAACATCCTTAAAATGGGCGCCTATGTCTAGCCACCGCGCCGGTTTCGTCAACATCATCGGAAATCCCAACGTCGGGAAGTCCACCCTGATGAACGCGCTTGTAGGGGAGAAACTCTCCATCGTGACCGCCAAGGCCCAGACCACGCGTCACCGCATCATGGGCATCGTCAACGGCGAGGACTGGCAGATCGTCTACTCCGACACGCCCGGCATCCTGAAGCCGAGTTACCGGCTGCAGGAGAGCATGATGAATTTCGTCGACACCGCCATCGGCGACGCCGACATCATCCTCTACGTGACCGACGTCATCGAGAAGGCCGACAAGAATGCGGAGTACATCGCCAAACTCCAGAAGATCGACTGCCCCGTCATCCTGGTGCTCAACAAGATCGACATCAGCACCCAGGAAAAGGTCGTCGAACTGATGCAGTGGTGGAAGGAGCAGCTCCCGAAGGCGGTGATCATTCCCGCCTCCGCGCAGGAGAAATTCAACCTCCAGAGCATTCTCGACGAGATCGTCGCCCGTCTGCCGGTCGCCCCGCCGTGGTACGACAAGGATACCTTCACCGACAAGAACCTCCGCTTCTTCGCCGCCGAAATCATCCGTGAGAAGATCTTCCTCAACTACGACGAGGAGATCCCCTACTGCTGCCAGGTGGAGATCGAGGCCTTCCACGAGGGCGAGGACCGGTACGAGATCAGCGCCGTCATCTATGTGATGCGCGACAGCCAGAAAGGCATCATCATCGGGAAGAAAGGCGCCGCCCTCAAGAAGGTCGGCACCGAGGCCCGGATCGAGATGGAGGACTTCTTCCAGAAGAAGGTCTTCCTCTCCACATTTGTAAAAGTTGACCCCGACTGGCGCAGCGACCGCAAGGAACTCCGCCGTTTCGGATATGAATTTTAGGTAAAAACTATGAGCGAAGAATGGGATGACATCCAGCCGATGGATGAAGAACCGATGGAAGAGGACTCTCCGGTAGACGAAGGAGCGGCCCCTTCGGGCAAATTCTCCCGGTTGCTGGGACCGGACAGCAAACGGTTCAAGTTCTCGGGCATGTTCAAGGACTGGTTCCTGGATTACGCCTCATACGTAATCCTGCAGCGGGCCGTGCCCCACATCGTGGACGGCCTGAAGCCGGTCCAGCGCCGCGTGCTCTACACGATGGGCGAAATGGAGGACGGCCGCTACACGAAGGTGGCCAACATCGTCGGCCAGGCGATGCAGTACCATCCGCACGGCGACGCCTCCATCCTCGGCGCCCTCGTCACGATCGGCCAGAAAGGCCTCCTCATCGACTGCCAGGGTAACTGGGGCAACATCCTCACCGGTGACAGCAACGCCGCGCCCCGTTACATCGAGGCCCGCCTGTCGAAATTCGCCAAGGAAGTGCTCTTCGACAAGAAAGTCACCCCCTGGATGACCTCCTACGACGGCCGCAATCAGGAGCCGACCGAGCTTCCCGTCCGCTTCCCGCTGCTGCTCGCCCAGGGCACCGAAGGCATCGCGGTGGGTATGGCTTCGAAGATCCTCCCGCACAACTTCAACGAACTCCTCGACGCCTCCGTCGCCATTCTGAAGGGCAAGCCGTACGAGCTCTATCCCGACTTCCCCACCGGCGGCATCGCCGACTGCAGCAAGTACAACGCCGGGGCCCGGGGCGGCCAGGTCAAGGTCCGCGCCCGCATCGAGAAAGTCGACAAGAACACCGTCACCATCACGGAACTCCCCTACGGGAAGACCTCCCACGTGCTGATCGACTCCATCCTCAAAGCCAAGGACAAGGGCAAGATCAAGATCAAGAAGATCGAGGACATGACGACCGAGAAAGTGGAGATCATCATCCACCTTCCGAACGACGTCTCCCCCGACAAGACGATCGACGCCCTCTACGCCTTCACCGACTGCGAGACCACCATCAATCCGAACGCCTGCGTCATCAAGGACGACAAGCCGCAGTTCCTGTCGGTGAACGACATCCTCGAATACGACACCTTCCACACCCGCGACATCCTCGGGCGCGAACTCGAGATCAGACTCGGCGAGCTGGAGGAGGACTGGCACTACAGTTCCCTCGAGCGCATCTTCTTCGAAAACCGCATCTACAAGGTCCTCGAGCAGAACCAGATGACCTGGGAAGAGCAGCTCGACGACGTGCTGGCCCGGATGAAGGACTACGAAGACCTGCTCCACCGGGAGATCACGATGGACGACATCCTCAAACTGGTCGAGAAACCGGTGCGGAAGATTTCCAAATTCGACACCAAGGCCCTCGACGAGAAGATCTACGGCATCGAGCAGCAGATCGCCGAGGTCCGCGACCATCTCGAGCACCTCACGGAATTCACCGTCGACTGGTTCCTTTCCCTCAAGAAGAAATACGGCAAGGACTATCCGAGACTCACCGAGATCACCTCGCTCGAGACCATCACCGCCACCAAGGTCGTCAACAACAACGCCAAACTCTACGCCAACCTCGAGGAAGGGTTCGTCGGAATCGGGCTCAAGAGCGGGGACAATCCGCAGTTCATCTGCGACTGCTCCGACATGTCCGAGATCATCGTCATCGGAAAGGATGGCAAATACCGCATTACCAAAGTATCCGACAAGGCCTTCTTCGGCAAGGACCTCCTGTATGTAGGCGTCTTCAACCGCGGCGACGAGCGCACCATCTACAACGTGATCTACCGCGAGGGCAAGACCTCGGTCTACTACGCCAAACGGTTCAACATCACCTCCGTCACCCGCGACAAGGAATACGACATCACCACCGGCGTGCCCGGCAGCCAGATCCTCTGGTTCACCGTCAATCACAACGGCGAGGCCGAAAGCGTCAGGATCAACCTCCGCCCGAAGCCGAAACTCAAGAAGACTCAGCTCGAATACGACTTCTCCACCCTCGCCATCAAGGGCAAGGGCACGCGGGGCAACCTCGTCACCAAGAACGCCATCCACCGCATCTCCATCAAGTCCAAGGGCGTCTCCACGATCGGAGGCAAGGACATCTGGTGGGACGCCGACATCCAGCGCCTCAACGAGGACGGAAGAGGTCTGCACCTCGGGGAATTCTCCGGCGAAGACAAAGTCCTGGCGGTCTTCAAGGACGGCACCTACTACACGACCTCCTTCGATCTCCTGAACAAATACCAGGGCGAAGTCATCCTCATCGAGAAACTCGACACCGGCAAGACCTTCACCGCCCTCTACTGGGACGGCGCCGTCAAGTCCTTCTATGTCAAGCGTTTCTCCTTCACAGAAAGCGACAACACGCCCGTATCCTTCATCTCCGACGGCAAGGGTTCCTACCTCGTCGCGATCAGCGGCGACAAGCATCCGAGGGTCCTCCTGACCTTCGGCGGCAAATACGCCCACCGCGAGAGCGAGATCATCGACGCGGAGGATTTCATCGCCAAGAAGGGCCTCACGGCAAAGGGAAAGAAATGCCACGCATACGATCTGAAGAAGGTGGAGTTCACCGACCCCTGGCCGGACGAGGAAGAGCAGGAGACCCCGACGGAGCCGGAAACACCCGCGGAGGTGGAAGACACCGAGGAAGTCATTGACATCATCGATATTCCGGTGCCGGACGAGATCCGGCAGGACTCCCAGGCGAAGAAACTGCTGGACAAGGCCGCCGAAGCCCCCGACGACGGCGACGAGGAGCCCATCGACCTGACGCTCTTCTAGGATGATCTACACCCTCACCGGCGCGATGGGAAGCGGTAAGAGCACCGTAGGACGGCTGCTCGCCGCCCGGCACGGATGGGCTTTCGTCGACCTTGACCTCCTTATCGCCGAAACGGCCGGAAAGAGCATTCCGGAGATCTTCCGGGAGTGCGGGGAAAACGGATTCCGCGACGCGGAAACGCGTGCGCTGGAAGATGCGGTGACAGCCTACGAAGGCGGCACGATGATCCTTTCCCTCGGCGGCGGGACACTCCTCCGCGAGGAGAACCGTTTCATCGTCCGCACCGTAAGCCACTGCATCTACCTCAGGGCCACGGCCGCGACGCTCGCCGCCCGCCTCCGCGAGCAGGCCGACGGCAGGCCGCTGCTGCAGGGCGAGGGCTCCCTGGAGACCAAAATCGCCCGGATCCTCGCCGACCGCTCCGCGATTTACGAAGCCGCCGCGACCCGCATCGTCGACACCGACGGAAAAACCCCGGCCCAGGTGGCGGATGAAGTGGAAAAATTATTATATTTGTAGATTGATATGGAACGGAAGTGGATACTGAAGAACAGCGCCGATCCCGAGAAGGTAAGCCGTCTCGGGACGGAGCTCGGTATCGACCGGGTGCTCGCCGAGCTCCTCGTCCAGCGGGGCGTGGAGACCTTCGAGGAGGCCCGGAAATTCTTCCGTCCCAGTCTGGACGACCTGCACGACCCCTTCCTGATGAAGGATATGGACAAGGCCGTCGACCGGCTGACCCAAGCCGTTTCCAGCCGGGAGAAAATCCTCGTCTACGGCGACTATGACGTCGACGGCACCACCGCCGTCGCGCTGGTATTCTCCTTCCTGCGGCAACTCACTCCCGAGATCGACTTCTACATTCCCGACCGCTACGACGAGGGTTACGGCGTGTCGCTCAAGGGCATCGACTGGGCGGCCGAAAACGGCTTCAACCTCATCATCACCCTCGACTGCGGCATCAAGGCCATCGAAAAGGCGGCCTACGCCAAGTCCAAGGGCATCGACATGATCATCTGCGACCACCACCTGCCCGAGAACGAACTTCCTGCGGCGGTAGCGGTCCTCGACCCCAAGCGGGAAGACTGCCACTACCCCTTCGACGACCTCTGCGGCTGCGGCGTGGGCTTCAAGCTGGTCCAGGGATACGCCCGGCGCCACGGGATTCCGTTCGAGCGCCTGGAACCGCTGCTGGACCTGCTGGTCGTGAGCATCGCCTCCGACCTCGTCACGATGGTCGGCGAGAACCGCGTCCTCTCCCACTACGGCCTCAAGCGCCTCAACGAAGCGCCGCGCAAAGGCCTTCTCGCGATGATCAACCTCGCCAAACTCGAGGAAGGGCACGTCACCATCGACGACATCGTCTTCAAGATCGGCCCCCGCATCAATGCGGCGGGCAGGATGGAGTCCGGGCGGCTGGCCGTCGAACTCCTGACGGCCGAGGACGACACCACCGCCTACGCCATCGGAGAGCAGATCAACGTCAACAACAACGACCGCAAGAACATCGACCGCGAGATCACCAGGGAGGCCCTGGAGATGGTTGCGGACGGGACCGCCCTGGTCTCGGGCAGCGCGACCATCGTCTACAACCCCGAATGGAGCAAGGGCGTCGTCGGCATCGTGGCATCCCGCCTCGTGGAGGCCTATTACCGGCCCACCGTCGTCCTCACCAAATCCAACGGCTTCGTCACCGGCTCGGCCCGGAGCATCCAGGGCTTCGACCTGTACGAAGCCATCGAAAGCTGCGCAGACATCCTCGAGAACTTCGGCGGCCACGTCTATGCGGCCGGCCTCACCCTCAAGGAAGAAAACCTGGATGAATTCTGCCGCCGTATGGACGCCTTCGTCACCGCAAAGCTCGACCCGGAGAGCCTCACGCCCGTCATCGACCTCGACGCCAAGATGGATTTCAGCCAGATCACGCCGAAATTCTTCCGGATCCTCAAGCAGTTCCAGCCCTTCGGTCCCGGCAATTACAACCCCGTCTTCCTCACCGAGGACGTCTACGACGCCGGCAACGCCCGCAAAGTGGGCGCAGGCGGCATCCACCTCAAACTGGATCTGATGCAGGAATCCCAGCCCTACCGCCAGATTCCCGCCATCGCCTTCAACATGGCCGACAGCTTCGACCACATCAAGGCCGGCAATCCGATCGACGTCTGCTACTCCATCGTCGAAAACTTCTACCGCGGCAACTCCACCCTCCAGCTCCGCCTGAAGGATATCAAACAGCGTAATGAATTTATTTAGCATATGGCGAACATTGAACTGAACGAACAGGAAATCATCCGGAGGGAATCCCTCGGCAAACTGCGTGAACTCGGCATCAACCCCTATCCGGCCGCCCTCTATCCGGTCTCGGCGACCGCGCAGGAAATCAAGGACGGCTTCGATGCGGAGAAAGGGAACTTCCAGGACGTCTGCATCGCGGGAAGGATTATGTCGCGACGGATTATGGGCGCAGCTTCCTTTATCGAGCTGCTCGACTCGACCGGCAAGATCCAGGTCTACGTCAAGCGCGACGAGATCTGCCCCGGCGAGGACAAGACGATGTACAACACCGTCTTCAAGAAACTCCTCGACATCGGCGACATCATCGGCATCAAGGGATTCGCCTTCTTCACGCAGACCGGGACGCTCTCGGTGCACGCCAAGGAACTCACCGTCCTGTCGAAGTCGCTCCGCGTCCTCCCGATCGTCAAGACCGACGCCGACGGCACCGTTCACGACGGCTTCACCGATCCCGAACTCCGCTACAGGCAGCGTTATGTCGACCTGATCGTCAATCCCGAGGTCAAGGATCCGTTCGTCAAGCGCGCCGTCATCATGCAGACGATGCGCCAGTACTTCAACGAGGCGGGATGCCTCGAAGTGGAAACGCCTGTCCTCCAGCCGATTCCGGGCGGCGCAACGGCCCGTCCGTTCATCACGCACCACAATTCGCTCGACGTGGACATGTACCTGCGGATCGCCAGCGAACTCTATCTGAAACGCCTCATCGTGGGCGGCTTCCCGGGCGTGTACGAATTCGCCAAATACTTCCGCAACGAGGGAATGGACCGGACCCACAATCCGGAATTCACCTGCATGGAACTCTACGTGGCCTACAAGGACTACTTCTGGATGATGGAATTCACCGAGAAAATGCTGGAAAAGGTCGCCGTCGCCACCAACGGCACGTCCAAGGTGATGATCGGGGGAAATGAGATCGAATTCAAGGCCCCCTACCGCCGCCTCCGCATCCTCGACGCCATCAAGGAATACGCCGGCGTGGACGTGACCGGAATGGACGAAGCGCAGCTCCGCGAGACCTGCAAGCAGCTGCACGTCGAGATCGACCCGACGATGGGAAAGGGCAAGCTGATCGACGCCATCTTCGGCGAATATGCCGAGAAGAACCTCATCCAGCCGACCTTCATCACTGATTATCCGGTGGAAATGTCGCCGCTCACCAAGCGCTGCCGCTATGACGAGAGTCTGACCGAGCGGTTCGAACTGTTCGTAAACGGAAAGGAACTCGCCAACGCCTACTCCGAGCTCAACGATCCCATCGACCAGCTCGAGCGCTTCGAGGAGCAGGCCGCGCTCAAGTCGAAGGGCGACGACGAGGCGATGTACATCGACTACGACTTCGTCCGCGCCCTCGAGTACGGGATGCCGCCGACCTCCGGCATCGGCATCGGCATCGACCGCCTGACGATGTTCATGACCGGCGCCGAGACCATCCAGGACGTCCTCTTCTTCCCGATGATGCGGCCGGAGAAGTTCTAGCGAACTTTTCGCTGTTTTTAAGGGGGCCCTGCCCCCTTGCATACCCCCGGCCACCTATGGTGGCTAAACCTTCGAGCCGACATTGCTGATGAATACTGCCATACAGAGTATCTCTTCGGCCCAGAATCCGAAGATCAAAAACCTCCTGCTCCTGCAGGAGAAATCCCGCGCACGCCGTGAGCAGGGGCTCTTTGTCGTGGAGGGCCGCCGCGAAATTCAGCACTGCATCGAAGCCGGCTTCGAGATCGACACGCTGTTCGTCAGCGCGGATCTGAGCGGTCTGTCCGACCCGTCGAGCAGCGTCATTCCAGAACTCGGCACCGTCATTCCAGGCCTTGTGCCCGGAACCTCCTCCCCGCGCGTCATCGCCCTCCCACGCCCCCTCCTCGAGAAAGTCACCTACCGGGGCGCGACGGAAGGGGTCGTCGCCGAAGTGCGGATCCGGGAACGCCGGCTGGAAGACCTTTCCCTCCCCGAGAATCCCCTCATCGCCGTCATCGAAGGCGTGGAGAAGCCGGGCAACATCGGCGCCATCCTCCGGACAGCCGATGCGGCGGGAGTCGACGCCCTCATCGTCTGCGATCCGCTTACCGACCTCTGGAATCCCAACCTGATCCGCGCCTCGCTCGGCGGCATCTTCACCGTACCGACCGTCGCCTGCTCCTCCGAGGAGGCCATCGCTTTCCTTCAGGCCCGCGGCATCGCCATCCTCACCGCCCAGCTGCAGGATTCCGAACTGTACTACGATACGCCGATGACCGGCGGTACCGCCCTCGTGATGGGGACCGAATCCACCGGCCTCACCGACCGCTGGCGCAATGCCGCCACCGCCCACATCCGCATCCCGATGCAGGGGCGCCTCGACTCGCTGAACGTCAGCGTCTCCACGGCCATCCTCCTCTACGAGGCCGTCCGCCAGCGCCGCTAAATTTCTCTTGCATATTCCCCCGAAAATACATAACTTAGCAAACCAAAATATTGTAAAGTTATGTCACTCAACAAAGTCATGCTTATCGGTAACGTTGGACAAGACCCCTCAGTACGTTACCTCGATCAGAATTCCGCTCAAGGGGCAACCAAAGTCGCATCCTTCACCCTCGCCACCACGGAGCGCTACCGCGACCGCAACGGCGAGACCCGTGAAAACACCGAATGGCACAACATCGTCGCCTGGCGCAACAACGCCGACGTGGTCGAACGCTTTGTGCACAAAGGCACCCAGCTCTACATTGAAGGCCGTCTCAGGACGCGTTCCTGGACCGACCAGACCGGCAACAAACGCTACACGACCGAGGTCGTGACCGACACCCTCCAACTCCTGGGACGCCGTCCCGACGGACAGGGCGAAAGCGCTCCCGCAACGGCTCCCGCCGCCGCACCCGCTTTCCAGCAGCCCAGGCCCCAGCAGCCGGCCTACCAGCCCGCACAGGCATCCGCACCGGTCGTGCCGCCGCCCGCCGCCCCGGTATCCGACGCCGGCCAGGGTGACGACGACCTTCCGTTCTGATTATTTCCCCGCAGCCCGGTCCAGACCGAGTTGCGGGTTTTTCTTTGATACCAGCGCCAGCAACAGCGCCGTTACGATGGAAAGGGCCGCGAGGCCGATGAACATCAGTTCGGCGTGGACGGGACCCGCCTCGCCGGAAGCATCGAAAATCTTCCCGGATACCGTCTTGAAAAGCATAAGCCCCAGATTCTGAACCCAGTACGTCAAGGCGAAGGCCGTGCCGAGCGCCTTCTCGGGGACAATCTTCGGCAGCGAAGGCCACAGGGCCGCCGGGACGAGCGAATACCCGAATCCGAGCAGCGCCATCGACAGATAGCCCCATAGCGGGACGCCCTGCGGGGCGAAAGCCAGCAGCAGATGGGCGGCCACGGCGAGGATGGAACCGGCGATCATCCAGCGGGTTCCATTTCCGAACTTGTCGACCAGCAGGCCGAAGAGCGGGGCGAAAATGACCGTCGAGAACGGCAGCGAAGCCACCATCCAGCCGGCGGTCGTCGCCGAGATCCCGAAGCGGGGAACGAGGATGGCGCCGCCGAATTTCTTGAAAGAAATAATGCTGCTGTAGAAGAATACGCAGAGCAGCGCCACCAGCAGGAAGTTCTTGTTGGTGAGGACCTTCCAGACGTCCGAAAGGTGGAATTCGTCCTCGGACGATGAAGACTCCTGATCGGGTCCGGAATGACGGGTGCCGGTATACAGAGCGCGCATACGGGCGTCAAAACGGGCGTCCATCGCCACGAACAGAGCCCAGAGAACGCCGCCGAGCAGCAGGAGCATCAGACCGACGAAGGCCGGGGATGCCGTTTCGGCAAGCGAATATACCGTACCGGGTTTCTCGACGATCAGCATCGGCGCCACGACCATCGCGGTCGCGCTGCCGAGACGGGCGATGGAAAGCTGCACGCCCATCGCCAGCGCCATATTGCCCCCCTTGAACCATTTTGCAATGGAACGGTTGACGGCCGTACCGGCAATCTCGCTGCCCAGGCCGAAGAGCATACAGCCCGTATAGGCGACGGCCAGCGAGCGGGCAGGAGCCGCCCCGCTGCGGAGCGCCCCGTACACCAGGGCCGCGCCCCCGATCATCATCGCGACAAAGATGGATCCGGTAATCCGTACGCCCCACTTATCCAGCAGAATGCCGCACAGGACCAGCCCGCCGAAGACGCAGAGAGTCGAATATCCGCCGGCGTAGAAACCGTAGTCGGTAGAGCTCCAGCCGAGCGCGAGCATCGTCGGATCCTTGAAGATGAACGATACGGTCGAGAACATATCGTCGAAGAAATAGGACCCGAACATCGGGACGACAAGGCAGGCAAGGGCCACCCAGGGCAGCCACTTGCCGACAGGACGCTGTTGTAAGGTCATTTACTGCGCAGGTTTGATGTTGGGTTCCTCGAGTCCGAGTTTCTTCTTGCGGTCGACGACCTTGAGGACGAGACCGAGCGCGAGGGCGGCGACGCCGAGGCAGGCGAGCATCACCAGCGGGGCCGTGTAGTTGAACTGCGTCGGATCGGTGACGCCGGGATTGGTCTTGTCAAGCACCTTGCCGATCAGCAGCGGGAACAGCCACAGGCCGATGTTCTGGATCCAGAAGATCAGTGCGTAGGCCGATCCGATCACCTTGGCGTCCACCAGTTTCGGAACCGAAGGCCAGAGGGCCGCCGGGACCAGCGAGAAGCTGGAGCCGAGCACGAGGATGGTCACATAGGCGACAATCGCCCCGCCGACGGCATTGCCCTTGAACAGCGGCAGGATGAAAGCGAAGGTCAGATGGCAGGCGATCAGGAGGATCGAGCCGAGCACCAGCATCGAGGCGCCTTTCCCCTTGTGGTCGAGGTAGTTGCCGAGAATCGGGGTAATGAGCACGGCCAGCAGCGGGAATACCGCGAAGATGGATTCGGCGCTCTGCCGCATGTAACCCATATAGCAATAGACAATCAGCGAAGCCACGGAGATGCCGAGGAAGAGATATTTCCGGGCGGGAACCTTCTGGAAATTGCTGGCGAATCCCGTAGCGGCCACCAGCAGCATGATCACATACTGGATGATGGTCACGCTAGAGCCGGCCCAGAAGGAACCGGCGGCGGGCTCGGTGAGTGTCAGGTTGCACTGGAGCATATTCACCGCATATTTCTGGAACGGGAAAATGGCGCTATAATACAGCACGCACAGCAGGGCGACGATCCAGAATCCGCCGTCGGAGAGGATCTTGCCGATATCGCTGATCTTGAACGGATCGTCCTTCTCCTCGGCCTCGCCGGTCTGGCTGTCCAGTTTCTTGTCCATAAAGAAGTACACGATGGTCATCATCAGGGCGATGCACATCAGCACCACGCCGAAAGCGACGCTGCGGGAGACCTCCACATGACCGCCGAGCTTGGCGAAGAAGGGCGAGAAGATCATGCAGGTGGCGACGCCGAGACGGGCCAGAGCCATCTCCGAGCCCATCGCGAGAGCCATCTCACGGCCCTTGAACCATTTCACGATACCGCGCGACACCGTAATGCCGGCCATCTCGCAGCCGCATCCGAAGATCATGAAGCCGCAGGCCGCGACCTTTGCCGACGCGGGCATTCCCCTGTAGAAAGGCGAAACGCCCAGTTCGTCGAAGAGCGGAATGTAGTTGAGATGCTCGGTGAACCAGGTCTCAAGGCCGGTGCCGATGAAGGCCGGCGACACCGCATACCATTTGATGCAGGCGCCGACGAGCATCACCGCGGCGGACAGGACCGCCGTGAAGCGGACTCCCATCTTGTCGAGAATGATGCCGGCGAAGATAAGGAAGAATACGAAAACGTTGAGGAACACTTCCGAGCCCTGCATCGTGCCGAAGGCGGTGGAATCCCACCCGCGCGTCTCCTGCATCAGATCCTTGATCGGAGACAGGATATCCATGAAAATGTACGAGCAGAACATCGCCAGGGCGAGCAGCAGAAGGGCGGTCCAGCGCAGCGCGGCCGAATCCCTCAGGGTCTTTTGAATGGTTTCAGACATATCGATTATACTTTATATATTTTCAAACCGAACAAGTCGCTAAGTTAGCAAAAAGCCAAAAAAACACAAAAAATAATGTTACCTTTGTGGAAATATATGGATTTACTGGAAAAGATCAACAGCCCGGAAGACCTCCGGGCCCTCCGCCCGGAAGAGTTGGAACAGCTCTGTGCGGAGGTGCGTAAATATATGGTGGAATGCTGCGCGGTCAATCCCGGGCACCTCGGGGCCAGCCTCGGTGCCGTAGAGATTATCGTGGCCCTGCACAGGGTATTCCACACCCCCGGGGACAAACTGGTCTTCGACGTCGGGCACCAGGCCTACGCCCACAAGATCCTCACCGGACGGCGGGAGGCGTTTAAGACGATGCGCCGCAGCGGCGGCATCAGCGGATTCCCCAAGATGGCGGAAAGCCCGTATGACGCTTTCGGCGCCGGGCATTCCTCCACCTCCGTTTCCGCGGCCCTCGGCCTCGCCGAAGCAGCCAAGATCAAAGGCACATCCGAGAAAGTCGTAGCGGTCATCGGCGACGGCGCCCTTACCGGCGGCCTCGCCTGGGAAGGGCTCAACAACGCCGGCAGCAGCAAGGCCGACATCCTCGTCATTCTCAACGACAACAACTTCTCCATCGACAAGCCCACGGGCGGGATGCACAACTACCTGCTGAAGCTCACCACCAATCCGGCCTACAACAAAGTCAAGCACCGCGTGTGGAATCTCCTCGGCGAGAGCCGCCTCCGCCACTGGATCCAGAGGAAGGTCGTCAACGCCAAGTCAAGCCTGGTCCGCGAATCCGGCGGCGCCCTTTTCGAGGCGCTGGGATTCCGCTACTTCGGCCCCGTGGACGGCAACGACATCGCCGCGATGACCTCCGTCCTGGAGAAAATCGCCCCCCTCAAGGGGCCCCGCATCCTCCACTGCATCACCCGGAAAGGCAAGGGATACGCCCCCGCCGAAGCCGACCCGACCACCTGGCACGCCCCGGGCCGCTTCAACCCCGAGACGGGCGAACGCCTTCCCTCCGCCTACAAGGCCGACCGCTACCAGGATGTTTTCGGCAGCGTACTCACCTCCCTGGCCGGACTCGACGACCGCGTCGTCGGCATCACGCCGGCGATGGCCTCCGGCAGCGGAATGACCCATTTCGCCGAGGCCTACCCCGACCGTTTCTTCGACGTCGGCATCGAAGAAGAGCACGCCGTCACCTTCTCGGCAGGCCTCGCAGCCGGCGGACTCCGTCCGTTCTGCAACATCTACTCCTCCTTCTCCCAGCGCGCCTACGACCAGCTGATCCACGACGTCGCCCTGCAGGGGCTGCCCGTCGTCCTGTGCCTGGACCGGGCCGGTCTCGTCGGAGAAGACGGCGCCACGCACGGAGGGGCCTTCGACCTGTCCGCCTACCGCAGCATTCCCGGAGCCGTCATCGCCGCGCCGAAAGACGAACTCGACCTGAAGAATCTGATGTACAGCGCCCTGCACCGGCCTCAGGGCCCGGATACGGGACTATATATTATAAGGTACCCGCGCGGGTGCGGACAAGGGGTTTCGTGGAAAGACGAGCCCTTCACGGAGATTCCGTCCGGAAAGGGAGAGGAAGTGCTGTCCGGAGAAAAGATCGCCATCCTGACCCTCGGCCCCTACGACGGAGCGGCCGTCGAAGCGGCCGGCAAATGCCTGGAAACCTACGGGTTCCGGCCGGCCGTCTATGCGATGCGATTCATCAAGCCGCTTGACACCGGGATCCTGGACGAAGTCCGGGAACGTTTCCGGGCGGTCATCACCGTCGAGGACGGCACCCTTCTCGGCGGACTCTACGGTGCGGTATCCGAATATTTCGCCCGTTCGGCGGGCAGTCCCGCCCTGGAAGGCATCGGCATTCCCGACCTTTTCATCCCGCACGCGTCCCAGAAGGAGCAGAGGGCCTCGTGCGGACTCGATTCCGACGGAATCCTGGCGCGGATTGAAAAAATAATTAAAAAATAGTTGGAAAAGTTTTGCAGAATCAGAATAATTTTCTAACTTTGCATTCCCTTTTGAAAAGGGGTGGCTGTTTGAAATAACGCCGATGTAGCTCAGTTGGCCAGAGCACGTGATTTGTAATCTCGGGGTCGTGGGTTCGAATCCCTCCATCGGCTCCACATTCTGGCAACAAGAGAACATCAACTGGGGAGATACCAAAGTGGCCAACTGGGGCAGACTGTAAATCTGCTGGCGATGCCTTCGTAGGTTCGAATCCTGCTCTCCCCACCACGACAAGCGGAAGTAGCTCAGTTGGTAGAGCATCAGCCTTCCAAGCTGAGGGTCGCGAGTTCGAACCTCGTTTTCCGCTCGAAAAGCCGGTGTAGCTCAGGGGTAGAGCGCATCCTTGGTAAGGATGAGGTCATGAGTTCAAATCCCATCACCGGCTCCAAATTTTGTGTATAGGACAAAAACTTTTTAATCATAATATTATGGCAAAAGAAACATTCCAGAGAACCAAACCGCACGTCAACATCGGTACTATCGGCCACGTTGACCACGGCAAGACCACCCTCACCGCCGCCATCACCAAGGTGCTGGCCGAGAGAGTGTCCGGCAATGCTGACAAGGTGAAATCCTTCGATCAGATTGACAACGCCCCTGAAGAGAAGGAGCGTGGTATTACCATCAACACCGCTCACGTCGAGTATGAGACCGAGAAGCGCCACTATGCGCACGTCGACTGCCCGGGCCACGCCGACTATGTGAAGAACATGGTTACCGGTGCCGCCCAGATGGACGGTGCGATCCTCGTGGTCGCCGCCACCGACGGTCCTATGCCCCAGACCCGCGAGCACATCCTTCTCGCCCGTCAGGTAAACGTCCCCAAGATCCTCGTTTTCATGAACAAGGTTGACCTTGTCGATGATGAGGAGATGCTCGACCTCGTAGAAATGGAGATCCGTGACCTCCTCGCTTTCTACAAGTTCGACGAGGACTGCCCTATCATCCGTGGTTCCGCTCTCGGCGCCCTCAACGGCGAGAAAAAGTGGGAAGACAAAGTCATGGAGCTGATGGATGCCGTCGACGAGTACATTCCGCTTCCGGAGCGCCTCGTTGACAAGCCGTTCCTCATGCCTATCGAGGACATCTTCTCCATCACTGGCCGTGGTACTGTCGTTACCGGTCGTATCGAGGCTGGTACCATCCACGTCAACGACCCTGTCGAGCTCGTAGGTTTCACCGATGAGCCTCGCAACACCGTCGTCACCGGCGTCGAGATGTTCCGCAAGCTCCTCGACCAGGGCGAAGCCGGCGACAATGTCGGTCTTCTCCTCCGTGGTGTGGACAAGAAAGAGGTCAAGAGAGGTGAGGTCGTGGCAAAGCCCGGCAGCATCACTCCGCACACCGAGTTCAAGGCTCAGATCTACGTCCTGAAGAAGGACGAAGGCGGCCGGCACACTCCGTTCCACAACCACTATCGTCCCCAGTTCTTCATCCGTACCCTCGACGTTACCGGTGAGATCATGCTTCCTGCCGGTGTCGAGATGGTGATGCCTGGTGACAATGTCGAGATCACTGTGAAGCTCATCACTCCCGTCGCCATGAACGAGGGCCAGCAGTTCGCTATCCGCGAAGGCGGCCGTACCGTCGGCGCAGGCCAGGTGATCGGCATCATCGAGTAATTCTCTGACGAATGCTTCCTGGAGGATGTCCCCCATGGGGATGTCCTCCTTTACAGGGGAATAGAACAAGGACAAGGGTAGTTCAGCGGTCTCCAAAACCGTCGATGTGGGTTCGAATCCTGCTTCCCCTGCCAATATCAAAGGTTACGATTTGGTAAATGTTTAACAGACTCCGGAGCCGCTTCCAATTTCCGGTGTCCATTAAAAGCAAAGATGAGAAAGTTCATTAACTATCTTAAAGAGTCCTTTCAGGAACTCACCAAGAAGGTCACATGGCCTACCTGGGACAAGCTCCAGAGCTCCGCTCTCCTCGTCCTGGTGTCCACGCTGATCCTGGCCCTGGTGGTTTTCGTCATGGACTTCGCTTTCCAGAATTTGATGGAGTTCATTTACGCATTGTAATTTGATTGTTTCTATGAGCGAAAAGAAATGGTACGTCCTCCGTACGGCAGGCACCAAAGAGAAAAAAGTCGCTGATTATCTGACCAAAGAAGTTGAAAGGAACGCGTCCCTCCAGGCAATGGTGGACCAGATCCTTGTCCCGGTCAAGAAAGAGATCGTCACCAAGAACGGCAAGCGGAAGGAAGTCGACAGACTTCTGTTCCCCGGCTATGTGCTGATCCACGCCGAACTGAGCGCCGACCTCCAGTATATCATCAGAGGCCACATCATTCCCGGTCTGGCCGGCTTCCTCTCCGAGAAAGCCCCGGACGGCTCCGCCGACAGGATTCCCGTCCCCCTTCGTGACGAAGAGGCGATGCGCATCCTCGGACAGCAGGACGAAAACGCCGTATCCGCGGCGGAGACCGAGGTCAATTTCACCCTCGGCGAATCCGTCAAGATCACCGACGGGCCTTTCAGCGGCTTCAGCGGAACAGTCGAAGAAATCCTTCAGGACAGGAGCAAACTCAAAGTGGTAGTAGTGATCTTCGGGAGGAAGACCCTCCTCGAGCTCAGCTTTACACAAGTAACTAAAGAATAACAAAGTAGTATGGCAAAAGAAGTAACCGGATTTATCAAGCTCCAGATCAAGGGCGGAGCCGCAAATCCTGCACCTCCGGTTGGACCGGCGCTCGGTTCCAAGGGCCTCAACATCATGGACTTCTGCAAGCAGTTCAACGCTCGCACGCAGGATCAGGCCGGGAAGGTTCTTCCCGTCGTGATCACCGTCTTCAGTGACAAGTCCTTCTCGTTCGAGGTCAAGCACCCGCCGGTGGCCGTCTCCCTCAAGGAGGCCGCCAAGATCCAGAAAGCTTCCGGAGAGCCGAACCGCAAGAAAGTCGCCACCGTGACGTGGGACCAGGTCAGGGAAATCGCCGAGGCGAAGATGCCGGACCTCAACGCGTTCACCCTCGCTTCCGCGATGAAGATGGTGGCCGGTACGGCAAGAAGTATGGGTATCAAAGTCGAAGGACAATTCCCTGAGAACCTCTAAAATCCATTTGTACTATGAGCAAGTTAACAAAGAATCAGAAAGCCGTACAAGAGAAGTACGATGCGCATAAGATTTATTCTCTCGCTGAGGCAAGTGGACTTGTGAAGGAACTCTCCTACACCAAATTCGATGCATCAGTGGAACTCCACGTCAACCTCGGTGTCGACCCGCGCAAGGCCAACCAGATGATCCGTGGCGTTGTCACCCTTCCTCACGGAACGGGCAAGGTTGTCCGCGTCCTCGTGCTCTGCACTCCCGACAAGGAGGCCGAGGCCCAGGCCGCAGGCGCCGACTACGTCGGTCTCGATGACTACATCGAGAAGATCAAGGGTGGCTGGACAGATGTGGACGTCATCATCTGCACCCCTTCCGTCATGGCCAAGGTCGGTGCCATCGGTCGTATCCTCGGTCCCCGCGGCCTCATGCCGAACCCCAAGACCGGTACCGTTACGATGGAAATCGGCAACGCCGTGAAGGATGTCAAGGGCGGTAAGATCGACTTCAAGGTCGACAAGACCGGTATCATCCATGCCGCGATCGGCAAAGTCTCCTTCACCCCGGAGCAGATTGCGGACAACACCCGCGCGATGATGAGCGCGATCCTCAAACTCAAACCCCAGACGCTCAAGGGCACGTACCTCAAGGGTGCCGCGCTGTCGAGCACGATGGGTCCTGGTATCAAGTTGGACAACAAGGCATTCACCACCGGTGCCGAGAAATAAAGGCTGACAGTTATGAAAAAAGAATTGAAGAATCAAGTAATTGAAGCTATCTCGGCCCAGATCAAGGAGTGCCCCAACTTCTACATCACCGATATCGCTGGCCTGAACGCCGAGGAGACCTCCAAGCTCCGCCGCGACTGCTTCAACGAGGGCATCAAGCTCTCCGTTGTCAAGAACACCCTGTTCGCCAAGGCCATCGAGAAGACCGGCATCGAGGAACTCAACAACCTCCTCCCCGTTCTCGAAGGCAACAGCGCGATCATGTTCGCAGAAGGCCCGGCAGTTCCTGCAAAACTCATCAAGAAGTACAACAAGGCCGGCAGCGAGAAGCCGCTCCTCAAGGGCGCTTATGTCCAGGAATGCGCTTTCGTCGGCGCCGACAAGCTCGATGAGCTCGTGGCCATCAAGTCCAAGGAAGACCTCATCGGAGACATCATCATGCTCCTCCAGTCCCCTGCACGCAATGTCATCTCCGCCCTCGAAAACGCCGGCGGCACCATCGCGGGACTTGTCAAGACCCTTTCGGAAAAAGAATAAACAAAACAATAACAATTTTAAAATCAAACAATTATGGCAGACATCAAAGCACTTGCAGAAGAGTTGGTTAACCTTACTGTAAAAGACGTTCAGGAACTTGCTAAGGTCCTCAAGGAAGAATACGGTATCGAGCCCGCAGCCGCCGCTGTCGCAGTGGCCGCTCCCGCCGCCGCCGAAGCCGCTGCTCCCGCCGAGCAGACCGAATTCGACGTTATCCTCACCAGCGCCGGCCAGGCGAAGCTTCAGGTCATCAAGGCCGTCAAGGAAGCCGCCGGTCTCGGACTGAAAGAGGCCAAGGACCTTGTCGACAAGGCTCCGACCGCCATCAAGGAGAAAGTCTCCAAGGCTGAGGCTGAAGCCCTCAAGGCCGCTCTCGAAGAGGCGGGCGCCGAGGTCGAGGTTAAATAACTTCGCAGCTTCCCCCTGGCTGGGGATCAAACAGGTTTAGAGCCCACAGTAGGCTCTAAACCTTTTTTCCGTATTTGAAATTTTCTCTTTACAGAGGCAGATATGTCAATTAAGACCAACAACAAGCGAATCAACTTCGCAACCTCAAAAATCCTGGAATACCCCGACCTTCTGGAGGTCCAGCTGCAGTCTTTCAAAGACTTCTTCCAGCTCGAGACCACCCCTGACAGCAGGAAAAACGAAGGACTCTATCAGGTTTTCCAGGAAATTTTTCCGATTGAAGACACCCGAAACAACTACAGGCTCGATTTTATCGACTATTTCATCGATCCTCCCCAGTATTCGATCGAAGAGTGTCTTGATAGAGGTCTCACATACAACGTTCCGCTGAAGGCCAAGCTCCGCCTGACCTGCACCGACACCGACCACGAGGGCTTCGAAACCCGGGTTCAGGACGTGTATCTCGGCAACATCCCGTATATGACACCTGCCGGTACGTTCATCATCAACGGATCCGAACGTATCATCGTATCCCAGCTGCACCGCAGCCCCGGCGTATTCTTCGACCAGAGCATGCACGCCAACGGTACCAAGCTCTATTCCGCCAGGATCATCCCCTTCAAGGGCTCCTGGATCGAGTTCGCTACCGACATCAACAACGTGATGTACGCGTACATCGACCGCAAGAAGAAACTGCCCGTGACGACCCTCCTGAGGGCGATCGGCTACACCGGTGACAAAGACATCATCGACATCTTCGGCCTGGCCGACGAGGTGGAGGTCACTCCCGAGAACCTCGAGGCCAACAAGGGCCGCAAGTTCGCCGCCAAGGTCCTGAAGACCTGGACACAGGACTTCGAGGACGAGGACACCGGCGAGGTCATCCCCATCGAGCGCACCGTTCCCATCGTGGAGCGCGGTGAAATCCTCGACGAGGACACCATCGAGCGTCTCGGCGACACCGATGTCAAGAGCATTCTCCTCCAGAAGGATGAGACGGGCTCCAACGAGTACGCCATCATCTACAACACCCTCCAGCGGGATCCCACCAACACGGAAATCGAGGCTGTCAACTACATCTACAAGCAGCTCCGCAACTCCGACCCGCCGGATGAGGCGACCGCCCGCGACGTCATCGACAAGCTCTTCTTCTCGGAAAAGCGCTACGATCTCGGCAGCGTGGGCCGTTACCGCCTGAACAAGAAACTCTCCCTCTCGATCGAGCCGACGGTGCGGGTTCTCACCAACACCGACATCATCGAGATCATCAAGTATCTGATCCAGCTGATCAACTCCAAGGCGACGGTCGACGACATCGACCACCTCTCCAACCGCCGTGTCCGCACGGTCGGCGAGCAGCTCGCCAACCAGTTCAGCGTGGGTCTGAGCCGTATGGCCAGGACCATCCGCGAGCGGATGAACGTCCGTGACAGCGAGCAGTTCAGCCCGACCGACCTGATCAACGCGAAGACCCTCTCTTCCGTGATCAACTCCTTCTTCGGCACGAGCCAGCTCTCGCAGTTCATGGACCAGACCAACCCGCTGGCGGAGATCACCCACAAGCGCCGTCTGAGCGCCCTCGGCCCCGGCGGTCTGTCCCGCGACAGGGCCGGATTCGAGGTCCGCGACGTGCACTACACGCACTACGGCCGCCTCTGCCCGATCGAGTCCCCGGAAGGTCCGAACATCGGTCTGATTTCCTCGCTCTGCGTTTACGCGCGGATCAACAACCTCGGTTTCATCGAGACTCCCTACCGTGAGGTGAAGGACGGCAAGGTCGACCTCTCCGCCACGGGCTGGAAGTATATGAGCGCCGAGGAAGAGGAGGACAAGCTGGTGTCGCTGGCCAATGTCCGGATGTCGGACGACGGCGTCATCGAGGACGAGCGCATCCAGTGCCGCCTCGAGGCCGACTTCCCGGTGGTTACCAAGGAGGAAGTCAACTATATGGACGTCGCCCCGAACCAGATGGCTTCGGTCGCCGCTTCCCTGATCCCGTTCCTCGAGCACGACGATGCGCACCGCGCCCTGATGGGTGCGAACATGATGCGCCAGGCCGTTCCTCTTCTGACCCCGCAGGCCCCGATCGTGGGCACCGGTCTGGAGGAGCGTGTCTGCATCGACTCCCGCACGCAGATCATTGCGGAACGCGAAGGTACCGTCACCTATGTCGACGCCAACGAAATCCGCATCAAGTACAACCGTACCGATGACGAGCGTTTCGTGTCCTTCGACCCGGACGAGACCATCTACAAGCTTCCCATCTACCGCAGGACCAACCAGAGCACCACGGTGATGCTGAAGCCGATCGTCCGCAAGGGCGACAGCGTCGTCAAGGGACAGGTCCTCACCGAGGGCTATGCCACCGAGAACGGCGAACTGGCCCTCGGCCGCAACCTCAAAGTCGCATTCATGCCCTGGAAGGGTTACAACTATGAGGACGCCATCGTGCTCAGCGAGGAAATGGTGAAGTGGGATATCCTCACCTCCATCCACGTCGACGAGTACCTTACCGAGGTCCGCGAGACCAAGCGCGGAATGGAAGAGCTCACCTCCGACATTCCGAACGTCAGCGAGGATGCGACCAAATATCTGGACGAGAACGGTATCGTGCACATCGGCGCCCACATCGAGCCCGGTGACATCATGATCGGCAAGATCACCCCGAAGGGCGAGAGCGATCCTTCTCCGGAAGAGAAGCTTCTCAAGGCCATCTTCGGTGACAAGGCCGGCGATGTGAAGGACGCCTCCCTCAAGGCCAATCCTTCGCTGAGCGGCACCGTCATCAAGACCGCCCTCTATTCCAAAGTCGCCAAGGAGTCTTCCCGCAAGGGCGCCAAGTCCGACCAGAAGACCCGCGTGGAGATGAAGGAAGAGGAGTTCAACAAGGTCGCGGAACGTCTCCGCGCCGACTTCATCGGCCGTCTCCAGACCCTTCTGGAAGGCAAGAAGAGCGCCGGCATCAGCGATCTCTATGGTGCGGAAGTGCTCGCCAAAGGCAAGAACTTCACCGCCGAGGCGCTGAAGAACATCGACTACGCCAACGTCAATTCCACCAAGTGGTGCGCCGACAAAAAGACCGCCGCGATGGTAAGCGAGCTCATCAACAATTACTGCATCGCTTACAAGGAGGCCAAGACGCGCAACACCCGTGAAATCGACAAGATCAAGATCGGTGACGAACTTCCCAACGGCGTGATGCAGATCGCCAAGGTCTACATCGCCAAGAAGCGCAAGATCACCGTCGGTGACAAGATGGCCGGACGGCACGGAAACAAGGGTATCGTGGCGAAGATCGTCCGTCAGGAAGACATGCCGTTCCTCGAGGACGGTACGCCTGTGGACATCGTCCTCAACCCGCTCGGCGTGCCTTCCCGTATGAACCTCGGTCAGATCTACGAGACCGTGCTCGGATGGGCCGGTTCCCGTCTCGGACTGAAGTTCTCCACTCCGATTTTCGACGGCGCATCGATCGACGAGATCTGCCAGTACACCGACAAGGCGGGCGTGCCGAGATTCGGCAAGACCCTGCTGCGTGACGGCGGTACCGGCGATTACTTCGACCAGCCCGCCACCGTCGGCGTAATCTATATGATAAAACTCGGCCACATGGTCGACGACAAGATGCACGCAAGGTCCATCGGTCCGTACTCGCTGATCACCCAGCAGCCGCTCGGCGGCAAGGCGCAGTTCGGCGGACAGCGTTTCGGAGAGATGGAGGTCTGGGCCCTCGAGGCATTCGGTGCCGCGAACGTGCTCCAGGAAATCCTCACCGTCAAATCCGACGACGTCGCGGGCCGCAGCAAGACTTACGAGGCCATCGTCAAGGGCGACCCGATGCCGCCTGCAGGCATTCCGGAATCCCTCAACGTGCTCCTGCACGAACTCAGGGGTCTCGGCCTCAAGGTCACACTGGACTAAGTAATACTTTTATCGATAGAGAATATGCCTACTTTCAACAATAAAGACAACAAGGTAAAGAGCAATTTCCAGCGGATTTCGATTTCCCTCGCATCCCCGGAAGACATTACCGATCGCTCGTGCGGCGAGGTCCTCAAGCCGGAAACGGTCAACTACAGGACCTACAAGCCCGAGAAAGACGGTCTCTTCTGCGAGAAGATCTTCGGACCGACCAAGGATTACGAGTGCTACTGCGGCAAATACAAGAGGATCCGCTACCGCGGCATCGTCTGCGACCGCTGCGGCGTCGAGGTGACCGAGAAGAAGGTCCGCCGGGAAAGGATGGGTCACATCACCCTCACCGTTCCCGTCGCCCACATCTGGTACTTCAAGAGCGCGCCCAACAAGATTTCCGCGCTCCTCGGCATTCCTTCCAAGAAACTGGAGGCCATCATCTACTATGAGAAGTATGTCGTGATCAATCCCGGCATCACCGACCATAAGAAACTGGACCTTCTCTCGGAGGACGAGTACATCGCCGCCGTCGAGAAGACCAAGGCCGCCAGGGAAGAAGCGCTCAACCAGGGTAAAGAATGGTCCGATGAGGACAACTTCGTCGCCAAGATGGGCGCCGAGGGCATCTACGACCTCCTCAAGGGGATCGACGTAAATGAACTCGGACGCTCCCTGCGCGCCCAGATGCGTGTCGAGGCTTCCCAGCAGCGGAAGGCCGACATCCTCAAGCGCCTCGGCGTCGTGAAGTGGTTCCAGGAGAGCAGCGAGGTCAACAACCCCGAGTGGATGATCATGAAGGTGATCCCGGTGATTCCGCCGGATCTCCGTCCGCTCGTTCCGCTCGACGGCGGAAGGTTCGCGACCTCCGACCTCAACGACCTGTACCGCAGGGTGATCATCCGCAACAACCGGCTCAAGAGGCTCATCGAGATCAACGCTCCGGAAGTGATTCTCCGCAACGAGAAACGCATGCTTCAGGAAGCCGTCGACTCGCTGTTTGACAATTCCAAGAAGTCTTCCGCCGTGAAGAGCGAGTCCAACCGGGCTCTCAAGTCCCTCAGCGACAGCCTCAAGGGCAAGCAGGGACGCTTCCGCCAGAACCTCCTCGGAAAGCGCGTCGACTATTCCGCCCGAAGCGTGATCGTCGTCGGTCCCGAACTCAACATGCACGAGTGCGGTCTGCCGAAGTTCATGGCTGCCGAACTCTACAAACCGTTTGTCATCCGCAAGCTCATCGAGCGCGGCATCGTCAAGACGGTCAAGAGCGCAAAGAAGATCGTCGACCGCCGCGATCCCGTCATCTGGGACATCCTCGAGAACGTGATGAAGGGTCATCCCGTGCTCCTCAACCGTGCACCGACCCTCCACCGCCTCGGTATCCAGGCCTTCCAGCCGCGGATGATCGAAGGCAAGGCCATCCAGCTGCATCCGCTCGCCTGTACGGCTTTCAACGCCGACTTCGACGGTGACCAGATGGCCGTGCACCTTCCGCTCGGAAACGCCGCCATCATGGAGGCGCAGCTCCTGATGCTCGGAAGCCACAACATCCTCAACCCGGCCAACGGATCCCCGATCACCGTTCCTTCGCAGGATATGGTGCTCGGTCTGTACTACATCACCAAGATCCGTCCGGGCGCCAAGGGTGAAGGAATGCGTTTCTATGGCCCCGAAGAGGTGATCATCGCCTACAACGAGAAGGTCATCGAGATGCACGCCAAGATCAGCGTCCGCATCCCCGCCGACAAGCAGGATCCTTCGAAGGGTACGAAGATGGTGGAAACGACCGCAGGCCGTATCATCGTCAACCAGTACGTTCCGGACGAGGTCCCGTTCGTCAACGAGGTGCTCGGCAAGAAGTCGCTGCGCCGGATCATCACCGACGTCATCAAGTCGACCGGTGTGACCCGTACCGCCCAGTTCCTGGACGACATCAAGAACCTTGGTTACGACCAGGCCTTCCGTGCCGGTATCTCCTTCAACCTGGGCGACGTCCTCATCCCCGACGAGAAGAAAAAACTCATCGACGAGGGCTACAAGCAGGTGGAAGACATCAAGGCCAACTTCGCGATGGGCTTTATCACCAACAACGAGCGCTACAACAAGGTCATCGACCTCTGGACCGCCATCGACAACAAGCTGTCCAAACTCGTCGAGGATCAGATCTCGGCCGACCAGCAGGGCTTCAACCCCGTCTACATGATGCTTGACTCCGGAGCCCGCGGCTCCACCCAGCAGATCAAGCAGCTGTGCGGTATGCGAGGCCTGATGGCCAAGCCGCAGAAATCCGGCGCCGCCGGCAGCGAGATCATCGAGAACCCGGTCATCTCCAACCTCAAGGAAGGAATGTCGGTGCTCGAGTACTTCATCTCCACGCACGGCGCCCGTAAGGGTCTGGCCGATACGGCCCTCAAGACCGCTGACGCCGGTTACCTGACCCGCCGTCTGGTGGACGTCTCCCACGACGTGATCATCACCGAGGAAGACTGCGGAACCCTCCGCGGCCTCGTCGCCTCGGCCATCAAGAACAAGGACGAAGTCGTCGAATCCCTCGGCGAGCGCATCCTTGGCCGCACCTCGGTCCACGACATCTTCAATCCCAACACCGGCGAGCTCATCATCGCCGCCGGCGAAGAGATCAAGGAAGACGTCGCGGCCCTCATCGACACCCTCCCCATCGAGACCGTCGAAATCCGCAGCGTACTCACCTGCGAAAGCCGTCACGGCGTTTGCGCGAAGTGCTACGGACGCAACCTGGCTACCAGCCGGATGGTCGAGAAAGGCGAGGTGGTCGGCGTGATCGCGGCACAGTCCATCGGCGAGCCGGGTACGCAGCTGACGCTCCGTACCTTCCACGTCGGCGGTACCGTTTCTTCGTCCGCCGCCGATTCCTCCATCGAGAGCAAATTCGACGGAAAACTCACCTTCGACGAACTCCGCACCATCAAGAAAGTGCAGGAGGACGGCTCCACCGTGGATGTGGTCGTAAGCCGCACCACCGAGGTCAGCATCGTCGACGAGAACACCGGCATCACCTTCTCGCACTACGACGTCCCCTACGGCTCCACGCTGTACTTCAAGGAGGGCGACAAAGTCAAGAAGGGCGACCTCATCTGCGAATGGGATCCGTACAACGCGACGACCATCGTCGAAACGGACGGTATCCTCCGCTTCGAGAATATGATCGACGGCGTCACTTACCGTGAGGAGAACGCCGATGAACTGTCCATGAACAAGGACAAGGTCATCATCGAATCCCGCGACAAGACCAAGACTCCGTCCATCCTCATTACCGATGCGCAGGGCAACACCCTCAAGCAGCACAACCTCCCTGTCGGCGCCCACATCATGCAGAGCGACGGCCAGGAGGTCAAGGTCGGCGACGTCATCATCAAGATTCCGCGTGCGATCGGCAAGTCGAGCGATATCACCGGCGGTCTCCCGCGCGTTACCGAACTCTTCGAGGCCCGTACCCCGTCCGACAAGGCCATCCTGGCCGAAATCAACGGTGAGGTCACGATGAATCCGAAACCCAAACGGGGCAACCGCGAGATCACCATAAAGAACCGCTCGGGCGTCACGAAGTCCTACCTCGTTCCGCTCACCAAGCAGATTCTGGTCCAGGAGAACGACTATGTCAGGGCCGGTACCCGGCTCTCCGACGGCGGCATCTCCCCGACCGACATCCTCGACATCCTCGGTCCCGTCAAGGCGCAGGAATACATCGTCAACGAAATCCAGGCGGTCTACCGTCTGCAGGGCGTGAAGATCAACGACAAGCACTTCGAGATCATCGTTCGTCAGATGATGCGCAAGGTGCAGATCGGCGATCCCGGCGATACCGAATTCCTGTCCGAGGAACTGGTGGACAAGTGGAAGTTCATGGACACCAACGACGCCATCTACGGCAAGTCCTATGTGACGGATCCGGGCGACAGCACCAAGTATCGCGAAGGCGACATCATCGGTGCCCGCGAACTCCGCGGCGAGAACACCTCGCTCGAGCGCCAGGGCCTCAACCTGATGAAGGTCCGCGACGCCAGGCCCGCAACGGCCAGCCAGGTGCTCCAGGGTATCACCCGCGCAGCCCTCAAGACCGAGAGCTTCATCTCCGCGGCCTCCTTCCAGGAGACCACCAAGGTCCTCAGCGAAGCGGCCATCCGTGCCCGCGTCGACAACCTCGAGGGCCTCAAGGAGAACGTCATCTGCGGCCATCTCATTCCCGCAGGTACCGGTCTCAAGGACTACCAGGACATCGTCGTCGGACGCAAGGACGAAATCGCCGCCGAACTCGGCGACCTCTAGTCCTCAGTGCTCTTTACCGCGACGGCTCCGAATTCGGAGCCGTCGTTTTTTTTATTTTATCCTGTTGAACATCGCGCCGGATCCGCTGAGTTCCGAGCCGCCGAACAGGCAGCCGGCTTTGTACTCGAACTCGGACTTCGTGCCGCTTTCCAGCGTAATGGTGAGTTTGCCGGACTTGTACTCCCAGATGCCTTTCGAGACCGATTCGCTGCTGCTGGCAGGGATCCTGTCGACAGAGCCGTCCGCATTCATATACATCGCCGGATGGGCGGGAAGATACGACGACCAGGTAACCTTCACATCCTTCCCGGAGCCGAACTCGAGGGTGATGGTCATGGTCATCGTGCCGGCGTCGGCCACGAATATTTCCTGCTTGCTCTCCCAGACGGTTTTCTTGAAAACGGGTTTCTTGGCACTCATAATGGAGCACGAGAGAAAGGTAAGAAGAATCGCGGCGCCTATTCCGCAGATAACGGTGTGAAGAGTATTCATAGTCGTAATGGTTGGTGTCCGGGACAAATTTACAATAATTTTGCAAGAATAAAAATTCGCTACGGTTTTTGCAGGATAGAAGAGAAAAGCCTGATACGATGAAAAGAATACTTGCAATAATCTGCACCCTCATCGCCTGGGGCACCCTCGGAAGCCATGACGCCGAAGCCCAGGTGCGCGTGTACCGCGGCAATTCCACCTATTCCGGCGACATCATCTGCACGGTCCGGGACGGGAAGATTTACCGGAAGAATTCCTCCTACAGCGGCGATATCCTCTGCCGGATCAGTGATGGTAAGATTTATAACGGGAATTCTTCCTACAGCGGTGACATTCTCTACAACATACGCGACAGCAGACTCTATAGGGGGAACTCCTCCTATTCCGGCGACATCGTGGCGAATATGCAGAACGGAAAACTCTACAAAGGGAATTCCTCGTATAGCGGGGACATAATCCTCAACAAACGGGACAATAAAGTCTACCGGGGGAATTCCTCCTACAGCGGCGACATCCTCTACCGCTTTGACGGCCCGCTGACCCTGCCGGAATTCTACGCCGTCTGGTTTGTCATAAATTATATCTATTGAAAGACTGGTTAACGCAGAGAGTTTGCTTCGAAAACCGTGGCCGCCCGTGGCCTCGTGAACGGGAGGGGCCCATTTATGGGAGGGATGGAGGAGCGAAGCTCCGGAAGTTTCTCAAAGCAAACTCTCGGAGTTAAGCAGTCGGCAAGTGTTTTCAGCAAGGTACGAAGTTTGTATTTTTGAAGATCGCTTTGTAATTTTGCATTTAAAGAAAAGGAGGATCCGACTATGAAAAATTTCGTCAAGATATTAGCGGCGGCCGCGATCGCGGTCTTCTGCTCGGTGTCCTGCGGTGACAGGCACACCCCCTACAGACCTACCGACACCTCGGGAACCCATCCCGGCGGCAACAATCCCGGCGGCGGATCGACCACCGTCAAGGCCAAATTGATGTCCAACTGGACCATCCAGTACAAGGGCCGGGAGGATTATAACGAGACCGACGGCTCCGTATCCCGGGTCGAGCACTTCCACGTCGAGGCGCCCGGAACGGCTTATTATCTGTTCCGGACCATCAATCCCGATGTTTTCCAGGAAAACTACGGCACCGACGTCATCAAGTTCTTCCAGGACGAGCAGGGCTATCTGGAGGAGGACGCGAAAAACTACAACGAGAACGTCACCGACTATCTCTACACGCCGACCCAGACGGATCTGTACTTCGACCGGATCCGCCACGGCAGCTGGATGGCCTTCGTCATCGGATTTGACGCCAGGGGGAAGATCACGGGCGAATACGCCACCATCAATTTCACCTCGAAGGAAGACACCCCGACGGCCGCGTTCAACCGGTGGATCGGCCTGTGGACGATCAGCGGACTGGATCCGGACGAAAAACTCGTTTCCTACAACATCGAGATCGCCAGCTGCGAGGCCAACTACTCCTACATTGTCTATGACTGGGAGACGGGAGAGAGCATCGACTCCCAGACCGGGACGCAGATGAACGGCAACGAAGACTGGATCGAAACTTTCTTCGAGCCCTCCAACCAAAACATGTACTTCATGTCGCAGTACATCCAGTCCTATAAGGAGAACAATGTCACTTACGACCAGTTCTTCTTCGGCAATTTCATCGTCGACGGGCATGTCATCGTCGACGGTCAGCGCATCGAAAACGGAGAATACATCATCCCGGAGGAGAATCTCGACATCGCGGCGGCCATTATGACCGACAATAACAACGAGCGGGCGGAAGTGAAGGGCTGCGCCATCAAGGCTTATTTGACCGATACCGACCAGACCGGAATCAAAACGCAGTTCACGTCGATGCAGTACTTCGCCGACAATGGGGAGCAGCTGCTGAAGTTCAACCTCAACGTGCCTCAGTTCCCGCTCACGATGGTCAAGACGGGAAACGCCCCCAGCGCCACCCGCGCCATCGCCCGCAAGCCGGCGTCATTCAAGGATGTCAACTCCAAGCAGGCGCTCCGGCATCACACGCGCCTGCGCGACGTACAGCGGAAAGATTCCCGCAACGAGCAGCACGCGGTGGCGAGAAAGGCCGCTGGTACGGTGAACTAGACCGTCATTCCGGGGACTGTCCCCGGAGTCTGTTCAGGAAACACTCCAGCGTGTTCTCCATCAGGCAGGCGATCGTCATCGGACCCACGCCGCCCGGAACGGGAGTAATGAAGGAAGCTTTGGGAGCGACCGTATCGAAATCGACGTCGCCGCAAAGCTTCCCTTCTTTGTCTCTGTTCACGCCGACATCGATGACGACGGCGCCTTCGGAAACCATTTCCCCGGTGATCATTCTCGGGCGGCCGGCAGCGACTACGAGAATTTCGGCCCGGCGGGTCTCCTCCGCAAGGTCGGCCGTGCGGGAATGACAGACGGTCACGGTCGCATGGGCGTCCAGCAGCAGTTTCGCGACGGGAAGACCGACGATGTTGCTGCGTCCGACCACCACGGCTCGTTTCCCTTTGGGATCGATGCCGGCGGACGCAAGCAGTTTCATGATCCCCTTGGGCGTACAGGGCACGATGCAGGGCATCCTCTGCCACAGCGCGGCCACATTGAGCGGATGGAAACCGTCCACGTCCTTCCCGACCGCGATCGTCCGGATCACTTTGGCTTCGTCGATCTGGGCGGGCAGCGGAAGCTGGACAAGAATGCCGTCCACACCGTCGTCCGCATTGAGTTCCCGAATCCTATCGAGCAGGTCATCCTCGGCGGTATCGGACGGAAGCGTCAGCGTCGTGCTGCGGAATCCCACGGCCTCGACGGCCCGGCTCTTATTGTTGACGTACACCTGGCTGGCGGGGTCCTCCCCCACCAGGATGACGACCAGATGCGGAACCCTTCCGTATTTTTCCGGAAGGGCTTTTACTTTCTGTGCAAGATCTGCTTTGAGTGCGGCCGAAACGGCCTTTCCATCGAGAATCATTCGGGAATAACGATTTTGTACGTCTTTTTGGCGGAATTGGTCAGTTTGGGGGCGATCAGCCAGAGATTGGCGCTGCGGAGTTTGGCGTAGGTCGTGCCGTGCTCCAGCGCGAAATCCACAAGCGAGGGAATGGCGTCCGATACGATTACCTCTTCCTTTACCTTGAAGGCCGGGTAAGCATCCTCCTCGGAAATGTCATAGCCGAAATCGGAGGGATGTTCGAAGAAAAGTTTGGCCGCCATCAGGCGGAACATATAGCGCGCCGTCTCGTCGGTCAGCCACAGATCGAGGGCGGAGGACTGCTTCTGCTCGGCGATGGCCTTGTTGATGTTGCCGGGGCCCGCGTTGTAACTGGCCGCCGCCGTCATCCAGTCGCCGTAGCGACGGTAGGAATTCTTGAGATACTGGCAGGCCGCCGCCGTCTCCTTTTCGATGTTGTACCGCTCGTCCACCTCCGCGGAGACTTCCAGGGAATAGGTGGCCGCGGCCGATTTCATAAACTGCCACAGCCCGGCCGCTCCGGCCCGGGAAAGGGCCCTGGGATCGAGGTTGCTCTCGATGACCGCGAGGTATTTGAGGTCGTCGTGCACGCCCTGCGCCCTGAGAATGGGCTCGATTTGCGCGAAGATGCGCGGAGCCCGCTTCAGGATCATCGTCGAGGTGCTGTGCATATAGGTGAAGGAGAGGAGTTCGCGGTCGAGACGCTCCTGGAAATCGGGGCGGTCGAGACGGACGGTGTCCCCCGCGAAGACCACATATGCCGGAATGCCCGGGGCCTTGGGATGCCGGAGGGAATCCGTGGCGAAGGTAACCGTATCACGCTGCGGCCGTGCGGTAATGCAGGAGGTCGCGGCGAGAATCAGGACGAAGGCGAGCAGGAATCTTCTCATCGCCTACAGCAGGTTGGCGGCGGAAGCCGTCTTGTCGGAGGCCTGGAAGAGGAAGCCGTTCTTCTTATACGTCCATTTATAGAGGGCGCCTGTCTTCTGATTCTTGATGGTAAGGGTCTGGCGGAAGACGCGGATCTCGTTGACATTGCCCTTGACGGCACCGATCTCACCGATGGAGATCCACTTGCCGTCCTTGTACTGGAGGATGAAGGCGATGATGCCGCTGCCGGACTCGTCCCGGACCGCGATGACGAACTCGGGGACCGCGTCATCGGTGAAATCGTGCACGCCGACGACGAAATCGCCCTTCAGCACGGGCATGCTGTAGTCGTATGCGGCGGGAACCTGCAGCCCGTTCTTGTAGAGAACGACTTTCTGGCTGCCCTTGGCGACACTGACGGTTCCGTCCAGAACCTCGACCTTGAAGGTGTTGTTCTTGATGGAGAAGCCGAGTCCGCCGGCCTCGCCGACGATATAGTTGTCGAGTCCGACGACGAAAGTCTTGGAATCGATATCCGAGCCGGTGCGGAGCTGCGCGGAGCAGACTGCGGCGACAAGGACGGAGAGAAGGGTTAACGCTATCTTTTTCATTTCTATAGAGTTTTTCACGAACAATGCAAAAATGGTACTGAACTACAAATATAATAATTTACAGGGAAAACTCGCAACCGCAATAATTCTGATTGTAGAACTGCTGCTCGCAGATAATCTCGGAACGGCGCTGCTGGAGGCCGCCCTTGCGCCAGTTGCGTCCCCACCAGGTGACGCCGGGGAAGAGCGAGCAGGCCCATTCCCCTGCCTCATCCACCTGAGAGAGGTCTTTCCAGCGGGAAGATGCCAGGGTGGTCGTCAGGACGTCGAATCCGTGCTCCGAGGCATATTTCGCGGCCCTTTCGAGGCGGAAGCGGAAACACTCCAGGCATCGGCGTCCCCGCTCCGGCTCCCCTTCCCAGCCACGGATCGCACTCCGCCAGGCCTCATGATCGTACGCATCGCTGACAATCTCCAGCCCGAGCAGCCGGGCGTAGCGGAGGATTTCGCCGTAGCGCTTATCGTATTCCGCGGAAGGGACAATGTTGGAATTGGAGAAGAACACCACCGGACGCACGCCATGCTGCACGAGGTACTCCAGGATCGCCCCCGAGCACGGCGCGCAGCAGCTGTGCACCAAAATCCTCGCACCGGCCGGGATCTTCTCTCCCGATATGCCCGACCTGATCGGGCATCTCTCTGTCATCCTTGCATCCATAACCCTGCAAAGTTACCACTTTTTTCGGCTCGAAGCCACGTTTCAGACCTTTTTTGAGATATGGCCGGGAGGTCAGCGGACGGTAATTTCGTCGATAAAGATGAAGGAGGGACTGCCGGCGCCGGGATGCCAGGCGGGAATGGGGCCGGGATTGGCGGCCCGGACCCGGACATAACGGGCCCGGATCGAGACGGGGATTTCGCAGTTCCAGATACGGACGGTCATATCGTCTGGCGCGACCGTCGTGACGGCGGAGGCGGCCTCGGACCAGATTTCGCCGTCCGTAGACACCTCGAAAGTCACCTTGGACGGCATCCATATCCAGGAGCGGGCGTCCTGGCAGAAGCCGGCGCCCACGAGGCGGATGTCACGGTCTTCCCGAAGGTCGATGACCGCTTCGAAATCCACGCCCTGATAGCCTTGCCAGCCGCCGGTGCGCCAGTTGAGGCCGCCGCGGCGGTCGTCGATGAGCGCCTCCGGTCCGCCGGCCGTATAGGAGCGGCTGACCCGGGAGCGGATGTCTATATCCCGGTCGGAATGGATTTTATAGACCCTGCACAGGGTCGTGGCGCTCACGCCCGCATCCGTCCTCAAAAACGCCCTCAGATTGCTGGTTTCCCGCACGGTAAAAGGGCCGGTATAAGGCATAAACATTCCCCCGTTCCGGCTATACAGCAGGATTCCTTCCGGCGCCTCGATACTGACCCGGAGGGAATCGGCGAAGATATCATTCTCCATCCGGAAGACAGGGCTGACGGGCAGGGTATGAGGGGCGGAGTCAGGAGCCCCGATCTGTCCCGGACAGACGGGATAGAGTCCCAGCGAACTGAGCACATACCAGGCGGACATCTGGCCGCAGTCATCGTTGCCGCAAAGGCCGTCGGGAGCGGAAGTATATAGTGTTTCCAGAATCTGCCCGACCCTTGCGGCCGCCTTTTCGGGCTTGCCGACGGCGTTGTATAGATACGGGATATGATGGCTGGGTTCGTTGCCGTGGGCATACTGCCCGATGCAGCCCGTAATGTCGGCCTGGGTGCGGCCCGTGTTGCCCTCGGGTCCCTCGAAGAGCGCGTCCAGCTTCCGCTCGAAGGCTTCCGGACCGCCCATCGCCCGGATCAGCCCGTCGATATCGTGCGGCACGAAGAAACTGTACTGCCAGGCATTCGCCTCCGTGTAGTTGTTGTTGACCTCCCGGGGATCGAACGGTGTATACCAGCGGCCGTTGAGCCGCGCCCGCATAAAGCCCGTTTCCGCGTCAAAGACATTCCGCCAGGCCTCGCTGCGGCGCATATAGTATTGATACTCAATCGTTTTCCCGAGATACTTTGCAACCTGCGCCACGCACCAGTCGTCGTAGGCGAATTCCAGGGTCTTGGAGACGCTCTCGTGCTCATCGTCCGCCAGGACAAAGCCATTCCGGCGATAGCTCTCCATCCCGTGCTCGGGTCTCTGAGAGGAGGCCTTCATCGCCTCGTAGGCCTTTTCCACATCGAAGCCGGTTATCCCTCTCGCGATGGCGTCGGCGATGACGGGAACGCTGTTGTAGCCGATCATACAGTCGGTCTCATATCCCGAAAGCTCCCAGACCGGGAGTTTGCCGTTCTCCTCGTAGATGGAAATCATCGTTTTGATAAAATCCACCGTCCGCTCCGGCTCGAGGATGCAGAGCAGCGGATGCTCGCCCCGGAAAGTATCCCAGGTGGAGAATACGGTATAGCGGTCCCATCCGTCGGTACGGTGAATCTCCCTGTCCATTCCGCGATAGCGGCCGTCGGCGTCACTATAAAGGGACGGATGAATGCCGGTATGGTAAAGGGCCGTGTAGAAGCGGCGCCTGTGCTCTTTGTCTCTATAGGGGCATTCGAGTTTGCCCAGATACTGGTTCCAGGCCCTCTCCGTTCCCTTCCGGACTGCCCGGAAAGAAGCCGGATAGTCCGCGTAGAGATTGGCTTTGGCCGCCTCCTCGGAGACACTTGAAATGGCCGCACGGACGGTCACCGTGCGATCGCGGAAGGTGAATACCGCTTTGCCGCCATCCCGGACGGCTTCTCCCGGCGAAGAGAATTCCAGGTAGAAATAGACGGTCTGATGCCGGGCCCAGCTGGAGGATACCCGCTTGCCGCTGCACCAGTCCGGACCGGTATGCAGGATGCCTTCGTCCAGATGGTCCCTGTGCTGCAGGTTGACCGTAAGCCGGGGTGTCACGCCGGCGTCGAAGGTATATTCGTGCACACCGCAGCGCCGCCCGGCCGTCAGCCGCACCAGCGCCCGGGCATCGTCCAGATAGACTTCGTAGTATCCCGGAGAGGCTTTTTCCTTCGCATGCGAGAAATGCGACGGCCCCTCACCCGGCGTGACGAGGATGTCGCACCAGTCGTCGCAGCCCGTCCCGCTGAGATGCGTGTGACTGAAACCGTAGATGACGCTGTCGCTGTAATGATATCCGCTGCAGCCGTCCCAGTCGCCCGCCCTCGGCCGCGTGTCCGGGCTCAGCTGCACCATTCCGAAAGGATACACCGCCCCGGGGAACGTATGCCCGTGCGCATCCGTGCCGACCATCGGGTCGGCATAGTGCAGCAGGGCCGTCAGAAGCACAAAAAAGATCGTCATACTGCAAAAATACACAAAAATCCTTCACTTCCGACACTTAGGCGTTACCGGTCCTCCGTCCTCATGGACGACCCGTAACGAAAAGAGGGCAAAATGCAACGGGTCCTCCGTAACCGCGGAGGACTAGTTACACCCGAAGCCCGGAACTTAGCGGTAGAAGAGGATCCCGAAGTAGAAACGCGGACCGGAAGGAAGGAGGTCGCGTTTGTGGATGGGGAGAAGCCAGTCGGCCTTGAAAGTGAAATGAAGGGGGCCGGCGACAAGGATGTCGAAGCCGGCGAAAGGGGCGACGGCCAGGAAGGGCTGACGGTTGTAGAGGGTGCCGTCGACAGGGACCCATTCGGAGGACGGTTCTTCGGTCATCAGCAGTGTGGTCATCGAGCCGCCGCCGATCGTGAGGCCGCCGTAGGGCTGGAAACGGCCCACGACCGTATAGATATCGGCGAGGGCGCCGCCCCAGCCGCTTTTGATCTGGCTGCCGCGCACGCCCTGCTTCAGAGAGGAAACATAACCTTCCGCACCGAGCCGGAAATGCCCGCCCAGATGGACGCGGATGGCACCGCCGACGCCGAAAGGAGCGCCTTTGACCTGCTCGCCGGCCACCGTGCCCCACTGATAGCCGGTATGGAGCATCATTCCCCCGTCAAAGCCCCGGTATACCTTCCTGCTCTGCGCGCCGAGAGAAACGGCGAAGAGCAGAAAGAGGAGCGTAAGGAGTCCATATCTCAGTATGCCCGGGCGCAGGATCGTCATTCCACGGAACCGATATCGATGAGATTGTTCAGCAGGGCATACACCGTAAGACCGGCGACGGTCTTGATGCCGGTCTTGCGGGTGATATTCTTGCGATGCGTGATGACCGTGTAGATGGAGATGTTGTACAGGTCGGCGATCTCCTTGTTGAGCATCCCTTTGGCCACGCAGATCAGAATATCCTTTTCGCGGGCCGAAAGTTCTTCGCCTTCTCCGCGGCCGGACTCCTGCCCGGATTCCAGCGCCGCGCGCATTTTCTGGATAATCGAAGTGGGGCTGTCGTACAGGTCGATGACCGCATCATACTGCCGCAAAGAGTCCTCCCCCTGCAGCGAAGTGAGCATCGCCACCACCGGCGCAGGCGTATATTCGGCAATCAGGGCACGGGCACGGGAGCGCTCTTCCACGCCGAATACCGACGGGTCCACGATCAGGACGTCGGCGGCAAAGGAACGGATCCGGGGTAGCGTCCCGTGGGAGAGGTCCTGGAGATTGCCCTCGACCGAGAATTCTCCCAGATCGGAGAACACCTGTTCCAGTCCTTTCGCCACGACCGCGGACGGAATGAGAAGCAATATCTTTTTCCTACCCACGCTCCATCCTCCTGATCATCGGCACAAGGATATTGTCCTCGATCGCCGTATGTTTGCGAAGGTCGTCCGACAGGTACAGCAGCTGCTTCAGCAGGGCGACGGACTCCACCGGATCGCATTCCGCGGGGAGATACTTGGTGACGATATTCTTCAGGTCGTCGATCTTCTCCACGATGTCCGTATGGTCCTCCTCCCCTACTTCCACCGCCTCCGGGCGCTTCCCTTCCAGGAGCGCTTCGGCATACGGGAACACCGTCTCCTCCTCGTAGCGGAAATGGGTCAGCATCTCGTCGCGGTAGGTGGAATAGAAAGAGAGAATCACCCGGCGGATCTTCTCCTCACAGGGTTTCAGGACCGAATGGATGGTCGATTCCAGCCCGCCCAGAGCCACGTCGACATAATACCGGTGCGAAATCCGGAGATAATTGATGATGTCCGATAACTGTACCTTCGACAGGACCTCCGGCGAGGGAACATACCCGTCGTACGTGTAGATATTGCTGACCAGATCGATGAGATCCGACAGTTTGGTGTCTTTGCCAACCTTCATAGGCGGTAAAGATAATAATTTTTCAGGCATATGCGTGCATTCCTCCCAAAATAAAGTTGACGCCGAACCAGGTAATGAGCACCGACAGGAAAGCGAGAAGGGTGTAAAGATGGAAGAAGCGGGGATTCCGGAATGCTTTCAGGGAACCGCCGTGCAGACAGGCCGCATAGATCAGCAGCGTGATGAGCGCCCAGGTCTCCTTCGGATCCCAGGCCCAGTAACTGCCCCAGGAAATATTGGCCCAGACGGCGCCGATAAAGATTCCGAAAGTCAGCAGGAAGACGGCCGGATAGAGAATCACCCGGCTCAGATCCATCCGCCGTGGCGCGCCCCGGCGGACGGCCAGACCCATGATTCCGTTGAGGGCGGCAAGGGCGAAGAGCGTATAACTCAACATCATACTTACCACATGGATCGAGAGAAGCGGGGATTTGAGGACCGGCATCAGATGGGAGATGCCCGGATCGGTCCCCGCCCGCGAAGCCATCAGCATCGTAAAACCGGCCACCAGATATCCCAGGGATACGATCAGCGGAAGCCGCTTCCACAGCAGGAGGACGGCCAGGGAGGACAGCCACGCCATCAGCATCATCACGCAGTAGGTGCCGGCGAACGGGGCGTGCCCGGAAATATACCAGCGGAGGCCCAGGACCGTCGTCAGATAGGCAAGCAGCACGCCGATCAGGATAACCGCCGGCATCTGCACCCCCTTCGAGAGGTTCCTCCCCCGCGAAAGCGCGATCCCGGTCAGCACGAAAAGGACGAGCCCCAGGCCCAGGGCGGCCATAAAGGGAATCCTCGGCCGCGCTATCCGGTTGTAGCATTGTTCCGCCCGGAAGCGGGAACGGGAGGGCAGCACGTCCTCCGCCGTCTTCTCCTGATAGGCCCGGATCTTTCCGATCAGACGCGACGCCTCGGCCCGGTCTCCCTTGTCCACGGATTCCTCCACCAGATCCAGCGACTTGCGGATAAAGCTCCAATGGTCGAAATCATCCATCACCGCCTGCGGCAATTCATCGTCGGAGGCGTACCAGGTCACGCTCCCGAGCGAATCCCGCACCGGGAAAATCTTCATCGACCTGACGGAGGGGTCCCACTGCCGCAGCGGAAGCGGACATACCCGCTGATGGGAGTATACATACAAGTCGCCGAGGCCGATTTCCGCTTTGTCCCGCGCCTGGAGCATTCCCGGAACGAGCAGCAGGACAATCGCGGCAAGCGGGGCGGAAAGGCGGGACAGGGCCGCGCGGAATCCGCTCTCCTTCTCGAAGAAAAAGCCGATCATCGAAAGCAGGAGCAGAAGATAACCCGCATAGGTGACGGTGACACCCCAGGGATCGTGGCTGACCGCAAGGACGGAAGTCCCCTCTTCAAGGTCGTAATCGGCCTGATAGAGGCGGTATCCCTGCTTTTTGAGAATGTGGTTCATCGAGATGGTATAGGTCTCGGATCCGTTTACCTTCACCACCGAAATGAAGTTGGAGGGCATTTTGCTGCCCGGATAGGATTCCACGGTGAAGGTGTCGAGCGCCAGGGTAAAAGGCAGTTCGCAGGCGGTACCGTCCTCTTTTTCATAAGCGGAGACCGGTTCTCCCGGATGCAGGGTCACTTCACCCGAATCTCCGAAGAGGAAGGTCAGCAGGGCGCCTGCAAGGATCAGGACGAAAGCGACGTGAAGGCCCATCGTCGCCATCCGCCTGTGCACCCTGCGGGAGATGAGATACAGCAGTCCCGTCACGGCGGCGACGGCCCAGAAAGCGATGAATAAAGGATTGTGATAAATCCACTTGAAGGCCGCCTCCGTTCCCTGAAGGCGTTCAACGACCGTGGCGGCTGTCATTGCAAGAATGACGGCCGCCAGGGATCCATATGACAAAACGGGGAGAAAAGTTCGTTTCATTGTTTAAATAGAATCTATGAACCGTACGACGGCGTCGCGGTCCTGCTTGGAAAGGTTGTAGAACTGCTCGGCCGAGGAGAAGGCGTCGCTTTTCCGGGAATAGGCGTGCCACATGATGGATTCCACAACATTCCGGGCGCGGCAGTCGTGCAGGCGGTCGGAAGTGCCGGTATGCATCGCGGACAGTCCCCTGCCCCAGAGCGGCGTCGTCCGGCACCAGGTCCCGTGGATGTCGTTCTTCATCCACAGCCGGTGCTGGATGAAGTCCGAGTAAGGCCAGATGGTCTGGTTGGCATAACGCGGGAGTTTCTTGGTGCCGTTGAGCGCGGGCGACCAGTAATTGTCTTCACGGGTCTTCCACGAAGGACGGTGGCAGGTGGCGCATCCCATCTTCAGGAAGAGTTCCTTGCCCCGCTGCACCTGGGGATCATTGAGATCGCGGGCGCGCGGGATGGCGAGACCCCGGTGCCAGACCATAAAGCAGTAGAACTGGTCCTCGGTCATTTCGGGCACGAAGTTGTGGTAGGCATTGTCGAACTGGTTGGTCGTCGGCTTCAGGAGTTCGTACACCGCTTCGGCGATCTCCGCATCGGTCACGGTGCCGTTCTTATCCACATCCACATAATAGGGGGAAGCGGATCCTTCCTTCCGGATGGCGGCGATCACGCCGGCGTTCTGCGACATCGCCTTCGCCCAGGGCTCGGTGGTGTAGAGGAACGGACGGTCGGGACGGGAAACATTGGTAATGTTCCAGATGGCATTGGCGCCGGCGCCGTCCTGCAGCGTGCCGCGGGTCATCGCGTAGGTAAATTTCTTGAGGAGCTTGCCGTCGCGGTAGGTGTCACGCGGGACGAAATTGCCGTCCGCATCGTAGCCGTCTCCGCAGTGGACGCCCTCCATCCCGTAGACGGGCACCGTTCCGCTCTGCCAGTTGTGGTAGAAAGCGCTCGCGGCGAAATCATTTGCACCGGCATCCCAGAAGGAGGGATTGAGTTCCACATACGGGGCCTCGGCCCGGTACTGCTCGCGGATGTCGTCCTGGTCGATGGCATCGATCAGACCCGACCCGATGACTCCGATCGTGCTCTCCAGCCGGAATCCGACCTTGCGGCCGTCGTCATACGGAGTCGGAACGGTATTGAACGCTTCTCTCGGGATATTCAGTTCGGGATACTGGAGATGATACTCCTCCCCGTCCTTGAACTTCATCGGAAGGCCGCTCTCCATCGCGGCGATCTCCTGCCAGGAGAGCTGGATCTTCGTCTCGTCGATGGGCGGAAGGAACAGCGCCTGGGCCATTGTCTGCGGCATACCCGTCACATGGCTCACGTAAGGGCCGTCATTGGGATTGTCGGAATTCTCGAAATACACCACCAGCAGGTAGCCGTTACCGCTTGCCTTCGCGCCGTTGGCCACATAGCTCTGCTGCCACTGGCCGTGGCCGTATCCGGGATGGCAGTCGAGGCAGGATTTCCGGACGGAAGCGGGTCCCAGGCCGTTGAACGGCTTCTGGTATTCGCTGTAATTCCGCTCGAAGAAGTGCTCGCCCATGTTGAACTTCACCGTGAGGCCCTGCTCGTCTACAGCGGGGGTCTGGTCTTCATAACAACCTTCCGACACGTTGAGCGTGGTGCCGAGCCGTCCGCCCGCATACCATTCCTCGGCGGTGAAATTGCCTACGGCCTTTCCGACATACTTGGCGTCGGATTCGATGGTCCCGGGAAGAGAGCCGTTCGTGTTGCAGGCCAGGACGAGGGGGAAGGCGATCAAAAAGGGTAAATGTCTTTTCATTGCTTTCTTTTTTTAGCGTTCCAGGACCCAGGAGGCCGCCTTGTTGAGTTCTTCGTCAAGGGCGTTGATGGCGTCGATGGCGGTGTCGACCTTCTTGTCATTGAGATTGTCGACGAAGGCGCCCAGGGCGATGCAGTCATCCAGCGAAGCGAGGGCCGCGTCCAGCCGGGTCTTCAGCGGCTTCACGTCGTAGCCGAAGCGGTCGAGGAAGGAGAAGATGGAATTCTTCTCGGGAGCGGTAGCGCCGTTTTTCCCGTAGAGGGAATACTGGATGGAAAGGATGTTGTCCTTGAAATCGTGGAAAGAACGCTTCGAATAGGGGGATTCGATGTAGTTGACCGGTGCCGTCACATCGTTGGGGTCGGCCGGCGCGGCGTTGTGGGCCGTCGCTATTTTGGTGTTGGCCACTTCGTTGCAGATATTGGAACATCCGGCTACAAGAATGGCGTTCACGGCCGTCGTCCAGGCCTTGTACGTGCTGCCCAGCGTAGCCGTGGCCATCAGGTTCTCACCGAAAGTCATGCCGCTTCCGTCCATGGCCGTCGGCAGTTCGAGAACGTCCTCGACATAGGCGCGGCGGGTTTTGACCTCCTCATCATAGTCGAAGGCATAGTCCTCCGGATCCCAGGCGGCCTGCAGCTCGAAGCAATACCCCATCAGATCCTCCGCAACAGCCGCGGCGGAGATCAGTTCGCTGAGCCCGCTCACGCTGTATCCGGCAATCTGGTCGATGGCGAGGGCCGAGAACTCGGAGGCCTTGCGTACGGCGCCGTTGCGGAACAGGATGAATTCGATGCCGTGGAAGCCGAGGGCGTCCTGACCGACCAGGCCGATGGCGCCGCTTCCCTCTTCGTCAAGATCGGAAACCACGCTCGCATTCACGAGATTCTTGGCAAGTGCCTGCTTGTCGAGCGGCCAGGAGTCGATGTGCGGGTCGATCTTATAGACCGTCGCGGCGCCGAAGAGGAAGGCCTCGCTCTTCTCCCACCATTCGCGGGCGGCGAAGAAGGTCTCCTTCAAGGCCTCCATATCGGCATCCTTCAGCGTGCCCGCCTTGGCCTTCGCCTTGGCAGCGGAAAGGGCACTGTGCAGATTCTCCGCCTCGTCGGCAAGATTGCCGTAAATCTCGTAGATCACACCGGGAACATACTGTTCCACGGCGGCTTTCATCGCCGCATCCTCCTTAGAGAGGTCTGCAGGATTCCTTCCGCCGCCATTGCAGGCGCACAGCGCCACCGCTACGGCAGCCACTGCGATCAGATTAAAACACTTTTTCATATTATACGATTTTTGTTTGTTTCATTATAGATTCCGGAACAAGTCCGGAATGACGAAAGGTATGATCGGAATGACGGGTCACTTCTTATTAAAAAACGCCATATATGCTATACCGAGGCTGACGGAGGGCTCGGGGTTGAAGTCGGAGTGGAGGAAACGGTGGGAGTATTCCGCTTTTAGCGCGATCTGGGGGATCGGGTAGTAATTGATGCCGGCCGCGATGCGATGCTTGCGGGTGAAATCGAAGCCGGAGGCGTCGCCCGGACCGGGAATGTAACTGTCGTAGAATTCGTATCGGGCGAAGAGGAAGAACTGTTCCTTCCCCTTCAATTTCGGGATGAAGTGGAACAGGTCCACACCGGCCTCGCAGCCCGCCGCAGCCGCGACCGTGGCGACCGGGGCGCTGGAATAGGGGCTGTCTCCCCCGCTCCGCCGGGCCTTGAGTTTCGACACCGTGGCAGCGTCGGAGAGATGACCGTAGTCGGCATTGGCCCGGACAACCACGCCGTGTCCTTTATACTGCATATCAAAAGCCCCCACCAGCAACGTTCCTTTCACATTATATTGCTCCGAAAGTTGCTCCTTGGGATAGGTATTGTTGACGGTATTCCCAGCGAAGCCGCTTAGGCCCAAGCGAAGGCCTGTCACGGGCATAAAATCGAGCCGTAAGGCACCGCCGTAGCTGTTGGCCACCTTGAATTCAAAGGCCGAATGGGCCCCGTTGTGGATAAATTTATCGCGGGAGAAGCGCATTGCGTCAAGTCCGGCCAGGACCTGCGCCTCGTAACGCATCGATGCGCCCTTCTTACCCAACGGAACCGTTCCCCAGATGCTGATGCCGGTGTCGTGCCAGGTGGAAGGGAGGATGGTGAATTCCCCTTCGGGGCGGTAGACCGTGAAGAAATTGAGCGGTTCGTGGGAATTGTTGAGCCCGCCGACCGGGACGACAATGTGTCCGGCCCGGACATTGAGCTGCGGGAAGAAACTTTTCTGGAGCCAGAACTGCTCCAATTCCACCTCCCCGCCCTGCTCGATCTCGGCTTCCCATTCCCCGGCTTCCTCGAATTCCCGCTCGACGGCACTGCCGGTTCCGAGATGTTCGAATTCGACCTCCGTCTGCATCGACCACCCCTTGCCGAAATCGTAGCCGATATAAATTACCGCGTGAGGAATGTCGAACCGGCCGTGCTGATCGCCCGTGTACTTCTCCGGCTGGGCATACCGGTATACATTGTCGCTGTAGAAATTGCGCGTCAGGGCCACTTCGCCGTAGCCACCGACCGTCAGTCCTCCCAGGAATTTCTGCGCTCCCGTTTTCTTCGGCTCAGGAGCCTCCTGAATGGCAGCGATACTATCCTGCGCCTGCCGGATGACTTCCATCGCCGCTTTCCGGGCCGCCTCACGGGCGGCTTCCAGAACCTCCTCGGGGATGTTCTCCTGAGCGCGGGCGAAAGGCACCAGGATCAAGAGGAAGGAGGTAATCGATATTAAATACTTTTTCATAGACTTGACAAAGGTACTGCGAGCCTCCCGGGCGGACAATCATCAAAAATAGGGAGCGGGCGTGAGACAGTCCCTACAAGTAGGGATGCCCGGCATATATAAATAATGTGTATCTTTGCAGTCGCAAAGCAAAAAGAGCGATGAAATTATCCGAACTCCTGACCGGGCAGCAGGCCGTGATCGTCCACGTGGACGGGCACGGGAGTTTCCGTAAGCGGCTGATCGAGATGGGGTTCATCCAGGGAAAGACCGTCCGGGTGGTGCTGAACGCCCCGCTCAAGGATCCGATCGAATACGAAATCATCGGCTACAAGGTTTCCCTCCGACGGGAGGAGGCGGCGCAGATCGAGGTTGCGAGTGAAGAGGAAGCCCGCGAGGCCCTCGTAACGGACGAGCACCTGCAGGGCCTCCCCCAGGACATGGATGAAGCGCAGCGGCTTACAAAGGCGATGGAGCACCTCGCGGAAGAGCGGAACCACGTCATCCGCGTGGCCCTCGTCGGCAACCCCAACTGCGGCAAGACGAGTCTGTTCAACATCGCCTCCGGCAGCCACGAGCACGTCGGGAACTATAGCGGCGTCACGGTCGACGCCAAGGAGGGGAAATTCACCTTCAAAGGCTACCAGATCGTGCTGGTCGACCTTCCCGGCACCTATTCCCTCTCGGCCTACAGCCCGGAGGAACTCTACGTCCGGAAAAATCTGATCGACGCCCTCCCGGACGTCATCGTCAACGTTGTGGACGCCTCCAACATCGAGCGCAACCTCTATCTCACCACCCAGCTCATCGACATGAACCTCCGCGTGGTGATGGCGCTCAATATGTACGACGAGCTGCAGTCCAAAGGCGACAAGCTCGACGTGGAGCAGCTCGGCAAACTGCTCGGCATTCCCGTCTGTCCGACGGTCAGCCGCGACGGACAGGGCATTCCGGCCCTGTTCGAGACCGTCATCAACGTGTACGAAGGGGCTGGAGAATCACTGGCCAGGCACATCCACATCAACCACGGCGCCGAACTCGAAAAGAGCATTACCCGCCTCCGCGACATCCTTTGGCGGGACGAAAACCTCCGGGCCAAATATTCCACCCGATACCTGGCCATCAAATACCTCGAAGGGGACAAGGAGGTCGAACGGATGCTCCAGGGCACCGTCATCGCCGCCGAACTGCTGACCGTCCGTCGCGAAGAGACGCAGCGCATCAAGGCCCTTGTCGGCACCAATCCCGAAAGCGCCATCGTCGACGCAAAATACGCCTTCATTCAGGGCGCCCTCGCCGAAACCTACGAGAAATATCAGGAGGAACGTCCCAAACGCACCCTCACCGACCGCATTGACGCCATCGTCACCAACCGATGGCTGGCATTCCCGATCTTCGTCGCCATCCTCTATCTCGTTTTCTGGACGACCTTCACCGTCGGACAATACCCGATGGACTGGATCGAATGGCTGATGACCCGCCTGGGCGAGTGGGTCGGTTCCCTAATGCGGGAAGGCTGGTTTAAAGATCTTGTCGTAGACGGCGTCATCGCCGGTGTCGGCAGTGTGCTTGTCTTCCTGCCGAACATTATGATCCTGTATCTGTTCATCTCCCTGATGGAGGACAGCGGCTACATGTCGCGGGCGGCCTTTATCGTGGATAAACTGATGCACCGGATCGGGCTGCACGGAAAGAGTTTCATCCCGATGGTGATGGGCTTCGGCTGCAACGTTCCCGCCATTATGGCTACGCGCTCGATTGAGAGTCGCAAGAGCCGCCTCATCACGCTTTCCATCATCCCGTTTATGTCCTGCGCGGGAAGACTGCCGGTCTTCGTGCTGATTGCCGGGGCGTTCTTCCCGGAGAATCCGGCCCTGGCCCTGCTGGGCATCTATTTCCTCGGCGTACTGCTGGCAATTCTGTCGGCCGTTGTGATGGCGCGTTTCGTCAAGGATGATGATCTGCCGTTCGTGATGGAATTGCCGCCTTACCGCGTTCCGACGGCGAAAGCCACTTGGCGTCACACCTGGGAGAAGGGGAAGCAATATCTCCAGAAGATGGCAACGACGATTCTTATCTGCGCCGTGGTGATCTGGGCCCTCGGGTATTTCCCGCGGAATAAGGAACTCCTTGCCGCGAAGGCAGAGAAGGAAGCGCTGGCAACGGAAGTGCCACCGACGCTGGATGCGCGGATCGATTCGCTCTCGCTCGTCCAGCAGGAGAATTCCCTCATCGGCCACCTCGGGAAGGGCATTTCCCCGGCGCTGGATCCGCTCGGATTCGACTGGCGGATGGATGTCGGCCTGATTGCCGGCGTCGGCGCCAAAGAACTGGTCGTAAGCACGATGGGGGTGATGTATGCACAAAGCGGAACGACCGTGGAAGAGGAGGATGACGATACCCGTCTCCAGAGCGCCCTCAAAGGATCTGTTTCCAAGGCCGCCGCCCTGGCGTTTATGATCTTCGTGCTGCTGTACTTCCCCTGCATCGCGACCTTCGCAGCCATTAAGAACGAGACCGGATCCTGGCGCTGGGCCATCCTCTGCGCCATCTACACCATCCTCGTCGCCTGGCTCTTCGCCTTCGCCGCCTACCGCATCGGTCTGCTGATCTGGTAATCCCGTCATTCCGCCATCAACCGTCATTCCGGGCTTGACCCGGAATCTTTTTGTCATTCCGGGAAAAATTGCGTATCTTGCAAAAAATAATGCCTTGATATGAAGAAAATCCTCCTTCTTGCTGTTGCGGCCCTTTTCTCCGCAGCCAGTCTTTTCGCCGGCGGCGTGACCGTCGTTTCCGGGGATGCCTCCATCCTGAAGAAGGCCGAGACGGCCAAGATCGTCTTCAATTATTCCAAGACCTACGTCGGCGAGGACGGGGCCAAAACCCAGACCCTCAACCAGTATCTCAAATCCCGCGGATCCGACTACGTCCGTGACTGGCCGCAGGACCACAAGAAGGCGGAGGAATATTTCGTCACCCGTTTCAACAAGAAGAACAAGAAAGGCCTGACAATCGCCACCAGCGGCACCAAATACATCATCGAGGTGAAGGTGGAGGTGCTGGACATGGGCAATATGGCCGGATTCTTCATCGGCTACAACCCCAAGGCCGGCGGCGTCATTATGTGGGGCGACGTCCTCGTAAAGGATGCCAGAGGCAAGAAAACCCTTCTCAAACTACGTGTCGACGGGGTCAAGGGCAAGGCCAACCCTTCCGAGACAATGCGCCTCGGCCTCTGCTATATGGACCTCGCCAACCAGATTGCCAAGATCAAGGTCAAATAAGGACCTAATCGGCTTCTTCAACAGGGTTTTATAAATTCTCCAAACAGTTCTTTGTTTTGAAAACCTTCAAGTAAGCGCTCCCCTTTGTCGTGCCCTTCTTGTCACAGAAAATGGCAATAACGGCATATTCGGTTGGGGAATTAAAACCATTATACCCGAGTGAGACATCGCCTTGTGAATGGGATGCCTCAAGAGTCCTATTATTATATGCATTATTTATCAACGCCTGGCATAAGGTTTTAGCTTCCTATTGGTTTAAGTATGATTTGTTGACCACTGTTAAAAAAAACGTGTCGGATGAATTGGTCCCGGCTGAAATAACGCACTGAGTACTTGCTATATCGGTAACAATGATTTCAAAATACAATTAATCCGAGTAAACAGGCCTGATAGGGTTTCCACTTATACGTTCCCAATCGTTAATCCAGGAAGGTGGTGTACCGATACGATCAATTTGTAGTCCCCAAGCAAACTCATATCTTGCGTGACCTGTGCTATTCCCTCCTTTTTCATTAATTGTTGATGACCAATAGAGGGTGCAATCATCTGTGCTGGGATTCGCGCGATAATTCATCCAGCAGGTACCCGAATTAGGAAGAAATATCCACTTATTCGTATAACCACTTTTTTTGCCAATATATAAAACACCCAATCGTCCATTTATTTTAGTTCGTTCCTCAGAACAATTCTCTAACAACTCCTCAAATTCTTTCTTCGTCGGCAAGCGCCATTTTCCCCCAAGCAATTGAACAACTGGATCCTTGGACCTGTATAAATTGTAATCTTCATCTACTATTTCATCCTTATGCGAATCCCAGAAGGATACATCATTGGGGTATGGTCCGTTATACCCATCATAATAGGCCCTTGTGTATGATTCTCCCCACGCATAATAACTGCCATATCCATCCGGGCGGTTAGCGCCAATATTACACTGCGCCCATTTTACAGACAGCCCCAAATCCACTGGGTTCTTATAATCAGAAGCATTTGAAACAACAAGAACTTTACAATCATCGGATGCATCGCCTTTTAAAGCTGTTGCGGTTATCGTCGCAATTCCTGCGCCAATGGCCCTGACATTTCCATTCTGGTCTATGGTGGCGACAGACGGTCTATTGCTTTGCCACTTGACTTTAGGGTCTTCCACCGTCTCATAGTCTTCTTCATCCAATCCGCTGACAGTCATTATCTTGCTCTCGCCGACGACTAATAACAAGCCGGTATCAATTGAAACCCAAGAAAGGGAGGGGCTATCGTCAAAGTCGGTAAGGTTATATGCCTTAAAGAATATGGTGCTCTGAACTGTTCCGTCATTATAACAATACGCAGCAAACGCTACTATCTCTTGATCTTCGATCCTAAAATTGCAATCAGCATCTCCCGTTACTAACTGATCTACGAAAGATCCATCTTTAATATAATAATCAACATATGCCTCCCATACAGCCTGAGCGCCATATTCATCCCAGGTCTCTTTATCAACAACATCAAAGAAGTATTGCTTATTGGTTGATGATGAAGTTTTTAATGTATACGATGTTTCCGTGACATTGCTTATCGAAAAAGTAATAGGAGAATAATCATCATCCTCCACCGTGTCATCCAATACAAAGGCTTCCGTGATAAAGTCTCCATTTTTATTGCCATTTCCGTCACAAAAAGCCGCAAAAGCGATATACTCTACTTGGACTTTCTGGTAGGTATATTCTTTTTTAGTGTTCCCGGAGCAGATCGCATCTTTCTTTACACGGTTTCTCCATACAGCATCTCCACCATCTTTATCCCATACGGTCTTTTCGACGACATCATAAAAATATGTCTTCTGTGAGTTTGACGTTACGGATACCGTGAAGGATGTTGTGTGAAAGTTAGTAACAACTTTAATTATAAGCGTTTCTGTTCCCGTAGATCCCCCTCCCGCCGAAGACTGATTGATTTTCACAGTCTTGCTAAGTTGACCGGCGGTGATTGTAACTGAACCGATTCGGGATTTGCCGGTCTTATTCTCTTCGACAGTAGCCATAATGTTTGCTTCTCCCGCAGAACCTTTATCAGGACTGAGTGATATCCATTGAGCATCTGACGTTGCTGTCCAAGACTGATTGGTTGAGAAAGAAATGGGAATCTGGCTTTTTTCCGCTCCCGCAGCAATTTGTGCCAATGTACCTTTCAGATTCAGTGTAGGCTCCTCAATCACTTCGGGTTTGGCACAAGAAACCAGGAGAAGGACTGCACTAAGAGCAATAATCGCTTTTTTCATAATCGTAGTAATTATATTATGTCCAACTTTCGTAAAGTTCGGTGAGAGAAGATTACATTTCAAAGTACTCCGGAAGCGGAGGTACCTCATTACTCTCCCTAAAGCCTTCGGGTTTAAACTGCGGAAGAGAGAGATGTAGTTGATGCTTTTGATTTGGCCAGGCCATCAGTCTATAAACAGCCGTCCCGTCTGCTTTTACCTCGGCGCAATCATACGAATAGAATCCTTGACCGGCATAGAAACGGAAATGAGAAGAAATCTGTTCAGCGGTTGGGATCGGACATAATTCATCATTGTCGTTAGACGTTCCTTGGTGGCCGGATTCTTCGACAACGGTGCGATGTCTTTCTAATAATGACTGAATATAATTGCTGTTCGTCGAAAGGGCAACCTGATTTGCTCTATCATTATTTCTTTCTGTCTCTTCCTGTAAAGTGCGGTTACGCAGAATATCATTCAATTCGTCAGGGATGATGCTGCCGGCAGTCAAGACGTGGACAGGATACTGACCATAAGAGAAGAATACATCTATGCAATGATTCTCCATATATCTAACAGAATATTTTTCCATTATCTGTCCTTATCGAAGTTGGGGAAACACACATTTGCAAGTCACACAATAAGATTTGGATATTGGATATCTGGAATCAAGGGCATTACTGAAAAGAATATCCGACACCCTTGTGACCGTTTTAGCTCTTGAAAGCAGACGATTCGCGGCGTGAGGTTCCGCGCATCTGCCAGCCTCCCACGACTTTCCCCCTGCCAGCCCCAGTTTTGTCTTGATTGTCTTATCAGGGTGCGTCCCGAGTTTGATAGATCCGATTATTCTTTCATTATTATCCAGAATATTGTTATACGCAGCAACTAAAACTTTATGCGGATTTTTTAATACAGAGCTATTCCTCCCGTTGGCGGCAACGTATGGTGAAATCCTTGTGCCGCAAGAGCATACCGTCAACGGCATATCCCACCAGTCTGTCTTTGTCGACTTTTTTTCAGCCGCTGTATGCTTCTTTAACCTGAACTCATGGACACGGTTTTCCTGAGTTCCTCGGAAATGCTCCGCCCTTTTGTTGAGCTCAGACTTCGTATAAGGAAAGTTGCTTTTATGTCCCATAACCAATTATCACTATAATGTCTCAAATGTTGAGCCGTTTTTGTGGCTCTACTATTTAATTTTCTGGCAACGGACAGAGTAGCCATACGCCCGAGCGTTTCGTGAATAAGAAGCCTTCGTTGAGTTAAACTGAAAGTAATATCCTTTTGTATCGCAAACACGGGTCCATAATTGAGTTTGAAAGAAGAAACGTCGAACCCCATTTGTACCATCAATATAACTTGTACAAGGATACCAAATCGGATTTGAACTCCCCAAATAGGCATATAAGTTATACCCATCCCCCTTCATTGCCGACGCACAATCGAAAGGGAAGATTTTATACTCTATTTGACCGGGGACTCTCCACCCTGGTGGGCAAGGATCATATATGGTTTTTTTACCATTACTGTCTGACCACAGTTCATTTAGTCGTGAGGCGTAAACCCAGTCGTATTTTGTCCCTTCTACACCCATGAAAAAAGTCGTAGGATTTTTAATGGAATAATCAACATCAACTTTACTCGTCGTTTTCTCCATAGAGGGCCAAGAATATGTAGAGGCTACATTTTGGGGGGATGAGTAGTTGCATTTGCCCAGGAACGGATCTTTCCGCCCCCACTGATATAGTAAACCATGTGAGAGGATGTTGCCTGAGGTAGCAGAGGTCGCACCAAGGTTTCGATCCATCATCACATTATTATCGTAATATGTTTGGGCCATTTTCGCCGGATCGTAATCCTTGCATACCCAAATATGCCAAGACCAAAGAATCGTTCCGGAGCTATTTTTCGCGACAATGACAGCATTACCATCCTTCAAGGAAGAAGGTGTAAAAAATGAAATAGTATTGGTGGTTGAATTGTACGACACATTATTGATGATACTGCCAACAGAAGGAACGACAGTATTACCATAAGACTCCCATAGAACCGACACATTGGAAACAGATCCGATAGAAGTTGAAGAATTACCCTTTGTTGCTCTAAAGGAATACGCCCCCGACGATGAAATAATATAGCAGTTAGCGCTTTCTGTTGCAGACAAGTCTGAGGGCGGGAGAGTCACCCAAACATCACAATATGCTGATTTATTGCCGTCCTCAGTACATACGGTTATTTTTGCTTCGCCAGCACTTTTAGCGGTAACAAGTCCTTTATTATCAACAGTTACGATACTATTATTAGAAGAAGACCAGTTTACAGATTTATTACTTGCCGTGGAGGGAGAAATGGTTGCTTTCAAAGTCTTGCTTTGATCAACAGTCAGTATGAGATAATTTATATTTAGGCTAACACTTGTTACATGTGTTATTTCTACGGTAATTGCGCACGTCGCACTCTTGTCTCCGGATTTAGCCGTGATGGTCGCTGTTCCCACCTTATGGGCCGTGACGACACCGTCGCTTACACTTGCAACGGACCCGTCGGTGCTCGACCAGATAACGGTCTTGTCCGTTGCATCGTCCGGTTTCACCGTCGCGGTGAGAGTCACGGTCTCGCCAGCCTTCAAGGTGGCACTCGTCTTATTGAGTGTAACACTCGTCACGGGAGTAGGTTCAACGGTAATTGCGCACGTCGCACTCTTGTCCCCGGACTTCGCCGTGATGGTCGCAGTGCCCACCTTGTGGGCTTGTCCCCGGACTTCGCCGTGATGGTCGCAGTGCCCACCTTGTGGGCCGTGACGACACCATCGCTTACACTCGCAACGGATCCGTCGGTGCTCGACCAGGTGACGGTCTTGTCCGTGGCATCGTCCGGCTTCACCGTCGCGGTAAGGGTCACGGTCTTGCCAACCTTCAAGGATGCGCTCGTCTTGTTGAGCGTGATGCTGGTCACAGGTGTCGGTACTACGGTAATTGCGCATGTCGCACTCTTGTCCCCGGACTTCGCCGTGATGGTCGCAGTTCCCAACTTATGTGCCGTTACGACACCGTCGCTCACACTCGCAACGGATCCGTCGGTGCTCGACCAGGTGACGGTCTTATCCGTGGCACTATCCGGTTTCACCGTCGCGGTGAGAGTCACGGTCTCGCCAACTTTTAGAGAGGCGCTCGGCTTGTTAAGCCTTGTCCCCGGACTTCGCCGTGATGGTCGCAGTGCCCACCTTGTGGGCCGTGACGACACCATCGCTTACACTCGCAACGGATCCGTCGGTGCTCGACCAAGTGACGGTCTTATCCGTAGCACTATCCGGCTTCACCGTCGCGGTGAGAGTTACGGTCTCGCCAGCCTTCAAGGATGCGCTCGTCTTGTTAAGCGTGACGCTGGTCACAGGGGTTGGCACAACGGTAATTGCACACGTCGCACTCTTGTCCCCGGACTTCGCTGTGATAGTCGCAGTGCCTACCTTGTGGGCCGTAACGACACCGGCGCTTACACTTGCAACGGACCCGTCGGTGCTTGACCAGATAACGGTCTTGTCCGTGGCATCGTCCGGCTTCACCGTCGCGGTGAGGGTCACGGTCTCGCCAGCCTTCAAGGTGGCACTCGTCTCGTTAAGCGTGACGCTGGTCACAGGGGTAGGTACAACAGTTATTGCACACGTCGCACTCTTGTCCCCGGACTTCGCCGTGATGGTCGCAGTTCCTAACTTATGTGCCGTAACGACACCGTCGCTTACACTCGCGACGGATCCGTCGGTGCTCGACCAGATAACTGTCTTGTCCGTGGCATCGTCCGGCTTCACCGTCGCGGTGAGAGTCACGGTCTCGCCCACTTTCAAGGAGGCACTCGTCTCGTTAAGCGTGACGCTGGTCACGGGAGTTGGCTCAACGGTAATTGCGCACGTCGCACCCTTGTCCCCGGACTTCGCCGTGATGGTCGCAGTGCCCACCTTGTGGGCCGTGACGACACCGTCGCTTACACTCGCAACGGATCCGTCGGTGCTCGACCAGGTGACGGTCTTGTCCGTGGCATCGTCCGGCTTCACCGTCGCAGTGAGAGTTACGGTCTCGCCCACTTTCAAGGAGGCGTTCGGCTTATCCAATGAAACCGATTCCACATTAATAAAAGATGGTATCACCTTTACAGTACACCGGGCAATTTTTCCATCCGCTTCTGCGGTAATCATAACCGTGCCGGCAGCTAAGGCATTTAGCAATCCATCCTTCACTGTAACAACCGATGGCTCGGAACTCGTCCAAACTATAGATTTATCGGTGGCGTTTTCCGGGCTAATGGTCACATTTATCGTCTTGCTCTCTCCGGTCTTCATTTCAAGGGATGTTTCACTGAAAGAAATGGAAGAAACCGGTATGGTCTTGGGTTCCTGTTTACAAGAGATTATCGACAGAAGGAATACCCATAAAACTGACTGGAGTATCCTGCCCGACAAAGAATGAAACGAACGAGACATTTGAAAGATCGTGTCATCTATTATGCTCGGAGATCTCCCCAACCGAACGGATACAAAAAAAGACGTGGGAGTCTTACTGAAGCTTATCCCGTCATCCGGCCTTGGCGTGCCTTTCAATCAGAATAAGCAACGCAACTGGCCCACGTCAAGGATGATATACAGTAAATCCCACGCTAAAGCGCAGTGTCTGAATAGTCATCACCGGTGGACGTTTGAGTTGCCGTTTCTTCCGATTGAATATCTAAACCGCCAAGTTTTGATGACAGAAGAAAAACGTCAATAAACGTCTTCTATATGTAATAGCCTTAAAATCCCGGGCTTCTTTTCCCTGAATAATAAAGCTATGCAAAGATAATAATAATTTGAAAAATATGGTAACTTAGGGATATCTTCTTTAATTCATAAAGAAAATCATAATCCCCGTAACAGGAATTCCCTCAGGCTGACATGCTGAACTCCCTCGTCATCATTTCTTGAGACCAAAGGAGTCATAGAAATCACGTATTTGGGATAGTTGTCGGGGATGGCCCTCAGCGCGCCGAATTCACGCTGATGTGTCTGATCGGTGCCGATTATGTAGGAAGCCTGAATGTATATCTTCCGCTGGTCTTTAACGCATACGAAATCAACTTCTCCGGCCAGCAATTGCCCGACAGTTACTTTATATCCATCGTGAATCAACTGGTGGTAAATGATGTTCTCGATTACTTTTTCGATATCCTTATCGCGACTGGTCTCGACACAGGAATTACGGATTCCGATATCTTCAAAGTAAAATTTATCGTTGGATTGCAAAAGTTTCTTACCCCGTATATCAACGCGGGGGACTTTTGTTACGATGTATGCGTCACAGAGATATTTCAAGTATTTCAGGACCAACTCTATGGACACGGCGCTCTTTTGCCCCCTCATATACCTGGAGATACTGGTGGCCGATACCAGTTTACCTGTGTTGTCGGCGAGGAAGCGGACAAGATTGTACAGGAACGGAACATTCCTGATTTTATGCTTCAGGATGATGTCTTTGACGAGGGCCGTATTGAGCACGTCCTGCGCGTATGAATACACCTCGTTTTCGTCGTGAATGTCAAACCTGACAAGCCCGGGGAGCCCTCCGGAATGGATAAAAAGGGACAACGCTTCCTCCCCTTCTTCCAATTGATGAAAGCGGATGAAATCTTTATACGTCAAGGCCTGGATATAAACCTCGTGATATCTGGCTCCTAAAAGTGTGGACAAATCACTGGAAAGCGTCTCGGCATTGCTGCCGGTAAGAACCAGATCGGTATGGGGCTCTGTCCTCCAGTGCCTTACACTTTTTTCAAAAGAGTCAATCTCCTGAACCTCATCAATCAAAATGTAGTTTTGTTTGTCTGGCAAATATCTGTCCTCTACATACTTGTTCAGATCCTTGTATGTGAGAATATTGTCCCAATTCTTCTTCTCCTTGTTGATATAGATCACATTATTTCCATCCGCCTCCGTGAGCAGATCTCTCAGAGACATCAGAATATAACTTTTCCCCACTCGCCGTTGGCCGGTGAGTACAATGATGGTTTCCTTTCCGAAATAATGCTGTACCTGTTGAAGGTACTCTGGTCTTTGTAATATTTCCATACGACAAAGATGGAAATTTTCTAAGATATATACAAGGAAAATAGTAAAAATCTAAATTTTCTAAGATATAGCTGAGGAAATTTTATGGATAGCCCCACCAGTAGTCACCAGATTCGACTGGATGAATGAATATAACCATTTTTTTTGTATTTTTGTACGATACGAATGGTTAATAACATAAACTGATATTCACTATGGGAGCATTTCACGCTTACGACATCCGCGGCATCTACGGCAAAGACTGGGACCGCGAAACCGCTTATAAGGTCGGCTATTTCATTCCCCGGCTGCTCAGGGCAGACAAGGTCCTGGTGGGCCGCGACTGCCGCGTTTCTTCCCCCGAGGTGCACGACGCCGTCGTCAAGGGCATCAACGATGCCGGAGCCGACGTGTACGACATCGGGCTCAGCTCGACGCCGATGGTTTATTTCGGCACCGCCAATTACGGATTCGACGCTTCGGTGCAGATCACCGCGTCGCACAACCCGGCCGAATACAACGGAATGAAGGTGTCCACCACGGACGCACAGGCCGTCGGCTTCGACGCCGGTCTCGGCCAGATCAAGGCCTGGATCGACGAAGGAGTCCCCACCCCGGTCGCGGAGAAGCGCGGCAGCGTCTATCAGAAAGAAATCCTCGAGGATTACCTCGCCTTCATGCGCAAATTCGTCGAAGACCTCTCCGGCCTCACCATCGCGATGGATCTCTCCAACGGAATGGCCAACCTCTTCGCCAAACGGATCTTCGGCGAAGGCCCCGCCATCCACTACCTGTTCGACACCCTCGACGGCCGCTTCCCCAACCACGAGCCCAACCCGCTGGTGGAGAAGAACTGCATTCCCCTCGAGGAAAAAGTCCGCGAAGTGGGCGCCGACGCCGGTGTCATCTATGACGGCGACGCAGACCGCGTGATGTTCATCGACGAGAAAGGGACCTTCATCTCTCCCGACCTGATGATCGCCCTGATGGGACGCTATTTCGTCGGGAAACGGGGCCTCAAGGGCATTGTCCTGCAGGACATCCGTTCCTCCAAGGCCGTCGGCGAATACCTCGAGCCGATGGGCTGCGAGATGCGCACCTGGAAGGTCGGCCGCGCCTTCGCCGCCGCCAAACTCCGCGAGATCGACGGCATCTGGGGCGGAGAACTCGCCGGACACTACTATTTCCGCGACTTCTTCTACAGCGACAGCGGCCTGCTGGCCTCGATCATCCTGCTGAACATCGTCGCCGACCTCAAGAAAGAGGGCCGCACCCTGAGCGACGCTATCGCCGAGATCGTCAAATACAAGAATTCCGGCGAGATCAATTTCCGCATCGAGGACAAAGCCGGCGCGATGGAGGCCGTGAAAGAACTCTTCACCTCACAGGAAAAACCCACCGCCTTCATGGACTTCGACGGCTACCGCGTGGAATTCCCCGACTGGTGGTTCAACATCCGTCCTTCCAATACAGAGCCCTACCTGCGCTTCCTCTGCGAGGCCAAGTCCGATGACCTGCTGGCAAAGAAGGTCGCCGAGACCCGCGCCCTCCTGACGGAAAAATTCGGCGCCAAATGAGGGGCCTGATTCTGGCAGCGATCCTGACAGTCGCCGGGGCGAATCCCGATTCGCTCCGGACGGCTTTCGGCAAAGAGTCCGTTCCGACTCCGAAACTGCCCGGCACCGCCACGCAGGCGGACACCCTCGACACCGGCAATCCGGACGTCAAGGTCATTCTTTACAGCGACCACACCTGGCGGTATATCCGCGACGAGAAAAAGGTTTCCAAAACCAAAGTCTTCACCGAATACTGGAAAGAGAACATCACCAATCCCTACTACGGAGTGGGCCTGGAGAGTCTTCCCGAGAAGGTGACGCTCTGGGTCGTCGACACGCTCGATTCCTACTGCTGTCCCAACAAAACCCAGTATTCCTCCCTGTTCGGCTACCGGCACGGACGCCGGCACCAGGGCATCGACCTCCCCTATCCGACCGGCACGCCCGTCTATGCCACCTTTGACGGCAAGGTCCGGATGGCCGACTGGAACAGCGGTTACGGCAACCTCGTCGTCCTCCGCCACGCCAACGGTCTGGAGACCTACTACGCGCATTGCAGCGAGCTAAAGGTCAAGGCCGGCGACTGGGTGCACGCGGGCGACGTCATCGCCCTAGGCGGCTCGACCGGCCGTTCCTCCGGCCCGCACCTGCATTTCGAGACGCGCTACAAGGGCTACGCCTTCGACCCGATGTGGCTGATCGACTTCAAGACCGGCGAACTCCGCCACCGCCTGTTCACCCTCCGCAAGCGCTACTTCGACGCCAACAGCCGTTACGTGCAGGAGGAAGATGACGAAGAAGTCATCGCCGAAGGAGACGAGAAAGACCGCATCGCCGCCGAGCAGAAAGCCCGCGAAGAGGCCATCGCCCGCCAGAAAGCGGCCGAAGCCGCGATGCAGTACTATGTCATCAAATCCGGCGACACCCTTTCCAAGATCGCCGCGAGGTATCATACTTCCGTCAACACGCTCTGCCGTCTCAACGGCATGACGGTGAATACGAAACTCCAGATCGGGAAGCGGATCCGGGTGAAATAATCAGGGCATCTGCTTGATATAGAGGTCCCTCTGCGGGAACGGAATTTCGATACCGTGGGCGTTGAGGGCGTTGTAGACCAGTTCCTTGGCGCGGGCGGCGTAGGTGAAGTGCTCCTCGACGGTGGTGTACTGGACAATCTGGAGATTGACGCTGTTGTCGCCGAAATCCTTGAAACGGATTTCGACGCCCCGCTTGGGATCCACCACTTCCCTGCCGTACTTGTCCTTTACCTGCAGGGGCCGCAAGGCCTCCTGAATGATCCGACGGACCTCCTCCACGTCCACACCGTATTTCACACCCACCTCGAAGGACAGGAGCTCGTAGGAATTGTTGCGCGTGAGGTTCTTGAAATTCTTGTTGAACAGCGTCGCATTCGGGAAAGCCATCACGGCGCCGTCCGTCGAAACGATGGTGGTCGTCTGATAGCTGATGTTGTCGACCCTGCCGCGGATGCCGTCACATTCGATGGAATCCCCTACCCGGAGGCGGCCCGACATCAGCTGTACCCCGTAGAAGAAGTTGTTCAGGATATCCTTCATGGCAAATCCGAGACCGGTCGCCAGACCCGCCGCGACCACCTTCACGGCAGCCGTCGGAATCTTCAGGAGGATAAACAGCGTGATCACGTAAACGCCCCACAGCGAAATGGAGATCACATTTTCCACCAGTGTGAAATTCACCTCGTTCTCGTGCAGGACCTTGATGCCGCGGCTCTTCATCACCGAACGGGTCTTGAACAGCCGGTAGCAGGCCTTCGCCACGTAGTTAAGATAGTTGAAGATGAACGCGAGCACCACGACGACCACGATGCGGGCGAATGACAGACTGATGTAGCCCTCCACATTGAGGAACGGATAGGCGTAGTACTCCCGGAAGACATCCTTCAGGTCGAAGACGCCCGAAGCCATATAGATGCTCAGCGGAACCGAAAGCACATAGGCGATGGGCAGCAGGGCCTTGCGGACCAGCGAGAACGGCCAGGTAACCGTGATGAGGTCTTCGTCCGTGCGGGACTTGAGATTGGGATGGGCCTCGCGGTACAGGTCGCGGAGGGCGTCCCTGTGCTTGCGGTAATAGCGCCCGACCAGTTCCGAAACGGCCGTCACCGTCTGCAGGAGCGTCAGGAGGAAGATCCACCAGATCAGGAGCTGCACGCCCAGCAGCACGAAGCCGCGGAAGGCCACCACCGTCGTCACAACCATCATCAGCAGGGAAATCCATCCGAAAATGGCGTCCATCTGCGGAACGTACTTCCGGTGATGCAGCTGGGCGATCAGCTGATATACCATAAAGACCAGCAGCAGCGGCGGGAAGATGATGTTGAGCAGACTGTTGGGGATAAAGACGATGCGCAGCGAGATGATCAGGAGACACATCAGCATCACCGGCATGTACAGCAGCACGCCGCGACGCACCTTGTTCTCCTCCTTGAACCGGATCACGAGCGAGACGAGGACCGCCGCCAGCATCCACGCGAATTCCACCAGGAGACGGGAAGCCATGCTGAAGAAATTCTTCTTCGAGAAGACGCTGGCGATCAGGATCGACACCGAGAAGATGAGCATCGCGACGATAGTGATCATCGACATCTTATGGCGCGTGAACCGCGGCCGCTTGAAGAAGGCGACCTTGCGGGTCAGGAGAGCGACCAGGAGAGCGCCGATACAGACCGAGATGAGGAAGTATGCCAGGACGAAACCGGAGAATCCGACCACGAGCGGTCCCCTCCACTGACTCTCGACCGAGTCCAGTTCGGAAGGGGCGTATTTCTCCACCGCGTCGCGCTTCGCCTGATGCCAAAAGAATCCGAACCGGCCGATAATTTTGTCGTAAGAGGTCTGGCCCTCGATGAAAATCCGGTTCTGCACCGTCTTATACCGGGCCTGGGCATAGTCGTAGGCCGATTTCAGGAGGGCCGCCGTCTCGGAATAATGGGTGCTGTCACGCACCAGTTTCTCCTTCTGGTCCTGACAGGCCTGCAGCAGGGATTCCGCGTAGAACAGGCAGCTGTCGCGGTCGATCCGGCTCAGCGAGTCCAGCACGAAGGGCCTTTCCTCTTCCGCACGGGGCCTGACCGGCGTCTGCCCTTCCGGAGCGGGAAGGCCGACCTGCAGCACCACCACGTTGCCGAGACTGTCCACGTACTCCACGGAGGGAGACGGCGGAAGGCTCCGCAGCGCGTGCACGAGCCGGTCGTAGCGGTCGATGTCGATATCCAGCCGTGTGATGATATCATCGAACGGAACCCGCCGCGAAGAGAACTCGTTGTAATTCTTCGAGACTTCGTTGAGGGCGTAGGTCATGTCGAAGGTATAATCCTGCTTCTGCGAATAGAGCATCAGCGAGAGTTCGTGGCTGCGCTGCATCTCCGCGACCAGGCGCTGGTGCTGACGTTCTCCGTTGCCCCGGACGCGGGCGGACCGGCGCTCCTGGCTCTTATAGGCCGAGCGGAGTTCGTAACGGAGGACTTTCAGCGTTTCGCCGAGGTTGCGTTCACTGAGAACGGCGAACAAAGGGGCAACCGCCACAAGAAGGACGGTTGCCGCCAGAAGGAGTTTTCTTTTCATAAAGTATTAAATGACGCCCTGGGCGAGCATGGCCTCGGCGACTTTCATAAAGCCCGCGACATTCGCGCCCTTGACATAGTTGATGTAGCCGTCCGGCTGGGTGCCATACTTGACACAGGCCTTGTGGATCGAGTCCATAATGCCGTGCAGGCGCTGGTCGACCTCCTCGGCCTTCCAGCTGATGTGCATCGCGTTCTGGCTCATCTCCAGGCCGGAAGTGGCGACGCCGCCGGCGTTGACCGCCTTGCCCGGAGCGAAGAGGATGCGGGCCTTCTGGAACGCCTCGATGGCGCCCGGCTGGCAGCCCATGTTGGAGACTTCGGCGCAGAGCCAGGTGCCGTTCGCAAGCAGTTCCTCGGCGTCGGCCGCGCTCATCTCGTTCTGGAAGGCGCAAGGAAGGGCGATGTCGCACTTGACGCTCCAGGCCTTCTTTCCGGGGAGGAAGGTCGCATCGGGGAACTTCTCGGCGAACGGAGCCACGACGTCATTGTTGGAGGCGCGGAGCTCGAGCATATAGTCGAGCTTCTCCTGCGTCATCCCGTTCGGATTATAGATGGCGCCGTCGGGACCCGAGATGGCCACTACGGTCGCGCCGAGCTGCGTCGCTTTCGTCGCGGCGCCCCAGGCCACGTTGCCGAAGCCGGAGATGGCGACCTTCTTGCCCTCGAGATTCAGCGAAGCGTCCTTCTCGTGCAGCATGTGCTGGACGAAATACACGGCGCCGAAACCGGTCGCCTCGGGACGGATCAGGGAGCCGCCGTACTGGAGGCCCTTGCCGGTGAGGACACCGTTGTGCTCACGGGTAAGTTTCTTGTACATTCCCTCGAGGAAGCCGATCTCGCGGCCGCCGACGCCGATATCACCGGCGGGAACGTCCATGTCGGGACCGATGTTGCGCCAGAGTTCCAGCATGAAGGCCTGGCAGAAACGCATGATCTCGGCATCGGACTTGCCTTTCGGGTTGAAGTCGCTGCCGCCCTTGCCGCCGCCCATCGGGAGGGTGGTGAGGCTGTTCTTGAAGGTCTGTTCGAAGCCCAGGAACTTGAGGATCGAGAGGTTCACGGACGGATGGAAGCGCAGGCCGCCCTTGTAGGGGCCGATCGCGTTGTTGAACTGGACGCGGTAGCCGGTGTTGACCTGGATCTGTCCTTCATCGTCCACCCAGGTCACCTTGAAGGTAAAGATGCGGTCGGGCTCCACGATGCGCTCGACGATTTTAGCCGCCTCGAATTCGGGGTGCTGGTTGTACACGTCCTCGATGGATTCGAGCACTTCCTGAACGGCCTGAAGGAATTCCTTCTGGTCGCCGTACTTGGCGCTCAGGCGCGCCATGATTTCACTTGTACGCATATAGTTATTAGTTTTATTTAGATTCCCGGTCAAGCCGGGAATGACGTTACTCTACTTCCCAGGTGGCTCCGCTGTGGAGAAGGTCGTCCATCGACCGGATGCGGGAGGAGGCCTTGACCTTCTCGAACTGCTCGGTGACGCAGTCGTCGTAGGTCAGGTCGGGTACCGCGCGGATGACGCCGAGGGCGACGGGATACTCGGGATACTTCATCTCGGCGAGCATCGTATGGAGGCCGAGATCGGGATTGTGCGCGTCGTGGACCAGGATGTCGTGCTCGGTGATGCCGTCTTCGCCGAGGGTCACCACCTTGAGCTTGCGGCCGACGAGGATGAGACCCTTGTCGCGGTTCTTGCCGAAGATCATCTTCTCGCCGTGGCGGAGGAGGATGGTGCGGTCGGCACGGACTTCGCGGTCGGAGATGTCGGCGTGGGTGCCGTTATTGAAAATGACGCAGTTGGTGAGCATCTCGATCACGGACGTGCCGTCGTGGCGCGCCGCTTCGACCATGATCTCCTGGTTGAGCTGCAGTTCGGTGTCGAGGCTCCGGGCGAAGAAGGTGCCCTTGGCGCCCAGCACGAGCGAGCCTGGATTGAACGGATGCTCCACGGTGCCGTAAGGGGACGTCTTCGTGATCATTCCGAACTTGGAAGTCGGGGAATACTGTCCCTTGGTGAGGCCGTAAATCCGGTTGTTGAAGAGGATGACGTTGATGTCGATGTTGCGCCGGATCGCGTGGATGAAATGGTTGCCGCCGATGGCGAGGGAATCGCCGTCACCGGTGGAAACCCAGACGCTCAGGTGCGGATTGGCGACCTTGATGCCCGTCGCGATGGGAAGGGCGCGTCCGTGAATGCTGTGGAATCCGTACGTATCGAGATAATACGGCAGACGCGACGAACATCCGATGCCGGACACCATCACGAACTGCTCACGGGTATAGTTTCTCACCTCGCAGACCGTCGGGAGGGCCCGCTGCAGGGCGGCGAGCACGCCGTGGTCGCCGCAGCCGGGGCACCATCTCACTTCCTGGTTGCTCTTGAAATCCTTGAATGTATATTTCTCTGCCATGACCTATTCCTCCACTGCTTTACGGATGGCCTCGACGATTTCCCCGACGAGGAAGGGCTGTCCCTGCACCTTGTTGCACTGCAGGACGGACACTCCGGGCACCTTGATGCGGAGCCAGGAGGCGAAATGACCGCTGTTGAGCTCGCATACGAGCACTTTGTCGAAGCCGCGGAGCACCTCCGCCGTGTTGGCGGGCAGCGGATTGATCCATTCGAAGTGGGCGAAACTCACCTCCGTCCCCCCGGCGCGGACTTCGTCCACGGCCGAGAGAATATGTCCGTAGGTACCGCCCCAGCCGACGACGAGGAGCTTACCCCCGGAAGGGCCGTCCACCGCGAGCGGCGGAATCGAGGCGGCGATCTTTTCAATCTTCTCCGCGCGTTCGCGCACCATCGTTTCGTGGTTGAGCGGCGCCGAAGACAGCACGCCGTTGTGATCCTTCTCCAGACCGCCGACACGATGCTCGTAATCCTTCAGTCCCGGGACCGCCCATTTCCGCACCAGCGTCTCAGGGTCGCGCTCGAACGGCTTGAAACCGCCTTCGGGTGATTCACCGGAAACGAACGGCGGCTTGATGGCGGGATAATCCTTCATCGAAGGGATGCGCCAGGGCTCGGAACCGTTGCCGAGGAAGCCCTCGGAGGCGACGACCACGGGCACCATATGCTCCAGGGCCGTCTTGGCGGCATAGAACGCCGCGTCGAAGCAGTCGGACGGAGAATGCGGGGCGACGACCGCCACCGGGCATTCGCCGTTGCGTCCGTAAAGGATCTGGTTGAGATCCGTCTGCTCGGTCTTTGTCGGAATACCCGTCGAGGGGCCCGCGCGCTGGACGTCGACCACCACGAGGGGAAGTTCCGCCATCACCGCGAGGCCGAGGGCCTCGCTCTTGAGCGACAGGCCCGGGCCGGAGGTCGTCGTGACGGCCAGGCTGCCTGCGTAGGCGGCACCGATGGCCGTGCAGATGCCGGCAATCTCGTCCTCGGCCTGCATCGTCTTCACATTGAGACTCTTATAGATCGCGAGTTCCTCCAGGATGGCCGTCGCGGGCGTGATGGGATAGGAGCCGCAGAACAGCTGGAGCCCCGCCTTCTCGGCCGCGGCCATCAGGCCCCAGGCCGTCGCCTGGTTGCCGGTAATGTTGCGGTAGGTACCCTTCTCCAGCGGAGCCGGCGCGATGTGGTAGGTATTCGGGACCATCTGCAGGTTGGCCGCGTAGTTGAACCCGTCGAAGAGGACCTTCTTGTTGGGGGCGACCATCTCGGGATGCTTCTTCCCGAATTTGCTCTCGATATAGCCGTAGAGATAGTCCAGCGGACGCGAGAAGATGTAGCACGCCATTCCGAGCACGAACATATTCTTGCACTTGTCGACGGACTTGTTGTCGAGGCCGCTGCCCTCCAGGCTCTTGCCGGTAAGGGTCGAAACGGGAACGACGAGGATGTCGCGGTCCTGGAGACCGAGTTCCTCGAACGGATTTTTCGTGAAGCCCGCCTTCAGGAGGGACGCGTCGTCAAAGGCGTCCTGGTTGACGAGGATCGTCCCGGTGCGCTTGACGAAACCGGCGCAGACCTTGAGGGCCGCGGGATTCATCGCGACAAGCATGTCGCAGAAATCTCCGGGCGTCCGGACATCGGTGCTGCCGATGTGGACCTGGAAACCGGAAACGCCGGAAACCGTACCCTTCGGGGCGCGGATTTCGGCAGGAAAGTCAGGAAATGTCGAAAGCGAATTGCCGTAAACGGCGGAGGTATTTGCAAAAAGAGATCCGGTGAGCTGCATGCCATCTCCCGAATCTCCTGCAAACCTGATTACAACATCCTGAACATCAAGTACCTTGTGTTGCATTATGTGGATTGCTGTTATGTAGGTTGTATGTGTGGTAAATGATTATTGTTGCTGTTGCTGTGCGGCCATCTCCTGCTGAAGCTGCTCGAGGGTGCGGCCTTCCTTGATGCCGAGGGCCTTGCGGGCCTGGGCGGTGATGTCGATGATCGCGTCACTGAAGTAAAGCGCGCCGGTGGAGTCGAGAAGCACGTCGATGCCCTGCTCCTTCGCAATCTTCTGGACTTCTTCCTGGGCCTTCTGGTAGATCGGGGCCATCAGGGTGCTCTGCTGCTCCTGGAGTTCCTGGCTGACGGACTGCTGGAAATCCTGGATGCGCTGCTGCAGGTCGCTGAGAGCGCGCTCCTTGCTTTCCTTGATCGAGGCGGTCCAGGTCGACTGCTTCTGCTGATACTCCTGATACTTGCCCTGGAATTCCTCCACCATCGTCTTGTAGGTCTCGTCGGCCTCCTTGCTGGCGGCGGCCATCGTTTCACGGGCCTTGTCCGACTCGGGCATCAGCTGCACGAGTTCGGTAAAGTTGACACGGGCGATTTTCTGCGCGGAAGCAGAAAGGGTGAGAAGCGCCATTGCGGCAATTGCAAAAATCTTTTTCATATCAATAACTGTTAAATTTTTCAAACGTCGGGTTTCTTTTGCAAATACAATACCATTTTAGAATTGCTGGCCGATCACGAAGTGGAACTGGCTCTTGCCGTTGATCGGATCGTCGAAGCCCCAGCCCCAGTCGATACCCAGCAGGCCGATCATCGGGAGGAACACGCGGACGCCGACGCCGGCCGACCGCTTGATCTGGAACGGGTTGAAGTCGCGGATGTCGTACCAGCAGTTACCGCCCTCGAGGAAGGCGAGTACATAGATCGTCGACTGCGGCTGCATGATGACGGGGTAACGGAGCTCGATCGTGAACTTGTCGTAGACGTTGCCCTGGAGGATGGTGCCACGCTTGGTCGAGATCTCAGGCGTCAGCTTGTAGTTGTCGTAACCGCGGAGGGAGACGATCTCGGAGCCGTAGGAGCTGTAGTAGCCGGTCATACCGTCGCCGCCGACGAGGAAGTACTCGAACGGGGAATATCCCCAGTTGCGGTTGTAGTAGCCGAGGTAGCCGAACTGCGCGCGGCACATCAGGACCAGGTTGTCGACCAGTTTGGTGTAGACGGTGGCGCTGAATTTCCATTTGTGGTACTCGATCCACTTGTAGTGCTGGGCGTCGGTCCAGTTCTCGTAGGTGACGTCGCGCCAGCTGTTCTTGGCCACGCGGTTGCCGGCCGCATCGTAGGAATGCTTGCGGAACAGCGAGTAAGGCGGCGTGAGCTGCAGCGAGAAGCTGAACTCGGAGCCCTGGCGCGGGTAGATCTGCTGGTCGGTCGAGTTACGCGACAGACTCAGGGTGTAGCTCAGGTTGTGGGAGATACCCGTATCGAAGATGAACGACGACGTGTAGCCGCTGTTCCATTCGGTCAGTTTATAGGTCTGCCAGCTGAGGCCGTTGTAAAGGACGAAGTAGTTGTCGGGCCACTTGAGGCGGTTGCCGATGCCGGCCGAGAAGCCGAACACCTCGAAGGCCTGGTCGGTGGACTGGATGAAGAAGGTGGAGTTCGTGAGCCGGGTGTAGTAGGCCGAGAGACTCAGCGAAGTCGGCTTCTTGCCGAAGAGCCAGGGCTCCATGAAACTCGCGGTGAGGGCGGTGTAGTAGCGGCCGTTGGTCTGGAAGCGGAACGAGAGGTTCTGCGCGTCGCCGAGCGGAACGGGCCGCCAGGCCGTCTTGTCGAAGAAGCGCCGCGTGGAGAAGTTGTTGAAACTCACGCCGGCGGTGGCGACGAAGGTGTAACCGCCCCATCCTCCGGAGAGTTCCAGCTGCGAGGACGGCTTTTCCGTCACGTTATAGACGATGTCGACCGTGTTGTTGAGCTGGTTCGGGATGATGGAGTAGCCCTTGGCGGGATCCATGATGGCCTCCGGGTCGAACTGGCCGAGGGAGGCGATTTCACGGACGGACCGCTCGAAGTCGGACTGGCTGAACAGGTAGCCCGGCCGCGTGAACACCTGGCGGCGCACGACGCGCTCGTTGGTGAGGTCGTTGCCGTTGATGATGATGTTGTTGAGCGTGGCGGGCTTGCCCTCGACGATGCGCATCTCCACGTCGACGGAGTCGTTCTGGATATTGAGCTCGACGGGGGTGAGGTTGAAGAAGAGATAGCCGTTGTCGCGGTAGAGCTTGGAGACGTCGTAGTCGGTCTGCTTGCCGCCGCCGAAGAGGCGCTTGTTCATCGTCACCACGTCATAGACATCCCCTTTCTTGACCTGCAGGACCTCGTTGAGGGTTTCGCTGGAATAGACGGAGTTGCCCGTCCAGGAAATGTTGCGGAAATAATATTTCTTACCGGTGTCGAAGGTCATGTCGATGCCGACGTGGCCGGGATCGATGTAATAGACGGAGTCTTTTACGAGCCGGGCGTCGCGGTAGCCGGCCTCATTGAAGGCCTCGATGGCGGTGCGGCGGTCGTTCTTGTATTCCTTCTCGATGAACTTGTGGCTCTTGAAGATGTTGTAGAGCTTGGCGTCCTTGGTCTTCTTCATCGCCTTGGCGATCTTGAAGGGCTTGACGCCGTCGTTGCCGATGAAGTTGATGGTCTTGACGCGGACCTTCTCGCCACGGTCGACGTGGAAGTTGACCCGGATGGCGTTGCGGATGACGGAGTCGCGCCTGGTCTGCACCAGGACGTCGACCAGCTGGAAGCCTTTCTCCTGGTAGTAACGCTTGATAATGTCGACCGAAGCGGAAGACACGTATTCGGAGAATTCACGGCCGGGACGGAGGTTCAGACGCTCCTGAAGGTCTTTTTTCTCACCGCCCTTGACGCCGGAGAACGACCATTTGGACACCCTGGGACGCTCCAGCAGGGAGATCTTGAGCCAGACGCTGTCGCGGCCGGCGCTGAGCGAATCGGCGGCGACGGACACGTCTTCGAAATAGCGCTGCTGCCACAGGCGCTTCACCACGGCGGTCACGTCCTCACCGGGAATGGTGATCTGCTTTCCTTTGCGGAGACCCGTCAGAGACAGGATCTGCTGCTCGCTGAAATAGGTGTTGCCCTCGACTTTGACACCGCCGAGGATATAGGATTTGGGAGCGTTATAATCCACTTCTACACCGCTGCCGCTCTGCGCCCGCATCCCGAAGGAGCCGAGGAGCAGCGCCGCAAGCGTGAAGAATATCCGTCTCAATTTCATTCTTTCCAATTAAAACAAGTCTGCAAATATAACCAAAAAACTTATATCTTACAAACCATCATACCTTACCGAATCTGCGGGCGCGGTGCGCATAGGCGTCCAGGGCCGCGCGAAATTCGGGTTTTCGGAAATCCGGCCAGAGGACATCCGTATAATAGAATTCCGTATAGGCGCACTGCCAGAGGAGGAAATTGCTGATGCGCTGCTCGCCGGAAGTGCGGATCAGGAGGTCGGGATCGGGAATGTCGGCCGTGACAAGGTACTGCGAGAAGGCGTCCTGGTCGACATCTTCGGGCCTGACCTTCCCCGCCGCCACATCTTCCGCCAGGCGGCGGGAGGCCTGCAGGATGTCCCATTTGCCGCTGTAGCTGAGGAAGACGACAAGCGTCAGCCGGTCACAGGCGGCGGTCTTCTCCATCAGTCCGGCGATGGCGGCCCGGAGCCCTTCGCTCAGGCGGGCCAGGTTGCCGAGGACGACGAATCGGACCCCGTTCTTCATCAGTGAATCCACTTCACGCTCGATCGAGCGCATCATCAGGCCCATCAGGGTCTCCACCTCGGCGGCCGGACGGTTCCAGTTCTCTTCCGAGAAGGCGAATAGCGACAGGTACCGGACACCCGCCTCGACGGCGGCTTCCGTGCAGGCGCGGACGCTGTTCACACCCTCGAAATGTCCGTAGATCCGCTCCTTTCCCCGGGCCTTGGCCCAGCGGCCGTTGCCGTCCATAATGATCGACACGTGGACGGGCGTGTTGCTTTGCTCTGTCATAGGCATCTTCTAGTCGTTGTTGCGTACGTCCTCCCCCCAGAAGAGTTTGCTGGTGAGGGCCTGGATGAAGGTGTGGCCGTCCAGGCAGACCCGGCGGAGCTTGAAGGGGGCCGTCGTCACCTTGAGAACAAAGCCGGTGGCGAGGTCGGTGCTCTTGTTGTCGATGGAGAGGGTTACCTTGGGATCGCGGGACCGGACGGAAATTTCGATTTCGGCGGTGTCCGGGACGATCAGCGGACGGACGTTGAGGTTGTGGGGAGCGATCGGGGTGATGATCAGGACCCGGGTGCTGGGCATGCAGATCGGGCCGCCGGCGCTCAGGGAATAGGCCGTGGAGCCGGAACTCGTCGCGACCAGCAGGCCGTCCGCCCAGTAGACCGGAAGCGGAAGGCCGTCCACCCGGACCTCGATGCCGAGCATCGCGCCGCCGTGGCGGTGCACCGCCACTTCATTGAGGGCGTACTGCCCGTTTACGGAGAGCAGCGAACGGTCCTTGATCCGGTAATTGCCGCTCACGAGGGCGTTGAACATATCCTCAGGCGTATTCTCCGACAGGAATCCCAGCCGGCCGAAATTGACCCCGGCGACGGGAACGCCGCTGTCGCCGACCAGCCGCGCCGCGCAGAGGTACGTGCCGTCGCCGCCGAGACTCAGGACCATGTCCGTCCCCTCGCGCAGCGGCTCCCCGTCGGCGATGTCATAGCAGGTGAAGCCGGCCTCGGCGAGGCGCTCCTTCAGCGCCTTCGTCCGCACGTCGCTCCGCAGCGCCTTCTTTTTTATATAGATCGCAAGAATCATCATTTTACCGTTAAAACTTTCAAATTTAACTAAAATCCTTGAATTTTGGTTATTTTTGTAGGAAATATCATTTTTAACGATGACCAGACTGAGCGTAAACATCAACAAGATCGCGACGATCCGCAACGCGCGGGGCGGGAATGTGCCCGACGTGCGGAAGGCGGCGCTTGACATAGAGGACTTCGGGGCGGAAGGGATCACCGTCCATCCCCGGCCCGACGAGCGGCACATCCGCTATGCCGACGTGCGGGAGATCCGGCCGCTGATCAGGACCGAATTCAACATCGAGGGCAACCCCATCCCGTCCTTCATCGACCTCGTACTCGAGGTCCGGCCCGACCAGGTGACGCTGGTGCCGGACGCCCGCGACGCCATCACCTCCAACGCGGGGTGGAACACATTGGAAAACAAGGACTTCCTGACCGAAATGTGCGCCCTGTTCAAAAGCCACGGCATCCGGACCTCCATCTTCATCGATCCCGACCCGCGGATGGCCGGAGGGGCCGCCGCCTGCGGGGCCGACCGGGTGGAACTCTACACCGCCGCCTACGCCGAGGAGTACGGAAGCGGACGGGAGAAAGCCATCGCCCCCTATCTGGCGACGGCACGGGCGGCCCGGGACGCGGGGCTCGGCCTCAATGCGGGCCACGACCTCAGTCTGGAGAACCTCAACTATTTCATCCGGACCATCCCCTGGACGGACGAGGTCTCCATCGGCCACGCCCTCATCAGCGACGCCCTCTACCTGGGCCTGGAGAAAACCGTGGCCGCATATCTTTCGGAAATCCGGAATATTTGACTATATTTGTAGTTTGTATATTGCACGCAATTAAAAAATTATTCGAACAAATATGAAAAAGAGCATCATCATTCTCAGTGTGGCCGCCCTCGCAGCGGCATTCTCCATGGTATCCTGCAACCAGAACGGCACGTCCGACAACGGCACCGGCGCCCAGAGCGACAGCACCGCCGTAGCCAAGGTCCCGTACAACAGCCAGATCGTCTTCTACAACATCGACCGCATTTCGGACGAATACGACATGGCCCACGACCTCACCTCCGCCCTGGAGACCAAGGTCAAGGGGATCCAGAACGAGATCACCCGCCGTGAGAACAACCTCAAGGCCGAGATGAACAGTTTCCAGCAGAAGTATGAGAAAGGCCTCCTGACCCGCACCGTCGCCGAAGAGCAGGGCGCCAAACTGCAGAAGAAACAGAGCGACTACCAGGCCTTCGCGATGCGCAAGCAGGAAGAGATCGCCGAAGAGCAGGCCGTGACCATGCGCCAGATCTTCGACGCCATCAACACCTACATCCAGAAATTCAACGACGAGCATCACTACTCGATGATCATCGCCACCTCCAGCGCCGCCCAGGGCGACCTTCTTTCCGTTCCCGTCTCCGCCGCAGACCCGGCGCTCGACATCACGGACGCCCTTCTGAAGGGCCTCAACGAGGAATACGTCAAATCCAAGGACAAAGCCGCGCCGGCCGACAGCACCAAGACGAAATAAATGAAGGTTGCGGTCCTGTCTTGCTTCCACCCCTTCCGGGGCGGCATCTCCCAGTTCAACGCAGGCATCCTGCAAGGACTGGAAGCGGCCGGTCACACCGTGAAGGCGTTCAATTTCACAAGACAGTACCCTTCCCTGCTCTTCCCCGGCAAGACGCAGTACGTCACGGCGGACGATGAAGCCGTCCGCGTGGAGAGCGAGGCCGTCCTCGACACCGTCAACCCCTTCTCCTGGGGCCGGACCGCCCGGGCCGTCCGCGCCTGGAAACCCGACTTCCTCGTGATGCGGTACTGGATGTCGTGGTTCGCCCCGTCGCTCGGATATGTCGCCCGGAGGGCCGGATGCCCCGCGCTCGCCATCGTCGACAACGTCATTCCGCACGAGCCGCGCTTTTTCGACAAACCCCTCACGAAATACTTCCTGAAGGGCTGCGACAAGTTCATCACGCTGTCCGAGGCCGTCAAGGGCGACCTTCTGGCCCTGAAGCCGGACGCCGACGTCACCGTCCTCCCCCACCCACTCTACAGCCATTTCGGGGAAAAACTCCCCCGGGAAGAGGCCGAAAAGGCCCTCGGGCTCGCCCACGGCAGGAAGAATCTGCTCTTCTTCGGCCTCATCCGGGAATACAAGGGGCTCGACATCCTGCTGGAAGCATTCCGGGACCTGCCCGAGGAGTATCAGCTCATCGTCGCGGGAGAGCCCTACGGCTCCTTCGACCGCTACCGGCGCATTATCGATTCCCTCCCCGGGAAAGACCGCATCCACCTCTTCCTGCATTATATCAAGGATTCGGAAGTCAAGCGGTATTTCAGCGCCGCGGACGTGACGGTCCTGCCCTACCGGTCGGCCACCCAGAGCGGCATCAGTTCGGTTTCGTACCACTTCGAGGTGCCGATGATCGTGACCGACGTCGGCGGGCTCCGCGACACCATCGGAGACCGCGGGACGGGGATGCTCGTCGCCGCGCCGGAAAGCGGTGCGGTACGGGACGGCATCCTGCGCTACTTCGCCGATCCTTCCATCCGCGAGTCCTGCATCGGAGCGATCCGCGCCGAGAAACAGCGCCTCTCCTGGCAGGAATTTTGCCAACAAATGCTCGCCTTCCAAGGCACAAAACCCCAATGCTTATGAGAAAAGCGATTCCGGTGATCCTTCTCGGCCTCTGTCTCCTCGCGGGGACGGCGGAGACCGTCCGCGCACAGGCCTACGAGCCCGTGCCCGTCACCATCTCAAAGGACAAGGTCAAGATCGGCGGGAAGATGTACTATTCGCACATCGTCCTGGAGCGGCAGACGCTCTACTCGATCAGCCGCGCCTACGGAGTGACCATCCGGGAGATTATCGAGATGAATCCCGCCGTCAGCGAGGACGGTTCCGGCCTGACGAAGAATTCGATCATCCTGATTCCCGTCCGGGAAAAGGAAGTCGAGCAGCCGGGCAAGCCGGAGGAGACGGCCGTCGTCGCCACGGGCGAATATCGCACGCATACGGTAAAATGGTATGAGAACCTCGACGACATCGCCGCCCAGTACGGCGTGACGGTCAAGGAGATCATGGATGCCAACGGACTTACCTCCAAGACCATCAAGAGCCGTCAGGAACTGAAAATCCCCGTCAAGACGGTAGCCGGACTCACCGAGCCCGCCGATGTCACCGCCGTGTCCGTTCCCGCCGTCGACACCACCGCCGTCGTCGCCGTCCGGCCCGACACCACCGTCATCGCCCTTCCCGACACCGTCGACCTCGGTCCCGCCTACGTAGGCACCAACCGCGTGACGGTCAATCTTCTCCTCGCCCTGAACGCCCAGAAAGGATTCAGCAACATCAACATGGACTTCTACAGCGGTGTGCTGATGGCGCTCAAGCAGCTCGAATCGGAAGGCGTCGGCACCACGCTCAATGTCTTCGACATCACCGACAACGCCATTCCCGGCCTCGACTCGCTGATGGCGGCCGACCTCGTCATCGGCCCCTCCGCCCCCGCCGACATCAAGAACGTGCTGAAGGTGGCGGGTGACAGCATCACCCTCATCTCCCCGCTCGATCCGAAATCCGCCCCGCTCTCCGCGGAATACCCCAACGTATTCCACGCCGCGTGCAACAACGACTACCAGTGGGATGACATCGCCGACTGGATCGGCGGCAACGCCTCCGCCAAGGTCGCCGTCCTCGTGAGCCGCACCTCGCCGGGCCCCGTTCCCGACAAAATGAAAGCGGCGCTGGACAGAAAGGGCGTCCGCTATACCGTGGTCTCCGACGGAAGCACGCTCTATTCGGCCCTCCGCAAGGGACGCTACACCGACATCATCATCGCCTCCGAGAACGAACTCTATGTCACCGACGCGCTCACCGCGCTGGAAACACTGTCCAAAGAATTGAGTTTCAACACTTACGCACCCAACAAGGTCCGCTCGCTGAAAGAACTCGACACCGACATCTTCTACCCCGTCCGGATGCATCTCTCGACGGCCTATTTCGTGGACGAGAACGACGCGGCCTACAACAGTTTCTACAACCGGTACTGGGACGTGTTCCAGTTCGAGCCCAACCAGTTTGCCCTGCAAGGATACGACGTGGCCTATTATTTCGTCAAGTTATACTCGGTCTACAGCGACAAGTGGAAGGAATACGCCGGAGAAATGGACCTGAGTCTGATGCATTCCGACATCCGGATGCGGCCCGTGGAAAACGGCGCCCTCGTCAACAAGGGCATCCGCCGGGTGGTATTCAACAAGGATATGACCGTTACGCTTGAGAAGCCTGAATAAGGGCTGCGGCGTTGCGGATGGCCGCGTCCGTCAGGGACGAGCCGCTGAGCATCCGCGCAAGTTCCAGCAGACGGTCTTCGCCGGAAATTTCCGAGATTCCCGTGACAGATTCCCCTGTCGCGGGATCTTCGTTTTTGGTGACGAGATAATGCGCGTTCCCCTTGGCCGCCACCTGCGGGAGATGCGTGATGGCGATGACCTGCATATAGCTCCCCATCGAACAGATGACGGAGCCCATCGCATCGGCGGCGCTTCCCGAAACGCCGGTGTCGATCTCGTCGAAGATCATCGTCGGCATCTCGGCGTGGCGGGCCATCATTGCCTTGAGGGCGAGCATGATGCGCGACATTTCACCGCCGGAAGCCGCCTTGCCGACTTCGATCTCCCGGCCGCCGTCGGCGGAGAACAGGAATCGGACAGCGTCCTTGCCCGTCGGTCCGGGAGGCGCGTCGGTAACCTCCGCCCGGAAGGTGGCCTTTTCCAGTTCCATGAAACGGAGCTGATACTCGACCTCCGGCGAGAACCCCTCGGAGCAATGCTGACGGGAGACGGTGAGGCGGTGGCATAGGGCATCGTATTCGGACTCGGCCTTCCCGATGTCGGCGGAGAGCCGCGACAACTGTTCTTCCAGGGACTCCGCGTCGCCGAACTCGGCCTGCAGCCGGTCGCGGACTGCGATGAGTTCCTCCACGGTCGTCACGCGGTGGAGTTTCATCAGCGTATAAAGCGTGGACAGACGGTCTTCCACCTGCTGCAGGCGGTCGCCGGAGACTTCGATCCCTTCCGCAATGTCATCCAGGGCGGAGAGGATGTCGTCCAGTTCCGTGCGGGAGGCGTCCATCCGCTCCCCGAGGGCCTGCGCTTCGGGAATGAACTTCCCGGCGCGGGAAAGGGCGCGGGAGGCCTCCTTCAACTGCGACAGCACCCCGCCGCCCTCCTCGGGCGAGAGGGCGGACGTTGCCGCAAAAAGATTCTCTTTAATGTCCTCGGCGTTGGAGAGGCGTTTCTGCTCGGCTTCCAGTTCTTCCAACTCGCCGGCGACGAGCCGGGCGGCATTCAGGCGCTCCAGTCTGGCGGCGTCGAACTCCCGCTGCTCATCCTGGCGTGCAATCCGCTCCTCAAGGGCCTCATATTCCCTTCTGAGCGCGCCGAGGCGCTTCCAAAGGGCCCGGCAGGCATCCGCATCGGCCGCGTTGCCGCCATAGTGGTCCAGCAGTTCCATCTGGTAGGCGGAATCTGTCAGAATGCGCGTCTGATGCTGGGAATGGATATCGACGAGGTAGGCGGCAATCTCGCCCAGCACGCCCACCGGGACGGGGATATCCCCGACAAAACTCCGGGAGCGTCCGGCGGCGGAAATCGTGCGGCGGATCGTGATCAACCCGTCGTTCCATTCGAGGTCATTCTCCTCGAAAAGCGCCTTGAGGGGGCTGTCGGGACGCAGTTCGAAATCGGCCTCGACCACGCAGCCGTCACCGTGGGCGCCGATCATCTCGGGACCGGCCTTGCCGCCGAGCACGAGATTCAGCGCGCCGAGCAGGATGGATTTTCCCGCGCCGGTGCGGCCGGTAATAATGATGAGACCCCCCGGAAAAGAAATATCCAGGGAGTCGATCAGTACGTAATTCCGGATGTGCAGGCGCGAGAGCATCCCGGGGGATTATTTTTCCTCGCTGCCGGCGTTGCGGTAATACAGTTCTCCGTTCTCGAACTCGGAAATCGCGACGAGGTCGGGCTTGGGCTGACGCTCGTAGTATTTGGAGATTTCGATCTGCTCTTTGTTCTCGAACACTTCCTCCATCGTGTCGCGGTCGTTGCGGAAGTCTTCCAGTTTGCGCTGGAGTTCTTTCTTCTCGGCGAGGGCGATCTGGTTGGCCCGCTTATAGAGAATGACGACGGACTCATAGATGTTGCCGGTAGGTTCCGCGAGATTCTTGATGTCCCGGGTGATGGTGTTCACGGGAATTTTCTTTTTCGATTCCATATTCTGCTTTTTATTATTGTCTAATATGTATTACTTGGCTTTCTTCCCGGAGGTTTCATTTTTTTTCGATTCGGCCCGCTCGATCTGACGGCGCTCCCGCTCGAATTCGCGGCTCTTGGCCTCCAGTTCCTTGTCGGTCCCGGTGTAACGGCCGAGGGCCTTCAGCGCGCGCTTGTACATCACGTCCAGTTCTTTCCGGTACTTGGATTCGGGATTTTCGCCGATGAAATTGAGGTAGTCGTCGACGAAGGTCAGATAGCGCTCTTTCCGCTTGGAGGCCACGCTGTGGAAGGCATAGTTGTACGAGGACATCGCCGTATAATAGAGGATATCCTCCCGGAAGATGTTCTCGGAATCGTCCTTGAGGATGTTGCGGAAAGCGACGCGGGAGGCCTTGTAGTCCTCCATCTTGTAATACAGGCGCGCGGCTTCGTAGGCCTTGCGGTCGAGCCGGCCCTCGAGGTCCTCGAGCATCTTCCCGCAGGCCTCGCGGTGGATATCATCCTCCGGCACCTCGCTCAGATACTGGTTGATGGAGGCGATGGCCGTCCGGGTGGGCGTCTGGTCGAGCTCGTAGCGCAGCGTGCTGCGGAAGAGGCAGTCGATCCGGAGGAAACGGGCCTCGTCCGAGAAGGGGCTCATCGGATAGTTGGTGAGGAACTTGGTGAAGTTGGTCTCGGCCGTATAGAAATCCTTGTAGCGATAGTTGCTGAGGCCCCAGTAGAACTGCACCGTATCATCGCGGGCCGTGCCGCTGGTGAGGGCGGAAAGCGACTCGAAGAGCTGGGAGGCCTTCTGGTATTTCTTGTTGTTGAAATACTCGAAAGCCGCCTTGTACTTGGCGTCGGCGTCGTTGCTGGAGAGCAGTGCATCGAACTGGCTCTTGCAGGATGCCAGCAGGAAGGGAAACAGCAACAGGATGTAGTATTTTTTCATATTACTCGTTGTTCTCGATCAGAAATCTCTCGGCGTCGCGGGCGGCACGGCAGCCCGAACCGGCGGCGGTGACGGCCTGGCGGTAAAGGGGATCCTGCACGTCTCCGGCGGCGAATACGCCCTGAAGGGAGGTCTCGGTGGTCTTGCCGCGGGTGACGATGTAGCCCTCCGCATCGGTCTCGATCCAGCCGGAGAAGAGGTCCGAATTGGGATGATGGCCGATGGCGAGGAAGAAGCCGTCGACGGCGATGTCGAATACGGTGCCGTCCTTGTGGAGAAGGCGGGCGCCGGTGACGCCGGAATTGTCGCCCAGAATCTCCTGGGTGTTGCAGTTCCAGAGGACTTCGATATTCTCCCGGGAGAGAACGCGCTCCTGCATCGCCTTGGAGGCGCGCAGGACATCGCGGCGGACGATCATATATACCTTGCGGCACAGGCCGGCCAGGTAGAGGGCTTCCTCGCAGGCGGTGTCTCCCCCGCCGACCACGGCGACATCCTTCTTGCGGTAGAAGAAACCGTCGCAGGTGGCGCAGGCCGACACGCCAAGGCCGCGGAACCGGGTCTCGGAAGGAAGGCCGAGATACTTGGCGGAGGCGCCGGTGGCGATGATCAGGGTGGCCGCCTCGATAACTTCGCCGCCTTCCAGCGTAAGGTGGAAAGGACGCCTGGAAAGATCGGCCCCGGTCACGATCCCGCGCCGGATGTCGGCGCCCATCGCGGCGGCCTGCTTGCGCATGCCGTCCATCAGCGAGGTCGCGTCGATGCCGTTTTCAAATCCCGGGAAATTCTCGATGACGGTCGACGTCATCAGCTGGCCGCCCGGCTCCGGGCCTTCGTACAGCACCGGCGAAAGCCCTGCCCGCGAAGCGTAGATCGCCGCGGTATATCCTGCAGGCCCTCCCCCCAATATCAAGCATCTGGTCTTTTCCATAAAATAAAATAATAGCCTGCAAATATACGTTATTTTACGGACAATTCATAATCGCCGAGCTGCGTGACGGCGATATGCGCATTGGACGTCCCTCGCCAGCGGACCGTGACGGTCTTCTCCTCTCCCGGCATCAGCGCGAAATAGTTATCGGAATAGTCCACGGGGAGGATTTCCTCGCCGCTGCGGTCCTTCAGGATGAGGCGGACCAGGAGCGCCGGGGTGTCGCTGTCGTTCCGGAGGGTCCAGGTCTTGAGGCAAGTAACGTTTTGAGGAGTTTTTGTTTCAGCCCGTTCTTGTGACTTATCTCCGGGAAGGATGGAGAGTTTCGCGGCAGGAAGTGTCCGGAGGGCTTTCAGGTTGCCGGGCTCGGCGCCGAGGATGTAGAAATTCTCGGAAAGAAGATCACCGGAAGCATCCCGGAGCGACAGTGCCAGGTAATACACCGGCTCAGCGGGAAGACTGCCGAACAGGTCGGCAGAGGCGAAATCGACCGGAACCGTGGAGTCCTCGGGGCTGTCGACCGATGCGGTGCGTTCGGAAAGCAGGTTGCCGCGATACCCGTAGATACGTGCCGATGCATGGAGGGAACCAAGCCCCGGACAGCAGAGATTCACCACTTCGACTTGCTTCTGAACGGGATTGTACTGGACGTGAAGCGGCTCGCAGGCCTTCTTGCAGCCGAAAAACGCGCCGCCCGGCTCGAAGTAATAGTCGTACGTGCAGAAGACCAGCGACGGCCAGGCCGCGTGGGACATCCAGAGGAAGAGGCCCATCCTGCCGGCGGCATTCGCACTCTCGAACATCGCACGGTAGCCGTCGTAATTGATCCACTGAGCCAGGGACGTGAATTCTTCTGCGGAAGCGCATTCCCCGAAGGCGTCCTCCATCATCTTGAGATAGGTCGTCCCCTTCTGGGCGCCGACTTCGGTAAAATCGTGCTTCCCCCACATTTCCCCGACGGGCCAGCGGTCCTCCGGGGCCATCATCCGGCACAGACTCTCGTATGTCGGCACGTTCGGCATTCCGCGCTCGGTATGGAATTTTCCGCTCTGATGGTCGAAATAATACTCCGCCGACATCGCATTGTAGGGGCCGTGGCCGCTGACGGAACCGTCTGCGGAAGAAGAAAGATACGGGATTCCGGGATGCAGCGTGCCGACCGTTTCGCGAAGCGGACCGTCCAGCGACGGAGGCGGGAACCCCTCGTTGCGCCCGCACCAGAGGGCGATGGAAGGATGCCTGCGGAGACGGCGTACCCGGTCGGTGGCATTGGCGAGGAACATCGCCTCGTCGGATGGGTCGGGGCCGTCGGCCGGATTGGCCAGGGGGAATTCCTGCCAGACCAGGATGCCGTAGCGGTCACAGGCCTCGTAGAAGGCCTCGTCCGCCACCTGTCCGCCCCAGTTGCGGACCATATTGAAATGCATCTGACGGTGGTAACTCAAGGCCGCATCGTACTCCGCGGGGCCGTAGAGAAGATTCTGCTGCGGGAAACCCCAGTTGCCGCCCTGCGGGACCAGCCGGCGGCCGTTGACAAAGAGCCGGAGCGCGCCGTCCTCTTCGTTCCAGGTCACTTCCCGGATACCCGCCTTGAAGTGCAGGGAATCCGATTCCACTCCACTTTCGCGAACGATGAATCCCGCTTCGTGCAGGGTCGGTTCGCCGTATTCGTTCGGCCACCAGAGGCCGATTTCCCGGTCATTCAACTGCGGAAATTCCACCGGATCGAAGACCACTTCCCCATCCGCGGACACGGATTTCGTGAAATGAATGTCGCCGATCCACCCCTCCACCTCTGCCTCACCGGAGATTCCCCGGACAAACACCGAAGCCGTCATGCTGGCACGTCCCTCCGGAGAAATCTTCGAGACCACCAGCGGATCCGAGACCGTCACCGGGCCCTTTTCCGAGAGGCGGACCGCATCCCAGATGCCGATATTCCGGCCCCGGACCGTCGTGAGCCAGTCCCAGCCGATGCCGCAGAGGAAGGTGGGGCTGTCCGCCCCGAGAATGCCGCCGTTGTAACCCGTCCAACGGGCCGTTTTCTCCTTGACTGCGCCGGGATGCGCATTGCGGTGAATCCTGACGGCGAGGATGTTATGCTCTTTTTCGAGATACGGCGTAATGTCAAATTCTCCGCGGATAAAAGCGCCCCGGATATCGCCCAGCGCGTGACCGTTGAGCCAGACATCGGCCTTCCAGTTGATGCCGTCAAACGCCAGGACCGCGCGGCGTCCTTCACCGACGCTGACAGCGCCAAGGTTCCTGCGATACCAAAAATCGCTGTTGAAATAGGACTCCGAGATCTGTTCCCAGTTGTCCCCGTAGTCCGGATCCGGCACCGCGCCGGCTTTGATGTAACTCGCCAGCACCGTCCCGGGCACCGTGGCGGGAAGCCAGGAAGAGGCGTCGAACGAAGCGGAAGCGATGGCCGCACCGTCATCAGGCGCCTCGGAGGCGCGGCAGACACGCCAGGAGCCGTCAGCCTCAACCTTCGCGGCAGGCCCCAGCACCTCCAGTTCCGTCATGCAGAACCGCTCCCCCTGCCCCTGCATCGTCAGCCGGACATAGCGTCCCCTGCAACTGCCGGAGGCCGCACTCCATTTCTCACCGTCCCGTGATACTTCTATCCTGTATGAAGCCGGCTCCTGCAACCAGTGAGGCCGGATTTTCCGGATCTTCCGAACGGATCCGAGATCCACCTGCACCCATTCCTCCGTACCGCCGCCGCTCATCCAGGCACTGGAGAAATGCTCCGAAGGCAGCACGCCTGTCACCGGCTCGCCGGAGTGGGAAAACGCCACCTCCTTGACGCGCCAGCGCCCCTCGTGCGGGAACGTCAGCGTGAGACGCAACGCACCGGTGCTATCCTTCTCCACCGGCAGGGAAACTGTCGTCTGCGCCCCGCCGCGCCCGCCGGCGAGCGCCTCCTGATACAGCACCTCCGCCCGGTCCGCATCGATGGCATATCCGTGGGGCCGGAAGGCGATCCACCCGGAAGTACCGGTCAGGATATTGCGGGAATTCGTATCCCCGTCCAGGCAGTTCTCCCGCTCCACCCGGCCGATGAGGCCCTCCTCCGAGGATTCCACCTCCAGGTACGCGGGCATCTCCGCCTCCACGATCCCGTCCGTCAGCAGCTGCGCCGTCAGGTTATGATCATACGAAGAAGACGCCGTCGCCGTGCAGAACCGCGCCAGATTCACATCCGCCCCCTGCGCGCACGCCACCGCCGCCAGGGAGACAAGCAAAAGTCGGAAATATTTCATCTTATTCCTCTATGAACACGAACGAGTGCGGGTAGAGCTGGAGGAGAAGCGTGCCGTCTTCCTGGAGGGCGACGGGGTATTCGGTGTACATGTTGAACTGGTCGGTGATGTGGCAGCGGACGCCGGAGCCGAATTTGGCGTCGCCGGCAAGCCGGACCGTCACGTCCTTGACGGCCGTGATGTTGTCGTCCATCACGTAGCGGCTCACGAGGATACCAAGATGGCCGTCGGCGTCACGGGCGGCAGTCACGCGCACGTCGGGAATGTCGCAGGAAGCCTTGACCTGCGTGCCCAGCGTCTTGAGTTTGCCCCAGGCATACAGGGCCCAGTAGCTCCAGATGGGTGTGTCGCTCAGCCGGTTGAACAGGCCGTTGAAATTGGCGCCGGGCGTCCAGACATAATACATCATCATATCCGTAGGGCTGTTCTGCCCTTCCTGCATCGAGGCGCAGACAAAGGCGCCGCCTTTATGGGAAGCCATTTCGCGGATCGAGTAGGGATAATCGTCCGTCCAGCTTTTAATGAAGCCCCACTCGTTCAGGAAAGATTCGGTATCTTTGTAGCCGTACTTGTCAAGGAGGGCGCGGACCTGGTAGGAATAATCCGTATAAATCGTAGGATCATTCTCGTAAATGTGCCAGGCGAAGAAATCCAGCGGGACATTCCTGCGCTGCATCTCGGAGAGAATCCGCTCGTACCAGACCGGAACGGTCCTTACGCCCGGATCCGTGCCGGACATCGCCGGACCGCCAATCCGCAGGTTCGGGAAGCATCCCTTGAGGTGCTTCACCGCCACCTCGAAAAAGTCGTAGAACTCTTCCGGAGAGCCGGCCCAGCAGCGCGGATCTACCTTCCATTTGTCGTTGTCCCACTCCAGGTTGGGCTCGTTCCAGATTTCCCAGTACTGGATGTTGAAGTGGAAGCCGTCGGCCCAGCCCTCATTATAATGACGGATGATATGCTCGGCGACCCGGGCCCATTTCTTATTGTCCTTGGGTGGATAGATGTTATACTTCTTAAGCGGCTGATTCTCAATCGACTGGCCCAGGCGGTAAAATACCTCGACGCCCGCATCCTGAATGCTCTTCACATACCTGTCCGTGAGCGTGAAATCGTACGATTCCGGCTTGTCGGGGTTCTTCGAGAAATCCGGGAAAATGATGGAAATGTCCACCACGTGTTCGCCGTAGGCGCCATACCCCGCCGCATCGTGGTTGCGGGAATAACCGACATTGGCCGCCCGGAAATAGCCGGTCGTGCCGGTATATACCTGCTCGGCGTTGTTGATACGCGGGCCGTTGTTGACGGCGTTCATCCTTTTGACGGGGCCGATGGCATCATCGGGCGACACGACAATCTGGGCCGAGACGCTTCCGAAGCAGGCCAGCATTGCCGTAATGACAATAATGGAGAATTTTTTCATATTTTATTAATACACAATTTCCGCCCGCAAACCGGGACTCCTACTTACTTATCGAGATTCAAGCGGTCATTGCCAACTCGTGGCCCAGTTTGGCAACATCCTCCATGATTTGCCGTTCGCGTTCTGGCGATGGTGTCTTGAATCCATTGACATAGCTGCGAAGAAGGGAGGGATTGTATCCGAACTTACGTGCGAAACCGGAGATGTTGATTTCAGGATGGGACAGAAAGAATTTCTGGAGTCGGGTTGGTTCTGCGTCCTCATACTCGAAACTCTCAAAACTCACGTCCTCATCCAGTCTAGGCCAGTGAATGCCGATGGTGCTGATCTCGAATTCCGCGCGCTCATCCGGTGATGCCTCCATAAGCCGTTTATACCATAACAGGGACTGACGATAGGTTTTCCCATCGTCCCCAAGACCATACAGCCAGTCTCCTTCGAACCATATTTTATTGATTTTCATCATCTTCTTCCTTGCCAAAAATTTCATACCAACGATTGATGATGATGTCGGTATTTTCCGCAATCATCCTTTCAATCCTTCGTAAGTCGTTAGCCTTAATGTTATGGGAATACTCCAACTCGAAGCCCTCTCCAGTCCAGTTATACTTGGCATCACCATTGTGGCCGCGAACGTGAACATGAATGGGCTCATGTTCGTGTGAAAAGAACAGGAAGATAAAACCGTATTGTCTGAATAGTTCTGGCATAAAATCATTTGTTTATTTGCAAATATAGGTAACAAAAACGATACTCGCAAATTTAATCCTCAGACCTTTTGTGTCAGGCCTCAACAAATTCCGCCCCGGAGCCGGGAAGGCAGCGGGGCGGAAAGAATATAAAGAGAGCGTTCTCTAAGAGCCTGCTAATAGGAATAGGTCTTTGTCGTCTCCGCACCGGAAGCAGTTACTTTGTAATACGCAGGACAGGTGTACTCGATGCATTTAATGCCTGCAGGGAGCTTGATTCGCATAATATAGGAAAGTTTCGTTCCGTTCTCAAAGTCGAAACTCGGCTCGAGACCCTCTCCGTCCGCGACGACATAGTTGTAATTGTTGAGCGATGAGAGGAAGCCGCCCTGGTCGGTGAAGCTGCAGTGGATTTCGGTTCCGTGCACGAATGAATGATTACGACTCAAACGCCTTTCTAATGCACAACGTCTCCCACCGTATCCCGAATCGTATCCCCGATTAAACTAACCCTTTTCTCCTCAATACTTCAACCATCTGCAAAGGAGTTACAACCAGAGGATTCTTAGGGAAATGTTTTATGTTCCCTGTTATAAGATACGCATCATCCACGCTCATCTTTACCTCATAAAATACGATATCGTCCGGATCCGGGAACATCTCATCAGGAACTTTTGATTTTTGGGTGTCAATTCCAAAATCACGAAAAGCGGAGACAATCGTGTTGATTATCAGGCTATCAAAAGGAAATTTTGGACGGGACAGGACATCCCGGTATTCATCCAATATTTCATCGTTATACAATGGAATTATTTTTCCCTCTAAAATAGCCCTAATTATTATGGCAGGATTTGATAATCCGTCCAAGGAGAATAGAGATGAAACGAGAACATTGGTATCAACGACCACTAACACCTTATTTTCTCCGCTCATTACGCGCCTCCTTAATCTCCGCATTTATTTCTTCCAAAGACATTTCCGGAATACCGGATTCTGCGATGGCCATACGCATTGACGTGAAGGCATCGAGAGCTTTCTGCCGTTTCTGAAGATCCGTTTCCGAACGAATTTCAAAAGGAATCCTTCGTTCCCGAATAACAGTTTTCATAAAAATGATGAAAGCGGCGGTGGTGCTGATACCGAAATCCTCGCACAAGGCATCAAAATTTTTTTTGACCCCTTGATCGACCCTTATGGATATAGTTGCCTGTGACATAACGATGGTTTTATGAATTGTCCTGCAAATATAATGCATTTTCCGTGTAAATTGATACAATTTGCATTATTTTTACAACAGTTTGTCAAATTTAGCCATCGACTTTGCCTTGGCGGAATCAACAATGTCTATGTACGGCATCATCGCCCTGTAACTGGAGTGACCGGTCCATTTCATTACCACATTGGGTGGAATGCCCATGGAAAGCGCCTGTACGATGAAGGTTCTGCGGCCTGTATGGGTGCATACCAGCTGCCATTTATGGAAATAAGTATCTTCCCGCTGATTGCCGCGGGCCGATATCAAGAAGAACACAGGCTGGATCCACGGCGACCTCATCTTCGACGACACGCCGATGCCCGAGGTCGCCAGACAACTCGAGCGCTGGTACGGCGTCAGAATCCACATCGCCGACGAGGACATTCTCAAATATCACTTCACGGCGACTTTCACGACCGAATCCATCACCCGCGTCCTCGACCTCATCCGGTTCTCCTCCATGCTCGAATACGAGATCAACGGCACGGACGTGTATATTTCCCACACAAGGCGGCACTGATCCGCCGCGGCCGCCGGGCCGGAAGGAAAGGATTGCGAAAAAAATTTTGCAGTTTCGGGGAAAAGTGCTACCTTTGCAGTCCATTTGTCGAAAATATAAAAAACAGATACTATGAAAAGGACTTTCCAACCTTCACGTCGCAAACGTGTCAACAAACACGGTTTCCGCGAGAGAATGGCTTCCGCCAACGGCCGCCGCGTGCTGAGCGCCCGTCGTCGTCACTGCCGCAAGAAACTCACCGTATCCGACGAAGACCGCTTCTAAGATACCGGTACGCCGAAGAAATTGATGCAGACCCGAGGAAAGGTCTGCATTTTTTCGTATCTTGCAGCCCGATATGACACTGGACGAGAAATTCCTGACAGAGGCGCTCCGCGAGGCCCGGAAGGCCGCGGAGGAAGGGGAAATCCCCATCGGGGCGGTTGTCGTCTCGCGCGGGAGGATCATCGGCAGCGGCCACAACATGACCGAGCGCCTGCACGACGCCACGGCCCACGCCGAGATGATCGCCGTCACCGCCGCCACCGAATCCATCGGCGCGAAGTATCTCGCCGACTGCACCCTGTACGTCACCGTGGAGCCCTGTCCGATGTGCGCCGGGGCCCTCAACTGGTCGCAGATCGGGCGCATCGTGTACGGCGCACCCGACCCGCGCAGGGGCTATTCCCTCTACTCCCCCTCCCTGCTTCATCCCAAAACCGAGGTGCTCGGCGGCATCCTCTCGGAGGAGTGCGCGGCGCTGATGCTGGATTTCTTCCGCGAGAAAAGGCCGTGACTGCCAATGATTTGATTATCTCCCCGAAAATTGCTACTTTTGTGTCGCGAAACTTATAAACCTTATAATAAAATGAAAAAAATCCTTTCTATCCTCGCAGCCGCAGCGACGATCTTCGCCGCCGCTTCCTGCTGCAACAAACCCTCCGCAGAGGCCGTCGAAGCCGCTGCCGTCAAGAATGCGAGCGACCTCGTGACCGCGGTCTCCGCCAATGACACCGACAACATCAAGGCCGCCCTCGCCGCCGACGCCGCCGCTTTCGCGACCCTCGGCATCAGCGAAGAGAAGACCCCCGAACTGGTCTCCCTCTACAACGACACCTACGAGAACACCCTTGAGGACAACGGTATCGTCAAGGACGCCATCATCGAGCTCCTCAAGAAGCGCGGCATCGAGATTCCCGAAGGCCCCAGGGCCGTCGTGAAGAATGAGGGCGAAGAGCCCGCCGAAGGTGAGCAGGAGCAGCCCGCCGAAGATCTCGCCGACAGCGTGGACACCAGCCTTGACGGTGTCAAGGAGATCGTCGACGAGGCCGCCGACAAGGTCATCGAGGCCATCGGTGACTACTCCGCCGCCGACGTCAAAGTCGAGGAAGAGGTAGCCGAGGAGATCCCCGAGGTCATCCCTTACATCGCGGTCGAGAAGAAGCCGACCTTCAACGGCGGTGACGCCAACGGCTTCGCCCAGTGGCTCAACAGCCAGATCACCTTCCCCGAGGCCGCCCGTGAGCGTGGCGCCGCAGGCCGTGTCGTCGTCAACTTCAAGGTCGGCACCGACGGCAACATCAAGGACATCGTCCTGGTGAAGGGCATCGATCCCGACATCGACGCCGAGGTTCTCCGTGCCGTCAAGAGCTCTCCCGCGTGGGGGCCCGGTTCGCAGGACGGCAAGCCGGTAGAGGTCTCCTACACCTGCCCGCTGGTCTTCAAGATCCAGTAGTTGTTTTGGAAATCTCCGAAAATGGCGGTATCTTTGTACCTCCATTTTCGGAATCCTTGAGATATGGTGTAATGGCTAGCACTAGGGATTTTGGTTCCCTCAGTTCAGGTTCGAGTCCTGATATCTCAACTTATTCTGATCGTTATGAAAGGCGCATACATCTTCCTCGCCGACGGGTTTGAGGACATCGAGGCCCTCGGAACCCTGGATATCCTGCGCAGGGGCGGAGTCGCAGCCGCCACAGTTTCCATCAACAATGGCACCCTGGAAGTCACCAGTGCACACGGCGTGACGGTCCTTGCTGACATGTCGCTGCCCGAATTCTTCGACGCGGCCCCCGGCACGGACGCGATGCTCGTCTTCCCCGGCGGACTTCCCGGCGCGGCCAACCTGGCGGAATGCGAGTCCCTAATGGACCTCGCCAAGCGGCATTTCGCGGACGGCGGCCCCGTCGCGGCCATCTGCGCGGCGCCCGGCCTCGTCGCATCGCAGCTGCCCGGCATCCGGGGGCTGAAAGTCACCTGCTACGACGGTTTCGAAGGGTTCCTGCAAGACAAAGGCGCCGTCTATACCGGCGAAGGCACCGTTACTGACGGCCGTCTGATCACCGGCAGGGGTCCGGCATTCGCCATCCCCTTCGGCCTCGCCATCGTTTCATTCCTCCAGGGCGCCGACGTAGCGGAAAGCGTCCGGAAAGGGTTGCTGCTCACGTAATTATGGCTCGGAAAAAGAACATTCCGGGCATCGACCCCGGCTATCTCGACAAGCAGAGGCAGGCGCTCCTCCACAGGCACCGCCAGGTAATCTACCTGAACGACATGGAGCGCGAGGCCATCGAAGAATACTGCCGCCGCTTCAAGCCCCGCGCCCGCGGCGTCCTCCTCCGCGAAGCCATCATGCAGCGCATCCTGGATGAGCTCGACCAGAGCCATCCGACGCTATTCTAGAGGCGGTCCGCTAAAAAATTAGCTTATCGATGATGTGGGAGCAGTCCTCGACTGTCACCTCGTCGTCTTCCCCCTTTTCGCCATACCATTTCCAGAGGACCTTGAAAGGGACCTCCGTCCCTGACGGGAGAAGGCCGTCGAGGTGGAAGCAGGCGTAGGTGCGGGAGTAGCCGTATTCATCCTCGCTGTCGTCCGGATCGAGGGGCAGCTCGCCGAAGGCGTTGTGCCGGATGCGGAGGTAGAGAGTATCGTTGGTCTCGGTCGGGAAGGTGTATTCCGCGTTGATGAGGTGCTTCACTTCAGAATCCTTCCTGGTATACAGCCCGAGCAGGAGATTGAAATAGCCGCCCGAGAACCAGCCGCTCTCGATGGACAGCGGGTCGTCGGCCTCCGGCGTTTCGACGGCGGGGATGGGATCCTTCGTCAGCGGGATAGCGAAATCCGTGACGCGGACATCGTACACGCCCTTGCCGGACGCCTTGAGGACGTCGCACTGCATGATCAGGCGGCCTTCGGCGGGAATTTCCTTCCCCGAAGCATTCTCGACAATGTTGAATACCAGACCGAAGTCGGTAGTGTATACGCCGGAGACGGCGTTGACAAAGGCCACGTCCGTGAACAGCACCCTGTCTTTCCGGCAGGACACGGTAAGAAGCGACAGGGCCAGGAGTATAAGCGCAAATTTTTTCATATTACCTTCTCGAACCAATGGAAATATAATAGAACAGTGTCGCGATGGAGCCGAGGGCGGCGATGACGTAAGTATAGGCAGCCCAGCGGAGAGCGGAGGCGGCCATCGGACGGGTTTCGTAGTTGGTGATGCCGGCGACTTCCAGCCAGGCGAGGGCGCGGCGGCTGGCGTTGACTTCGACCGGGAGCGTGATGATGCTGAAGAGGGTCGTGAGGGCGAAGAGGCCGATGCCGGCCCAGAGCAGCTGCGGGAAGACCTCGATCAGGAGGATGCCCGCGAGCAGCACCCACATCACCCATTTGCTGGCAAAGGTGACCACCGGAACGAGGGCCGTGCGGAGCCGGAGCGGGCCGTAGCCCGCCGCGTGCTGGAGGGCGTGGCCGCACTCGTGCGCCGCAACGGCGGCCGAAGCCACGCTGCGCCCGTGGAACACCTCTTCACTGAGATTGACCGTGCGGGTTTCGGGATTGTAGTGATCGGTCAGGGAACCGTCCACACACACGACGGAGACGTCCCGGATGCCGTTGTCGAGCAACATCCGCTGCGCCACCTGCGCGCCCGTGAGACCGGAGGAAATCAGGACTTCGCCATATTCGCGGAAGCGTTTCCTGAGCATCCACTGAATGACGAAACTCAGGATCATCACGGCGATCATCACCACCCAGATCATTGCGGAATTCATCATAACATTTCGTTTTTCAAGGTCCGTTTTAACTGCAAAAATCACACCGCCCGGACCGTGCAGGCATTGACCAGATACACAATGGACATATACGGAATGCCCGAATGGGTTTCCAGGCCGATCTCGCAGGTACGGCTGTTGGAGTAGCCCGTCGGCGCGCCGGATTTTTCCACCGCCTCCCGCAGATGCCGGAGCGCCCAGGCGTTGAGTTCGGGATGCGTCATTCCCCGGTCACCGGCGAAGCCGCAGCAGCCGACATCCTCCGGCACCGTCACCTGCGAGGAGCACAGGCGGGCGAGCGACACCAGCGTATCGCCGAGACCCATCAGGCGCATCGTGCAGGTCTGGTGGACGACCACGGGCGTATCGGTCTGCGTGAAGCGGAGCCGCTCCCGGAGGAATTTCCAGATGAATTCAGCCGGTTCGTAAAGATGCATCCTTCCGATTCTGGCACGCATCCGGTGGAGGCAGGGGCTCTGGTCGCAGAGAACGGGGTATTCTCCCTCCTCCGAGGCCTTCCATAGGGCGTCTTCCAATTCGCGCACCTTCGCCTCCGCCACCTCCGGCATTCCCTTGCTCTCCCAGACGGTGCCGCAGCAGAGACTGTCTTTCCCTTCCGGGAAAATGACCTCGTAGCCGGCTTTGTGCAGCAGGTCTACCGTTTCCTCCACGAGCGGCCGGCGCGAGGACGCGGCCTTGGAAGGTCCCATCATCTGATTGAGGCAGCTCGGGAAGTAGACTACCCGGGGCTTGTCGCCGGGCCGATCGGAAACAGCCTTGCGGGCATTGTACGGGCGAGGCATCGACGGAGTCCAGAGCGGGAGGCCGAGACCGTGAAGGCCGCGGCAGAGCCCGCCCATCAGCGAGTCGCCGAGCAGCGCCCGGCCCGCCCAGGCGAGCCCCAGCGCCCCTCGGAGCATCGTCTTGACGCTGTGGTAGTGCCCGGCCGCCCAGCGCCATAGCGCCGTGCCGGAGGCGTTTTGCCGCCGGATTTCGTGGGTCAGGTCCGCCACGTTGATCTTCATCGGGCAGCTCATCGAGCAGAGGCCGTCGCCCGCGCAGGTCTCCTCGCCGGGCCAGGCGTACAGCCGGCGAAGAGGGACGGGGGCGCCGCTTTCCCTTTCGAGCCGTGCCATTTCCCGGACGGCCGCGATCCGCTGCCGCGAGGAAAGGGTAAAGCCGCACGAGACGCAATTCACCTCGCAGAAGCCGCATTCGATGCACTTATTGAGTCTGGCGTATGCCGCCTGTGTCTCCGCGGGAGCGCCGGGGCCGGGCTGCAGGATGGGCAGCGCCTTGATGTCCCGGATGAAGCATTCCGGGTCGTCGTTGAAGATGACGCCGGGATTGAGGATGCCCTCCGGGTCGAAGATCTCCTTGATGCGACGCATCACGCCGAAGGCCTTCTCTCCCCATTCGTACGGGACGAACGGCGCCATATTCCGGCCGGTGCCGTGCTCGGCCTTGAGGGATCCGTCGTATTTGCCGACCACCATTTCCGCCACGTCACGGATCATCGCTTCGTAGCGCCCGATCTCCGCCTCCGTATCGAAGGACTGGTTGATGATGAAGTGGAAGTTGCCCTCCAGCGCGTGGCCGTAGATGCAGGAATCCTCGTAGCCGTGGCGGTCCAGCAGGGCGCAGAGGTCAGCGGTCGCCTGTGGAAGGTCCTCGATGTGGAAGGCGATGTCTTCGATAAGGCAGGTCGTGCCCTCTGGACGCATTCCGCCTACCATCGGGAAGATGCCTGAACGGACGGCCCAGTAGCGGGCGCATTCTTCTTTGTCGCGGGAGAAGCGGACGCCGGTGACGGTATCGAAGCCGCCGAGCGCATCCTCTATTTCACGCATTTGACGGAGGAGCGACGCTTCGTCGGAGGCCTCGGTGCGGAGGAGAATGGCCGTCAGGCCTTCCCCGGTCGTGTCGCCGGCCGCCGCGAGGGAGCGCTTGTCGAGGAGTTCGGCCGCCTCGATGGGAAGCTGCCGCATCCGGACGACGGAGCGCGCCGCGTCGGAAATGTCGCGGAAATAGATCATCGCGCTGGCCTGGAGCGGCGCGAGCGGAACGGTGCGGAGCGTCGCCTCGCTGAGGAAGGCTAGCGTGCCTTCGGAGCCCACCAGCAGATGGGCGATCATATCGAAGACGTCGTCCTGCTCCACGAGCGGCAGGAGGTTGAGTCCGGTGACGTTCTTGATGGAATATTTGTAGCGGATGCGCCCGGAGAGCTCCCCGTCGCGGCGGACCTCGTCGCGAAGGGCCTCCAGTTTCTCCAGGAAGGCCGGATGGGAATTCCGGAAGGCCTCCCGGCTCGCGGGATCGCCCGTGTCGAGGAGGGTTCCGTCGGCGAGAATCAGACGGGCCGAGAGCAGCGTCTTGTCGGCGTTAGCGTGCACGCCGCAGCTCATTCCGGAGGCGTTATTGGCGATGATGCCGCCCACCATGCAGCTGCCGATTGAGGCCGGATCGGGACCGAATTTGCGGCCGTAGGGCTTCAGGATCCGGTTGACCTTCGCACCGACGATGCCGGGCTGCAGGGTGACTGTCTCCCCTCTCTTCCCGACGGAATACTTCTCCCAGCCCTTTCCGGCGACGAGCAGGACGGAATCGCTTACGCTCTGTCCGCTGAGACTCGTTCCGGCCGCCCGGAAGGTGACGGGAGTCTTCGTCGCACTGCATTCTTTCAGCACGGCGGCCACATCCGCTTCGCTGTCGGCGCGGATGACCTGTTTCGGGGTCTTCCGGTAGAAACTCGCGTCTGTGCCCAGACAGAATCGGAGAAGTTCGTCCGTGATCTTTTCCATAGTACAAATGTAGCAAACTTTTCCCGATTTTTACTATCTTTGCAGACTATGACAAGGGAAGAGGATTTTACCAGACTCGAGATCAACCTGAAGGGCTGTACCGACAACTACCGCTATTTCCGCTCGCTGCTGCGGCCGCGGACGAAGATGCTGGTGCTGGTAAAGGCCAACGCCTACGGGCACGGCGCCGTGGAATTCGCCTCCCTGATGCAGGCGGCCGGCGCGGATTACCTCGCCGTCGCCTCCCCGCTGGAAGGCATCGAACTCCGCAAGGCGGGTATCTCGCTGCCCATTCTCGTGCTGACGGCCCGCACCGATTCGTTCGACGAAATCATCCGGAACCGCCTCGAGCCCGGCATCCCCAACCTTTTCACGCTCCAGGCCCTCCTGGACGTACTGAAGCGCCGCGACCTGCGGGATTACCCGATCCACATCAAACTCGACACCGGGATGCACCGGCTCGGCTTCACGACCTCGGAACTCCCCGCCCTGCAGGAAGCGCTGCGGCAGGAAAGCCGCGTCCGCGTCCGCTCGGTGTATTCGCACCTCTGCGTGGCCGAGACTCCGGAAGAAGATCCCTACACGCTCGGACAGATCGAAATGTTCCAGGCCAACGCCGCCTCGCTGACAGATTCGCTCGGCTACAAGCCCATGTGGCACATCCTCAACTCCGCCGGCATCGAACGCTTCCCGCAGTATCAGTTCGACATGGTGCGGCTCGGCATCGGCATCTACGGCATCAGCGCCCTTCCCGGCGTCCACCTCTCCCCCGTCGCCTCGCTCAAATGCAAGATCCTGCAGATCAAGCACCTCCAGCCCGAAGACGGCACCATCGGCTACGGCCGCTACGGACACATCGCCCCGGGCGGAACCACCATCGCCACCATCCCCGTCGGCTACGCGGACGGCATCGACCGCCACCTCGGCCGCGGCGCCGCCTCCTTCTCCCTCAACGGGCACCGCGTCCCCACCATCGGCAACATCTGCATGGACATGTGCATGCTCGACATCACGGGCGTCGACGCCGCCGTCGGCGACACCGTCACCATCTTCGGCGACGACCCCACCGCCTCCGAACTCGCCGGCATCCTCGGCACCATCCCCTACGAAATCCTCACCTCCGTCCCCCGCCGCATTGACCGGGTAATCGTACGCTAAGGAGATTCCCGGAACACGTCCGGGAATGACGCGCTATGGGCGGAGGATCCGGGCGGAATGCCGCAGAATTGCCCGGAGTCTCACGCGGAGAGCATAGGATCCGGGCGGAATGCCGGGTAAACGGCCGGAGTCTCACAGATCGACGTAGCGGCGCGTGACGATACCCTTTTTATCGAGGAATATGATATAAGGAAGACTGGAGAGGTCGAAATCGTCCAGGAGGGAGGGGTCGGCCTTGGTGATGAGGACTTTGAGTTTGCGGGGCCCCTGGGACAGAAGGCGGTCGATGCCGGGGGCGGCATCAGCGCAGGAGGCACAGGAGTCGGATGCAAATACGACTACGCCGGGATCTCCGCGTAATTTTCTCAAATTCAAGCCCTTCACCGTTTTGTCGGCACGTGGAACAAACGGCGCGTCGCTGCGCCCATTGGCCACTTTCGCGCGCCGGCCAGGCCGCCGGAGCGTTCCGTCCACGGCGACATCCGGCACAGGAGATCCGACCGGGCACTTCGAAAGCAGACCTTTCATCATATCCGCAAGGGTAAGCACCTGCAGCGAATCCGTCGCCGTCCAGACGTCCCGGCCGTAGATATACCGATCCATGAAAGGAGTCAGCGCCTCCCGGAACGCCTCGCTACGGTGGAAGGAGAGATAGTACAGCATGTCGCCGATCGTACGGGCGTAGGCCGCGGGGTTTCCTTCGCCGAGGGTTCGGCGCTCGATATAGGCGGCCGTTTCCAGCACATCGGCGCCGCTGGAGAAAATCCCATCCAACATGGCCTCCGACTCCTTGGAGCCGTAAACATAGGCGGGCGCGTCCTCCGGATGCGGAGCGAGGGCGTCGACAAGCGTGGTCAGGGCTTTGGTGTCGAGGCGCCGGCCCACGATGGTCAGGTCGGGAGCGATGAGGAACAGCGCCGGGGTCTTGATGACGCCGTAGGCCTCGTGGAAATCGGACTGCATCCCCGGATCCCAGAGATGCTGCACGCCCTCCAGCGTGAGCCCCGTCGCCCGGTAGCGCGCCCAGGAAGGTTCCCGGATGCCGACATACACCGCTACGACATCCAGCGGAATGGGTGCTTCCGGAATATAGCGCTTGAGATATTCCGTCTCCAGCGCGCAGGGAGCGCAGGTAGTATCATAAAAAAGCAGCACCGTGTAGTGCTCCCGCGGCTGATCGAACACGCTGACCGTCTGCTGGTTGACATCCCGGAGCGTCAGCACCGGGGCTTTCATTCCGATCAGCGAGCGGCCGGTAAACCGGACATACGACTCCGCGGCCGTGCGCGACGATGCCGACACCGCCGCTTTCCCGGAGATCAGCCATTCCCTGGCGACATACACCGCCACCGTTTCATCCCCCATCACGGGCGACTCGCTGTAGTGGTCGAAGACGTACTCCGCGATATGGGCGCGGACGGCGGGCTCGGTCGCCGCGGAGATCAGGAAATCCGCCTCGGAGCACTTCTCCGCCGCCGGTGCGGCCTCGATGGTCTTGAAGTAGGCGTCCATCTTCCCGTCCAGGGCCGAATAGTCCTGCGCCGCCGCCCCGAAAAGGGACAGCAGCAGGGCCGTCAGCACCGGGAGGAAGCGTCTCATAACTCGATGCCCTCGGGAATGAAAGCGGAATAATCGCCATGATGCTTGAGAATGTCCCGGACGGCGGAAGAGGAAATATGGGCGAATTCCTGGGCCGTCGGAATGATGACCGTCTCGATGTCGGGCGCCAGCCGGCGGTTGGCGTCGGCGATGGAGCGCTCCGTCTCGAAGTCGATCATATTGCGCACGCCGCGGACAATGTGATGAATCCCCAGCGACCGGCAGATGTCGATGGTCAGGGTGTCATACTGAATGACCGAGACGCCCTTTAGACCGGCCGTCGCCCTGCGGATGATGTCGAGCCGCTTCTCCATGTCGAAGAAGCCCCGCTTGTCCTGGTTGATGCCCACCGCCACGACGACCTCGTCGAACATCGTGAGGGCACGGCGTAGAATATTGAGATGACCCGCCGTAAAGGGGTCGAACGAGCCCGGGAAGAGGGCTCTGCGCATTTGATTGCTCATAATTGCCAGTTGATGGGAGTTTTGCCCTCGCGCACGAGGATCTCGTTGGTCTTGGAGAAATGCTTGCAGCCGAAGAAGGCCCCGCCGGCGAGCGGAGAGGGATGGGCCGCTTCGAGCACGGTGTGCCGCGTGGTGTCGACGAGCGCCTTTTTGCCCCGGGCGAAATTGCCCCAGAGCAGGAAGACGACGCCCTCGCAGTGGTCCGAAATGTAGCGGATGACCGCATCGGTGAATTCCTGCCAGCCGATCCGGCTGTGCGAGGCGGGCTGTCCGGCGCGCACGGTGAGGCAGGTGTTCAGCAGGAGCACGCCCTGCCGCGCCCAGTTCTCGAGGTTGGGGCGGCCGCTCATCGGGATGCCGAGGTCGGTGTTGATTTCGCGGAAGATATTCTTGAGCGAAGGCGGAGCGGGCACCCCGTCCGGAACGGAGAACGAGAGGCCCATCGCCTGGCCGGGGCCGTGATAGGGATCCTGCCCGAGGATGACGACCTTGACGGAAGAGACGGGTGTCAGTTCGAAGGCGCGGAAAATATCCTTTCCGGGCGGATAAATCGTCTGCCCGGACGCCTTTTCCCCATGGAGGAACTGCACCAGAGAGGCGAAGTACGGCTTCCCGAACTCCGGCGCAAGCGCTTCCTTCCAGCTCTGTTCTATTCTTACATCCATTTTATTCGGAAAATTTATGTGATACCCTTTCTGCAATCATTTGCACCCGCGCAAGTAGCGGGAGGGGCCCAACTTGTTGGGAGGGACGAGGGCCGGACGGCCCGAGGATGGAAGAAAGGGTATCACTAAATTTTCATTCAAATATGTATTTAATCACTTCCTGAATATCTTTCACGTAGACAAAGGTAAGACCTTTTACGTAAATATCCTTGATATCTTCGACATCTTTGCGGTTTTCTTCGGAAATGACGATCGTGTGGACCCCGGCGCGCTTGGCGGCGAGGATCTTCTCCTTGATGCCGCCCACCGGCAGCACGCGGCCGCGGAGGGTCATCTCGCCCGTCATCGCCACCCCGCTGCGGATCTTCTCGCCGCGGAGGGCCGAGACCATCGAACTCACCATCGTGATACCGGCGGAAGGACCGTCCTTCGGCACCGCGCCTTCCGGCACGTGCACGTGGATATCCTTCTCCGCGAACGTATCGTACGGCATATTCGCCAGCTCCGGATGCGCCTTGATGTACTGATAGGCGATCTGCGCCGATTCCTTCATCACGTCTCCGAGATTGCCCGTCATCGTGAGGACACCCTTGCCCTTCGACACGGAACTCTCGATGAAGAGGATCTCCCCGCCCATCTCCGTCCAGGCGAGGCCGGTCACCACGCCGGGCGCCTCATTGCCTTTCTGGAGATCGTGGAACGCCGTCGGAAGGCCCAGATAATCCTTCAGGTTGTCCTTCTTCGGGCCCTCGTTCTTCTCGCCGAGCGCGATCTTCTTCGCCGTCACGCGGGCAATCTTCGCAATCTGCTTCTCCAGCCCGCGGACGCCGGACTCGTGCGTATACGAATCGATGATCTCCCGGAGGGTATCCTTGTCGATCTTCAGGTCATTCTTCCCGAGTCCGTGCTCCTCGATCTGCTTGGGAATCAGATAGTTCCTCGCGATCTCCATCTTCTCCTCGGCCAGGTAGCCCGTCACATTGATCATCTCCATCCTGTCCTTGAGGGCCGGCTGGATGGTGGAAGTGACATTGGCCGTAGTGATGAACATCACGTTGGAGAGGTCGTAGTCGATGTCGAGGTAATTGTCGTGGAAGGTCGAATTCTGCTCGGGATCGAGGGCCTCCAGCAGCGCGGAGGACGGATCGCCCTTGAAGTCGGCCGACAATTTGTCAATCTCGTCGAGGACGATGACAGGATTGGAGGTACCCGCCCGCTGGATGCCGTTCAGGATCCGGCCGGGAAGGGCGCCGATGTAGGTCTTGCGGTGACCGCGGATCTCCGCCTCGTCGTGCATGCCGCCGAGGGAAATCCGGATATACTTGCGGCCGAGGGCCCGGGCGATGGATTTGCCGAGCGAAGTCTTGCCCACGCCCGGAGGGCCGTACAGGCAGAGGATCGGCGATTTCATATTGCCCTTGAGCTTGAGGACGGCCAGATATTCGATGATGCGGTCCTTCACATTCTCGAGCCCGAAATGGTCCTCGTCCAGCACCTTCTGGGCGTTGGCGAGGTCGAGATTGTCCTCCGAACATTCGCCCCAGGGCAGATCCAGCATAAACTGGATGTAATTGTACTGGATGCTGTAGTCCGGCGACGAGGGGTTGTACTTCTCGAGCTTCTGCATCTCGCGGTCGAAGATCTCGCGGACTTCCTTCGACCACTTCTTCCCGTCGGCCTTGGCGCGGAGCTTGGCGAATTCCTCCTCCTCGTCCATTCCGAGGGCTTCCTGGATGGTCTTGAGCTGATTGTTCAGATAGTATTCCCGCTGCTGCTGGTCGATGTCGGACTTGACCTTCTGGTTGATCTCCTGCTTGATCTTGAGGAGCTCCACCTGGGTGTCGAGCACCTTCAGCAGCGCCATCGCGCGCTCGTACACGTCCGTATAGGAAAGCAGGGACACGCGGTCGGCGAAATTGTCGACCTCGATGGTGGTGCCGATGAAGTTGACGAGGAATTCGAAACTGTCGATGGATTCCATCGCCGTGATGGCCTCCTTCGGGGCGAACGAGGCGCCGCGGATGATGTTGCCGGCCTTCTCCCGGAGCGACTCCGAGAGCATCTTCTGCGTGGAGGGCTCGATCTGCGGGACAAAATCGTCCAGATAGTGGACGCGCGCGACCAGATAGGGGTCGGACTGGATGATATCCTCGAGCTCGAACCGCTTGAAACTCTGCAGGATGGCCGTGACGCTGCCGTCCGGCATCTCCAGCATCTTCACCACGCGGGCGACGACGCCGTAGCCGTACAGGTCGGCCTTGCCGGGTTCCTCGACGGACACGTCCTTCTGCGGAAGGGCGCCGATAAACAGGTTTTTCTCCTCCGCCTCACGCACCAGGCGCATCGACTTGTCGCGCCCGATGGTGACGGGATAGACCGTCCCCGGCAGGATGACGGCGTTGCGCAGCGCCAGAATCGGGAGCACGTCGGGCAGTTCGGAATCTTTCACTTTCGGAAGGCCTTCTCCCTGGAGAACCGGGATGATGTTGACTTCTCTTTGCATATCTTTCAAATCGTACATATTCATACTGACAAAATGGCATATTTTCCCCCTTATCGGGGGCGAATCCCTATATGGTCAATCTTCGTGCCAATAATCATGACGGCCCTCGACGGGGCAACTTACAGTCCTTCTCGCGCCCTGCGGATCCTGCGTATTGGAGCTGTAATGCATCCTGTGCCACAATTAGGAGTAAAAAGATTTTGATATTTGAAAAAATAGGAGTATTTTTGTGGACTGAAATTATGATTAATTATATTCATAAAACATTATATAAATTTTACAGTTACTATGACAAAGGCAGAAATCGTAAATGAGGTTGCAAAGTCAACCGGCATTGAGAAAAATCAGGTACAGGCAGTAGTTGAGGCATTTATGGAGACCGTGAAGGATTCTCTCGCCCAGGGCAATCCCGTTTACCTCCGGGGCTTCGGTAGCTTTATCATCAAGCACCGCGCCCAGAAGGCTGCAAGGAATATCACGAAGCACACCACGCTGACGATCCCCGCGCACGACATCCCGGCCTTCAAACCTGCAAAGGTTTTCATAGCTGCTGTGAAGAAGTAAATCTCTAAATTTTTCTAATTATGCCCAGCGGTAAAAAGAGAAAGAGACATAAAATGGCAACGCACAAACGTAAAAAACGTTTGCGCAAGAACCGTCACAAGAAGAAATAATTTCGGTGTCTGACATTTTAGCAGTCTCTGCTTGATTTCAAGGGCCGACCGGCCAATCCGGACGGCCCTTATGTTCTTTTAATTTAATTCCCAATGGAGTCTGAAAAACCGGACAAAGACCTGATCGTCGACGTGTCGGCGAGAGAAGTTCGCATCGCCCTGATGGAGAACCACAGGCTGATCGAACTCAGCAAGGAGTCCAGCGAAGGGGAGCATTTCGGTGTGGGGGACGTCTATCTCGGCAAAGTCAAGAAGATCCTCCCCTCCCTCAACGCTGCCTTTGTGGATATCGGTGACCAGAAGGAAGCATTCGTCCATTATCTCGACCTGGGGCTTTATTTCTACGCCTTCGACGAATTCGTCAGGAGGAGCAATCCCAACACCAACCTCGAGGACCTCTACCACGGTATCAAACTGAAAGATGTCCTCCCCAAGGAAGGCCGGATTGAAGAGCAGGTAAGGCCCGGGCAGATGATGGTGGTGCAGATCGTCAAGGAGCCCATTTCCACCAAAGGTTCGAGACTGACCGCGGAGATTTCATTGGCAGGACGCAACATCGTGCTTCTCCCCTTTGCAGAGAAGGTTTCGATCTCGCAGAAGATCGGCTCGAAAGAGGAGAAACGTAGACTGGAAACGCTCGTGAGGAGCATCCTTCCCGGCAACTACGGGGCCATCATCCGCACCGCGGCCGAAGGCAAGAAAGCGGCCATCCTGGTAGCGGAGGTGCAGGCCCTCATCGAGAAGTGGGAGTCCTCATGGACGAAAATCGCACGGCACAAGGTCGTCAGCCCGCTGTTCAATGAGTACAGCAAGACCACCACGATTCTGAGGGATCTCCTCAACGACTCCTTCTCCAACATCTACATCAACGACGAGAAGGTGTGCGACGAGGCCCGCAAGTACATTTCGCTGATCTCCCCCGAGCAGGAGAAGATCGTGCACCTGTACGACAGCAAGAAGCCCATCTTCGACCATTTCGAGGTCACCCGGCAGATCAAGAGTTCCTTCGGAAAGGTGGTTCCGCTCCGCGCGGGCGCCTACCTTGTCATCGAGACCACAGAAGCGCTGAACGTAATCGACGTCAACAGCGGCATCCGCGCCAAGACCAGCGACCACGAGGAGAATTCCTTCGAGGTCAACAAGGCGGCCGCCGAGGAGATTGCGCGCCAACTCCGGCTCCGCGATATGGGAGGCATCGTCATCGTCGACTTCATCGACATGGAGACGAACGATCACAAGAACGCCCTCTTCAAGTATATGCAGGAGCTGATGGAAAACGACAGGGCCAAGCATAACGTGCTCCCGCTCACAAAGTTCGGGCTGATGCAGATCACCCGGCAGCGGATCCGGCCCGTAACGGAGATCAACACCACCGAGGTGTGCCCCGTCTGCCACGGCACCGGCAAGATCACCTCCAGCGTCGTGATCGACGAACAGATCGAGCGGCGGCTCTCCTACTACGTGATTGAAAAAGGCATCCGCAGCTTCATCCTCAAGACCAGCCCGATTCTCGGAGCCTATCTCACGAGGGGCCTGTTCAATTCCTACGTCAAGAAATGGAGGAAGCGCTACGGCTGCAAGATCGTCATCCAGGAATCCACGGACTTCTCCGTCCTGCAGAATGAAATGTTTGATGAAAATGGGGGCAAGCTCGACTGAGCGGCCCCTTTTTTTTGATTAACAACGGAAGCGGGCGGCGCTCACGGAACACTGCCTAGTCTGTCTGGACGGCACGGATCGAATGGCGGTCGGAGAAGTTGCCGCTGACGACGTTGTGGCCGTACTGAATGCTGAACCAGGTGTAGAAAGGATGAGGATAGTCTTCCGGATTGATATTGGATGACCAGTAGTTACCAGACTCATTGATATTGTAATGATTGACGCTGTTCATATAGCCGCCGGCGGGAAGGAAGATGGAATTGCTGTTCTTCTTGCTGGAGAACCGAATCCCCTTGACGGTACCTATCATGTCCCATTCATAATTGCACTGCGTATACAGGGCTTCCAGTTCCTCCTTGAGCGGCATACGCCATTTGCCGCCCAGTTTAACGATTGCGGCATCATAATCTGCCGGCAGGGTTACCGAGGCCCCGAGAGGCATCTTATAGCCGGGCTCGACTTCCTCAAGGGCTCCCCAGGCCAGAAACAGCCCGAACTGCTCCGGAGAGGAGGCGCCGAGATTGAAGGACGCCCACTTGACATTCTTCCCGTTGACGATCATCCCGAGGTCGACGGCATCGGGGACTGGCGTCACGCCGTCGCCGGGCCTTAAGGGTGTATCGGAGCCGCCGGGGGTGTCGGTCCCAGGGGAATATGGATGTTTCTTGCAACTCCCGACGGGGAGCAGAAGAACCAGCAGGGCTGCGGAAAGAAGGAGAATGCGTTTCATAGGGAATACTGATATGTCATCCGCAAATATAAACAAAATTCATCATTCGTAAAGTATAGTCAGCAATCATTTGCCGGATCGCGGGTCTGTCGGAAAAGACTCCGGGCGTTTGTACGGGGTTTCGCCCGGATCCTTTATTCTCAGCCATAGACTCCGGGCGTTTGTACGGGGTTTCGCCCGGAACCTACGTCCGGTTCCGTCTGATTAACTCCGCGCTCCTCCATCCCTCCCACAGGCATATCAGCGTTGCTGATGATGCCGTGCGGGCCCCTCCCGTTCACGAGGCCACGGGCGGCCACGGTTTTCAAACCCCGCCCCCTGCGTCAATCAGCCGGGACAGCCATTACTGATCCACTTTAGAAAAGGGAATAACAATATTTTATTGTATAGTAATTGCTTTCGCGTGAATGTCCTCTTCTTGTAGGCTTCCCTATAACCAGGTCCGGGATCTTCTCCTGGTGGAAAAACTGCAGCCATCCGACAGGATGACTGCAGAACGGACAGTTTGGATTGAAAACTAAGCTCTAATGTGACTCTGATTACTTTTTACGGTAATGTGGCTTCACATAAACCTTTTTGCCATTGATCACCCTAAAATGACCTCTGACCAATACGGTTCGCTGGAACTCATCCTCGCATACTATGCAAAGGCGCTCCACAATGCTGGTTTGAGAATAGATTATTTGAATCATAGTTGATTACATAAAAGCGATTGTGAGCATTTGGGCGGCTTGTAACAGTACCGCTGCCCGTTTTTAAAAATACAGAGCACCGGAGTCAATAAAGAATCGGTGCTCTGTTTGGGTTCCAGCATTGGTGGGCGCTTATCTCCACTTGCTGATTCAAATAATCTGTTGCAAAGATAACGAAATTCTTCGTAAAGTCAAGGGAAGTAGAGTGATTTATTACTGATAGTTTCCGTCACTTCTGACGGCTCAAGAAGCCGTCAATACTTCGTGAAGCCGTACTTCTCCCTCAGTTCGGCCTTCTTCTCCTCCGGCTGATGGGTGAAGTAGTTCTTCCAGCCGGGGCAGAAATTGATGTGCCACCGCCAGAAGCGGCCGAGGAACGACTTGGGATTCTTGTCGTAGTGAGCCCGGAATTTACAGGTCTCGCAGGGGTAGTGTTGTTGGGACATATGGCGAATACATTATTTACTGCTATTACGAACTCCTGACTGGACTATCATCAGGATCAACTGAACAAGTGAACTGGTAGCGAGGACTCCTCCGGCGATAGCACCTCCCAGAGCCCAGCTCTTAGGCATATCGAGCTTGGTTTCCTTCCGCTGCTTATTGGTACGGACGGCATAGCAGAAAGAATCGCCGTTCATATAGAAACGTGTCGCTCCAGCCTCATAGACCAGAATCTTCCCGTCCTGGAGATCCGCCACTTCACGCTCCGGCTGCCCCATAGCGTCAATCACATCGGCACAAGACCGCCCTACCCACTGCTGCTCAAGCTCGGGTTGCAGACTAATCATCGACGTCGTGCGGCACGATACCGCCATCAGACCGAGAAACAGGACGGCCGAGAGGAAAGGAATCAGATTTTTCATGGCAAAACAATTCATTATCATTCGATATCTTCCAAAATCAGATTAACACTTTTCGAGCCCCTGCTGTCAACCTTTAGTTTAGTCTCATATATCCAAGATGACATCTTTGAAAGATACGCACCTTTCAAACTATTGTAGGTGGAACGCTCGGAGATTCGAACCTCCTTAATCCCGACCTTGGTCAAGAGGTTGATCTCATCTTCCGAAATAGCGTACAGAGCAGAATAATGCTCCTGCGTCTTCGTCATACTGGATGGAGCCAATGACAAACCCACACCGCCGAATAAATGAAAGACCGGTTTAATTAACATAGCTCTTTTCGTCGTCGTTTCCTCATCGGCGAACCATTGCTGCAGCACAATAGCCTGCCTTTTGCCATCGGCATCCATATAAATGAACACCATCTGCCCGTTTTCCGGTATAAACATTTCGGATTCGGCAGAAATGAAATAATCCGCCGTCCCGTCCTCGTAAATGAATTTGCAAATGCCTAATTCGTAAATCCACCACTGCCTGGAATAAGATATAATATAACGGGTTCCGTCCTCCATCCTTCCGTCCATATAAATGCCTCCATCTCCGTGGGGGGTATTATCCGGGAATGAAGATGTGGCGGCAAAAGAAGTCAAAGATGAGACAAAAATACCGAGAACAATCAGGTATTTACAAATCTCGCAGGGGTAGTGTTGTTGGGACATAGGGAACTTATTTCTTATCCTTCTTTTTTCTTTTCCCGGGGAAATAGCCATCCACGAGGGCGGATGTTCCTGTGGTATCCGTATTTCCGGGGTAAGCAGGTTCATTCAAGTATCCGCTTCATTAGTGTCCACTAAAAATATGGCCGGGATTGTTGTGATATAAAAAGAGTTTATATCGCAGCGTTGAGTTAGCCGCAAATGTAATCCAAAAGGACTTCAGACAGGATATAAGCCTATATGGTTACTGTGAAGCCGTAGATTTTACCATTTTCAAGCGAGAGCTTGCTCGTGATCGTCTTCCGCATGTCGCAGCCCGGGAACACGGTGACCGAATTTCGGCGTTCCTCCTCGTCGTCGTAATAGTTGCCGCCGAATTGGAAGCATAGTTCGTACCCTGCCTCGAGGTCCCTGTCGAAGCGGACTGGCACGAAGAAAGTCTTTTCGACAACATCTTCATCCATCAACGTGAGATCGCTATTATTGCCGGAATCTAGCAGATAATAGTCCTGCGGTCCTCTCTCGATTGTGAAGGGAGTCCCGGTATAGCTTTCGGTGGTCACATCAAGGCCGGAGAACCGGACGAAGACCGGGTCACCGTTCACCCCCCACTCTTCCTCTTCGTCCGAGTCGGGATCCACGCACTTGATGCGTATGGAATTGATCCGCGCCTGGTCGAAAGGAGAACCGGGAGGCGCTTCGTACGGGAAGTTCCTGAGGGTCACCTCAATGCGGAACACGGCGAACATATGCCCCATATGCACATAGATCTCGTCGCCATCCCCTAACTCCACCTCACCAATCATCAGGTCGACGTCGGAGACAGAAGACGGATCATCGTGCTGCAGGGCACCCGAAGCAGTCGAAAGGTTTCTCATGTAAATGGTCGGAGAGCCGTGCCTCACGCCATCGAAGATCGAATTACCCGCGTACGAGTCCACTGACGGATACAGGCAGATGACCCTGTCACCCTCGTTCCCGGTCCAGGTTCCGCTGAATTCCGCAATTTTGCGGCCTTCCTCCCCGTAAGAAACGAACTCATCTACGGCCGTGATGCCGTCCCGTCCGAAAGAAACCACCGTAATGGCTTCCTCCGAATTCCAGAATCCTTCCAGCGTCTTGCTTTCCGTGTCGTATTCATAAAGCGTCTTTGTGCCCGTCGGAGCGACGACGGACGCCTGGATCGTCATCGGGACGCCTGCCTTCTTTTCGACCGGCGTCTTCTGGCAGGCGCTTATCAGCGCAGCCGCGCAGGCCGTAATTATAATACTCGTTATGATGCGTTTCATCTTGCAGACAATTAATGGGTTAAAAATCCAGATCCCAGCCGTGCTCCATATCAGGGACCTCCCCGGTATGATTACAGACAATGCCTTCCAACCTGACCTCAGTGACCCTCATCACGGGTGGTTCATAAGTAATTTTGCGTAAATCTTCCATTAGTTGCGTGAATAACGTCTAAAAGTAGACACGATTAAATGTCGTTCAATACTAGTAAATAAATACTTATCTTTGCCAAAGTTAATAACATTATTCGTGTTATACAATATGTATATTGTTCGGGATGTCATATTATAATTCCAGATTCTCTCTCACCCGCTTCCGCATCTGTTCGCGGGAGGCGGTCAGGACGTGGCCGAAGATGCCGATCGAAACGACTTGGGAATTGCCGTCCAGGTCATCGAGTTTTCCGATGCTTACCACGAAATAATCCTCGACGACCAACAGGCTGTTCAGGGCAAGGTTGGCAATGCCTTTTCCAAGGAGGCCGCCCAGAGCCTCAAGGCCGGAGGCATTCGAACCGGATTCTCCCATCAGGGCATATCCCATCTTGTCGGAAAGGACCGCGACATGCTTCTCCTTGTCGGGACACGTAGCCGCAGCCCCGGCGACAAGGCCGATCAGCACCAGCAGGAATATCCACCATCCCCCTCTCCCCCGGCCCTTCCGGGAAGCGTGATGGTCATAGGCGGTATTACGGTAATTCATAATGAAGGGTTTGTTAATCAATTATTTTTCATCTTACACTCTATCTTCCCCAGCGTATCGAAAAAACGTTTCGTCGCGACAGCCGGCCCGAACAGCAGCACCCCGAACGTATTCCATCCGAACATATGCCACCACGAAGTATAAGGCCCCTCGACCCCCATCTCGACCGCCTTCGCCTTCAACTCCTCCGCAATCCTCGCCATCCACACGAGCGGATAGATAAACGCCGTCGGAATCCCCAGCAGATACGCCACCCAATACCGCTGCGTCCTCCTCCCCACGATAAAGTCCAGCTCATCCTGCAGCCCGCTCAACGGCATATACAGCAGGAAAAACAACCCGGCCGTGCAGAAATCTATCAGGCCGAACCAGAAGCCGGGGGCGTGGGTGTGGCGGAGGGAGGGGTGGGTGGGCATTTCTTTATTTCAGTCCGAATATGACAGGGAATGTATATGTGACGGCTACAGGTTGGCCGTTTAATGTAGCCGGCGTCCACTTGGGAGATTGGGAAACCACGCGGACAGCCTCTTTATCGAGGGACGGATCCACTCCTTTAAGCACTTTAACATCGGTTACGCTACCATCTTTCGCCACCGTGAAAGAAAGGGTAACTCGTCCTTGTATTCCATTCTCTTTGGCAACTTTCGGATAATTCAATTGTGAGTTAACCCACATAGAGAACTCCATGGTGTCTCCGCTGTTGAAGAAAGGCATCGTTTCAGGGTAAGTAAGTACATCTACCTCTTCTACCTCTTCTACCTCTTCTACCTCTTCTACCTCTTCTACCTCTTCTACCTTTTCTACCTCTTCTACCTTTTCTACCTCTTCTACCATTTCTATCTTTTCAAGGATAACTGCATCTGCAAGTCCTTTATAATACTCCCAGTCGACTTCAAGTCTGGCGAGCCTCCCCTCCACCAAAAGCATATCGCCTTTCTGCAGGTTCAAAGCCTCGAAGCGGTTCTCCGCTCCGAGATCCTTTTTCACCAGTTGAACGGGGATGATATAATCTTCATCTTCAATGGAAAAGAGTAATTTAGATTTATCATACGTTTTTACGTATTTACCCTCTACTCGGAACCATCCTTTTTCCTGTGTCTCGACTAAATCTTTGACCGTCGTAAATTGAATCTCCTGAGCGAAGAGCGGGCATGAGGATATTATCGCGGCAAGGGAAAGGAGTGTGAATAAAAGCTTATTCATATATTATTCAGCAATTAAAAGTCTTGAGAGGATTCTCTTTTTTGTTTCTCTCTATCTTGTTTCTCCTTCTGAGCCTTGGCATCTGCTTCAATAGCCGCTTTCTCTTTAGCCTCTTGTGCCTCAATAGCCTCAACCTTAGCACAATGTTTCAGATCACTATAAATGATTGTCAAGGCTTGAAAGTACTTTGTATACTTTATATCATATCGGTTCTCAGCATACTGCATATCGGGATTCTTCACATACCATTCTCTCTCTTCTCTATAAAACTCAGTCATTCGAATCGTCTGATTTTTGAAAGACCAAATTAATGAAAATGATCCGCTCCGAGCCGAGTTGTCAAGCCAAGGATCCGCCTTATCCTCAGTGCTAGATGCATCCGTATTGTATTTATCCGAAAAAAGCCTCCAGATAGCTTTGTAGCCATCATAAGTATTGTACATTAACAAGAAACTTGTAATAGTATCTTGGTACGATGTGACCTTAACGTCTATCGGTAAAACTTTGTCCCATGCGGCAATATAGATTTCGCCCTGGCATGTAGCCGACTCTCCACCGGCATCATATTTCAGTCTCTTTATGGTGCCCGCCTTCCTCGCTTCATTAAGAGTGCTCTTAAATGGCTCGGCGAGTTTAATACCACAGAAAGAAAGGCGAACAGTGGAATCAGCATATTCTTGTTGTAGATGTTCACGCACTTCTCTTTCCTCCCGTAGCTGTTTCTCAAAACTTGTCTCTGTAGACGGTCTTTGACCACAGGACAAAACACATAATAGGAACAGGAATACGATAGGAACAATTAAAAAAATTCCCCTTGCGTCTTGTGGTATCATAGTGATAATCTTGTTTGATTAGAATTCGGTCTCTTCTACATCATAGGGCTCCGACCACGTTGCCAGTATCTGTCCATATAGTTTCTTGGCACGGGCTCTGATAGCATCCAGGTCCCAAGTCGGTAGCGTCAAATATTCATCCAGCGTGACCAGTCCTTTGGCGTACTTTAAGAGCCCTTCCTTATTTCCCTTCCCGGACAATTTTACCGGCCAGGGGGCATTACTGATACTGGTATTGAGGGCTCCAGGGATAATTGCCAGGTTTCCGAAGGTGTATAGAGCGAAGTCCGTTTGCTTCACTATATCTTCATCGGCAGGGACGGTCCAGTATTGTCTCCACTTTTTCGGCAGAAGATGTTCGAGGCTGTAGTTGCCGATTCCATAAAGTTGGGTTGCGGCCATCTTATCGGACCTTAACCGGCTTTCCAGCATATACAGGAATCCCAAAGCTTGACGATTAATGTAAACGATATTCTTGACGCCATTCTTGATATCTTCCTGACGAGCGGCCCGGTAAGTGGCATCCTTGTCTTTGTCCACATAGGTTCTTAACGCTTCGGCCGTCAGAACCTTGTTGGCAATAAGACCATCGTTAAAGAGGCCGTTATATCCCCTCGTCTCCATTCTTGCAATCGTCCTCCTCATCATGAAGGTCTCGATGTATTCGAAGATTTTGACCTGTTCCGCCGGATCCGCATTCATCATCACATACAGAACATAAGGTAGCATTACGGTGAAGTCAAGGGCGAACATCATCAGGTTGACACGTTCAAATCCCGGTTCTGACGACACAGCCTCGGATTTGCACCTTGGATTAAAGTTCTGCATAAAGAGGGTGGCGGCATTATAGATCGAGACCATCAGTTCCTCCTTATCCCGCTTCAGATATTTCTCGACGAAGTCCTTGTAGGAGCCAAAGAGTTTGTCGACCTTCTCGTATTCCAACTTGTCCTCCGTCGTCACCGTATATCCTTCGCCTCTGACTTTTATCATCAAAAGGGCATACAGGAAGAGGTCAATCAAGTGGTATTTCTTCGTTCCGGAGTTGATGATCTGATCCCAATACAGTTTCTGTTCCTCATTCGCCTCAAAGACAGGCTTCCAGTATTTATTGTACTTGTCTTCGTTCCGCTCGTCGAAGAGATAGTTTTTCAGAAGTTCGGAGGTGGTCAGGGTGACGCCAAGGGAGTTGATCGTATCGAAAATCTGCTGCTCGTTTTCCTCTGCTCCCAGATCGATGACAACGAAATGGAGGTATTTCTTCACCTTATCCGAGGATATCTTCTCAACATCGAGATTCTTACGGAAATAGTTATAAAGACGAATTATGCGGCTCTGGTTCTCAATCTTCTTGCCGTTCTTGTCAACGGAAAGGTCTTCCAGCTCAGTAAGGTTGACGATTTTGTTGAATGCGTCCTTGTCAATATGGTTATGGTGAATGCAAATCTCCTTCTCATCAGACTCATCGCTTATCGTAATCAAGAAATCGTTGAAGATTTGCGGCCGATTCCTCATAAGGCTCAGGACCTTGAAGAAGATGGTAATGGTTGTCAGTCGCTGTTGGCCGTCGATAACTACCCTTATATCACCGTACTTGCTCCCCGTTTCGGTTTCCTTTTGCTTCAAAATGAGCGAACCGATGAAATACGGTTTCTCAACGGCGGATATGTTCTCCATATCTTCAAGGAACCGTTTCCAGTTCCCCTCCTCCCAGACATAGGCACGCTGGTAGTACGGAACCTCAAATACGGTGTGGGTGCTGAATACTTTAAGAAGGAATAGGTCGTTAGCTTTCATAATTAAGAAGCGAATGTTCTGTTGATAGGTGTATAATTCGTGGGTATTACCACGTTATGAATATTGTCAATGTACTTGGCGAGGGGAAGCATAAAGGTATTGAAGACGGCGAGGCGCTCGTCGAAGGGCGGGTCGTTGACCACGATCTCCTTGGTGATATCGCCGTTCTTGCAGACGTAGGTAATGACGGTTTCCAGAAAGTCTTCTTGTTCGGCATTCAAATCGTTGCCGGAGATGAATTCGCCGAAGCGTTTCATTGCTTGCTTCCGGTCGATGCCGATGAGGGACCGGATGAAAATGGCGACGTTGGTTCCGCAGGGCTGGCCGGCGGTATATCGCTCATAGTCTTCCTTGCTGCCGAGCTCCTGCCAGAGGATTCGCTCCAGCTCTACGATGTCGGCGTTGGTCAGCTGCTCAAGGTTATAGATCTTGTCCAGGACCGGCAGGTGGCGGTTGTTGGCCAGGAAGTCGAGAATCCGCTGCTTGTAGCTGACCCTCGGCGTGACGCCCTGGACCTCTCCGTTGTCGGTGATGACGTCCTCGATGTCCACAACGAACCATTTGCCTTTGTCGCCGACGAGGAACTTCATCAAATCCCGCATATCTTTCCGGACCTTCTCCAGCCATTGCAGCGACGCATTCTCCCAAGCGACCGCAGAGAGGACCTCCTTGATCGTCTCCATCTTCGACTGAACCTGCGGCAACGTCGCTTTCTCCTCTAATCTCTCGGCAATCACCTGGACCCGCTGGATGCATTTTCCGGGGTCAATATCATCGCTCAAGAGGCCGAGCTCGATCGTCAGGGCCAGGACATCGAACTTCTTGGCGCTCTCATCCATCGTATTCTTGGCGAGGAGCGGGGCGATGTCGGTCTTCAGCGTCAGGACATCTACGTCCGACAGATAGACCCAGGCGTCCGGATCCTTGAAATGACTCACCTGCTCCCACTTCTCCCTTACCGAGATATGGCTGTCAGAAAGAGCTCCCACCTGTTCCCGCAGCAATGCCTTGATCTCGTCGTGAAGACCCTTGGCAAACGCATCCTCCTGCCACTGTTGGTGCTGGAGGTGGAATGCGATATCGGCCCGGAGCCCGAACAGCCGCTCGGTCAGGGACAGGACGGTCATCGCCTTCTGCCCATCCGGATGTTCGTCGAAATATTCAAAGTTGCGGCACCAGTCGAAGATATAGAACGCCTTCTTGTCCTTTCCCGGGCCGAAGATGCCGGGACTCTTCCGCGTCCCCCGGCCGATCATCTGCCAGAACTTGATCTTGCTCTTGACAATCTTGAAGAAAACGAGGTTCAGAATATCCGGCACATCAATACCTGTATCGAGCATATCCACCGATACGGCGATCTGCGGGTCTGCATCCCGGATTTCAAACTTGTCAATCAGATCCTGAGAGTACGTGACGTAATTGTCGATGAGGGTACAGAAGTCCGCCCCGTACTCCGGATAGAGGACGTGGAACCGCTGGACGATGAGCTCGGCGTGGCGATGATTGTAGGCGAAGATGACGGACTTGCCGATACGCTCCCCACTCTGCACCTTCAATCCGTTCTCCATCAGGTCTTGCAGAACGGCGTCGATCGTGTCCTCGTTGAAGATATAACTGAATATCTCGTTCCCGGCGATATCCCGATGGTATTGCTCCGAATTGAGGTCCAGCGCCTTTCTCGCCTGTTCGTACTCCCACACGATCTCCATCTGCTTCTTCTCGGCTTCGGACAGGTTGTTGTACTTGATGCCGTCCTTGATGATGAGGGAGCCGCGTTTGAATCCGTGATAATTCACAAGATAATCGTCGTCCACGGCCGCCTGGAGTTCGTAGGCATAATTCGGCTCGCCCTGCTCCAGTTCAAAGATATCGTAGGTACTCTTCTCGACATCCTCCCTCGGGGTGGCGGTGAGGCCGACAAGCATCGCGTCGAAATAGTGGAAAATAGCACCATACTTGCCGAATATACTCCTATGGGCCTCGTCGATAATGATCAGGTCGAATTTCCCTACGGAGAAGGGCTTTTCCTCCGTGTCGATATACCCGATCATCGTCTGGTAAGTGCTGAACATAATCCGGGCATTGGTATCTCTCTCGGATTTGCTGTCGCTCAGGATACAGGTGGTCGTGTTCGGAAGCAGCTTGACGAAATTCTTATGGGCCTGGTTGACGAGGCTGATCCGGTCGGCTAGGAAGAGAACGTTCTTCACCCAGTCGTTCCGGGTGAGGACATCCACTAGCGAGATGGACACCCGCGTCTTGCCCGTTCCCGTCGCCATCACCAGCAGCGCCTTCCGATGCTTCTTGTTGTAATGCTCACAGACCGCCTTGATCGCCATCTTCTGATAGTGGCGGTCGGTGATATTGTCGTTGACGGAGAAATCGGAAATATCCTTCCGGCCCCGCTTCTGAATCATCCGTTCCAGATCCTTCGCCGTATGGAAGCCGAAGAGCCGCCGCGGCGGGTAGCCCAGACCGTCGATAATCCAGGTCTCAAAGCCGTTGGAATAATAAATCACGGGGCGGACGCCGTATTGCTGCTCCAGGCAGTCGGCGTAAAGTTCCGCCTGATGCTTACCCTTAATAGGCGACACAGAGGTACGCTTGGCCTCTACCACAGCGAGCGGCCGGCCGTCCCCGCCGAATAAGACATAATCGGCATAACCCACACCATGTTCGTTGGGCATCCCCTGGAGTTCCACCTCGATGCAGGCCTTTAGCGGCTGAATGGCGCCTTCCGTAGAAAGGACATTCCAGCCGGCCTCCCGTAGCATTAGGTCGATATACATCTTCCGGGTTTCCGCCTCCGAAATACTGAGAGGAAGTTCCTTTACGGGCTCAGGGGAAGCGACCGCATCTTTATCAGCAGCCGCCACGACAGGATCCGCCGGCTTTACCTCCACCTTCGGAGGAACGATGACCGGGGTCTCGACGACAGCGGGGACGAGGGAATTGTCGAACGGTTTGACCTCGCTTACGATCCGAAGTTTCAGCAGAACGGCTCCGACGACATTGTAGATATTCAGCAGGGAGAAGAAGGACTCCCTCCGGGTAATGTTCCCGCTGTGGGCGGCGGAGTTTCCTACCTTACGGACATAGTGGACGGCCATCATCACCCGGTCGTCGGCAATGAACTCCCGGAAAGGCTCCCCGTCGATGAGTTCAAACAGGGAATCCCTCTCGGACACGGGAATGTGTTTCATCTCATACAGGGCCCGGACAACGTACTCCAGCGCCTTTCTGGCATTGATGGCACTGAAATCCGGATTGCTCGCCTGGAACTCCTCCGCGGCAGAGCAGAAGCGATGCAGGTCATTGAGCCCGAGGTCCTTGAGATAGTCGAAATTACGCATAGTCATTCATAAAGTTGACGTGTCCGGTCTTCACCCATCCAGCCGAAGAAACAGCAAACAAGATAGAAAGGGAGCAGCCCAATCAAAGCACTGATGATGATCCCTTTCCAAGTTGGCGTATTCGGGACACCGTTGCGGATCATCCTGACCACAAGAACGACAAGCCCGACCAGAAGAGCGAGCATAATCCACATTGTCCAAGAGTCAGAGTGTGCCATATTCATATATTAGTTGAACCAGTAATCCATCCGGCTATTGAAGAGCGTTTCGGTTTCCACGATTGATTGCTTCACCAGTTCCTTTTGTTTCTCAATCGCTTCAACCTTCTGGGCGAACTCGTTTTGGTTGGAAAGAGGAGGAAGAATGATGGGCATCCGCCTAATTCCTTTTAGGATAACTCTCTTGATAGCAGTCCCGGTCAGGTATTCTCGTTCAACTTTGGAGAACACCTCTGCGGTAGAAAGATAGCCAGACACAAAACGGGGATTTACGACGCTCGTCTTCGGCCTCAAAATAGCAATTGAGGAAAGAATTGCTTGCTCTCTTTCTTCCGTAAGGACAAAAATGTATTTGAAGAAGCTCCCGTCCTTGGCAATCAGGACATCATTTTTCAGGGGCTTACATCCATTTGCAAGCAACTTCGCATACTCTTCTCGGCCAATCCATTTACAAGCATCGTATGAGAAACGCGTCTGCTGCATATCCTTCACTGATAGCATCGGTATATCGCCGTTTTCGTCATTCTGAGGACTATAATGAGAGCCGTCAGTAATAAGGGAGGAGATATCCTCCAATCTCTTCATCTCCCATCCTTTTTCATTGGTGATGGGGTCCCCGAACATATCGTAGAAGATGGATTGGGCCAGCTTGTCCAGCTCTTCCAGTTGTTGCTTCTTCTTCTCAATGATGCCGGTCAAGCAATCCAACTCGGCAACAATCTTCTCCTGTTCCAGAATGGGAGGAACAACCACCTTTACCGGTTGCAACGATTGCCTTGTGATTTGTGGTTGAGCAGCACCGGTTATGACACAAGACAAGTCTATGCCTTGCAGAAGATATTTTAAGAAGGATTGCCCAAGATTATTATATTTGGGATGAACGACCATTGCGTTGCCGTTTATCCAAGAAAAGGGCTTGGAGATATTGATTGAACCACACGTTGCCCCTCGGCAAGTCATTAGGACTTCTGGTTGTTCGTGGTTGTATTCGTCATACCGCCCAATTATTCCATTCGCCCCATAAACGAGATACTTCCCATCGCTGACTAGCATATCTGTCGAGATTGTCTTCGGCTGATACAAGTCGCAGACATCTCCCAGTTTTCGTATTTCCCAACCTTCTCTCATCGCCTACAAGAACTTGGCTCGGAACTCGGCGAGATCTCCGCTGATTTCACTTTCGAGGGCGTCAATGCGGCCAAGGATGACATCAGGCTTCTCGTATTCTACCACCTCCCGCTCGATCTCCTTGTACTTGTTGATGGAAAGGTCGTAGTCCTTAGCCCGGATTTCGTCCACCGGCACGAGGAAACTCTTCTCTTTCCGGGTCCTGCTTTCTTCGCCTGCAAGGTTGTTGTACCGGGCGATGATGTCAGGGATATCGTTCTCCTGCACCTCCGTCCGCTTCTGGTCCAGCGAGTATCCGTCGGCCTGCATATCGTAGAACCACACCTTGTCCGTTCCACCGGCGTTGGTTTTGGTGAAGATAAGAACGGCCGTGGAGACTCCGGAATAGGGTTGGAATACGCCCGAAGGCATTGAGATTACCGCCTGGAGCCGCTGGTGGTCGATGAGTTCCGTCCGGATGGATTTATGACCGGTACTGTTGCCGAAGAGGACGCCGTCGGGAACGATACTGGCACAACGGCCACCGATCTCCAGCATCCGGACGAAGAGCGCCAGGAAGAGCAGCTCCGTCTTCTTGGTCTTGGTGATGGCCAGGAGATTCTTCGACACTGCCTCGTAGTCCAGGCTTCCCGTAAAGGGCGGATTGGCAAGACAGAGGGAATAGCGGTCGGTGTCGGTATTGTCGGTGGAGAGACTGTCGCGGTAGGCAATGTCCGGGTTGTCAACGCCGTGGAGCATTAGGTTCATCGCCCCGATCCGCAGCATCGTGGAGTCGGTGTCGAAGCCGTGAAGCATTCCGTTCTTGTAATGGTCGGAATTCTCCTTCTTCAGCAATTCCTGTTTGTAATTCGCCTGGATGTATTTGGCGGATTCGACGATGAAGCCCGCACTTCCCATTGCCGGGTCGCAGATTGTATCCTTCAAGGTCGGCTTCATCAGCTCTACCATCATCCGGATAATATGACGCGGGGTGCGGAACTGGCCGTTGTTGCCCGACGCCGCCATCTTCCCGAGTACGTATTCATAGACGTCGCCCATCGTGTCGCGGTTGTTCATGTCCAGGGCGTCGATCCCCTCCACGATCTTCACGAGGGTTCTGGGGCTCTGAATGAGGAAGGTCGCATTCGCCATAAACTTGCTATAGGCGGATTCCTTTCCGGAGTTCAGAGTTTTGATGAAGACGAACACATCCCGGCTGATGGTACGGAACATCGTCTCGGGCTCCATATTCTTGAAGACGCTCCACCGAAGGCTGCTGTAGGGGATGTCCCTGTCGGTCTCCGGATTATGCCAGGTTCCCTCCTTGAACGTGGGATCCTTGACGGCCACACCGAAGGCATTGGCGTTGGCTTCCTTGGTACGCTGGGCATCATCCAACATCTTCATAAAGAAGAGGTATGTCATCTGCTCCAGGATGGTGATCGAGTTGGTAATACCGCCTGTCCAGAAGGTATCCCATATCGAATCAATGCGATTTTTAATCTCGCCCGTGATCATTGAGTTGCCGTATTTTTGGTTTCTTGCTTTCTGCTAATCCCACAAATTTAATAAAAAACCCGTTCAAAACACAATAAAATTAACATTATCAGATACTTTACGGATTCTCTCGGTTCGGGGGAATTTAAAATAAGATAAATCGTACAGAAGACTGTTGATATCCCTCCGGAGGTGCGGGTGATTATCGACGAATTTGCCCGAAAATGTCGATAACCGTCCATTCGTTGGGAGGGTTATCGACACCTGCGGGAACTCGGCTGATTGACGCAGGGGGCAGGGTTTGAAAACACGGGAGGGGCCCGCACGGCATCATCAGCAACGCTGATATGCCTGTGGGAGGGATGGAGGAGCGAAGCTCCGGAAGTTTCTCAAACCCTGCTCCCGGAGTTAATCAGACGGGGGAAGATAGTTTTTATTCTTCCCAGTCCGGACGGATAGAGTGGCCGTAGAAACCTTATTTCCACCACCAATTATTATTATGGGGGTTTTCCATTTTGACGATGGCTGCTTTGTCTTTGCCGATGGCGTTGTCAAGATTGACAAAGAGTCTGTATCCAAGTACATCTTCAAGATCATTCACGGATATGCTCATACTCTTGCTGACCTTAAGACTGCTCTTGCCGCTCTCGCTATACTCTTCGTGGTCGAAGAGAAAGGCGATGGAGCAGAATCCGTCCGTCCCGATGGTTGTGGCCTGGCTATAGCGGAGAACCGCTTTGAAGAAAGCTGTGGGAACGGTCACTTTTTCGCTGGACCGGTCGATGACATAGTATTGGGCTCCCTTGGTGATG
>ONSU01000011.1 GCA_900320545.1 uncultured Bacteroidales bacterium | reverse complement strand
CCCCGCCCGCAGGAACGGTATGGAAGCATTTGGGGGCTGAAATGCGACTTAACCCCGCCCGCAGGAACGGTATGGGAGTATTTTAGGGCCGGAATGCGACATAACCCCGCTCGCAGAAACGGTATGGGAGCATTTGAGGGCCGGAATGCGACTTAACCCCTTCCGCGGAAACGGTATGGAAGCATTTTGGGGCTGAAATGCGACTTAACCCCTTCCGCAGGAATATTTTGGAAACAACAAATACATTAAATATATGTTCAAAAACATCTATCAACTTTGCACCAGTGCTCTCGAGCACGATGTGCTGTGCCGGGACAGCGAGGACTATATTTTCCTATGGAACTGCATAGCCGTACTGTCTGCCGCAATGGGTATCAAGATATATTGTATGTGCTTGATGTCCAATCATTTTCATATTCTTCTCAAAGGTGACGAGAAGACCATTCGCGTGTTTTTCCTTCGCTTGAAAAGGCGCCTTGGCCGGTATCAGATGAAAAAATACCACCGATCTGTCGCCGCCGATTTGACATATCGGCTTTTTGAAGTTAAAGACCGGAGAGCATTCTGTCAGGAAGCCGCCTATATTCTCCGAAATGCCTATAAAGCGCGCATTGACAGTCCCTTTTCGTATCCTTGGTGCAGCACGACGGCCTATTTTCTCCGAATAGAAAGACAAGGCCTGCCGGTCAGTCAGCTGTCTAAGAGGGAAAGGATGCGGATTCTCAAGACCAAGGACGATGTCCCGGGTGAAATGCGTCTTTCGCCGGACGGCTTTATTCTTCCGGAAAGTTTCGTGGACGCGGCATTTACTGAGCAGATGTTCGGGAATTCTTCCATTCAGTTTTTTAATCTGCTCAAAAAATGGAATCTGGAAGACATCGTGAACGACACGCACGGGGAAGAAATCTCCGAACCCTATTCCGATGAAGAAGTCATTCGGGGAATTCAGGAAATCTGCAGGACAACCTTCGGCGGGATGGCCCCGGAAAGAATGGATCCCAAAGCCAGAGTTCAACTGATCCGGAAAGTGTACAACCGTTTCGGCTCCTCCCGGGCCCAACTGCTCCGTCTGCTCCCGACGGACGATTACCAACTGGATAATATCTTGTAGGGATATGGCAGCGTTTCGGGGCCGGAATGCGGCTTGACCCTGCTCGCAGGAACGGTATGGGAGCATTTTGTGGCTGAAATGCTGCTTAACCCCGCCCGCAGGAACGGTATGGAAGCATTTGGGGACTGAAATGCGACTTAACCCCGCCCGCAGGAACGGTATGGCAGCGTTTCGGGGCCGGAATGCGACTTAACCCCGCTCGCAGGAATGGTATGGAAGCATTTTGTGACTGAAATGCGACTTAACCCAGTTCGCGGATGCTGTGGAAGCACCTTGGCCACGGACACTGATAGCGGACGCCTGGCCCCGACCGGGGATGGCGACATTTAACTCCGCCCATAGAAAGCCATATGGCGACATTTCGGGGCTGAGGTGCTGCCGCGTGAAAGGACACAACTAATTTTTGGGAAGATATTGACAAATAATTTTTTGAGGAATGAAAAAAATTGCTATCTTTGCAGTCCCAAATTTTGATATGACCGCTAAGCTTAGGAGAAGTGCCGCCCCGGAGGCGACCGCTTACGGTTCCAAACTTTAACAGGTTTTGTTTTTATGTACGCAATCGTAGACATTGCAAGCCAGCAGTTTAAGGTAGAAGCTGGCATGGAAATCTTCGTCAATCGCCTCAGCGCGAAGAACGGAGAGGCTGTTACGTTCGACAAGGTGCTGCTCATCGACGAGGATGGTGCGGTCAAGGTCGGATCCCCCTATGTAGAGGGTGCCGTGGTGAAGGCGACCGTCATCGACGACGACGCCAAGGCCAAGAAGGTGCTCGTATTCAAGAAAATCCGTCGCAAAGGATACCAGACGCTCAATGGCCATCGCCAGAAGCTCACCAAGATCCACATCGACGCTATCGCTTAATCGAAAGGAGAACGAATTATGGCACATAAAAAAGGTCAATCCAGTTCCAAGAACGGTCGTGAATCCCACAGCAAACGACTCGGCATCAAGAAGTTCGGCGGAGAGGTCGTAAAGGCCGGCAACATCATCGTCCGCCAGCGGGGCACCGCCCACAATCCCGACCTGAATGTCGGCATGGGCAAGGACCATACGCTGTACGCCCTCATTGACGGTACCGTCAAGTTCACCCGGAAGAGAGAGGACAAATCCTACGTATCCGTCGTTCCTTTCGAGAACTAGTAATGCTTACACTCAAAGCGCTCCGGGAAGACCCGGAGAAAGTCATCGCAAAGCTCGCCGTCAAGAATTTTGATGCGCGAGCTATTGTTGAAAAGGTCATCGCCCTCGACGATCACCGCAAGGCCCTCCAGCAGGAGAGCGACGCGCTGCTCGGCGAGCAGAAGAAGAAGGCGGCCGAGATCGGCGGCCTGATGAAAGAAGGACGCCGCGAGGAGGCCGAGGAGGCCAAGAAGGCGGTCGCCGCACTGAAAGAGCGCAGCGGCGCGCTGCTCGCGGAAGCGGAAGAGAATAACAAGGAACTCCAGAACCAGCTGGTGCTTCTGCCCAACATGCCGTGCGACCTCGTCGTTCCCGGCAAGGGCGCCGAAGACAACCAGGTGGTCAAGATGGGCGGCACGGATCCCGTGCTTCCCGAAGGAGCCCTCCCGCACTGGGAACTCGCCCGCAAGTTCGACATCATCGACTTCGACCTGGGCGTCAAGCTCACCGGCGCCGGATTCCCGGTGTACAAGGGAAAGGGAGCCAAGTTGCAGCGTGCGCTGATCAACTACTTCCTCGACTTCAACACGGCCGCGGGCTACCACGAGGTGGAGCCGCCCGTGATGGTCAACGCCGCTTCCGGCTTCGGAACGGGCCAGCTTCCCGACAAGGAGGCGCAGATGTACTACGTCGGCCTGGATGACTTCTATCTCGTCCCCACCGCGGAGGTGCCCGTCACCAACATCTACCGTGACGTCATCCTCCAGAACGCGGACTTCCCGCAGAAGCTTACGGCCTATACGCCGTGCTTCCGCCGCGAAGCCGGTTCCTACGGCAAGGACGTCCGGGGGCTGAACCGCCTCCATCAGTTCGACAAGGTCGAGATCGTCCGCATCGAGCGTCCCGAGGACAGCTACGCCGCCCTCGACGAGATGGTCGCCCACGTGGAGCGGCTCGTGAACTCGCTCGGTCTCCGCTACCGGATCCTCCGGCTCTGCGGCGGCGATATGAGTTTCACTTCCGCCATCACCTATGATTTCGAACTCTGGTCGGCCGCACAGGGCCGCTGGCTCGAGATCAGTTCGGTCTCCAACTTCGAGAGCTACCAGGCCAACCGCCTCCACTGCCGCTACAAGGACGAGAATGGCAAGATGCAGATCTGCCATACGCTCAACGGCAGTTCGCTCGCCCTCCCGAGGGTCGTCGCGGCGCTCCTGGAAGACAATCAGAAAGAGGGATACATCGAGATCCCCGAGGTGCTCCGTCCCTACACCGGTTTCGACCGGATCGGCTGATGGCCGCCCTCACCATTCTCGGCATCGACCCCGGAACCAACGTGCTTGGTTTCGGGGTTGTCCGTGCCGAGGGGCGCAAGGCGACGTATGTCGACATGGGCATTCTGGACATCCGGAAAGAGAAGGACATCTATGTCAAACTCCGGATGATCCACGAATACATCACGATGGTCTGCAACAACTACAAGCCCGATGTCCTCGCCATCGAATCCCCCTTCTATGCGAAGAACGCGCAGGTCATCTTCAAGCTGGGCCGGGCGCAGGGCGCGGCCATCATCGCGGCCCTCGAGTGCGGCGTCACGTCCGTGACGGAATACGCTCCCCGCAAGGCCAAGGAGGCCATCGTCGGCAACGGCGCCGCCTCCAAGGAACAGGTGAGTCTGATGCTCCAGAAGACGCTCGGCGTCACGCTGGACGACAAATTCCTCGACGCCACCGACGCCCTCGCCATCGCAATGTGTCACTTCTACGAACTTAACAATCCGCTCGCCGGTGCATCTACCAAAGGCGGCTGGGAAAAATTCCTGGCCGACCACCCTGAGCGCATTGCGAAACAGGTGTGATTTTTGCAGTATAACGCCCCTCGTATTAACATTTTAGTATATGTTTTCTCCCCGCATCTTCTCCCGGATCCTGACAGCCCTGCTGCTGGTCGTTTCCTTCCTCCCGGCTGCGGCCCAGACCCATCACAACATTACGCTTCAGGTGCTGGACGCATCCAATGACGAGCCCGTCGGCTTCGCCACCGTATCGCTCAGCGTCCCCGGCTCGTCCACGCCCGCCAAGTACGCGCTCAGCGACGGTGAGGGCAAGGCCGTTCTCGAAAAGATCAAGCCGGGCAAGTACCAGCTCAAGATCGAGATTCTGGGCTACAAGGTGTTTACCAAGGAGGTCGAGGTGACCAGGGCGGAAGATCTCGGCACCTTCAAGATGGAGACCGACCAGCAGGTGCTGGACGCCGCCAGCGTCTCCGCGACCGGCAATCCGATCCTCATCAAGAAAGATACGATCGAGTACAACGCCTCCTCCTTCAAGACCACCGAGAACGATATGCTCGTCGACCTGCTGAAGAAACTTCCGGGCATCGAAGTGAGCGAGGACGGCACCATCACCTCCAACGGCGAGACCATCAACAAGATTACCATCGAGGGCAAGACCTTCTTCCTGGACGATCCGCAGCTCGCGACGCAGAACCTTCCGGCCAAGATCGTCAACAAGGTCAAGGTCGTCAAGAAGAAATCCGAGCAGGCCGAATTCACCGGCATCGACGACGGCAACGAGGAGACCGTCATCGACCTGTCCGTCAAGCGGGGGATGATGAAGGGTCTGTTCGGCAACATCATGGCCGGCGGCGGCCACGACCTCACGCCCGAGGCTATCAGGAAGGATACCTGGAAGGATGCCGACTACTGGCGCTACCAGGGCGCGGCGATGGTCGGACATTTTACCGACAAGAGCCAGATCAGTTTCATCGCCAACGCCAACAATACCAACAACCGCGGTTTCAACGACCTCTCCGGCAGCATGATGAGCGCGATGCGGGGCGGCAGCGGCGGCGGCCGCAACATGGGCGGCGGCCAGGGCGGCTGGGGAAACAATAACGGAATCTCCACCACCTGGATGGGCGGCCTCAACGGCGCCTGGACCCTTCAGGACGGCAATATGGACCTCTCCGGCAACTATGTCTACAACGGCTCGGACAAACTGGTCAAGGAGTCGAGTCTCAAGGATACCTACCTCGGCGACGGCAGTACGCTGACTTATCGCACGGGATCATACGTGGACGGCAACGACATCGACGATTTCAACCGGAGCATTTCCCACGGCCATCGTTTCGGCGTCCGGCTCGACTACAAATTCTCCAAGAACACGTCCCTCCTCATCCAGCCGCAGATCAACTTCGGCAACGGCCGGTTCGACGAGATTTCCCGCTTCGAGACCCTCCGCGGCGACGCGATGACCAACCAGGGATTCTCTTCCTCCAACGGCCGCAACAAGAACCTCACCACCAACGGCTTCATGCTCTTCCGCCAGCGGCTGGGCATTCCGGGCCGTACGCTGTCGTTCTTCGGCCGGTGGAATTATTCCCAGAACAGGGTCAACGGATACAACCAGTCGCTTACCAGTTATTTTGACGGATCGGAGGATGACGTCGTCAACCAGTATTACGAGCGCAACGCGAAGAACCGCAGTCTCAGCGGCCGTCTCGTGTATACCGAACCCCTCGGCCATAACCTCTACCTCGAGGGCAATTATTCCATCAACTGGAATTACAACTCCTCCAACAAGGATACCTGGGACAGCGGCCCGCTCGGCACCCTGCCTTTCAATGTCGACAATCTCAACTATGCCGCCGAAGGCCAGACCCCGAACGTGACCTATTCCAACAGCATCAAGAACCGCTCCCTGGCCCACAGCTTCGGCGCGACCCTCGCCTGGCAGAAAGACAAGGCCCGCGCCCAGATCGGCTTCTCGGCCAATCCGACCACCACGCACAACGTCACCATCGACGGCGGCAACGAGAAGAAATACGACAACACGGTCTGGAAGTTCGCTCCGACGGCGATGCTCTACTACGACTTCAACGACAACAACAATATCCGCCTCTTCTACCGCGGCTCGTCCAACCAGCCCTCCACGCAGCAGCTCCTCGCGGTGAAGGACAATTCCAACCCGCTCAACATCGCCTACGGCAACCCGACGCTCACCCCGTACTTCAGCCATAACCTCCGCGGCAACTACAGTTACTCCAACAAGCAGAACTTCATGTCTCTCCGGATCAACTTCGACGGCTCCGTGGTGCAGAATCCGATCGTGAGCGCGTCATGGTACGGCGCCAACGGCGTGGCCTACTCGATGCCGGTCAACGGACAGACCTCCTTCAACGGCAACATCCGCCTCTTCCTCAACAGCCCCATCGCCAAGTCCAACTTCTCCGTATCCTGGATCAGCCGGACCTCCTACAGCCGTTCGGGCAGTTATGTGGGGACGGATTTCGACCTCGCGCCGTATCTCAATGCCGACGAGTCGGTCAATTACAACCAGTTCTTCGCCCGGCCCGGCGATACGGGCGGCAACGTGGACAGCAAGGGGAGGATCATCAATACGAAGTTCGAGAAGAGCGCGGCTTACGAGGATTTCGAGGCCAACATCGTCCGGCAGCTCACCGTGATGGAGCGCCTGCGCTTCACCTATCGGAACGACCAGGTGGAAGTCACCCTGAGCGGCCGCACGCGGATGTCGAAGCCCTGGTACACGATCTCCTCTTCGGCCAATGCCAATGCCACCTGGAACAACCAGGTCCAGGCGACCCTCAACTGGGAGATTTTCAACAGCGGCGTCATCCTCAAGTCGGACTTCAACTTCAATTTCTACTACGGATATACGACCAGACAGCCCAATGAATACATCCTCAATGCGGAGATTTCCAAGCTCCTGCTGAAGAAGACGATGACCATTTCCCTCAAGGCCTACGACATCTTCAACCAGGCCAAGAACCTCTCCGTGACGGACGCCTCCAACTACCATCAGGAGGTGCGCAACAACACCCTCGGCCGCTACATCATCCTGTCGCTGACCTGGCGTTTCGGCAACTTCGGCAAGGCCGGGAAGCAGATGCAGCAGCGCTATGGCGGCGGCCCGGGCGGTCCCGGCGGCGGAATGCGCGGCCCGATGGGCGGCGGTATGATGGGGCCTAGATAGTCGGAATGGTATGCTTTTTGCGGCACTTTGGCGCCGGCTAAAAATATGAAGGATATGAAAAAGATGATTTTAGTGTTTGCGGCGGCGTTCGTTTCCGCGTTTGCGTTTACCGCGGCTGCACAATATGCCTACCCGCAGGGGGCCGATTACCGTCCCCTTGGCGCGAATGAGGCTGTTGTTCTGTCAAGTGAAGAAGTGGCTGCCCTGGACGAGGCCGGAGCCATCGACTGGTCGAAAGGCGAGTTGAAACTCCACGGAACCCGGCTCGGCCAGATGCAGACCGTGACCAATAAGAAAGGAAAGGAAGTCGAGAAAAATGTCAAGCTTCCCAAGGATGTGCAGCAGTCCGTGCTGGGCAATGTCGGCGGCGTCGACTTCAATCCGCTCTGGAAGAAGTATGCTGCGATGCAGGATGCCGGTATGTATCTCCTGATCGGCGGCGGTCTCTTTATGATCGGCGGTACGGCGGCCGGCGGCGGAATGATGCTGGTCGGTGCCGTGATCATGCCGGTGGTGGTCGCCCTCGTGACCGTGTTCACGTTCGGACAGGCCGATATGACCGAGGTGATCCAGAACTTCTGGGACGGAATTATGGAGAAATCGAAGGTGGGCGGCTCGATCGCCGTGGCCGGTACGGCCATCGCGGTGACCGGTGCCGTGCTGCTCGCGGTCGGCCATCAGAATCTCAAACGGATGGTCCGCTACACAAACGCTGTCGGCAGACCGCAGACGGCTGCGTTCAACTTCGGAGCCACGCCTTCCGGCGTCGGCCTAACGTTTAATTTCTAGGTAGATCTGACGGCCGAGGATTTCGGCCGCAGTCATAAGGGCGGTGATGCTCACCCCGAGCATTCCGTGAAGGTTGAGACTCCCGCCCGTGAGGTACAGGTTCCCTGCCGTCGTCCTCGGAGAGAGGAGGGTCGTCAGGGGACTTTTCCAGTCTTTGAGGATGCCGAAGGCGGATCCGCCGGGAATGCCGGTGTATTCGTGCCAGGTGCGCGGCGTGCTTGTGTAGACCTTGTCGATGGCGTCGCGGAGCCCCGGGACGCCTTTTTCGGCGAGGTCGAGACACTGCCCGAGCTTGATGCGCTTGCGCCCGGCGTAGTCGCCGTCGCGTTCGGAAAGGGGCATTGGGGAGAGTATGTCGAGCATCCCGCCTTCGGGGTAGGTGTGGACGAGGACGGAATCGGTGCGGTCCGGGTCCTTCCGCCAGAGGTCGGCGTCTTCGCGATGGATGTGGAGTTCGCCTTCCGGAAGGGGAAAGTTGCTGTCTTTCAGGAGGATATTCGCGGTGAAAAGTCCGGGGGAATTCTCCAGTGAGAGGATCCTTTCCCGGTAGACTTTCTTGATGACGCCGCTGCCCTGGAGGAGCGCGACGGTGACGGCGGGATGGGCGTCCGAGACGATGACGTCCGCCCGGAGGGATTCGTTTTCTCCGACGAGGACTTCCGAGACGATGCCGTCCGCGAGGCGGAGGCCGGTTACTTCCGCGCCGGTGCGGATGACCCCGCCGAGGGCTTCGATCCGGGCGACGAGGCGGTCCGTGATGGCTTTGCCGCCCCCGGGAAGCCGCCAGGCGGACCGGATGTAGGAGCCGCCGATCTGGGCGAATGCGTAGAGGGGGAGGGTGTCCGCGTCCTGGCAGAGGCGGATGTTGCTTCCGGAAAGGACTTTACGGAGCAGGGGATCGCGGAAGTTGTCGCGGATATACTGCGCGGCGCTGACGCCCATCAGCGGGCTCGGTCCGTTGTCGAAGGCGTCGAAGATGTGGTCGCCGACCTCCCGGAGGAGTTTGCCATAGGCCTCCAGGGTGCCTCGCTCGGCGGGGAACCGGTCGGCCAGCATGGCGACATAGGCGTCGATGCCGGCGGGAATCCGGAAGCGCTCGTCCCCGATGAGGATTTCTTCCGTCGTGGGTTCCCAGGGAAGGTCGGTCAGGTCGAAATAGTCGGCCAGGGACCGCAGCGGTTCGCCCGGGCCGAGGCCGCCGACGTAGTGGAATCCCGTGTCGAACCGCCGTCCGCCCCGGACGAAAGTCTGCAGGCAACCGCCGGCCTGCCGTCCCTTTTCCAGGACGGTGACGCCGTATCCGTGCCGCAGCAGGACCAGCGCGCACTCCAGGCCTCCCAGCCCGCTCCCGATGACAATCGCACTTCGCATACGGATGCAAATATAAGCATTTTCAAGTTTCGCAAGCCGCAACTGTCCGTTTTAGTCGCTCACGCGCATTTTTTGTCCGCGTCGCTCGAAGTCGGGAAATCTTCGTATATTTGTAGTCCTTAATCGAACGACTATGCCAAAGTATGCACTCGTGACCGGCGGAAGCCGGGGAATCGGCCGGGCGGTCTGCGTCAAACTCGCGGCCCTGGGCTATTATGTCCTCATCAACTATGTCTCCAATGACGCCGCCGCGGCAGAGGCGCTGGAAGCTGTGCGCGCGGCCGGCTCCGACGGCGAACTCCTCAAGTTCGACACGGGCGACCGGGAGGCGGCCGTCGGCGCTATCACGGCCTGGCAGGAAGCCCATCCCGACGATTATATCGAAGTGCTTGTCGGCAGTGCGGGCATCCGCCGCGACAATCTTCTCCTCTGGATGGAAGGGGAGGACTGGGACGCCGTTCTCCGGACCGACCTCGACAGTTTCTACAACGTCACCCGTCCCTGCCTGCAGCCGATGGTGCTGCACCGCTACGGGCGGATCGTCAATATCGCCTCGCTCTCCGGCCTCAAGGGACTTCCGGGCCAGACCAATTATTCGGCCGCCAAGGGCGGGCTGATCGCCGCGACAAAATCCCTGGCGCAGGAAGTGGCGCCCCGCGGGGTGACGGTCAACGCCGTCGCGCCCGGATTCATCCGCACCGATATGGTCGAGGGGCTCGACGAGGCGGAACTCAGGAAGACCATCCCCGCCCGTCGCTTCGGCACGCCTGAGGAGGTGGCCGCCCTGGTCGGCTTCCTGGTCGGGAAGGACGCGGCCTATATCACCGGGGACGTCATTTCCATCAACGGAGGTCTGTATTCTTAAAATCTATTGCCATGAAAAGGATCAAACTGATATTCGTCCTGGCCGTGACGCTGCTTGCGGCCGTTTCCTGCCTGAAGTCCACCAACAAGCAGAATTTCATCTGGGACGTTTCCTTCGAGGAAGAAGGGCTGAAGTTTCATGCAGACGACAGCACGTGTTTCAATTCGTTCGTCTCGTTCGGCAACCTGATCGGCTTCTCCGCGGTCGTTTCCGGCGAAGAGAACGAAAATCTGCTCGGCGGATTCGGCCTTTGCCGCGGCGTCGACCCCACCCTGACCGGGACGGCGGCCAAAACGCCGTACCACTGTTTCGCGCATCCTTATCTGGAGAACGAGAAGACTTTTGCCGTATTCCGCCAGAGCGGAAATATGCCCGAGGAACAAATTATTTTCAACATTCCAAGTGCCCAAAGCACCATCAGCCCGCGGGGCGTGATGCTCTGCAATACGCACAATTTCATCCAGATCGCGAAACTCGGGAACGGGTTCGGCGAGGGCAAGTTCACCTCGGGCGACTGGGCGGAGGTGAAGTTCACGGGGTCCCTGAACGGGGCCGAGACGGGTTCGGTCTCCTTCCGGATGGCGGATTTCTCGGGCGGGAAGGAAGAAATCGTGGAGGAATGGACGCTTGTGGACCTTTCTCCGCTCGGAAGTGTCGACAAGATCGACATTTCGCTGTCCTCATCCCGGGAGAATGTGTTCCAGGTCGTGTGTCTCGATCACGTGAATTTGTCCTGCTCGCTTGTATTTTAAGATTTTTTTCCTATCTTTGCGGTCCGCTTCCTCGGGTAGGAAGCATAACAACTAATTATTAATTATTTAAAACAGATTCACAATGGCTGTTAAAATTCGTTTACAGCGCCACGGAAAGAAGAATTTCGCATTCTTCCACATTGTAGTGGCTGATTCCCGCGCACCGCGCGACGGTCGTTTCATCGAGCAGCTCGGCTCTTACAACCCCAACACCAACCCCGCCACCATCATCCTCGACGGTGACAAGGCGCTGGCTTGGCTCAATGTGGGCGCCCAGCCTACGCTGACGGCCCGCCGCATCCTCTCTTACGAGGGTATCCTCCTCCGCAAGCACCTCCAGGGCGGTGTCGCCAAGGGTGCTCTGACCGAGGAGCAGGCTGCCGCGAAGTTCGCCGCCTGGAAGGCGGAGCGCGACGCCAAGATCGCCGGCAAGATCTCCGGTCTCAAGAACGAGGCTATCGAGAAGGCCAAGGCCGCCAAGGCCGCCGAGGCCAAGGTTAACGCCGCCCGTGCGGAGGCCCTCGCCGCCAAGAAGGCCGAGGCTGAAGCCGAGGCTGCAAAGGCCGCCGAAGAGGCTGCCGCCGAGCCTGTCGAGGAGACGCCTGCCGAGAACGCCGAGGCGTAATGCAGAAAATCGCAAGCGTCCTTCGTTCGGACGGGACGGACGGCCGGATCCTGCTGGGATTCCAGGGTGTCTCTCCCGACGAGATCGACCTCGAGGAACCGGTGTTCATCTATGATGATGGACTTCCGGTTCCTTATTTTGTTTCCGAATGGACCCGTCGGGGCAACTCCAAGGCGATCTGCCGCCTTACCGGCCTCCGCTCGCAGGAGGACGCAGAGGAGATTGTCGGCCGGGACGTCTACGCCGATCTTGAGCTGGATGAGGACGATCCTTCGGCCCTCGAAGGCTGGACGGTTCTCTCGGAAACGGGCGCGAAGGTCGGCGAAGTCTCCGGCTACGAGGACATTCCCGGCAATCTCTGTCTCTACGTCCGCACCGCCGACGGCTCCGAGGTCCTCCTCCCGTTCCACGACGACCTCCTCATCTCCGCCGATCCCGATACGGAAACCCTTATCCTCCGCATTCCGGACGGACTGCTGTAGCTGCGTTCTGTTTACTGTACACTCGTGCGGCTTTCTGCGATTGTGTCCGGTCTGCCGTGGCCGAACTGTTCCGGGGCCTGTCCCAGGAATCTTTTCAAAAAAAATTTGCAGATTCAAAAAACCTTTGTATCTTTGCAGTCCCAAACCAAAGAGCGGATGTGGTGAAATGGTAGACACGCTACTTTGAGGGGGTAGTGGGCGATGGCCCGTGGGAGTTCGACTCTCCCCATCCGCACAAGAGACGACCGGTAACGGCCGTCTCTTTTCGTTCGTGGCGGAGAACTCTTTGGGCCGCAAAGTAGAACTGTTTAACTATCAATGTATTACGCAAAAGACCTTACTCGTTTTCAAGTAAGGCCTTTGTGGTATATCATTGATTGTTAAGTAGTTGCACTTAACGGAAGGAGTCTACCAGGGCGGCGGCGGAGTCGAAGCGCTCGACGAGGTCGCGGCCTTCGGGGGTGAGCATCCCCGTGGCGACGTAGTGGTCGAGCAGGGCGAAGAAGGGATCGAAGAAGCCGTCCAGGTTGAAGGCGATGACGCGGCCGTGGTAGCGGTCCAGTTTCTTGAGGACGTGGGTTTCGATGAGTTCGTCCAGGGTGCCGATGCCTCCGGGGAGGGCGATGGCGGCGACGGTATCCCGGCGCATCTCTTCTTTCCGGTCCGCCATCGTGTCCGTCCAGACCGTTTCCGAGAGGGTGTCGTAGACGAGGGCTTTCATGAATTTGGGCAGAACGCCTTTGTGATAGCCGCCGCATCGGGCTGCCGTGTCGGACACGACGCCCATCGTCCCGCGGAAGGATCCGCCGGAAACGATGCCGTATCCTTTTGCGCACAGGCCCGCGACGACTTCCGCGGCGCCCTCGTTGTACTTGGCCGGAATGGTGGAACTGGACGAGCAGTAGATGACAATCTTTTGCATTGTATCGGGAATTTGACGTTACAAGATAAGCATTTCTGCCGGAATTTTCAGAGAATTTTGCTAAATTTGTAACTTAAGTTTCACATTTGTGCGTGAAACGAAAAAAAGCGCGTGAGCATTATGAATGATGATTTTTCTCCGGTTCTCCTCGCCGACAGGCAGGAGGACGGGTTCCGCAAGGTAAGTTTCCGGACCTGCCCGGCCGTGTGCTCCGAGCAGATCGACATCACCCTGGAGGGCGATGTCATCCGTGAGGTGCAGTATACCCGGGGCTGCCACGGCAATACGCAGGGGGTCGCGGCCCTTTGCAAGGGGATGAAGGTGCAGGATGTGATCGCCCGCCTCGGCGGGATTGACTGCCACGGTCGCGGCACGAGTTGCCCCGATCAACTCGCCCGGTCGCTCGAGATGCTGTAGGGATGGAAAGGAAGATTTATTTCGCCGGCGGATGCTTCTGGGGCGTCGAGCATTTTTTCAAGGGCGTGGACGGGGTCGTGAAGGCGACGCCGGGCTATGCCAACGGCAACCTGGATCATCAGCCCTCCTACGAGGAGGTCTATACCGACAAGACCGGCTTTGCGGAGACGGTGGAGGTGCGGTATGATCCCGCCCGCGTGTCGCTCCCGGAGCTGGTGGATCTGTATTTCACCGTGATCGACCCGCTGTCTCTGAACCGGCAGGGCGGGGATGTCGGGACGCGCTACCGGACGGGCGTCTACTATGTTTCAGACGAGGACAGGCCCCCGGTCGCGGACCGTTTCGAGAAGGAGGCCTCCCGTCTCGGAGCCCCTCTGGCGGTGGAACTGGAGCCGCTCCGCCACTTCTATCCGGCGGAAGAATATCATCAGGAGTACCTCGACAAGAATCCGGGTGGATATTGCCATATTCCGCTGCCTGCTTTCCGTTACCTGCGGCTGTATCAGGATCTGAAGGCCCTGCTGGGCGACGAGCCCGACCCCGTGGCCCGGATGGCGGAAGCCTCGGCGCTCATTCAGGAGCGTATGCGCTGGCATTGGGTTGGATTCTACCGTGTGGCGCCCAAGGGGGGAGTGGCTGGCGGAGCCGGGACTGAAATCGCCCCGGAGGATTGTGAATTGGTGCTGGGCCCTTTCGCCGGCCCCTTGGCCTGTCTTCGGATCGGATACGGAAAGGGCGTCTGCGGCACGGCGTGGAAGGAGCGCCGCACCGTCATCGTCCCGGACGTGGACCGCTTCCCCGGCCACATCGCCTGCAGCAGTCTCTCCCGCAGCGAAATCGTCGTCCCGGTCTATGCCTCCCGTCCTGCCGACCCCTCCCCGCGTCATTCCCGACCTGATCGGGAATCTTCCCCCGTCGCCGTCCTGGACGTCGACTCCGCCGAGCCGGACACCTTCGGTCCTCTCGACGCCCTCTGGCTCGAAAAAGTCGCCGGACTCATCGGCTGAGGTTCGTCGCAACTAATTTGGGCGGCTCGGAATTATTTTGTAAATTTGAAGGTCTGACAGATGCGTCGCGGATCTGCCGGGCCCGAATGTATGGATAGAAACTATATTGCACTGTCCGAGTTGCTTGCCGGTCTGAAGGGAATGGTCGCGGAGACCTTTCCGGAGGCGTTCTGGGTCAAAGCCGAGATCCGGCAGTATTCGGTGGCGGGGAACGGGCATTGTTATATGACCCTTTCGGAATCGCGGGGCGGCCGGCAGGTCGCCGAGATCCGCTCCATCATCTGGAAGTGGAAATTCCTTCCCGTCTCCGCCGCGTTCCGCCGGGCGACCGGCTCCGACCTCCGGGCAGGCATCACGGTGCTGGTGAAGGTCACCCTCAATTTCAGCGAAATTTACGGGATGTCGCTCTATGTGGAGGACATCGATCCGGCCTTTACCCTGGGCGAACAGGCGATGGAGCGCAAGCGGGCTGTCGAGCGGCTCACCCGGGAGGGCTATATGGAGATGCAGAAAGAGCTCTGCATTCCGCCCATTCCCTACAACCTGGCCATCATCTCGTCGCCCACGGCGGCGGGGCTGCAGGACTTCCTCAACCATTTGAAAGACAACGGATACGGATATGTCTTCAATCCGGTGCTCTTCGAAGCGACGATGCAGGGCGACGGGGCTTCGGCCTCGGTCGTGGCGGCTTTCGGGTGGATCGCCGAGGCGGAGGAAGCGGCGGGGCGCACCTTCGACGCCGTGCTTCTGCTCCGCGGAGGCGGCTCCGAGACCGACCTGGCCTGCTTCGACGACTACGATATGGCCGTCGCCATCGCGACCTGCCCTTCGCCGGTCGTGACGGCGATCGGGCACGACAAGGACCATCACATCGCCGATATGGTGGCCAACACGTACGTCAAGACGCCGACGGCCCTGGCCGATCTGTTTATCGACGCCTATATCGCCGAGGACGACCGGATAACGGCCCTGCAGGAACGGGTCGAGGACGGCGTGCGGCGTCATCTGGACGCCCGGTCCGAAGCGGTCGAGCGCCTCGCCGGCCGTATTTCCCGTGCGGTGAGCAGCCGCTTTACGGATGCGGACAGAGCGCTTCAGCAGATTTCCGCCCGCATCTCCCTGGAGCTCCTTGCAAAGAATCATGCGGAGCAATCGGCGCTGGAGATGCGCTGCGGGCGCATTGCAAGGGGCCTGCTGGCAAAGAGCATGGCCGCGGAGAAACAGCTGGGCGACCGCGTCTCGCGTCTGTGTTTCGCGGCTGGATCCAGGCAGGCGTCGGCGCTGTCGAGGGTTGCGCTGGTGGAGGCCCGCATCGCTGGGGCCGATCCGCGCGAGATCCTCTCCCGCGGCTATGTGCTGGTGACGGGGAAGGACAACCGCATCCTCAAGACGACCGCCCGCGTGAGCATCGGCGACCGCATCGGCGTCCGCTTTTCGGACGGCCACCTCCGGGCGACCGTCAATGAAGTGGCCGTCGACGACGAACCCGGCAGGAAGGTTTCTACGGCCTGACCGCCGCCCCTCCCGTCTGGGGACCCGGACGGGAACCCGGACGAAACGGAAGAATTGAAAAGATAAAAGATATGGAAGAACAAAAATTCGATTACGCCAAAGCGATGGCCGAACTGGAGGAAATCGCGAAGAAAGTCGAGGATCCCGCCACGGGCCTCGACGACATCGACGCCCTCGTGGCCCGCTCCAAGACCCTCATCAAGGCCTGTCGCGATTACCTTCGCGGCGTGAAGGACAAAATCGACTCCCTTTCGGAAGAATAACCCGTCAGAAGTGTATGGGCACACTATCCGTCCGGTAAAAAGAAAACTAAGATATGCTTTACGAATCTGACCCTTACCTGATGCCGTTCAAGGCGGCGATCGATGCGAGGCACGAGGCGATTCTCGCCTGCAGGAAGAAACTCGCCGGAGAGAAGACGCTCTCGCAGGCGGTCAACAATCATCTCTATTACGGTCTGCACAAGACGGCGGAGGGGCACTGGGTGCTGCGCGAGTGGGCGCCCAACGCCTCGCGGATCTATCTGATCGGGGAGTGCAACAACTGGAAACGGACGGACGCCTACGCCCTTCATCCCGTCGGCGGCGGCAACTGGGAACTGACCCTGCCGGGGATGTTCCTTTCGCACGGAATGCTGTACAAACTCTTCATCGAGTGGCCGGGCGGCGGGGGAGAGCGACTCCCCGCCTACGTCACCCGGGCTGTGCAGGATCCTGTCACGAAGGTGTTCTGCGCCCAGGTCTGGGATCCCGCCGATCCCTACAGGTGGAAGCACGCCGGTCCCGGAAAGCGTCCCCATCCGCTCATCTACGAGTGCCACATCGGGATGAGCTCCGAGGACGAGAAGGTCGCGACGTTCGAAGATTTCCGGAAGAAGGTCCTCCCCAAGGTCGTCGAACTCGGCTACGACACCCTCCAGATCATGGCTCTGCAGGAGCATCCCTATTACGGTTCGTTCGGCTATCAGGTGAGCAATTTCTTCGCCCTGAGTTCCCGGTTCGGAACGCCCGAGGAGTTCAAGCGGCTCGTCGACGAGGCCCACGGGAAGGGGATCGCCGTGGTGATGGACATCGTCCACAGCCACAGCGTCGACAATGAGGCCGAAGGGCTCTCCCGCCTGGACGGCCGCGACGACCTCTATTTCTACTCCGGTCCGCAGGGACATCATCCCGCCTGGGGCTCCCGCTGCTTCGACTACGGCAAGGACGAAGTCAAGTATTTCCTCCTTTCCAACTGCAAATACTGGATGGAGGAATACCACATCGACGGATTCCGCTTCGACGGGGTCACCTCGATGCTCTACTGGGACCACGGCCTCGGCAAGGATTTCGTCGGCTACGACAATTATTTCAACGCCGGGGTCGACGAGAATGCCGTCCAGTACCTCGCTCTGGCGAATATGCTCATCCGCGAGATGAATCCCGACGCTTTTACCATCGCCGAGGACGTGTCCGGAATGGCCGGCCTGGCGGCACCCTTCGAGGAGGGCGGCGTCGGCTTCGACTTCCGGATGGCGATGGGCATCGCCGACAACTGGATCAAATGGATCAAGGAACTCAGCGACGAGCAGTGGTCGGTCGGTGAAATCTGGTGGCAGCTCACCAACAAGCGCGCCGACGAGAAGACCATTTCTTACGCCGAATGCCACGACCAGGCCCTCGTGGGCGACAAGACCCTCATCTTCCGCCTGATGGACAAGGAGATGTATTTCTCGATGAACAAGGAGTCGCGCAATCCCATTGTCGACCGCGGCATCGCCCTGCACAAGATGATCCGCCTCGTGACGGCCGCGACGGCCGGCGGAGGCTACCTCAACTTCATGGGCAACGAATTCGGCCATCCCGAATGGATCGACTTTCCGCGGGAGGGGAACGGCTGGTCGTTCGCCCACGCGCGGCGCCAGTGGTCGCTTGCCGAGCCGGACTATCTCCGCTACAAGTACCTCCGCAATTTCGACGTCGCGATGATCCATCTCATCCGGGAGGAAGGGGTGCTGGAAGAGGCGCCGGAGCTGCTCGTGCAGGACGAGCAGAAGAAGGTCTTGATATTCCGCAGGAAAAATTGTATCTTTGCGCTGAATTTTTCGGCCACGGGATCGTTTGCGGATTACGGCTTTGCAGCCCCCGCGGGCGAATATGAGGAGGTGCTGGACAGCGACGAGGAACGCTTCGACGGATTCTCGCGGATCGCTTCGGGAGAGCACCATTTCACCGTCCCCGAAAAGTCACCCAACGGCAACCCCGGGTACGATGCCACCTTATACCTGTACCTGCCGGCCCGCACGGCGACCGTTTTAAGGAAAGTGTAAACAAAAAACCTATATGGCATTTTTGAAATTCAACAAGGCGGAACTTGTCAACCTGTCTTACTCCCTCAAGCGGGAGATTCTGCTTGCGAGCAAGACGGGAGCGTTCTGCAACACGTCCATCGTGACGTGCAACACCCGTCGTTACCACGGCCTTCTCGCCGTTCCGGTCGACCGGTTCGGAGGATACTGCTACATGCTCCTTTCGTCCCTCGACGAGAGCATCACCCTCCGGGGCAAGCGGTTCAACCTCGGCATCCACTGCTACGGCGATATCTATGAGCCCCGCGGCCACAAGTACATCGTCGACTTCGATGCCGATCCGGTCCCGATGATCACCTACAAGATCGGCGAGATCGTATTCCGCAAGAGTCTGGTCCTCGTGGAAGACCGCGACCAGCTCCTCATCCGGTACGAACTCGTCAAGGCCCCTTCCAAAGTGAAGCTCAGTCTCAAGCCCTTCCTGTCCTTCCGCCGCGTGCACGATCTCACCCACGAGAACGGTGCGGCCCGTACGGAGGCCAGGGAGATCGAAGGAGGCGCCTCCTTCAATCTCTACGAAGGATTCCCGGACCTGAACCTCCAGCTCAGCGGCGCCGGCGCCTTCCAGCCGAACCCGCTCTGGTACAAGGACATCACCTATTCCGACGAGATGCGCCGCGGATTCGACTGCCGGGAGGATCTCTTCGTTCCCGGCACCTTCGAGACGGAGCTCGCGCCGGGCGAGAGCATCGTATTCTCCGCCTGCACGGGCGCTCCGGTTCCGAAGGCGGGCATCAAGCGCAAATTCACCTCCGCCGTCGGCAAGATCGGCCCCATCACCTCCTTCCACGACCAGCTCGTCCGCCAGGCGGACCTTCTGATCCGGGACGGAAACGGCCACAAGCAGGTTGTCGCCGGCTACTCCTGGCTGCTCACGGGTCTCCTCCGCGAGACGCTCTACAGCCTCCCCGGCCTTGCGCTCTACGGCAAGCACGATCCGAAGGAATTCGAAGAGATTCTCGACAACCTCATCGCCGACGAGCAGGAACGGCTTCTGCACCGCACCACGCAGGTGGAGGCGCCGCTTTTCCTGGCCGTCACGCTGCAGCAGTACATCGCCTACGGAGCCGATGACGCCCACGTCTGGCGCAAATACGGCCCCACGCTTAAGGCCATCATCGAGAGTTATCTGCCCGGCCGCCGCGCCGAGGTGGCGATGCATCCCAACGGCCTTCTCTGGGCCCAGATGGACGGCGTCGCCCTCAGCTGGATGAACACCTACGTCGACGGACGCGCCGTTACCGAGCGGGCCGGCTATCAGGTCGAGACCAACGCCCTCTGGTACAATGCCATCTGCTTCGCCCTCGCGCACGAGAAGAAAGGCGCCTTCGCGGAGAAATGGGCGGGGGTCAAGGCCCTCCTCGACGAGAATTACCAGCGTACCTTCTGGAACGCCGACCTCGGCTTCCTCGCCGACTACGTAGACGGGTACGGTCAGCACCTCGAACTCCGTCCCAACCAGCTCTGGGCCGTGTCCCTCGACTACCGGGCCGTCTCCGACGAGATCGTCAGCGAGGTGATGCGGGTCGTGAACGCCGAGCTGCTCACCCGCCGCGGCATCCGTTCCCTCTCCCCGAGGGACAACCGCTACAAGGGCGTCTACGAGGGTTCGCAGATCGACCGCGACCTGGCCTACTACAACGGCTGCGCGTTCCCGCACCTGCTGTCGCAGTTCTGTTACGCCAGTTTCAACATGATGGGAGCCAACTTCATCAAACGGGCCGAATGGCTTACCGAGGGCTTCTACGAGGATCTTTCGAAGCACGGCGTCGGCGCCTTCTCCGAACTCTACGACGGCGATCCGCCGCACGAGCCGCACGGCGCCATTTCGTCCGCGATGACGACCGCCGCCCTTCTGAATATCAACTGGCTCATCGCTAAATATCGGGAGGAAGAGAAATGAGAGTACTGATGTTCGGCTGGGAATTCCCGCCCCATATCGCCGGCGGCCTCGGAACCGCCTGTGAAGGCATCGTCAAGGGCCTTGCCGCCAACGGTGTCGAAACCCTTTTCGTGATGCCCTCCGCCTCGGGCGACGAGGACCAGACCTACGCGCGCATCATCAATGCGAGCGATGTCGCCGTAGACACGGTCTCCACTTCGGTCGAGGAATATCTCGACAAGGTCAAGTTCATCCACATCGGCTCCAATCTGGTGCCTTACCTCGACCCGCAGGAATTCCACGACGTGGTGGAGGAGGAGCGCCGCCGCCAGGTGAAGGACTTCCGGATCAGTTACGGCCAGAAGTACAAATTCTCCGGCAAGTACGGCGCCAACCTGATGGAGGAGGTCGCCCGCTACGCGATGGTCGGCGGCACGATCGCCCTGCAGCACAAGGATGAATTCGACGTGATCCACGCCCACGACTGGCTTACCTACTACGCGGGCATCGCCGCCCGGGAACTCACCGGCAAGCCGCTCGTCGTCCATGTCCACGCCACTTCATTCGACCGCGGCAGCGTCGACAACATCGACACCCGCGTCTTCGCCATCGAGCAGAAAGGTATGCTCACCGCCGACAAAGTCGTCGCCGTGAGCGACCTCACGCGCAACACCTGCATCAACCGCTACGGCGTTCCGCCCGAGAAGGTCGTCACCGTCCACAACGCCGTCGATTTCAGCGGCCGGGAGAACCTCCAGGTCGAGCGCGGCGTCAAGGACAAGGTCGTCACCTTCCTCGGCCGCATCACCTTCCAGAAGGGCCCCGAATACTTCATCGAGGCCGCCGCGAAGGTCCTCAAGCGTACGAAGAACGTCCGCTTCGTGATGGCCGGCAGCGGCGACATGATGAACCGCGCCATCCGCCAGGCGGCCCGCCACGGCATCTCCGACCGCTTCCACTTCACCGGTTTCCTCCGGGGCGTGGACGTGCAGAAGATGTTCGCCCTCTCGGACGTCTACGTGATGCCGTCCATCTCCGAGCCCTTCGGCATTTCGCCGCTCGAGGCGATGCGCACCGGCGTACCTTCCATCATCTCCAAGCAGTCGGGCGCCGCGGAGGTGCTCCGGTATGCTTTCAAGACCGATTTCTGGGACATCGACCAGATGGCCGACGATATTTACGCCCTCCTCACTTATCCCGCGCTTTCCCGCTTCGCGGCCAGGGAGGGATTCGACGAAGTCAACTCCCTCAAATGGACGGGAGCGACCGCCAAATTGAAAGAAGTTTACGAATCGATAATCCGTTGACACTATGAAAAAGAGTATTTGCCTTTATTTCCAGGTCCATCAGCCCACCCGGCTCCGCCTGTACAGGTTCTTTGATATCGGCAAGGATTCCCATTATTACGACGACTTTCAGAACCGGACTATCATGCGCCGGGTCAGCCAGAAGTGCTATCTGCCGATGAATGCCATCCTGCTGGCGCTTCTGCAGAAGTATAACGGCAAATTCAAGGTGGCCTTCTCCATCTCCGGCTCCGCGCTGGAGCAGTTCGAGCGCTACTGCCCCGAGGTCATCGACAGCTTCCGCGCCCTCGCGGCCACCGGCAATGTGGAATTCCTCTCCGAGACCTATTACCACTCGCTGGCTTCCCTGGCCTCCTACAGCGAATTCGAGCACCAGGTCACCAAGCACAAAGCCGCCATCGAGCGCCTCTTCGGCGTCACGCCCACCGCTTTCCGCAATACCGAGCTGATCTATTCCAACGGCATCGGCGAGATGGTGTACGACCTCGGCTTCAAGACGATGCTTACCGAAGGCGCCCGTCACATCATGGGATGGCAGAGCCCGAATTATCTCTACAGCGACGACACGCAGCCCAAGCTGAAACTCCTCCTCAGGAACTACGGCCTCAGCGACGACATCGCCTTCCGGTTCTCCAACCGGGGCTGGGCCGACTGGCCGCTCACGGCGGAGAAATACCTCGGCTGGCTCAAGGAGGCCGACGGCGAGATCGTCAACCTGTTTATGGATTACGAGACCTTCGGCGAGCACCAGAAAGCCGACAGCGGCATCATGGACTTCATGCGCTATCTGCCCGAGGCGGTCCTCGCGGACGGTTCCTTCGAATTCGTCACCCCGACGCAGGCGGCGAAGAAGCACAAACCGGTCTCCGGCCTCGACGTTCCCGATCCCATTTCCTGGGCGGACGAAGAGCGGGACGTGACCGCCTGGCTGGGCAACGAACTCCAGCAGGAGGCCTTCCAGAAGGTGTATGCGATGACCGAGAAACTCTCCATCGTCGCCGACGCCGAACTCTGGGAAGACTTCGGTCACCTGCAGGAGAGCGACCATTTCTATTATATGTGCACCAAGTTCTTCTCCGACGGAGAGGTGCATAAGTATTTCAATCCGTACGACACGCCTTACGAGGCCTTTATCAACTATATGAACGTAATCTCCGACTTCCAGATCCGCCTGGACGAGAAGAAGGCCGCCCTTGACGTGAAGCAGGCCGCCCTGAAGGAGGTGGCTTCGCACAAGGCCCCCGTGAAGAAGAGAGCGACGGTAAAAAAGAAGCAAGATTAGATGAGCGAGAAAAACGTACTGAATCCTGACTATTTATTCGAGGTCAGCTGGGAGGTCTGCAACAAGGTCGGCGGCATCTATACCGTGATCGCCACCAAGGCCCTGCACCTGCATTCCCAGCTGGGCCGGAGACACATTATGATCGGTCCCGACGTGTGGATGCACCGGGCCGACAATCCCGATTTCATAGAAGATCCCGCCCTCTACCGCTCCTGGAAACTGGCTGCGGCGGAGAATGGCATCCGCGTGCGCATCGGCCACTGGAACGTTCCGGGCCGTCCCGTCGCCATCCTGGTCGATTACAAGCAGTTCCTTCCCGAGTCCGACACGATTCTCGGCGAATACTGGAAGGAATTCGGCGTCGACTCCATTTCGGGTGACTGGGACTACAAGGAGAACGCCCTTTTCGGCTATGTGGCCGGACGGGTCATCGAGAGTTTCTACAACCACAACCTCTCCTACACCGACAAGGTGGTCGCGCAGTTCCACGAATGGCAGACCGGCGCCGGCCTGCTGTACGTGCACCGCACCCGCATCCCCGTGGCGACGGTGTTCACCACCCACGCCACCGTCATCGGCCGCTGCCTGGCGGGCCACAATCTCCCGCTGTACGACGAGATGTCCACCTATGACGCCGATGCGAAGGCGTCCGAGTTCGGCGTGGTCGCCCGTCATTCGCTGGAGAAGATTTCCGCGCGTCACGCCGACGTCTTCACGACGGTGAGCGAGATCACCGCGCGGGAATGCGCCCGTTTCCTCGGCAGGGAAGTGGATGTCGTGACGCCGAACGGCTTCGAGCCCAGTTTCACCCCGGCTTCCGACGAAGAGTACATCGAGCGTCACGACCTTGCCCGCAAGCGCCTTGTGGAAGTCGCGACGGCGATGTCCGGCGAGACGGTGCCTTCCGACGCCATTTTCATCGGCATCGGCGGCCGCTACGAGTACCGCAACAAGGGTATCGACGTCTTCCTCGACGCGCTTCAGAAGGTCAATTCGAAGGGGTCCGGCCGGAGCATCCAGGCCTTCATCATGGTCCCCTCGGGCCATCTCGGGCCGGTAAAGGATCTCGCCGGATCGATGACGACCCACGTCCTCCAGAATCCGGAGTATGACATCATCCTCCGCCGTTTCCGCGAACTCGGCCTCGTCAACGCCATCGGCGACCGCGTCAAGGTCTATTTCGTCCCTTCGTACCTCAACGGCGACGACGGGGTGATGAACATTTCGTACTACGACATTCTCTGCGGACTCGACCTGGCGCTCTTCCCCTCGTATTACGAGCCGTGGGGCTATACCCCGCTGGAGGCCCTCGCTTTCCGCGTCCCGACCCTCACGACCGACCTCGCCGGCTTCGGCAAATGGGTGCAGGACCACTGCCCGGACGCGCACCCCGGCATTACCGTCCTCCACAGGGATGACTCCAACTATTTCGATGTCGTGGACGGCGTCGCCGCACGGGTGAAGGAGATCGCCGGCCTCGGCACCGACGAGCGCCGCGCCTGCCGCGAAAACGCCCGCAAGGTGTCGGAAATCGCCCTCTGGGACAATCAGATCCAATATTACAGCGAGGCCTACAGCGAAGCGCTTCTCAAAGTCGACGCGGCCAAAGCATCATACATCAAGACAAAAGACAAGACAATGCAATATACTAAACTGGATGTTAATACACCATCCTGGAACACCGTTCTCGTGACCCGCCACCTTCCCGAGAAACTTTCCCCTCTGGAGAAACTCTCCCGTAACCTCTGGTGGTGCTGGAACGAGAGCGCCAAAGCCCTTTTCCGCAGCATCGACCAGGGCGTCTGGCACAATTCCGGCCACAACCCCCTGACCGTGCTCGACACCGTGAGCATCAAGCGTTTCAAACAGCTCTCCGAAGACGCCGACTTCCTCGACAGGATGAACCGCGTCCTTGACGAGTTCGACGCCTATATGGCCGAGAAAGCCCGGCGTACCGACCCTTCCATGGCCTACTTCTGCATGGAGTACGGCCTGGACACATCGCTGAAGATCTACTCCGGCGGCCTCGGTATCCTGGCGGGCGACTACCTCAAGGAGACCAGCGACATGAATGTCAATCTCGTCGCGATCGGTTTCCTGTATCGCTACGGCTACTTCACCCAGGTCCTTTCCGGACAGGGGTACCAGGTTTCCAAGTACGATGCGCAGGACTTCACCAAGATCCCGGCCCTTCCCGTCTATGACAAGGAAGGGAATTGGGTGACCGTCTCCCTCGCATTCCCCGGACGGGTCATCACGGCGCGCCTGTGGAAGGTGGAAGTCGGCCGGACCGACCTCTATCTCCTCGACACCGACTTCGAGGCCAACATTCCCGAAGACCGCGAGGTGACCTATCACCTCTACGGCGGCAACTGGGAGAACCGCCTCAAGCAGGAACTCCTCCTCGGCGTCGGCGGCATCCGCGCCCTCCGCACCCTCGGTATGAACCCGCAGATCTATCACTGCAACGAGGGTCACGCCGCCTTCATCGGCCTGGAGCGCCTCCGCGAATACATCGAGAAAGACAATCTCGACTTCCCCGAGGCTCTGGAAGTGGTACGTTCCTCTTCGCTCTTCACCACGCATACGCCGGTACCCGCCGGGCACGACGCCTTCGACGAAGGCCTCCTCCGCAAGTACATCGGCCATTATCCCGAGCGGCTCAAGATCGACTGGACGACGCTGATGTCCCTCGGCAAGGACAACCCCGAGGATCTCGGCGAGAAATTCTCGATGTCCAACCTCGCGGCGAACTGCTCGCAGAACGTCAACGGCGTTTCGATGCTCCACGGCAAAGTGAGCCAGCAGATCTTCGCCCATATGTATCCGGGCTATCTCCCCGAGGAACTCTATGTGAGCTACGTCACCAACGGCGTCCATTATCCGACCTGGTGCGCTCCCGAGTGGAAACCCGTGCACGAGCGCGTATTCGGCGAGGAATTCAAGACGCATCACTACGACAAGAAGTGCTTCGAGGGCATTTATAACGTATCCGACGAGGAGGTCTGGGCCACCAAGGTCGAGCTCAAGAAGAAACTCATCCGCTTCGTCAAGAAGCGCCTGCAGGACACCACGGTCTCCAACCATTATTCCCCGTCCGAGATCGTCACCATCCTCGACAACCTCCGCGACGACGTCCTCACGATCGGCTTCGCCCGCCGCTTCGCGACTTACAAGAGGGCTACCCTCCTGTTCAGCGACCTCGACCGTCTCGACGCCATCGTCAACGATCCCGGGCATCCGGTGCAGTTCTTCTTCGCCGGCAAGGCGCATCCCGCCGACAAGGCCGGCCAGGACCTCATCAAGCAGATCGTCGACATTTCCAAGCAGGAGCGTTTCATCGGCAAGATCATCTTCATCCCCGGCTACGACATCACCCTCGCCAAACGGATGGTACAGGGCGTCGACGTCTGGATGAACAATCCGACCCGTCCGCAGGAGGCCTCCGGAACTTCCGGCGAGAAGGCCGCGATGAACGGAACGATGCATTTCTCGGTGCTCGACGGCTGGTGGGTCGAGGGCTATACCGAGGGCGCCGGCTGGGCCCTTCCCGAGGAGCAGGTCTACGACGACAACCGCTATCAGAACGAGCTCGACGCGGCGACCATCTACACCATCCTCGAAAACGAGATCACGCCCGCGTACTATAATGTGGACACGGCGACCGGCCGCAGCGCCCAGTGGGTGGGATATATCAAGAATACCATCGCCAAGGTGGCCTGCAACTTCACCACCAACCGGATGCTTACCGACTACATCGACCGGTTCTACGCCCCGCAGGCGGAGCGGACCGCGCGTGTCGTCGCGGACGATTTCGCCCTTGCGCGGCAGATCGCGGCCTGGAAGAAGCACGTCCGCCGCGAGTGGGAGAATGTCCGGGTGGTCTCCGAGACCAAGCCGGTCACTTCGTACGACCTCTCGACCGGCAATGAATTCAAGGCCGAGGTGGTGCTGTCGCTCGGCGATCTCAACTGTCAGGACATCGGCGTCGAGGTGGTGTTCGCCACGCGCGACAGCCACGGCGACCTCCATATCAGCGAGGTGCACGAATACACCCCGGCGGAGATGAACGACGGCGTGTGCCGCTACCAGGTGTCGTTTATGCCCGAGCGTACGGGTGCCTACCAGATAGCGACCCGGGTCTTCGCCCGGAATCCGCTACTGCCGCATCGTCAGGATTTTGAACTTGTAAGATGGCTGTAGTACTCGCAACAGGTTTTTTTGACGGAGTCCATACGGGGCATCGTCTCGTGATCAGGGAACTGGTCCGCTCCGCGAACGAACGCGGCGTGGAAAGCGTGGTCGTGACCTTCTGGCCCCATCCCCGCAATGTCCTGCAGGATGACGCCCGCAATCTCCGTCTGCTCACTTCGCTGGAAGAGAAGAAGTTGCAGCTCTCCGCGCTCGGCGTCGACTGGGTGGAGGTGCTTACCTTCTCCCGCGACTTCAGCCGGCATACGACGGCGGAGTACCTCCGGGATATCGTGCGGGGCCGTTTCGGCGCCTCCGCCATCGTCCTCGGCTACGACAACCGCATCGGCAACGACCACCTCTCCACCGTGGAGACGGCCGCCGTCGCCCGCAGTCTCGGGATGGAGGTGATCCACGTCCCCCGCGGACTGGACGTCTCCTCCACGCGGATCCGCACCGCCCTGTCGGAAGGCCGGGTGGAGGATGCCAACGCGATGCTCGGCTATGCCTACAGCCTGCACGGGGTCGTGGTCGCCGGCAACCAGCTGGGCCGCACCATCGGCTTCCCGACGGCGAACATGCAGCTCTACGAGCCGCTCAAGCTCATCCCCTGCGACGGCGTCTATGCCGTCGAGGTCGAGACGCTCGGGAGGCGCTACAAAGGCATGTGCAACATCGGGGTCCGCCCGACCGTCAGTTCCGGGGAATACCGTACCGTCGAGACGCACATCCTGGATTTCGACGAGGATATCTACGGACTCGACATCCGGATCTCTTTCGTGAAGAAGATCCGCGACGAGCGTCCCTTCCCTTCGCTGGAGGCGCTTCGCCATCAGCTTTCGTGCGACAAACAGGAAATTATCCGTATATTTGAACGTTAAACACTCCTCGCTATGAAAAAGAATCTCGCCGCCATCCTTTTTCTGGTCACCTTGTTTGCCGCCGCAGGCTGCAAGAAGGTGGATACGACCGGAGATTACGTCATCGTAGACAGCGTCACGCTTGATGTTGGAACTACCGCAACTGTCATTGTTGGTGAGACCCTTCAGCTGACGGCCATCGTCAAGCCGTCCAATGCGACGAATCAGACAGTGACCTGGTCTTCGTCCTCTCCGAGTGTCGCCTCGGTGGACGAGACGGGTCTTGTTACGGCCCATACCCTGGGCAAGACCGACATTACGGCCACGTGCAAGGGTGGGAAAAATGCCACCTGCGAGGTGGAAGTCCTCGAAGTGCCGATCCCGGTGACGGATCTTGTCATCCAGCCCGATGAGGTGTCCGTATCCGTAGGTGGAACGGTCAAGCTTCAGCTCATTTTCACGCCTTCGAATGCCACCAACCGCAAGGTTAAATGGTTTATCACCACGGGTCAGGACAAAGAGGTTGCGTCGATTTCGACCGACCACGTGGTGACCGGCAAGAAGAAAGGGGATGTGACCTTCTGGGCTAGATCGGAGGATAATGAGGAAGCGTGTGGGTGGGTGAACGTACACGTCGTAGAGCCTTTCAGAAGCGTCAAAATCGATGTTCCGAACCTTCCGGAAGGATCGGCCCTGGATGTGGATCAGACCTGCCAGCTCACGGCGACGGCAACGCCAGCCGATTGCGGTGACAAGGTGGTTTGGGAGATTTCCAGCGGATCTTCGTATGCCACCATTACACCGGAGGGACTTTTGAAAGGGGTCCGGGAGGGACAGGTAACGGTGCGGGCTTATGCCATGGCGAACCCGACGGTGTTGGATACCCGTCAGATCCGGGTTTACTCCAAGGTGACGGGGATGCAGATTATTCCGGTTGGTATGTCGGGTCTTACCAAGCGCCCGACGGAATATATCGGTGCAGGACAGACCCAGCGATGGAAACCCCTGTTCCTGCCATCTACGGCCTACCAGAATAAGTCTGTCTCGATTTCCGGCAGGGATTCGGGGAACGGCTTCAACTATAGCTCGTTCAGCACGGAGAATAATATCCTTACGGTGACTGCCCCCTCCAACAGAGTCAGTTCCAAGGGCGGCACAATGTATTCCGGTTCCGTTACGCTGTGTTGCAGCAGTGGGAATGACTATGTTTATCAGGAATTCCCCTTCACCATTACCGAATTTGATCCGTTCCAGCCCAAACTAGGCGACCTTGTGTATTACGACAATGTCAACAAGAAGGTACTGACATTCGATTATGGATACCGGGGGAGGGGGATTAAGGAGAATCCGATTTCTTCCACGCTACCCGATTGGACGGAAAAATTCGGCAGCGTCGTCAAGCGTTACAGGATCGGCATCGTCGGTTATACCGGTAGCGAGCATCTCACGGAAGATCCCTGCCTGGTAGCGACCAATTACTCCTTACCCGGTATTGATGGGAAGCACGGCATCATCATCCCGTATGACAAGATTTTTGCCAGCCGGACCTCCAGCCCCTGGGGATGGCAGGTGCCCTCCGACGGGAAGGAACAGTTCTGCTCGGAGGAAGACAACCTTTCGACCCGTCAAGGTCCCGGAATCGCAGGAATCGATATGACCCGCCTTCGGGAGAATGCCTCCTACAAGAGCAAGCACTACGCCTTCCACAATACCGCGGCGTTGCTCTGGTACAATATGAGCCGCGGCGATTCGCATATGGTCCGTCCCGAAATTTACTTCGCCAATTCGGAATTATATACGCTCCTTGGGAGCCCTTCCGGGGATTATAAAGATCGGTATCAGAGGATGCACAGTTATGACCTGGGCTCAAACCCCTCCGGTACTCCCTGGCTTTTCCCTGGTTTTGCGGATATGAGCAGCGTGTTCTCCGGGCAGAGCGTTGCGATGTCGGCCACTCCGGCTACGCTGGAGGAGCGCCTGGGGATTATCGAGGGTGCCATTCGCAAGTTCTCCGGCAATACCGTAGACTTCGGTAGCGGCATAACTTACTGGGTCCATCACGATATTACGGACAAGATGGCCTCGCTTTACATCATCAAGTATGAGGGGGGCAACTACACGGTCCTCACGGGAAGCACCTACAAGAACTATGTCAATTACGTCATCCCCGTCAGCTATTTCTAAAGATTATTAACCTTTTAATACTGTATTGATATGAAAAAGTTTTTCATTGTGGCAATGGCCCTCTTCCTGGCACTCGGTGTGAGCGCGCAGAAGAAGCAGGTTTACAACCCCCAGGGCGGTGATTTCTCCATCGGAGTGACCTTCAACCCGCTCGCCATCAAGAATCACGACTATCAGCCCGACAAGAATGCCTGGGCCGGCGATTTCGTTACGGGCCTGGGCGGCACTCCCAAGCAGATGTTTATCCTCTCGACCGATCCGCTCGTTTCGTTTATGATCGGTTATCACTTCAACGACCTGGTTTCCCTCCGGGCCAATATCGGTATTACCGGCAGCAATGTCAATTACCGGGAGTATGTGCACGATGACGCGCATCTGGAAGCAACCAGCAATGAAGACCTTGCCTGGAAATATGACGCCATCAAGTCCAAACTGAACGGGACGACCATCGGCCTCGGCCTCGAATTCACCAAGCCGTTCGGGCGTCTGGCCTTCGTGGGCGGCTTCGGTATCCAGTATGCGATCGGCGGCGGTTCGCTGGCGTTCTCCTATGGCAATGAGCTGACGAGTGAATTGACGGACAACGGTACAAAGTTACCTTCCCAGATGAAGTATACGGAGCTTGCAGGGGAGGGGACGCTGAATGAGTGGAATACTGCGAAGAAAGATGCCGCAATCGGTCACGATGAGTACCTTAATACGGTCGGTCGTCCGGTCGAGCGTCACAATGTGGGGATGAACCACGGTATCGGCATCACGGCGGACATGGGTCTCGAATACTTCTTCGCGGGAAGGATGTCGATCGGCGCATCCGTGACCTTTGTTCCGATCATGGTTGTCTTCCAGCCCCAGACCTACACCAAGTATGAGGTCTATAACAAGACGACCAAGCAGGGTGAAATCTGGGATGGTGCCCTCAAGAGCCCGGGCAGCCGCGCCCTCCTCTACGGCACCCAGAACATCGGTCTCCGCTTCGCCTTCAAGTACTATCTGTAGGAAGCCCGCCATTCCGGGCTGTCCCGGAATCGATACCGATTTTTGCAAATCAAAAATATTTGCTATCTTTGCAATTAGAAAGGGTTCCGCCTCTTGGCGGGACTCCTTTTTAATTCACGCAAAACATTAAAATATCGATAATTATGCAAATTGAGATGATGACACAGGCGGGGCTGGACGCCCTCAAGAAAGAACTCGCCGACGCGCTCGCGCAGCGGCCCGTGATTTCGGCGGCGATCGCCGAGGCCCGGGAGAAGGGTGACCTTTCCGAGAATGCGGAGTATGACGCTGCGCGCGAGGCGCAGGGTCTGCTCGAAGTCAAGATCGCCCGCCTGAAGAATAAAATCGCTTCGGCCCGCGTCATCGACGAGTCCAAGCTTACGACCGACAGCGTTCAGCTGCTGAGCAAGGTCAAGGTGGAGAATCTCGCCCTGAAGCGCGTGATGGAATTCACCATCGTGGGCGAGTCCGAGGCCGATTTCTCCAAGGGGAAACTCGCTGCGACGACTCCGATCGGCAAGGCGCTCATCGGTCATTCCAAGGGGGAGACCGTCGACGCGCAGACGCCCTCCGGCATCATGAAGTTCAAAATCCTCGACATCAGCATCTAAAGGCGTATGGCAACGATTTTTACCCGCATCGCTTCCGGTGAGATTCCCTCGTACAAGGTGGCCGAGAGCGAGGATTTCTATGCTTTCCTCGACATCAATCCCCTGGCGAAGGGGCATACGCTCGTGATTCCCCGGAAGGTGGAGGACGACTATCTCTTCCATCTGGACGAGGCGACCTACGAGGGCCTCTGGGCCTTCGCCCGCAAGGTGGCTGTCGCCGTCAAGGCGGCCATCCCGTGCAAGCGGGTCGGCGTCGCCGTCCTCGGAATGGAGGTGCCTCACACGCACATCCATCTGATCCCGCTTCAGAGCGAGGGGGATATGGACTTCCGAAAGGAACGCCCGCAGTTCACGCAGGACGAGTTCGCCGCCACCGCCGCCGCTATTCTGGCGGAGTTCAATAAACTTTAATTCTGTGTCCGGTCCGTCCCTCCTGCGGGTGACATACGTCTTGTGGGCTCCTCCCGTTCACGAGGCTACGGGCGGGGACGGTTTTCAAACAATACTACCTGCGTCAACCGGCCGATTACCCGGCAACTTTTTGTCATTTTAAGCGTATATGATAAAAATTTTTCATTCTGCGACTATTTCCCTTCTCATCCTTTCCCTGCTGGCATCCTGCCGTGGCGGGGCGCGTGTTGAGGGCCGGTTCTCCGATGCGACCTGCGGAAAGGTTTTCGTGAAGGTGCTGGACGGGGCGGATCTTCGGACCGTCGACTCCGCCAAGGTGACGGATTCGGGGAAATTCGCCGTTTCCGTGCCCGTGGCTGAAGGTCAGCCGGAGTTTGCGTATCTGTATTACGGCGATCGGCGGGTCGCCTCCCTCATTCTCCGTCACGGCGACCGGGTAAGTCTTGCAACCGATACGCTCGGCGTGCTGAAAACCCTGCAGGGATCGCCCGAGAGCGCCCTTCTGCACGAGGAGGACAGCACATTCGCCGCATTCTCGGCCCGTATGAAAGGGCTGGAAGGTCCCGCATACACCCGGGAGTACGTCGCGCTTTACCGTCAGTCGGTGACTTTCGTGATGAACCACTCCCATTCCCTCGCGGTCGTTCCCGTGCTGCTTCGCAAGGTGACGCCCGAGCTTCCGGTATTCGCCCAGGCGACGGACGGCCTGATTTTCAGCAATGTCGCCGATTCCCTGTCCCTGACCTATCCCGATTCGCGCTATGTGCGCACCCTCCGGAAAGAGGCGGAACGGCGGCAGAACGCCCTGGACCTCTCCAACCGGATCGCCCTGGCCGGCGAATCCGCCTTCCCCGAGATCGAACTTCCGGACACCCGCGCGCAGCAGGTCCGGCTTTCGGAGGTCTCGGCCCCGCTGGTGATGCTATATTTCTGGGCGACCTCCAATGAGGAGAAAATGTTCAACCTCGACGCCCTTTCGCCGCTCTACGACGACTTCCACGACAAGGGCCTCGAAATCTTCGCCGTCGCCCTCGACCCCGACAAGGCGGAATGGGCCGCCACCGTCAAGCGCCAGGGTCTCGGCTGGATCAACGTCTGCGACACCCGCGGCGCCGCCTCCCCGCTGATCGGCCTCTACGGCATCACTCAGCTCCCGATGGCCTACTTTATCCGCGGCGGCGAAATCGATCCCTCCGCCCACGTCACCGACGCCGCCTCCCTCCGCACCTACATCTCTTCGGTGCTGAAGTAGTCGGCGCCGGGTGGCTTTGGCGAGACTCCGGGCTCCTTTGGTGAGACTCCGGGCGTTTTCCTGCGTTTCCGCCCCAATCGTGTGCTCCCGGTGTGAGACTCCGGGCGTTTTCCTGCGTTTCCGCCCTAATCCTCCGCGGATCAGAACAGTTTTCTGGACGGGAGGGCTGCGACGAAGTCTTTGAGGTAGAAGGGCTCGAAGTAGGCGGTGTCTTCGAAGTTGCCGGCGCGGAAGGCGGCCTCGGCGAGCGCGGCCATCGAGGAGGCTCGAGGGCATTCGCCGAGGAACCAGGCCGAGGGCGTGGTGACGGCCGGGCCGGCAGGCTGGACGTTGGGTGCCGGGCTGGCGGCAGTTTGGACGTTGGGAGCCGGGCTGGCGGGCTGAGCGTTGGCGGCCGGGCCGGCGGACAGGGGGCCGGTGGCAAGCGCTGCGCCTCCAAGCACTTCGCGGCATTTGAGGGCGCCGTCGCCGATGAAGAGGACGGGGCCGGCGGCACGTTCGGCGGCGAAGGATTCTGCGGTAATGATATGGCTCGCAGTGGGGGTGAGCTGCTCTCCGGAGGGGGAGAAGACGGCGGCGTAGACCTCCATCCGCCGCGCGTCGATCATCGGGATGATGGCGGCGGGGGAGATTCCTGGAACAAGTCTGGGAATGACGTCGGAGGGCCCGGAAATGACATCGGAGGGTCCGGGAATGACGTCTGCGGGGCCGGGAATGACGTGAGTACTGTCGGGAGTGGCGAGGTGCTGAGCGGCGAGGGCGTCAAGTACGGCGCGGCCCCGGGCGGCGAGGATGTCGAGGGTGCCGAGGGCGATGAGGGGGATGCCGGCTCCGAAGGCGAGCCCTTTCGCCGTGGAACTGCCGACGCGGAGGCCGGTGTAGGAACCCGGCCCTTTGCTGACGCAGACCGCGTCGCAGTCCGTCACGCGGAGCCCGGCTTCATCCAGGATCTCTTTGATGAACGGGGCCGTCATCGCCGCATGGGCGCGCGGTTCCGTGCTCTCTTTGTAGTGGGTGCAGACCCCGTCTTCCGCAAGGCCGACCGAGCAGAGCGAGGTGGCGGTTTCGATCAGGATGATTCTAGCCATGGTAGCTGACTTTCAGACTGTTGATCAGAAATGCGGTGGTTTCCTCCGCGGCCGGAGCGGTCTCGCCGGCGAAAAGCTGTTTCAGGTAGGGGAACACGCCGAGCGCGATATTCCGGATGCCCCGGTACAGGGCGGAATTCTGGAGAATGTCGCTCTTGATGATGTGCCAGTGCGCGTCCAGACTATTGAAGATCAATATGATAACGCCCAGGATGGCCACGGTGACGAGGATGGCGAGGATAACCCCGAGCAGTCTGTCGAGCCAGCCCAGCATGATGACTTTCATCAGTTTGCGGAGCAGTTTCCCCAGCAGGGCGAAGAGGATCGTGACGATGATGAGGATGATGGCGAAGGCGATGGTGTTGGTGAGGGTGGGGGACAGGTTGAAATGCGGCGCCAGATAAGCTCCCAGCATGACCGCGAATTTCCAGGCGCACCAGACGCTCGCGACAAATCCGACCAGGTTGCAGACCTGCACCATAAACCCCTTCGAAAGTCCCCGGATAATCCCCGGCACGAAGCAGAGCAACAGGATGATATCAACTATATTCATCGTTAGATTTCTCTAAAAAACTAAAAATAAGTTGTGTCGGTTTCGGAAACCGTGGCCGCCCGTGGCCTCGTGAACGGGAGGGGCCCACAAGACGTCAGTCGCAGTGGGAGGGATGGAGGAGCGAAGCTCCGGAAGTTTCAGAAACAGATACAACTTATTTTTATTCTATGAGTAAAATTCACTATATTTGTAAACTAAAATCAAAGACAAAGTTAGAAAAAAATATGGGATTTAAAGAATATAAAGGACTGGATTTGGTAGCGGCCGGAAACGAGTTGCTGGAAAGGTGGAAACGGATCGACGCTTTCGGGCAGAGCCTGAAACTGCGTGAGGGGGCTCCGGACTTTATCTTCTTCGAGGGCCCGCCTTCCGCCAACGGAATGCCGGGCATCCACCACGTGATGGCGCGTTCCATCAAGGACGCCGTCTGCCGCTACAAGACGCAGACCGGCTTCCGGGTCCGCCGCAAGGCGGGCTGGGACACCCACGGCCTCCCCGTCGAGCTCGGCGTCGAGAAGAAGCTCGGCATCACCAAGGCCGATATCGGCACCAAGGTCAGCATCGAGGAGTACAACCGCACCTGCCGCAGCGAGGTGATGAAATACACCCGCGAATGGGTCAACCTCACCGAGCGCATCGGCTACTGGGTCGATATGAACGATCCCTACATCACCTACGACAACCGTTACATCGAGACCCTCTGGTATCTCCTGAAGAAGATCTACGACAAGGGCCTCCTGTACAAGGGATACACCATTCAGCCCTACAGCCCCACCGACGGCACCGGACTCAGTTCCCACGAACTCAACCAGCCCGGCTGCTACCGCGACGTCACCGACACCACCGCCACCGTGCAGTTCGAGGTCGTCAAGGACGAGAAGTCGCAGCCGCTCTTCGGCACGGAGCCGCTTCCCGTCTACATCCTCGCCTGGACCACCACGCCCTGGACCCTCCCCTCCAACACGGCCCTCTGCGTGGGACCGGACATCGAATACGTCCGCGTCCTCTCGCAGAATCCCTACACGGGCGCGGAAGCCATCTACGTCGTCGCGAAAGATCTCGTCGGCGCGTGGTTCAAGGGCGACAAGATTCCTTTCCGGGTCCTGGACGGCACTTTCAGGGGCAGTGAACTCGCCGGCATCCGCTATATCCAGCTGATTCCCTGGTTCACCCCGACCGAGCCCGGCGCCTTCCGCGTGATCACCGGCGACTACGTCACCACGGCGGACGGTACCGGCATCGTGCACATCGCCCCGACTTTCGGCGCGGACGACAAGCGCGTCGCCGCCGCCGCGGGCGTCCCCGGCATCATGCCCGTCGACCGGAGCGGCAATCCGCAGGCCCAGGTGGACCGCCAGGGCCGCTTCTGCCGCCTCGAGGACCTCGATCCGGCCTATGTGGAGAAATACGTCGATCCTTCCTACGCCGCTTATGCCGGCCGCTATGTCAAGAAGGGATACAAAGGATATTTCGAGCACAATGAGGATCCCGACGAAGCCACGCTCGACGTGGACCTCTGCGTGATGATGAAGGCCGACGGCCGCGCCTTCCGCATCCAGAAGCACGTCCACAGCTATCCGCACAGCTGGCGGACGGATCTCCCGGTGCTCTATTATCCGCTGGATTCCTGGTTCATCAGGGCCTCCGCCGTCAAGGATGAAATGGTCGCCCTCAACAGACAGATCCGCTGGAAGCCCGAATCCACCGGCACCGGCCGTTTCGGCCAGTGGCTCGAGAACATCCAGGACTGGAACCTCAGCCGCAGCCGTTTCTGGGGCACGCCGCTCCCGATCTGGCGTACCGAGGACGGCAAGGAGGAGAAATGCATCGGCTCCCGTGAAGAACTCCGGGCCGAGGTCGCCAAGGCCGTCGCGGCCGGGATCATGAAGGACAATCCGCTGGACGATCCCGATTTCGATCTCCACCGCCCGTATGTCGACAACCTCTTCCTGGTATCGGACAGCGGCCGCAAGATGGTCCGCGAGACCGATCTCATTGACGTCTGGTTCGACTCCGGTTCGATGCCGTATGCCCAGGAGGGCCTCCGCAACCTCGACAGCCCCGCGTTCGGCTGCACGGCCGACTTCATCGCCGAGGGCGTCGACCAGACCCGCGGCTGGTTCTACACCCTGCACGCCATCCATACGATGATCAGCGGCACGCCCGCCTTCAAGACCGTCATTTCCAACGGTCTCGTGCTCGACAAGGACGGCAACAAGATGTCCAAGCGGCTCGGCAACGCCGTCGATCCCTTCGGACAGCTCGACAAATACGGCGCCGACCCGCTCCGCTGGTATATGCTCACCAACGCCCAGCCCTGGGACAACCTCCGTTTCGACGAGGCCGGCGTGGATGAGATCCGCCGCAAATTCTTCGGCACCCTGTATAATACCTACTCCTTCTTCGCGCTCTACGCCAACATTGACGGCTTCGATCCTTCGGCCGGGAAGGTTCCCTACGCGGAGCGCCCCGAGATCGACCGCTGGATCATCTCCAAGCTCAACACCCTGATCCGGGATGTCCGTGCCGCGTACGAGGATTACGACATCACCACGGCAGGCCGCCTGATCCAGGACTTCGTCTGCGAACAGGTGTCCAACTGGTACGTCCGGCTCAACCGCAAGCGCTTCTGGGGCGGCGAGCCCGGGCCCGACAAACAGGCCGCCTATCAGACCCTTTACGAGGTGCTCGTGGATGTGGCGGTCCTTTCCGCCCCCATCGCGCCGTTCTATATGGACCGGCTGTGGCTGGATCTGACGCAGGCCGGGGATGATGCGAGCGTGCACTTCCAGTTGATGCCGGAGGCGCAGGCGGCGCTGATCGACAGCGAACTCGAGGCGCGGATGGACCTCGCGCAGCAGTGCTCTTCGATGGTGCTGTCGCTCCGCAAGAAGGTCGGAATTCCCGTCCGTCAGCCGCTCTCCAAGATACTCGTTCCGGTCATCTCCGCCGAAGTGCGCGACCGGCTCGAGAAGGTCAAGGCCCTGATTCTCGGCGAAGTCAATGTCAAGGAAATGGAATTCATCGCCGACACGGAAGGCCTCGTGACCAAGAAGATCAAGCCCAATTTCAAGACCCTCGGCAAAGTCTACGGCCCCCGGATGAAGGAAATCGCTTCCGCCATCCCGGCCCTCGACCAGAAGACCATTACCGCCATTCAGAATGCGGATGCGGCAGGGGAACCCTACACGCTCGCCCTTCCGGGCGGCGACGTCGTCCTTCACAGCGGCGATTGCATCGTCACCTCCGAGGATATGCCCGGCTGGCTCGTCACCTCGCAGGGAGCCCTCACGGTCGCCCTCGACATCGAGATCACGCCCGAACTCCGCCAGGAAGGCCACGCCCGCGAACTCATCAACCGGATCCAGAACCTCCGCAAGGACAGCGGCTTCGACGTCACCGACCGCATCGCCGCGACGATCTTCGCCGACGGCCCGGCCGCGGAAGCGATCTCCGCCTCGCTGGCCCGCTATTCCGATTACATCGCTTCCCAGACCCTGTCCCGCAGCATCGAACTCAAGAGCGCGGCGGAGGCTCCCGCAGGCGCGGCGGAGACGGAGTGGGAAGACGCAACCATAAGAATTTCAGTAACAAAGCTTTAATCCACGATACTATGGAAGAGAACATCAAAACACGCTATTCCGACGAAGAACTCGAGGAATTCCGCACCATCATCAACGAGAAGCTGGATGCCGCCCGCAAGGAGTACGACACCCTCCGCCACATCGTGATGCACAATGGCAGCAACGACATCGAGGACACCACCCCGACCTTCAAGACGGTCGAGGACGACGGCGCCTATCAGCTCTCGAAAGAGGAGGCCAGCCAGCTGGCCCAGCGTCAGTTCAAGTTTATCCAGAACCTGGAGGCCGCCCTTGTCCGCATCGAGAACAAGACCTACGGCATCTGCCGTGTTACCGGCAAGCTGATCCCGAAGGAGCGCCTGCGTCTGGTGCCCCACGCCACCACCACCGTGGAAGGCAAGGCGATTCTGGAGAGGAGCGGACGCAAGTAGGGAAGTTATGAAGATTTCCAAAGGAGCCCGTCTGCTGATTCTCGGTACGGTTCTCGTCGTCATCGACCAGATTATCAAAATCCTGGTCAAGACCCATATGTCGATCGGGGAGAGCATTCCCGTCCTCGGCAACTGGTTCCAGCTCCTGTACATCGAGAACCGGGGAATGGCTTTCGGAATGGCCTTCGGAGGCGATGTGGGCAAGCTGCTGCTGTCCGTTTTCCGCCTGATCCTCTTCGGCGTCCTCTGCTGGTGGATCGCGAAACTCGCCCGGAGGGAGAATCCCGTCCCGACCGGCGTCCTCGTCGGCCTCACCCTCATCACCGCCGGCGCGATGGGCAACATCGTCGACAGCGTCCTTTACGGCGTGATCTGGGGATACGCCCCGCTGATGTTCGGCCAGGTGGTGGATATGTTCTACTTCCCGCTCTGGACCTGGCCCGACTGGGTCCCCTGGCTCGGCGGACACATCTTCTTCGAGCCGATCTTCAATTTCGCCGACAGCTGCGTGACGGTCGGCGCCTTCTACCTGATCCTCTTCCAGTGGAAATTTTTTGCCAAGGACGAAACCAAACAACCCGCTAAATGAAACGCATCCTCTTTCTCCTGACCCTCCTTGCCGCGACGGGGACCCTCTATGCCGACAACCTTGATCCCGTAGCCGATCCCGCCGCCGTCGTAACGGAGGGGAACGCCCGTTTCACCGTCCTCACCGACCGGCTCATCCGGATGGAATGGGCGGAAGACGGCCGCTTCGAGGACCGGGCCTCCCTGGCGATTGTCAACCGCCGCCTTCCCGTTCCGCAGTTCAAGGTGACCCGCAGCGGCGGATCCCTCGTCATCACGACCCCCAGGGTCAAGCTGACCTACTCGGGCGGGCGTTTCGACGCGGCCAATCTCCAGGTATCCTTCACCCTCGGCAAAAAGCCCGTCACCTGGCATCCCGGCCTGGAGGATACGGGAAATCTCAAGGGAACTACACGCACCCTCGACGGCTGCCTCGGCTTCGAGAAACTCTCCCACCGGGAGAAGGAACTCGAGAACGGCATCCTTTCGCGGGACGGCTGGGCTATCGTGGATGAAAGCTCCCGCCACCTCTTCGAGAAAGTCGACGCCGACTGGGAGAACTGGATCGCCGAGCGGCCGGAGGGAGACCGTCTCGACTGGTACATCTTCGCCTATGGGCACGACTACACCGCCGCCCTCGGCGACTTCATCAAGGTGGCGGGAAGAATTCCCCTGCCCCCGAAATATACCCTCGGATACTGGTGGAGCCGCTACTGGATCTACACGGACGACGAGATGCTGGAACTCGGCCGCGAAATGCGGGAGCGCGGCATCCCGATGGACGTGATGATCATCGACATGGACTGGCATTATACCTACAAGGATCTCGACAAACGCGCCGGTCACGATGACTTCAACCAGCGCCGAGGCTGGACGGGCTACACCTGGAACCGCGACCTCTTCCCGGATCCGGAGGGCTTCCTGAAGGAGGTCCACGAGATGGGCTACAAGACCGCCCTCAACCTGCATCCCGCCTCGGGCATTCGTCCGTACGAGGAGTGCTACGATGCCTTCCTGAAGGATTATCTCTCCCGGACTGACGACTATGACGGCCCGAAGGATTACATCTTCGGCGACGAACCGTATCTCTATCAGGGTAATAAGAAACCCGTCGGCAAGCCCGGCTACAAGGCCAGCGTGCCTTTCCGGATCGATCAGATCGAATGGGCCGACGCCTATTTCAACAGTGTCCTCCATCCGCTAGAGAATCAGGGCGTCGACTTCTGGTGGCTCGACTGGCAGCAGTGGCTCGAGAGCCGCTATGTGAAGGGCCTCAGCAATACCTTCTGGCTCAACCACGTGTTCTTCCACGATATGGTCCGCCAAAGCGCCTCACAGGGCAAGGATGCGCGCCGGCCGCTGATCTATCACCGTTGGGGCGGCCTCGGCAGCCACCGCTATCAGCTGGGTTTCTCCGGCGATACGTATGACGAATGGTCTGTGCTTCAGTTCCTTCCTTACTTCACGGCTACAGCTTCCAATGTGGGCTATGGCTACTGGGGCCACGACATTGGCGGCCATATGATGAAGAAGGAATACACCCGCAACACCGATCCCGAGACCTATACCCGCTGGCTCCAGTACGGCGTATTCACCCCGATCTTCAAGACCCACTCCACGCAGAACGCCCGTCTGGAGCGCAAATTCTGGGCGTATCCGACGCATTACGACTATATGCTCGAGGCCGTGCGGCTGCGTTACACGCTGAGTCCTTACATCTACACGGCGGCGCACGAGGCCTACGAGACCGGCGTCAGCATGTGCCGTCCGCTCTATTATGTCTATCCGGAGGAAGACCGCGCCTATTCCTGGAACGAGGAATTCTTCTTCGGCGACCGGATCCTCGCCACGGCGGTCTGCCAGCCGGCCGGCGCCGACGGCAAGGCCGAGCGCAGGATGTGGTTCCCCAAGGGGAATGACTGGTACGACATGGCCCTCCACCAGACCCACAAGGGCGGAACGGAGAAGACGCTCCGCTACTCGATCGACCAGAATCCCTGGTATGTGAAGGCCGGAGCGGTCCTCCCGCTCGCCGGAAAGGACATCCGCAACCTGCAGGATCCTTCCGACGAACTGGGCATCCTCATCGTCCCGGGGGCGGGATCCAGCACCTTCGACCTCTACGAGGACGACGGCGTCAGCCAGGCATATACCACCGATTATGCGGTTACCCGCATCTCCAAGAATACTTCCGGCAGCCGTATCGGGCTGACGGTCGACGCCCGGAAGGGATCGTACAAGGGAATGGGGGATACGCGCCGCATCTTCCTCGTGCTCGAAGGCGTGACCAAACGGCCGAACGGCGTGCGCATCGGCAAGCTGTATCTCAAGGACGACGCCTTCACGTTCGAGAAGGACCGTCTGATCGTCCGGCTTCCCGAGACCCGCTGCTCCGAGAAGACTGAGATAGAAGTCTACTTATAATTCCGGCTCTTCCGGCGCCGGCGCGGCGGGAACGGCCGCTGTCGTGTCGCCTTTCAGATCACGGATCTGCGCTTCCAGTTCGCGGATCCGTTCTTCTTTTTTCGCCAGCTCCAGGACGCTTTGCTCGAAGAGGCCCTGGACAAGTGTCTGCACGTCATCTTCCTTGGGTTTCGCGCTCAGGGAATGCTCGTTGAAGGTAATGCTCTCCTTCGGAATGCCGTGCCGCTCGGCCGAGGCGAGGAAGTTGTCGCGCTCCGTATCGGTGAGCGGATCGCCGGTGATGAAGATCTCCACCTTGCGGTGGCTGTCGACCTTGTGGTCGTAGATGTAGTGCTGACCGACGGCGCGGTTCTCGTCGATGAACGAGAGGACTTTGCGCTCGTAATTGTTTTCCTGGATGAGGCCGATGGCGGTCAGCACGCTCGGTACCATCACCGCGATGACGATGACGGTAATGAAGGCGCGCTGGCGTTTCGCCTTTTTCTCATCGAGGTACTGCGCCTGGGGGAAGCGGAGGAATTTGACCACCGCGTAAGTGGCGAGGGCGATGAAGACGCCGTTGATGGTGAAGAGGTACATCGCCCCCAGGAAGAAATGCCAGTCGAGGTGGGCGAGACCGTATCCGGCCGTGCAGAGCGGCGGCATCAGGGCGGTGGCGATGGCGACGCCCGAGAGGACGGTGCCCCTGTCCTTGCGGCTGGTCTCGAAGATGCCGGCGAGGCCGCCGAAGAGGGCGATCAGCACGTCGTAGATGGTAGGGCTGGTCCTCGCGAGGAGTTCCGTGGGATTGACGAGCCGGAGCGGGCTGATGAGGAAGAACAGCGAGGAAGCCAGGAGACTGATGATGACCATTACCAGAAGGTTCCAGCCGGCCTGTTTCAGCAGCGGCATGTCCTGGGTGCCGAGGGCGAATCCCGCGCCGACGATCGGGCCCATCAGCGGGGAGATGAGCATCGCGCCGATGATGACCGCCGTGGAATTGACGTTGAGGCCCACCGAGGCGACGACGATCGAGAACGCGAGAATCCAGACGTTGGGCCCCCGGAACCAGATGTTGTTCTTGATGCGGAGGGCGGCGTCTCCCGTATCGATGTGATTGGTGATGTCGGCGAGATCCTTGAGTTGGTTCAGGATATTTTTCCAGGCTCCCATAGGCAGGTCAGGTTTCGTATCGGTTACAAAACTAATGATTTTTTTGCAATCTTACCCAAAATCCACGATATTTGGAAAATTTTTACCGCGACTATGAAGTTAAGGATATATGCAGCGGCCGTTGCTGTCGTTATCGCAACGGCCTGTATGAAGGAACTCCCTTCGGACCCGACGCCCGCTCCCGGGGTGAAAACCGACGCGACGGAGGCCGCATCGGCCATTCCCGGTGTGGCGAAAGTGTATTTCTCGGAGGAGATGACGGCGCTCATCGAAGCCGACCTTGCCAAAGGCGGCATCGTTACCAAATCCTCCGAACTCAATTCCCTGGTGGAAGAACTCGGCATCACCTCGATGCGCCGCCTTTTCCCGGATGCCGGGGAATTCGAGCCGCGCACCCGCGCCGAAGGCCTTCACAGATGGTATAAGGTAACTTTCGACAAATCCGTCCCCGTCACCAAGGCGGGGGAGGACCTCCTGGCGATTCCCGGCGTGGAACGGTTCGAGAAATGTCTTCCGATCCGTTCGGCCGTATCCCCGAACGACACCTACTACAGCAGTTACATGTGGGGTCTCAAGAACAGCAACGGCTACGATGTCAACGTCGAGCCGGTCTGGTCGGGCTACACCGTCGGCAATCCTGATGTCATCGTCTGCGTGGTGGACGGCGGCATCCAGCTCAACCATCCCGACCTCGCGTGGAACTGCGCATCCTCCGGTCACTACAACTATGTCGACAACAGCCGGACCATCTATCCGCACGACCATGGAAGCCACGTGGCCGGCACCATCGCCGCCGTCACCAACAACGGCAGGGGAGTCGCCGGCATCGCGGGCGGAGACTACGCCGCCGGGCGGAGAGGCATCACCCTGCTGTCGCACCAGATCTTCAAGACTGTCACCAGGAATGGAGTGACGTACGATGAAGGCGGAGACGGCGAAACGGCCATCAAGGAAGGGGCCGACCACGGCGCCCTCATCAGCCAGAACAGCTGGGGCTATTATTTCGACCTCAACGAGAACGACCGGCTCGACCAGGAAGACATCGACGCCTATCAGTATTATTTCGAGCATCCGGATGCGGCCTTTACCGCCGCCGTGGACTATTTCGTCAAGTACGCCGGATGTGACAACCGCGGCAACCAGCTCCCCAATTCCCTGATGAAGGGCGGTCTGGTGGTGTTTGCCGCGGGCAACGACAACATCCCGTACGGTCCTCCGGCCAACTACGAACCCTGCCTGGCCGTGGGCGCCATTGATAAATCGGGGAACCGCGCCAGTTTTTCGGACTACGGGAACTGGGTGGACCTGTGCGCCCCCGGGGTGGATATCGCCAGCACGGTTCCCACGAATGACTATGCCATCTTCGACGGCACCTCGATGGCCTGCCCGCACGTGAGCGGCGTCGCGGCCCTGGTGCTCTCGTATTGCGGCGGCCCCGGCTACACGGCCGACGATCTCCGCGAGGCGCTCATCAACGGTGCCCGCAAGATCGGTCCTTCGACCGGATCCAAGCCCATTGGCCCGCTTGTGGACGCCTTCGGCGCGCTGATGTACGGCGACAGGCCCGTTCCGATGACGGACTACAGCGTCGAGGCCACCGGCAATTCCCTGGACTTCGGCTTCACGACCAACGGCAATTACGGCTATACGGCCTTCGCCTCCGCTTCCCGGTCCTCCATCGAGAATCTCGATCCGCAGCACCCCGGAAGCGATGTCTTCTCCGTTTCGTATGACGTGCCGGATCCGGCGGATATGGAGGGCAAGTCCGTTTCCCTCCGCCTGCGGAAACTGGCCTTCAGCACGACATACTATGTGACGATGGCCGGCTATGCATACGGGCACCGCTATGGCGCGGCCGCTCCCGTCAGGACGGTCACGACGGGCGTCAACCATCCGCCGGTGGTGAATATTCCTTCGGTACTGGGCCCGTTCCATCAGTTCGAGAACGTACACCTGCCGCTTGACATCTCCGAGCCGGACGGCAACGATTTTACCGTGACGTACCGGACGACGGGTCCGGCCCGGGTGCTCTTCGAGAACGGCGTCTGGACATTTGTCCTCAACGGAATGACGGCCAACCCGGGCTCTTTCACGATGACCGTGTCGGCCAGGGATGAGTTCGATACGGTAAAGGAGGCGTCCTTCTCCTATACGCTGCTGCAGAATCAGTCCCCGTTCGTCCGGACACCTTTCGAGGTCTGTCATCTGCCGGCTCCGGGCTCCAGGACGGAGGTGGTGCTGTCCGAGCATTTCTCCGATCCCGACGGCGAGCCGCTGTCCTACCAGACCCTCAACAATGCCGACGATATCGTCAGCGTCGTCCTGACCGATGACGTCCTCAAACTGATCGCGGTCCGCGAGGGTTACGGCAAGATCAAGGTAACCGCCCGGGATGCGATGGGAGAACTGACCGAGGCGGAGATTCCCGTCCTCGTCCGGGATCCGGCGACCCCGCTTTCCGTCTATCCCGGCAATGTGGTGACCAGTTCCATGACGGTGCTGCCCGGCCTGACGCCCGCCGCGATGTCCTTCCGCCTGGTCGGACCCACCGGTACGGTCGTCTACGCCGTTTCCGGTACCTACAGCGTATCCGACCCGCTTGTGGTCGACGTTTCCTCTCTGGCTCCCGGCCGCTATGCGCTGACCGCCACGACGGACGGACAGACCCATAAACTAACGATTGTCAAGAAATGATGCGCGGAAGATATATCCTGGCGCTTGTCCTTTGCGCCCTTGCGGCCGTCCGCCTGGCGGCCCAGTCCACCGACAACGTGCTTCCTTTCGTCGCGATGGACCGCGACCCCGTGAATGCGGCCCTCGCCGGCGCCGCGTCGTCCGCCGTCTCCGGTGCGGATCTTTCCTACGCCGCCTTCGGCAACCCCGCCGCCGTTCCCTTCATGGACCGGCATTTCGCCATCGGCGTGAATTACGCGATGTGGGCCCCTTCCGTGTGGAAGGATCACGTCGTGAATGCCGGCGGCGCTTTCAAGATCGGGAAATGGTTCGGCCTGACGGTCGGATTCGCCCGCGATATGCACGCGGAAGAGATCTATAACGGCAAACCCTTCAAGCCCTATGATATGGTAATCGGCGGCGGCCTTGCCTTCTCGATCGCCAAGTGCGTGGGGATCGGTGTCAATATCAAGTACGCCCAGCAGCAGATGATGAGCGATTACCGCCTCTGGGGCGTATCGATGGACGCCTTCCTGCAATATCACGGCAAGGACTTCAATGTGATGGCCGGCGTGAGCAACTTCGGTCCCAAGGCACAGTCGACCGTCGTCCCGACGAAGTACGCCCTGGTGCCGGTCGCCCGCCTGTCCGGCGATTACGTAGCCCGCGTGGGCATCGTCCACCTCCAGCCCGCCCTGTCGGCCGAATTCGCCTTCAACCGCGAATGGGCCGTCGCCGCCGGCTTCCAGCTGGGCCTCAAGGACATCGGCTGGGTCCGCGCCGGCTATCGCTACGCCTCCGCGGGCTCCGTGATGCCTTCGCACTTCTCCCTCGGCGCCGGTGCCACCTTCTACGGCGTGCGCCTCTCCGCCACCTTCCTCACAGCCAACAAAGAGATCGGGAACACCTTCCTGATCGGGCTGGGATACAGTTTCTGACGCCCTTTCGTGGGGAAGGTGTGATTACATGCCGGGGACCTTCCCCAGTGATCCTGCATCTGAAGGAACTGTAGCAATGTTTGGACGGGGAAGGTCCGGCCCCTGAAATCAGACCTTCCCCAAAAGACAAAGAAAAAACATCGGCAAAAAACGAAACAAGCACCTGCGGAAACTCCGCAAGTGCTTGATTTTGTGTCTGGGTGACTCGACTTGAACGAGCGACCTCCTGGTCCCTAACCAGGTGCGCTACCAACTGCGCCACACCCAGATTCCCGAAAGGGACTGCAAAGATAATCAAAGTTTTTGAATTTTGTACAATTTTTTGGAAGAATCGTAAGATTCCCGAACTTGTTCCGGGAATGATGTGGTGAACAAGTCCTGGAATGATGTGGCACGCCGGGCTTTCAGCCGGCGACGTAGCGGCGCCATTTTTCAATGAGGGCCGTCATGTCGGCGGGGACTTCCGAGTCGAAGCGCATTATTTCGCCGGTGCGGGGATGGACGAAGCCGAGGGTCTTGGCGTGGAGGGCCTGGCGGGGACAGATTTCGAAACAGTTCTGGATGAATTGCTTGTACTTGCTGTAGATGGTTCCCTGGCGGATCTCGGCGCCGCCGTAGCGTTCGTCGTTGAAGAGGGGATGCCCCAGCGAGGACATATGGACGCGGATCTGGTGCGTGCGGCCCGTTTCCAGGCGGCATTCGATGACGGTGATGAAGCCGAAGCGCTCCAGGACCTTGTAGTGCGTACAGGCGTATTTCCCCTTTTCGGGATCATCGTAGACGCGGTAGCGGAGCCGGTCGTTGGGGTCGCGGCCGATGGTGCCTTCCACCGTTCCTTCGTCTTCCTTGATGTTGCCCCAGACGACGGCGATGTATTTGCGTTCGATGCTGTGCTCGAAGAACTGTTTGGCCAGCCGCTGCTGCATCTCGACGGTCTTCGCCACCAGCAGCAGGCCGGAGGTGTCCTTGTCGATGCGGTGCACCAGGATGCCCATCCGCTCGTCCTCCGCATCCGGCCCCTGGGTGATGCCGAGATAGTGCGACAGCGCGTTGATGAGCGTTCCGGAGAAATTGCCGTGGCCGGGATGCACCACCATTCCGGCGGGCTTGTTCACGACCAGCACGTCTTCATCCTCGTAGACGATGTCGAGCGGAATATCCTCGGGGAGGATTTCCACGCCGCGGCGCTGATACGGCATTCGGACCGAGATGACGTCGTCCGGACGGATGATGGCGTTCGCCTTGGCCGGGGTGTCGTTCAGGAACACGTAGCCGGCCTTGATGGCCAGCTGCACCCGGTGGCGGGAAGTTCCCTCGATATGGGTGGAGATGAATTTGTCGATCCGCTCGGGGGCCTGACCCTTGTCGGCCACCAGGCGGTAATGCTCGAAGAGATCGCCGCTGTCCGGACTCATTTCGCGGGAACCTTGCTTTCGTCCTTGGTGAGATAGAGGACGACCGGTGAGCCCATGGTCCGGGAAGTGCGCGGGGAAGGATCCTGACGGTAGACGAACGCCTGGATGGAATCGGCATACGTGCGGATGTCGGGATCGGCCACTACGCGGCCCCGGTTGAGGAAGTTGTCGTGGAGTCCGTCGATGGCGCTGAGGTATTTGCTGCCGACCACATTCGGTACGACGGTGGTGCCGAAGCGGGTGTTGAGCCCGAGCACCAGCGAGACTTCGGACCCGGAGGTGATCTCCACGCCCGGACGGATGGGACGGCCGTTCACTTTCTGCTCCATGACCACGTTGGTGGCGATGTCGCGGACATATTCCAGGCGGCCGATCGTGAGGCCGTGGCTGAGGATTTCGGCCTTGGCTTCCATGATGTTGTAGCCGACCAGGTTGGGCATCGAGACCTTCCGGGGGACGACGGCATTCGCGGTAAGGCGGATGTGACGGCCCTTCTTGACGGTCTGGCCGGCCCTCGGCTCCTGCCGGAAGACGATCCCCTTGCCGAGTTTGGGCATGAAGACGGAATCCTCCACCGTGGCGCGTACGCCGGCGCTGCGGGCCGCCTTCGCGGCTTCCTTGCCGGTCATGTTGGTGAGGTCGGGGACCACGACGGTCTTGCCGTGGTTGGTGTATGCGTTGAGCCACCAGGAAATGCCGAGGAAGATGAGGACGAGCACCACGACGGCCGCCGCCACATTCTTGAGCACGAAACTCCAGGTCAGTTTCCCTTCGGGGATTTTGTGTTTTCTTCGGGTCGTTGCCATAGCGGACAAGATTTTGACAAAGTTACGAAAAATAATCATATCTTTGTATTCCATGCGCAAGAATGGAAAATACATCCTGCTCTTCTTCCTCGGCGTACTGGCCGCCTCGGGCGCTTTCCTGCTGCCCGGCTGCGGCTGGCTGATGCTGCTTGCGCTGGTTCCGCTGCTTTCTGCCGAGCGTATCGCCACGCTTGAGGGCAGGAAGCATTTCTGGATCTTCCACTATTCCTTCTTCCTCGTCTGGAACCTCCTCACGACCTGGTGGGTCTGCAACGCCACCGTCGGAGGCGGCATCTTCGCCTCGGTGGCCAACGCCCTGCAGATGTCGGTGGTATTCGGCCTGTTCCGCTGGGTGAAGAAGCGAATGAACGGGGGAGTCCTGCCTTATATCTTCCTCGCGGCCGCCTGGATCGCCTGGGAGAAATATTACCTCGATGCGGCCCAGATTTCCTGGCCGTGGCTGGTGCTCGGCAACGCCTTCTCGCGGACGCTTCCGCTGGTGCAGTGGTACGAATTCACCGGCACCCTCGGCGGCTCGCTCTGGGTCTGGGCGGTCAATCTCGCCGTCTTCGAAATCATGGTCGCGCTGTCCGACGGCTCCTGGGGCCGGCGGAACGGCAAAGCCCGCGGGGCCGCCGTCACGGGGCTCGTGCTTGTCGTTCTGGCTCCCGTCGCCCTGTCGCTCGGCATCTGGTGGAGTTACCGGGAAACGGACGATCCGCTGGATGTCGCCATTCTCCAGCCCAATATCGACCCCTACAACAAATTCACGGCGATGAGCCAGCAGCAGCAGAACGCCATCCTCCTCGACCAGGCGCAGAAGGCCGTCCGGGAGCGCCGCGATACCGTGACCCCGCTGCTGATCCTTACCCCGGAAACCTTCACGAGCGACATCTGGGTCAACGATCCGATGCTGAGTCCGACCTATCGCCGGATGGTGGGATTCACACGGGAGCATCCGTGGTGCAACATCCTCCTCGGCGCCGTTTCGATCGAGCGCTTCGAGAACCGCCCTTCCCGCACGGCGCGGCAATGGGCCGGCTACGACGGCTGGATCGAGACGCACAACTCCGCGCTGATGGTGGATTCGACCGGGAGGAAGGACATTTTCCACAAATCCAAACTGGTCGTCGGCGTCGAGAGCACGCCTTATCCCGCCGTCTTCGTTCCGCTGGACGAGAAACTCGGCGGGGTGATGGGCCGCGATGTCGGTCAGGACAGCGTTACCTGCCTGACCTTCCGCGCCGCGGGGCGTGAAATTCCCGTCGGATGCGCCATCTGCTACGAGTCCGTTTACGGCAACTACTGCCGCGACTATATCCGGGCGGGGGCGCAGCTCCTGACGGTCATCACCAATGACGCCTGGTGGGGCGACACCCCGGGCTACAGGCAGCACCTGAGTTACGCCTCGCTCCGCGCCATCGAGACCCGCCGCGACATCGCCCGCTGCGCCAACACCGGCATCTCCGCCCTCATCGACCAGCGGGGCCGCATTCTCGAAAAGACTCCCTGGTGGCAGAGCGCCACCCTTTCCGGCCGCGTCAACCTCTCCTCCCGACAGACCTTCTTCGTCCGCGTCGGCGACATTCCCGGCCGTCTCTCCGTCTTCGTTTTCCTCCTCCTGCTGTGCGCGGCCGGATCCTCCGGGAAAAAACATAGACTCCGGGCGAAATGAAAGGTTTCCGCCCGGAGTCTTATTTTTTGTGCGTTTTTTGATTAACTTGCGGCAAAATAAAAAATGATGGGCGATATCAATCATAACGAAGACGAGAAAATCCGGCTTTCTGTTCCGTTCCTCAGCGAGGGGATGGCGCTTTTCGTGGATGGCGGGAGCGGGACGTCGGACGTTCTTTTGAATATAGTCCGGAAGGACCTTCCGCAATACCTGAAGGAGAGGGGCTATACCCTTCTGTTCCTGCCGGATCTGGTGGAGCGGCTGTCGCCGGAGTTGCTCCGGTATCTGTCTCCGGGCCGGGAGGATGGCGTTTCGGTGGAGGATATGTACCGCCGGATCCGGGAAATGGCCGGTCTGCAAGGGCGGACCGGACTCCTCTACAGGCGAAATGGAGAGACCCGCTTCCGGGCGATCCCGGACGGGATCCTGGAAGAGGGAGCCCCGGCCTGTCAGCCTGTCCATCGGTCCGGGAGCATCTGGCCCAAAGAGGGCTGCTGGTTTACTACAATAAAAGCGGAGGCGGACGAATCGCTCCTTGAGAGGGCGGCAGACGAGGAAACGCCCCTTGACCCGAGGACGCGGGAGATCATCGAGGCCTGGGAAGAGATAGAGCGGAAATTCGGCATTACCATCGAGGACCTGGACATCCTTCTCGGCTACCGGGTCAGACTCAGCCGCCTCAATATCACCACGTCCGGCCGTCTTCTCCTGCCCGACTATGAGGGCAAGGAGGTCAAGATGGACGACCTGACCAAGGCGGTGTATTTCTTCTATCTCAGGCATCCGGAAGGGGCCCGTCTCAAGGAACTCCAGGACTACGGGGATGAGATTCTCCAGTACTACCTCGGCATCACCGGCAGAGACGATGTCGAAAAGATACAGGGGAGTGTCCAAAAGTTGCTGGACCCCTTCGGAAATGGCCTGAACGTGTGTTTTTCACGGATCAAGAAGGCCTTCCGGGATGTCGTCGGCGACCGCATAGCCAGATTCTATTATGTGGACGGCCGCTATGGTGAGCCCCGGAAGATCGCCCTCGACCGCGACCTGGTCATCTGGGACCACTAGTCTTTTATCTCATTCACCTGATCGTCGGAGAAAAAATTATCCAGTGCCTCATGGCGCCCTTCACAACTCAATTTCTGCCACAGGACACTCGCCTTAGACCTGGCTTTGCTGAACTTGACGCTCATCATTGCCACCCCCTCGCCGGTGGCGTCGAAATTCAGGGCGTTGGAGATGTGCAGGTCTCTTGCGACTTCCACCGCATCCTGATTGGCTCCGATATAGGCGAGGGTCCACCCCTTCCCGCGGAGCCGGTCGACAAGCGCCTTGACGGCCTTGCCGGAATACTCTTCGGATGAATTCTCCATCCCGTCGGTAATGACGGTCGCCAGCACCCGGTCGTCTTCCCGGACCAGGCCCTCCAGTTCACTCAGCGTCTTGCCCATCGCATCATACAGCGGGGTGCATCCGCCCGGCCTGTAGTCCGCTTCGGTAAAATCCGCGACGTTCTCGATGGGGACACGGTCGCGCCGCACTTTGATCCCCTTCATCCCGTTCCCTTCAAAAGTCACGACGGTTACGAAATTCTTCTGGTCCGGGAACTCCTGCTGGTTTTTCCGGATGCCGCCGAGCACCTCGTTCATGCCGGCCAGGGTTTCTTTGTAGATCGACGACATGCTGCCGCTCTCGTCAAGGATAATTACATTGTAGATGTTCATAGTTTTAATAATTTAGAGGTTTTCAACGGCAAAGATACGCCCGCCGCGCCCGCCGCCATAATTCCTGCAAGACTTGCAGAAATTTTGTCGGAAGCAATTTAAGTCGGACCGTTTTGCAGGATTCGGGGAAAATCATTAAATTGCAACGAAAACTTCAAAGAACTGAACGACTATGGCACGTAAAAATTTCGGGGCGAAACCCCTCTGCTATCCGCAGCCTGTATTTATCATCGCCGCTTACGGCGAGAATGACGTTCCCTCCGCGATGAACGCTGCCTGGGGCGGTATTTCCGATTTCACGGAGATCACCCTCGACCTGAGCAAAGGACACCGTACCGTGAAGGACCTCCGCGCGAGGGGGGCGTTCACCGTCAGTATGGGGACGCGCGCCCAGATAGTCGCCTGCGACTATGTCGGCGTGGTATCCGGCAACAAAGTGCCCGACAAAGTCGCCCGCGCCGGCTGGACGGTGGAGAAATCCGCTTTCGTGGACGCTCCGCTCATCCGCGAACTTCCGCTCTCGCTGGAGTGCCGGCTCATCTCCTACGACGAGGAGACCGGCATCCTCAAGGGTGAAATCGTGAACGTCTCCGCGGACGAAAGCATCCTGGACGAGAACGGCAACATCGACGTCGCGCTCCTCGCCCCCATAACCTTCGACCCGTTCAATAACCGCTACCTCGTCCTCGGCGAAGCCGTCGGCAACGCCTTCAAGGACGGGCTGGCCCTGGCGTGATATCATTTCTCCTTTAACACTTTTTAACAAATTCCGTTTGGCGGTCTCAAAAGGACCGCCTATCTTTGTCGCATGTTTCGGCTGATTATTAAATAATTAAATATAAGCCTACCCCTATGATTCAGGATTATCAAACCGACAAGGTATATCTGGCCGAGGGCCTGAAAAATTATATGCCCTTGTACATGAATCTCCTTGAGGCATTGCGCGCCGAGGATATCAGCGTAAGTACGATTCCCGGAACCCAATCCGCAAAACACGTCTGGGCACGCGACTATATGCCGATTCAGTTGAGTAAAGACAAGTTTCTGAATTATCTTTACTGTCCGGATTACCTGAGGGATGAGCAAGACTATATCCCTGACATCCCGACAATCGTAAAGGACATGCACCTCGATTGCGTCGTCTCGGACATAGTTCTGGATGGAGGTAACGTGGTCAAGTGCGGCGACAAAGTCATCATGACGGACAAGATATTTCAGGAGAATCCCAAATATCATAAGCACGCTCTCATAGACGAACTGGAAAAACTGACGGGCGCCCGGATTGTTCTGATTCCATGGGACCGTTACGAGATGTTCGGCCACGCCGACGGGATGGTCAGATTCATCTCCCGGGATTGCGTCTTGCTGAACAACTATGCCGATTTCGATCCGGGCCTGCGGAATCGGCTTCTTCAAGCCCTGGAACCTTATTTCTATGTGGAGGAGTTACATTACGGCGCACCCTGCAGCAGCAGACTCTCGTGGGCATACTTGAACTTTCTGCAGGTTAAAGGATGCATTTTTGTCCCCGGTCTTCGTGTAAAGGAAGATAAGCTTGCTCTGCAGCAGATTCAGGATTATTATCCGGACCATAAGGTTATCCGGATAGACAATTGCCAGGACCTGGTTCGTGATGGTGGCGCTCTCAACTGCATCAGCTGGAACATCGAAACCGGGTTCCAGCGCTTTGGAAAATCCGCTGAAAATCGCTAACTTGCATCGTTATCTAAAATCACTCGCGTATGAAAAGAATTATTTTCTTCCTCTCGATGGCCGCCTTGATGATGCTGGCCGTATCCTGCAAAAAAGACAAGCCCGCTACCCCGAAGGTTCCGGATGGCGCCGTTGACCTTGGCATCGTTATGACCAGGGATGACGGAACGACCTATAAGCTCTACTGGGCCAAGGCCAATCTCAGCAGGAATGGCCTCTGCTCCAACCCGGAAGATTACGGCGACTTCTTTGCATGGGGAGAAACGGCCCCCAAAGATAATTATTCGCAGTCAAACTATACTTACAGTGATAACCCGGCCGTCATCCCTATCGAAAAAGATGCGGCCCGCATTCTGGCCGGCGGCAAATGGCGCATGCCGACAATGGCTGAATGCCAGGCCCTGCTCAGTTTGTCGGGCAAAGAGGACTACAGTTTTGATCGCAATTACAAATACGGCAGCGGTGAAGGCGTCTACGGCGTTCTCATTACGCAAAAATCCACAGGCAATTCCCTCTTCTTTCCGTTGGCCGGCTATGCTGAAGGTTCCCAAATAGGAGAAGGGGTTTCGGAAGACGGCTCTTACTGGTCTTCCACCAGAAACGAGACAAAGCCGGACAATGCCATCCAGCTCACTCTCGGATCCTCATTCGGCATCTGGGCATTTGGGAACCGGTATGGCGGGGCTTCTATCCGTCCCGTCTGGGAAGAATAAAAAACTTCAAAATTTCCCGGATATGAAAAAGCTGATTTACCTCCTGATGGTAGTCCTGGTGCTGTTGGCGGCCGCATCCTGCAAGAAAGACAATAAAACCCAGGAGATGCCTCCGCTCGATACATCCGCCCCTGGGTGGCTTGAACTTCCGGAAGTTTTCAAAGTTGACGGATTCGAGTTTTTCTGCCACGATGGCACCTTGAACGGAAAGAAGATCCGCAACTGGTCGTTCTATTGGGATTATGACAACCGAGTATCCAAATGGGTGGCCTATCCGCTTTATAAGTCCATTTTCGCAGGCGCATCACGTACCGATGAATGGGGCTACGATCCGCTTCTTCCGGGCGCAAGGCAGCAGAATGTCAGTGGCGGCTACAGAGAAGGCAACAATGGATGGTATAAGAGGGGGCAGCAGCTTCCCTCTGCTGACCGTGCCGGTTTTGAGCTGAACTCAACGACGTTCTTCAGCACGAACATAGTACCACAGAACTCGGACTTCGGCGGTGGCCTTTGGATGGATCTGGAGGGTAAAGTCCGTTCATGGGCAGGCCAGTCAGATACCTGTTATGTCGTCTCCGGCTGCATCACCAAGGGAGCCCAATACTATGTCATCGACCGGTCCAGCGAAAAAGTGACCGTTCCCACAGCTTTCTTCAAAGCGGTTCTCCGCTATAGCCAGGC
>ONSU01000013.1 GCA_900320545.1 uncultured Bacteroidales bacterium | reverse complement strand
ACTCATACTTGAGATCGAGAATCCAAGGCGTCAAAAAATTGATTTGAAGCCTTTCAAGGATGATGCAATGAATACTGCAAGTCTTCTCGAAGGCCTTATGAGGATTGCCAAGGCTGACGGTGAAGTGGCTCTTTCTGAGCAGGTTTACCTGCGCTCCATCGCCAAAGAGATTGGCGCAGAGGACATGATAGTAGTGCTTCAGTGACAACTGACCACTCATACTATGACTCTTTGAAGCGACGCTATATGGCGGCGGATAAGGCGTATTGGGACAATTACGGTAAGGCTGGATATAAATCCGGAGGTGACATACTCCTCGAAGAGACTCCATCTAATCCTTCTGAATTAATGCAGTACATTGAGGTAATTGGTGTTTTCTCCGAGGATATTGATAGTAGCGACATTACACCGATCTATCAAGAAGCCGTCAATCTGTTGGATTATTGGGAGAAGGAACGTCCAGGGAATCTGGACCTGATTCAAGCCAGGGAGAAGTTGAAGATTGTAAAGAAACGGGTAAATAAAGAGAAAAGAGAGGGACCCGTTACGCTGGCGATCATCATCGGAATTTCCGCACTTTTTATCGCATCTCTCATCATCTTCCCCGGGTGGGCGGCCGTGATGAAGAAAGTTTTCTGGTTTGAGTATATAAAAAGTTGGTTATTAAGCATTTTTGCATTTTTTACGATATGGTAAAGAAGATTCTATTTCTCGCACTTCCCGTCATCGTTCTCTCCTGCGGTCAGCCGGCGGAGAAGAAGTCGATGTCGTCCTATGAATCCGAGGTTTATTCTGAAACCCTGGAGACGGTAAAGAAGCTTGAACAACAACTTGGTGGCATTTCAAATGCGTCTGTGGACGATGTTGAGGATTACTTGTCGGAAGTCGAAGCGCTGAAGTACAGGAACGATACGACGGGGATGGACGAAGCGGGGAAGGAGGCCTGCGTGAAGTTGGAAAGGCGTCTCGCCACCCTCAAGAGTGATGCGGAATCGGCTGCGACTGTCCGTCTCAAAACGATGGTTGTTCCGGCCGAAGTGAATGACGATTGTCTGCTGGAAGGGACGACTGCCTATCCGGTATATCTGGAAAAAGGAGATATCCTTTACTATACGATCGGACTCCAGAATCCCGGAACGGTGAAGTTATATAACGCTGATGCCCGGCAGCTACTGAAAACCTATTCGAAGAAGAATCAGGTGACGGACTCCCTTGTCGTTGCCAATAAGGGTATTTATCTGGTGGAAGTAGCGCCGGTCGGTACTCAATATGCATCCATAGACATAACATATCGGATGACGAAGCATCCTCATCCGCTTAAAAAGGTGCAATCTGAGGTGATCGAAGCCAAGGCCGGGGATTTCCGTGTCGAATCGAACAAAGGCGTCACGATGCGCGCCGCTTTCGACCAGCCGCGCAAGTTCACGCTTTCCAGCCAGCTCAAATCCGCCTTTTCCACTGCTGCCAAATCGAAGGCGGTCGTTGCGGTCCAGATTCCGTCGGGTGCAACGGATGTCCTGTATAATTTGCGTATATCTACCAGTGAACAGGATAAGAGTGTCGACGGCAAATTCCCCGACAAGATGAACCTGTCATACAAAAAGGTCCGTTTCCTCGGGCTTCCGCTGTATGAATCCTCGCGCAGCAACGGCCTTTTCAGCACGCTTCTGGACGACAACCGTCCGCTTCGTGAAGAAGACGCCTACTGCAATATGTATGTCATCCGAAACCAGAGCGCGGCAAAACAGTTCCAGGATGGAACCAGGCAGGCCTCTGAACTGCATTACGACGTGGATTATTCCACTCTCGGCACACAGTCCTGTAATGGCCGCATCCCGGCCAAAGGAGCAAAGACCATCTATCTGGCCTTCGAAAATGAACGTGTCCGCTATTCAAATTATATCTGGGTGGAGGTCATTACCGCTACTCCGACCACGGAGTACCATACAACAAAATACACAGTGGAATAGACTCCGGTCAAAAAGCCGCGAAAACGCCCGGATCCTCCGGGAAAAAGCATAGACTCCGGGCGGAAACGGTACTTTTCGCCCGGAGTCTTATTTTCGTACGCATCCTCGGCCGGGTCCTGCCAGGGAAGGGACGCCCCGGGCCGCTAGAGGCGTTCCAGGATGGTGAGGCCGTGGGCCTTGCCGGCGATGTAGGGGGGCGTGAGGGTGCCGGAGCGGAGGATGCCGGGGACGAAGAGGGGCCAGCCCTTGAGGAGGCAGGAGACTTCGATGCGGTCGTCTTGCCGGAGTCTGGCGTTGAGGGATTCCAGGACCTCGAAGCGGTCGTCGCCGAGGTAGGAGAGGGTGACGAGGCGGTTGGGGGGCCAGCCGATGCGGATGCGGTCGCCGGGAGAAAGTTCGGCGGCGGTGATGTAGTTGCGGTCGCCGAGGAAGTCGGAGCTGTCCTCCGCGTGGAGGGAGGCGCAGAAGGCCTTGAAGTCTTTGTGCCCTGCGTAGCGGGAGAGAATGTCGAGGGTGGTGAGACGCGGCGTTGTCCGGCTGGGAATGTAGCCCCAGAGCCGTTTCAGGGTGGATGCGCCCAGGCTTTCGCCGATGGTGAATTCGATCGCGGCGGAGAGCCGTTCGAATCCGGCCGTTGTCTTTACGGGAATCTTGAACCGTGCCTCGACGGCTTCCCGCAGGGATTGTAGTTCGGGAATCTGCTCCATTGTCTGACGATTAAACAACCAAAGTTAGCGAATTAATCCGTAATCTCAAGGGCTGTTTCGCGATGAAGCTATAAATGGACTTAAGTGGACCTACGTGGGCGCAGACGGATTTGAACCGCCGACCCCCTGCTTGTAAGGCAGGTGCTCTAAACCAACTGAGCTATGCGCCCTTCAAGGGACTGCAAAGGTAGCAATTTATTTTGAATCTCCAAAATTTTAAAAAAATGTTTAATTTTGTAGGGTAAATCGTTAAATGATGCCGCAGGAGACCGTGTATGATCCGCTTCGTCGGAAGGAGGTGGCGCTGACGCCCGAAGAGAGGGTGCGTCAGTGGTTCATCGGTGTGCTGAAGGAAGAGATGGGGGTTCCCTCGCATATGATGATGAGCGAGGTGGCGCTTACGCTGCCGTCGGGGAAGCCCCAGCGGGCTGACCTTGTGGTGTGGAACCGGGACGGGAATCCACTTGTCATCGTGGAATGCAAGCGGCCGGACGTGACGGTCGACGGGAAGGTCACCGGTCAGGCGCTCCGTTACAATAATGTGCTGAATGTGAAGTATATCATCGTCACGAGCGGCGTGGCTACCTATGCTTTCGGAAAGAACGGGGACCGCTTCGAACCGCTCGCAAGCCTCCCGTCCTGGGCGGAAATGACAGGCACCGCCTCAGCGCCCGCCGCCCCTGCACCTGACACCCCGGCAACCTGCAACGCAAAATAACCAGCAGCATGGCAACCATTACAGAAGGATATCTGGATCATAAGATCTTCGGGATCGTCTCCGAGACGGCGGCCGAGCTGGGCGTGAGAGCCTTTGTCATCGGCGGCTATGTCCGCGACTGCTTCCTGGGGCGCGCCAACGACGACATCGACATCGTCGTCGAGGGGCGGGGCATCGAGCTGGCCGAGGCCGTCGGCGCCAAGGTCCGGAGCAAGGTTTCCGTGTTCCGCAATTTCGGGACGGCGATGCTGCGCTATCAGGGCATCGAAGTGGAGTTCGTCGGCGCCCGGAAGGAGTCCTATCACCGCGAATCCCGCAATCCCATCGTCGAAGACGGCTCCCTCGAGGAGGACCAGCTGCGGCGAGATTTCACCATCAATGCGATGGCTTTCAGCCTTCAGAAGGAAGATTTCGGCGCCCTCGTGGACCCCTTCGGGGGCATCCGCGACCTTGCCGCCGGCATCATCCGCACCCCCTGCGATCCGGAGGTCACCTTCAGCGACGATCCGCTCCGGATGCTCCGCGCCGTCCGTTTCGCGGCCAAGCTTTCCACTCCGGAGCACACATTCGACATCGTCCCCGAGGCGATGGCCGCGATGCGGCGGATGGCTCCCCGGATGGAGATTCTCTCCAAGGAACGCATCGCCGAGGAACTCAACAAAACACTTCTCTGCGACACCCCGTCCAGGGGATTCCGTCTGATGGACGAAGGCGGGCTTCTGCCCTATGTCCTGCCCGAGCTGCAGGCCCTCAAGGGCGTCGAGACGATGGACGGCAAGGGCCACAAAGAGAATTTCTCCCACACCCTGCAGGTGCTCGACAATGTAGCGGCTGTCGACGGAGGTAAGCTCTGGCTCCGCTGGGCGGCCCTCCTGCACGATATCGGCAAGCCGCGCAGCAAGCGTTTCGTGCCGGGGCAGGGCTGGACATTCCACGGGCACAACGTCATTGGCGCCAAGATGGTCCCGGGCATTTTCAAGTCGCTGAAAATGACGCAGGGAGACGAGATGAAGTACGTGCAGAAACTGGTGGATCTCCATCTGAGGCCGATCGCGCTGGTGGACGAGGAGGTGACGGATTCCGCCGTGCGGCGCCTGCTTTTCGACGCCGGCAACGACATCGACGACCTGATGACCCTCTGCAACGCCGACATCACGTCGAAGAATCCCGTCAAGGTCGCCCGCATCCGGGCCAATTTCGAGCTCGTGAAGCGGAAGATGGCCGAGGTCGAGCAGAAGGACGAGATCCGCAATTTCAAGAACCCCATCGACGGCGCCTACGTGATGGACCTCTTCGGCATCCCGCCGTGTCAGGAGATCGGGATCCTCAAGGAGGCCGTCAAGAACGCCATCCTGGACGGAGAGATCGGCAACAATTTCGCCGAGGCCGACGCCCTGATGCGCCGCAAGGCCGCCGAAATCGGACTGCACCCCGTCAAATGATCATCGACGATTATATCCGGCACATCGGGACGGCCCGGCGGTATTCCCCCCGGACGGTCGCCCTCTACCGCGACGCCCTGCAGCGATTCTCGGTCTATGCCGGGGAAGGGGAGGAGGCGTCGGACGACCTGCTGGTCGCGAGCCTGACCCCCGCGATGCTGCGTGCATACGAGGTGAAGCTCCTCGACGGCGGCATCTCGGCGCGAACGGTCAACCTGCACCTGTCGGTGCTGAGCGGGCTGTGCCGCCACCTCATCACCACCGGCCGCATCCGGACCAACCCGGTGGGGCTGATTTCCCGGCCCCGGACGGAAAAGCGTCTCCCGGAGGTTTTCCGGAAGGAGGCCCTGGATACGTATCTTGCCGATACGGCGTATCTGATCCGGGAATATGAGGCGCTCCACGGTGGGAAGGACTACCAGAAGCGGCTGACGGAGCGGCTGATAATCAATCTGTTGTTCTGCACCGGCCTTCGCCGTTCGGAACTGATTTCCCTCACGGCGGGCTCCGTCGACACGGCGCGTCGGGTCCTTTCCGTCCGCGGAAAAGGCGACAAAATGAGAGAAATTCCGCTGATTGTATCGCTTTGTGAAGAAATTTCATTATATTTGAAATCGGTTGAGTCGACACTCGGCTGCAGCAGGACCGCTTCCGACCCGCTGCTCCTCACCGAGACAGGCAAGTCCCTGTACCCGGTGTATGTGGACAGGGTGGTCAAGCGCGTTTTCGCGGCGGGAACGGGCATCGCAGGGAGGCGTTCTCCCCATGTATTGAGGCACACCATCGCAACGGAGTTGCTGGACAACGGAGCCGACCTCAATGCCATCAAGGAAATGCTCGGACACGCTTCGCTCGCGGCAACGCAGGTCTATACGCACACCAGCGTCGAGCGGCTCAAGAATGTTTATGTGAATGCCCATCCCCGGGCTAAAAACGGAGGTAAAAATGGAGATTAGAGTACAATCCCTGAAGTTTGATGCAGACCAGAAACTCCTGGCCTATGTAGACAAGAAAGTATCGAAACTTGCCAAGTTCTTCGACGGCGTCGATGTCACCGAGGTTACCCTTTCGCTCCTGCAGGAGCCCGACAACAAGGCCGTCAAGATCCAGACCCATATCCCCGGCGAGGAACTCATCATCGAGCGCAACGCCCACACCTTCGAGGAGGCCATCACCGAGGCCGTCGACGCGATGAAGGAGAAAATCGTCCGGATCAAAGAAAAGAAATTCGAGAAATAGCCGCTAAATCCTACATAGAGACAGACCGGCAGTGCCGTGATATTCTTGAAGACGTCAGACAGGGCGTCTTCAAGAATATCTATTTGTTGATGGGGGAGGAGCCCTACTATCCCGACCTCGTCTGCAACGCCATCGTCGACAACTGCCTGCAGGACTGGGAAAAAGACTTCAACGAGACCATCTGCTACGGGGCCGACGTGGACGCAGACGCGGTCGCCACGGCCGCGATGCGCTATCCGATGATGGCCGACCGCCAGCTCGTGGTGGTCCGCGAGGCGCAGGCGATGAAGGATATCGAGGCCCTGGAACCCTACTGCAGCCGGCCGCTGGAGTCGACGGTGCTGGTGCTCTGCATGCACGGCGCCTCGCTGGACAAGCGCAAGGCGCTCTATAAGACCATTCTCAAGAAGGGCGTCGTGGTGGATTCGCCGGCCCTTCGCGACTATGAAGTGCCCCGGTGGATTCCGGAGTATTACGCCGGCCGCGGCCTGCAGATCGACCCCGAGGCGGCCGCCCTTCTGGCGGAATTCGCCGGGACCGACCTCAGCCGCATCGCCGTCGAGACCGACAAGATGGTCAAGAATCTTCCGGAGGGCGTCACCACGGTCACCGTGAAGGATGTAGAGACCAATGTCGGCATCAGCCGCGAATTCAGCATCTTCGAACTCACCCGGCAGCTGTCCTACCGCAACGCCGCCGCGGCGCTCCGGACGGCCGCCTTCATCGGCGCTGGCGCCAAGTTCGCCCTCCCGATGGCGACGAGCGCGCTCTTCACCCATTTCAACCGGATTCTTCGCTACGAGGCCGTCCTCCAGAAGAATCCCAATCCCCCCCAGGACCTCAAGATCAAGGCCCTCGGCGTCTCCCCTTTCTTCTTCAAGGAATACGATGCCGCCGTGAGGAATTACCCCCTTCCGAAGTGTATGACCGCCGTTTCCCTTCTCAATGAATACGATTTCAAGGGCAAGGGCGGCGATGCCGGCGAAGCCACTCCCGCCGAACTGCTTATGGAATTGACAACGAAGCTTTTAAATGTATAAGATGAAAACAAGAATTTTATGGATCCATTAATCAGATGTGAAAGCGTCAGTAAGTCCTTCGGCGAGAAGGTCGCGCTCGACGGAGTGTCGCTCGATATTCCCGAAGGGAAGATCTTCGGCCTCCTCGGCCCGAACGGCGCCGGAAAGACCACGCTGATCCGCATCATCAACCGCATCACCATCCCCACTTCCGGTGCGGTTTACTTCAAGGGCGCGCCCATCACCGACGAAGTCGTCGCGCGCATCGGCTATCTGCCCGAGGAACGGGGTCTCTACCGCAAGATGAAGGTCGGCGACCAGGCGATGTACCTCGCGCAGCTCAAGGGTATGAGCGCCCGCGACGCCCAGGCCGCCCTCAAGGAATGGTTCATCCGCTTCGACATCAAGGACTGGTGGAACAAGAAGGTGGAGGAACTCTCCAAGGGCATGGCCCAGAAACTCCAGTTCATCACGACGGTGGTCCATAAACCCTCTCTGATGATTCTGGACGAGCCATTCTCCGGCTTCGACCCTGTCAACGCCGATCTGATCCGCAAGGAAATCCTCCGGCTCAAGGAGGAGGGCGCCACCGTCATCCTCTCCACCCACAACATGGAATCCGTCGAGGAACTCTGCGACGAAATCGCGCTGATCAACAAGTCGCATCTCGTCATCACCGGCGGTGTGGAGGAGATCCGCCGCAAGTACGGCAACAACAACGTCGAAGTGGAATACACCGACGAAGAAGGCCGTCACAGCGAGGTCCTGCCCGTCCCCGAAGGCGGCTCGACCAACGACGTCCTCACCGGCCTGATCGGGAAGGGCAAGGTCATCAACGCTTTCCGGGAGCTGATGCCCAGGATGAACGACATTTTCATTAAACTGGTGACGGAGGAATAAGCCATGAATTTCAGCAAACTCGGAATCATCATCGGAAGGGAATACCTCAACAAGGTCAAGAAGAAATCCTTCCTCATCATCACTTTCGTCGCGCCGGTCGTGTTCGCGGCCCTCTGCATCCTTCCGTCCGTCATTATGATGGGGGCGAAGGAGGAGACCAGGAAGGTCGCGGTCGTGGACGCTTCGGGCATTGTCCTCCCGACGCTGGAGAATACGGAAGTAGTTGCCTATTACGACTTTACGGGCAGGAATGTGGACAGTCTCAAGACCTCGCTCGACGCCATCGGAATGGACGTCGTCCTGGCGATTTCTCCGCTCGACAGCGTCCAGCGGACGGTGACGGCCCATACCTATTCTGCCAAACCGCTCGGCATCGAGACCTCGGAGAATATCGAAAACCGCATCAACGACGCCGTCGAGGCGTACCGCATCGATTCGTACAAGATCAAGGATCTCGACAAGATCATGTCGGAGGTCAAGTCCAATATCCGTCTCCGCTCTTACACGGTCGACGAGGCGGGCAAGGAGTCCATCTCCGAGTCGGGCGTCTACATGGTCATCTCGATGCTGCTCGGCATGGCGCTGTATATGTTCATCGCCTTGTTCTGCGGAATGGTAATGTCCTCGGTGATCGAGGAGAAGTCGAGCCGCGTGGTGGAAGTGCTGGTGTCATCGGTAAAGGCGACCGAGCTGATGTTCGGCAAGATCATCGGCGTCGCCCTGGTGGCCCTGACCCAGTTCCTGCTGTGGATCCTGCTGACCGGCGCCATCCTGGCCGTCGCGGCGGGCATCGTCGGCAGGGATAAGATCGCTTCGCTGACGGGCGGATCCGATCCGACCGAGATGGTGCAGCAGATGGCTCCGGGCGTAAGCGTCCCCGGAATGGATATGACCGACCTGGGCGCGCTGATTCCCGCGGCCGATTCGACCGCCGTCGCCGCTGACAGCACTGCCGTTGCGGAACCGACGGGCGTGCAGGCCATCTTCTCCACCCTCGGCAGCCTCGATTACGGCACCATTCTCATCGCCTTCCTGCTGTATTTCATCTTCGGTTATCTGCGCTACGCCTCGATGTTCGCGGCTATCGGCTCCGCCGTCGAGAACGAGGCGGATACGCAGCAGCTCCAGATTCCGGTGACGATCCCGCTGCTGCTGGGCTTCTTCATCGCGATCTACGCCTTCAAGGCTCCGGAGAGCCAGATCGTGTTCTGGGGATCGATGATTCCGTTCACCTCTCCGATCGTGATGCTCGCGCGCCTGCCGTTCGGAGTCCCGACCTGGGAACTCATCCTCTCGGTCGCCATCCTCATCGCGACCTTCGCGCTCTTTGCCTGGATCAGCGCCAAGATCTACAAGGTCGGCATCCTGATGTACGGCAAGAAGTCCACCTTCAAGGACCTCTGGAAATGGCTCAAACAGAAATAACGGTTGCAGACAGTTCCCCTGAAATTTTTCAAACCAATTGTTTATATGAAAAGCATTAAAAAAACGTTCATCTTCGCAATGGCCCTTTGCTTCCTTTCGGCAGCGGGTGTGCTATTGGCTCAGGAAGCGGGGGAGGGCACGCTGACCTTCTCCTGGAAGAAGATCCCGATGGACGGCCACCGCGCCGGCATCGGCATCGTCACCACCGACAACGCCGACAGTCTCGACCAGATCTTCGGCGTCTTCAAAGGTACGACCTACTTCGCTCCAAACGGCAAGAAGTACAGCAAGGGCTGCACGCCTGCCGTCGCGAAGATTCTCATCGACGCGCAGCCGGCTCTCGCCGATCTTCGCACCCCGCTCGGCTACGCGCCCGAGACGATGGTTCGCGAAAAGCCCGAGTGCAGTCTGTACAATATGTATGTCGATCGCCTGATGGCCAGCGTGGAGCAGTCCTGCGGCAAGAAGATCGACGTGGGCTTCACCAACACGGGCGGCGTCCGCTGCGACCTCACCAAAGGCAAGCAGGCCCTGGGCGACGTCCTCTCGATGTTCCCGTTCAAGAGCAACAAGACCGCCTTCGTCCAGCTCGCAGGCAAGGATCTGCTCGTCATCTACAAGCAGATGGCCGCCAACCCGGGCACGATGATCCAGGGCGGCGCCAAGCTCGTCTATACCGCCGACCATAAGCTCAAATCCGCCACCATCGGCGGCAAGCCGGTCGATCCGAAGAAGATCTACAACGTCGCGACGATCAATTTCGTGCTGAACGGCGGCGACGGCTTCAACATCGCCAGGAACGCCAAGGCGCTCGAAATGTACGACGTGACGATGTCTGACTTCATGATGGACTATTACAAACAGCTCACGGCCGAGGGCAAGGAGATTGTCTACCCGGTCGACGGACGCATAACCCAGGAATAACGATGAAAAGATTTGCGATCATAGCGGGACTCGCCCTCATTGCGGCGGCCTGCGCTCCGAAATGGGACGGTAAACTGACCATCCTCCACTTCAACGATACCCATTCGCATTTCGAGCCGGTCTATGTCGACTCCGTGAATGCCATCCGCGGCGGCGTCATCGAACGTGCCGCCTTCATCGACAGCGTCCGCAAGGCCAACGGCCCGGAGAATGTCCTCCTGATCCACGCCGGCGACTTCAGCCAGGGTTCGCCTTACTTCACCGAACTGCACGGCGACCTCGAGATCGCGACCATCAACGCGATGGGCTACGATGCGGTCTGCCTCGGCAACCACGAATTCGATAACGGCATCGAGGATATGGTACGCCGTGTATCCATGCTCAACTGCCCGGTCGTCTGCGCCAACTATGACTTCCGCACCTTCGATCCCGGGGAGCACATCAAGCCGTGGATCACCCTGGAAAAGGCCGGAATGAAGATCGGCATCACCGGTCTCCTCTGCAACCTCTCCAGCGTCATCGATCCCGACCAGGCCGCCCGTCTGCCGAAGTTCGACGATGCCGAGGTCATCAACAAGTGGGCGAAACACCTCAAGGAAGAGGAGCACTGCGACCTCGTCATCTCCCTCAACCACATCGGTTTCGAGGATGAGCCGTATCTGGATTCGCAGATGGTGGCCGATACCCGCAACGTCGACCTCGTCGTCGGCGGTCACTCGCACACCTTCCTCAACAAGATCGAATACGCCAAGAACCTCGACGGCAAGGACATCCCCATTGTCCAGAACGGCTGCTGGGGCCTCAACGGCGCCGAACTCAAGGTCGGGAAGAACTAAAGGATATTCATACTCTGCTCGCGGATTTTCTCGAGCTCGTCTTTCGCGCGGACAACCAGTTTCTGGATGCCCGCGTGATTGGCTTTGGAGCCGGTGGTGTTGATCTCGCGGCCCATTTCCTGGAGGATGAAACCGAGTTTCTTGCCGGGATGCGGGTCGGACGCGATGATCTCGAGGAAGTAGCGGCAGTGCTCGCGGAGGCGGACTTTCTCTTCGTTGATGTCGAGTTTCTCCAGGTAGAAGATCATTTCCTGCTCGAAGCGGGAGGGGTCGATCTTGGCGGAAAGTTCGTCGAGATTTTTCCGGAGGCGGGAGCGGACGGCGGCGATGCGCTCGGCCTCGAGGGCCTCGATCTCGTCGTAGAAGCCGAGGATGGTATGGACGCGGGACGTGACATCCTCGTAGAGGACGGCGCCCTCGCGGTCGCGGAAGGCGTTGACGGCGGCGATGGCCCTGTCGAGGGCTTCGCTCACGAGCGGCCACTGCGTCTCGGAGATGACCTCGTTTTTCTTGGCTTCCACTACGTCCGGCAGGCGCAGGAGGGCGTTCATCAGCACGGCCGAGGTAGCGGGATCCGTTGCGGGATAAATGCCGATGTCGGCCTTTTCTGAAATCTGCCTGATCTGCTCGAAATAATCCAGCAGGAGGGGTTCGTTGAGACTGCGGCCGCTTTCTCCGGCGGCGGGCTCCCAGGTGGCGAAGAGATCGATCGTGCCGCGGGTGAGGGCGGAGGCGAGCCGGGAGCGGACCTCGAGTTCCCGGTCTTTGGGCAGGAGGGGTGTCTTGATGGTGATGTCGGCGCTTTTGCCGTTGAGGGTCCTGATCTCGAGGGTGAGTTTTCCGGTGGAGAGCTGCGCTTCCGCCTTGCCGTATCCGGTCATTGATTGTATCATATCCGCTCCTGTGTTGAATAATTTACGCAAAATTACTAAATTTGTGGGATAATTAATCCGAATTCTTAAATGGAAGAGACAAAAACCCGCAATTTTCTGGAGGAAATCATCGAAGAGGACCTTGCTTCCGGCAAGGTGGACAGTATCATGACCCGTTTCCCGCCGGAGCCGAACGGCTACCTGCACCTTGGCCATGCCAAGAGCATCTGCCTCAATTTCGGCCTCGCCGAGAAGTACGGCGGCAAGACCAATCTCCGCTATGACGACACCAATCCGACGAAGGAAGACACCGAATATGTGGACGCCATCAAGGAGGACATCCACTGGCTGGGCTTCCAGTGGGAGAAGGAGCTCTATGCTTCCGACTATTTCGACCAGCTCTACGAGTGGGCCGAACAGATGATCATGCGGGGCCAGGCCTACGTCGACGACCAGACGCAGGAGGAGATCCGCGAAGGCCGCGGCACGGTCGACAAGCCCGGCAAGAACAGCCCCTGGCGCGACCGCACGCCGGAGGAGAACCTCCGTCTCTTCCGCGAGATGAAGGCCGGCAAGTACGCCGACGGCGAGAAGGTCCTCCGCGCCAAGATCGATATGGCGCATCCCAATATGATGTTCCGCGACCCGCTGATGTACCGGATCAAGCATACCAGCCACCACCGCACCGGCGACAAGTGGTGCATCTATCCGATGTACGACTTCACCCACGGGCAGAGCGACTCCATCGAGCATATCACCCACTCGATCTGCACCCTGGAGTTCGACGTCCACCGTCCGCTCTATGACTGGTATATCCAGACCCTCGGCATCTATCCGTCCCATCAGTACGAGTTCGCCCGGCTCAACCTGACCTATACCCTGATGTCGAAGCGCAAGCTCCTCGAACTGGTCCAAAAGGGCCTCGTGAGCGGCTGGGACGATCCCCGGATGCCGACGCTCTGCGGCGTGCGCCGCCGCGGCTACACGCCGGAGTCGCTCCGGATGTTCTGCGACAAGATCGGCGTCAGCAAGCGCGACCAGCTGATGGACATCCAGCTTCTGGAATGGTGCGTCCGCCAGGATCTGAACGCCCGGTCCAACCGCTATATGGTGGTGCAGGATCCGATCAGGGTGCACATCACTAACTGGCCCGAGGGCAAGGTCGAGTGGTTCGACTGCCCGCTCAATCCGGCGGATCCGGAGGGAGCCAGACGCCGTGTGCCGTTTACGGGAGAGCTCCTCATCGACCGCGCCGACTTCATGGAGGACGCCCCGAAGAAATTCTTCCGCCTGCGTCCCGACGGCGAAGTGCGGCTCAAGTACACCTACATCATCAAGTGCAACGAGGTGGTGAAGGATGAGAACGGCGTCGTTACGGAGCTCAATTGCACCTACGATCCTTCTACGCATCCCCTGACAGGCGAATGGCGTTCCGTCAAGGGCACCATCCACTGGGTGAGCGCGGAGCACGCGGTCCCCGTCGAGATCCGCAACTACGACCGCCTCTTCACCCTGGCGGACATGAGCGCCGTTCCCGAGGACAAGGACTACAAGGATTTCCTCAATCCGGACTCCCTGATCGTGACCGAGGGTTATGCCGAGCCCGCCCTTCCGGAGGACAGGAGCGGCATCGCCGTGCAGTTCGAGCGCACCGGTTATTATGTCCTCGACAAGGACAGCACGCCGGAGCACCCGGTCTTCAACAAGACCACAGCGCTCAAGGATTCGTACAAACCCGAATAATTTTGCACTTGCGTGCAACGAAACCGGTAAAAGTTGCATCTTATTACCGGTTTTATTTTTAAGCGATACGATATGAATTGGAAATTAGCTTCTTCTCTGGCCCCCCTCGCGGCAATGTTTGTGATGGCGGGTTGTTCTGTAGCGGATTATGAAGGTGGCTGGCCCGCGTCCCTTGATAAAGATGCGGAGGCTTATGCTGACGCTCCGGGCGGCGGCGAAGGCCTGGTCTCACCCGGGGAAGGCGGTGAGGGCTCGGGAAACGGCAATTCCACGGCCGGCATCGTGACGGCCGGGGAATGGCGGGACCTGGATCACTGGACCTTCTGGTCCGGACTGATGACCACGCAGGGCGAGGATGGCTTCAGTGAGATGCCGTCCTACTGGGGTTTCTATGTCAACCAGCTGGTTGCCGTGAAATATGTGCAGGAGGACAGACCGGTCATCGGCGCGAAGGTCGAACTGAGCCGGAACGGCCAGGTCGTATGGACGACGAAGACGGACAACAAGGGCTTCGCCTATACCTGGGTATCTCCGTTCCAGGAGCTCGACGCGGTTTCTCCGGACGAACTGACCATTACCATCGAAGGCGCGGAGATGGCGGGACATCCCGAACTCACGACCTGGGCTTCCCAGAGCGATGTGAAGGTCAACGAGTACCGGAAAATGACGGCGGACGCCCAGCCGATGATTTCGAACAAGACCGATATCGCCTTCATCGTGGATGCGACGGGCTCCATGGGGGATGAGATCAACTTCCTTAAAGACGATCTCGTCGATATCCTGGGCCAGGCCACCGCGAAGGCGGACGGCAACTCCGTCCTCCGTACGGCCGCCGTTTTCTACCGGGACGAGGGAGACCAGTATGTGACCCGGTATGACGACTTCAAAACCAATGTGACATCGACTGTCGAGTTTATCAAGAAGCAGAGCGCTGACGGCGGCGGTGACTATCCCGAAGCCGTGCATACGGCACTTGAGACCGGCCTGCAGAAGCTTTCCTGGGGAGAGGACTCCCGCATGCGGGTCGCTTTCCTCCTGCTGGATGCCCCGGCCCATCATAATCAGACCGTGATCGCATCTCTGCAGAAGTCCATCGAAACCTACGCCCGGCTCGGCATCCGGATCATCCCGATCGCGGCCAGCGGCGCCGACAAGAATACCGAGTTCATGCTCCGCTTCTTCGATATCCTGACCGGTGGCACCTATACGTTCCTTACGGACGACAGCGGCGTCGGCGAGAGCCACATCGCGGCATCCGTCGGCGATTACGAGGTGGAGCAGCTCAACGAACTGATCGTGCGCCTCATCGCCGCGGCGCTCAGTTGATCCGGAAGACCAGGTTCGAAGTGAATCCGGCTTCTCCCGTCAGCAGGGTCCAGGGCTCTTTCTTGTATCCGGACGCAAGCCTCAGCCGAGTGAATTTCTTCTTCTCCGTAACGGCGGAACCTGCATAGCAGGAGACGCCGTTTTCTTTGATCCACCCGAAGGCCTGTTTGTCTGCGTCCGGAGCGGGGGAGGGTCTTGAAATGATTTCCTGCACATTCTCGCATCCGGCGAAGGCCGCGGAGTAGATGTACTCGAGGTTTTCCGGCAGGTCGATCTTTTCAAGGGCGGTACAGCTTTCGAAGGCGCGCATCCCGATTCTCCGGAGTCCGAGGGGGAGTTCCAGGTTCTTCAGCGCCGTGCAGCGCTGGAAGGCCAGGTCGGGAATGCTCACCAGGTCCTGACGGAGCAGAACGGTCTGGAGCTGGGCGCAGTCCTGGAATATTCCGACCCGCAGCGGGGCCGAAATGCCTCCCAGATTCACGAGGCGGAGGCCGGATCCCCTGAAAGCGTATTCTCCGAATTCCGCAATGTCGCCCGGGATATGGAATGATTCGAGCGATGAACAGCCGGCCAGCGCGTAATCGCCGATCCGGCGGATTCTGCCTCCGTGCACGAGATCGGTCAGGGCGATGCAGTTGTGACAGAGGCCGTCCGGAAGCTCGGTGACGCCCGGGGGAAGTCTCAGCTGCTCCAGGGAGGTACATCCGGCGAAGGCGTACAGACCCAGCGAAACCACATTATCGGGGATGGTGATTCTGTCAAGATTGACGCATTCGTAGAAGGCTCGGAAAGGGAGTCTCGTGAGTCCTGTGAACCATTTCAGTTCATCGAAGGAGTGGATGGAGCTCCCGTTGAAAACGGAGCCCAGGTCTGTGACGGCGGCGGCTTCCTCGTAACTGATCTCTCCGTCGGCGTCGGAGTCGAAGGCGCTGACGCAGAGCCGCTTGGTCTCGTCGTCGACGAAATCGATGAGCCCGATCCGGCCGTCCAGCGACAGGGACAGAACCAGTTCCGTATTGCCGGAGAACGTCTTCCCGGACAGGTCGATCTGATCGGTCCGGCTGAAGGCCGTGGCGCCGGTGGCGTTGAGCACAATCTCCCATTCCACCTCCATCATCGTGGCGGAGGAATCCTGCGGAAATACGTAAAAGCTTGTCAGGTCAGTTCCCTCGCTTCCCGTGACCGTCTTCATCAGATCCTGCCGGAAGGTCGCCTGTCCGGTTCCCGTTTCGCAGCGGTTCTCCGTCCGTATCCATTCTCCGTCCGTCGGCAGCGGCCCGAGGGAGATGTGCCGGATCCGGACGCTCCGGGTGGGGGGAGCGGGGGTGCGCAGTTTCGCCCGGACGGCGACCTGTGAGAGGATGTGCGTGAAGTTGAACCGGACGGTTTCTCCCCGCGTTCCCTGTACAAGGTCGGAGCACATCAGGTTGGCCGCGGCATCGCCCGGAGCATGCACGCCGATCCGTCCGTTCTCCCAGTCGTCCCGGAAAAAGGCCGGTTCGCCCGGTGATGCGGCATAGAACGTCAGCGTCTGGTCCTGCGGCCAGAATTTCAGGGGAGAATACCGCCAGCCGTCCTCGGTGAGGGTGACTTTCTGCGCCTCCATAAACGGCTTCCCGTCATCGGTCTTCGCCCAGACCAGAAAGGAATCGCCCGGATGGAAAACGTCTCCCGCTTTGGTTTCCGGCATTCCGAAGGTGATGACCCGATCGTCCGGCTGCTGCGGTACGGGGAATTCCCGTTCGCATGCGAGAAGAAACAGCAGGGCCGGCAGGAGCGCCGGCCCGGCCGCAAAGCGTATCCTTGCCATATCAGAGCGTGAATTCGCCGGGATCGTCGAGAACACTTGTCCAGGCGCTGACCTCCGGCGCGCCGAACGTGATGGCGGACGGGCCGACGGACAGGAGGATATCGTACGCCCTTCCCTTATCCGTCCCGAAGGTCATGGTCTGGCTGACGGTATAGCTGTTGACGAGTTTCCCGCCGTCCAGTGCCTCGTCCGGCGTGACGACCGTATAGGAGACGCTGAGTGTGAATTCCTTCTGACTGTCCGGGATGGCGAGGATGCAGTAGTCGTCGCCGACCGCCTGGCGGGAACCTTGCAGAAGGAGGCCGTTTTCACCACTGCCGAGAGAGGTCCCCATCGTGCGTTTCCGTCCGGGCTCCACTTCGCTCCAGTCACCGCTGCCGAGGTCCAGTACGCCGGAGACGGGATATTCGGCCGCCAGCTGGACGGCGTTGAGGTAAATGCGGGTGTTGTCGTAACTGCCGTCGCTTCCCGCCAGCCGTGCCTGGAAGGCGATCTTGGCGAGCGTGTGATGGAACTGGAACGTGATATTGCCGCCGGTTTCCTGCAGCGTGGCGTCATAGACGGGTTCGGCGACGACAAGGTCCTGGAAATTGCAGGATCCGTCGGGGGACGAGAGCGCGATCCTGGGAACGCCGCTGTCGGTGTTGGCGCTCCGGGGAAAAATGCCGTTGTAGGCATTCCCGTAAGGGGCGTAGGCGAAGAACGACATCCGGGCGTTTTTCAGGGAAGGCCAGAATTTGAGCGGCGCATAACTGAAGCCCCCATCCTTGCTTCCGGAGACGAGCTGGTTGTACATGAAGTTGGGCTTGGCACTGGCGCTCCAGGCGTTGGCCTGGGTGTAATAGGCGTACACGCCGAAGTCGGTGATGCTGTCCGTCGTCAGCAGTTCCCCTTTGGTGGTCGAAACGAAAGAGTTGAACGTCAGCGGTCTGTCGGCTCCGTTTCCGGTGGCCGCGGATTCGTTTTTGTTGCAGGCCGCGACGCAGAGCAGCAGGAGCGCGGCGGACAGGAAAGAGATGTGTCTCATAGGGCAAATGGGTTTAAGAGTGAATGATTTGAGGTTATAGAATGATTTCGGTTTCATCTCCCGGAATCCAGTCTCCGATCTCCGCCTCGAAGCCGCCTCCCGGGCTCTGCAGGCGGAAAGTCTCTCCGGGCCGGTCTCCGACCGTGAGACGGAATCCGTCTTCCGCCGCCGTCACCCGTCCCCGGATGTCGAGCGTGGTGTCCGCCGCGGTAATGCCGTCCTGTCGCACCAGTTTGAGATGCAGGGTCTCGAGCCCCTCCGGCGGCCCCGGGATGTTTCTCGTGAGGACGGCGGCTTCTTTTCCCGTGGCCCAGTCGCTCCCGGGCAACGGCAGAAGCCCCTCTGTCCGCTGTGAGGTTTGATTGAACAGATATGATACATAGGGCGGAGAGAGGCTTCCGCTGATGCCGCCGAGGTGCCGGATGCCGTCGATGACGACGCTGATATGCAGGGAATGCACGCGCGGGGCCGGATACAGGACGGGCGGAATGACCGGATGTCCGTTGAAGATATCGGATTCGGTGATGGTAAAGGTGATGCCTCCCGCACAGGCGAGGATGGAGGGTTCTCTTTCCGAAGGGACTGCCCGGGCCGTTTCCAGGCGCTTGAGCCCCTGCAGGCTGAGACTCTTCCACTGGGAGATGCTGTACGAAAAGACGCCGCTCCGGTAGGTGCCCGGCGGCAGTCGGAAATGGACGCCGTCGGTTTCGGGCGAGGTTTTGCTCTTCAGAAGACGCCCGTCTTCCGCGTAGATCAGGACGGTCATCGCATCCGGCGTTTCCCGGCAGAGTGACCAGTCGACCCGTACCTCGACGTCCGCGAGCGTTCCCCGGGCGGCCCCCGCGACGTTCTTTTCGCAGGAGAAGGCCGTGAGGATGCCGGTAAGAAAGACGATCAAGAGGCCGGACGGGCGGTGTGCGCGAGTTTTCATAACGGTGCAAAGGTAGGGGCAACCGTTCCGCCTGTCCAAGTCGAAACCCGCTCAGGGCCTCGGATTTTTATGTTTTTTGAATGAATTCGCGGTTTTTTGAATGCAAATTCAAAATAAAATGCGGAGTGAAAAAATTAATTTTGAAGAAAAAAAAACGGAGCCGCCGTATCCGGTGACTCCGTTTTGAACCTTGACGAAAATTTATTTCTGTCTGTTCTTGTATCTCTGGTAGAACCTGTCGACGCGACCGGCGGTATCCACGAGCTTCACCTTTCCCGTGTAGAACGGGTGGGAAGTGTTGGAAATTTCGAGCTTCACGACCGGGTACTCAACGCCTTCGACCTCGATGGTCTCTTTGGCGGTGGCGCAGGAACGGGTGATGAAGACCGTGTCGTTGGACATATCCTTGAAAGCTACAAGACGGTAGGTTTCGGGATGAATTCCTTTTTTCATTTCCTGTACAGTTTAGTTGGTTACAAATTTGCGGACGCAAAGATACGATTATTTTGCGGAAATACAAAATTATTTTGTGTTTTCTGCGATGCTGAATGCCACGGAGGCCGTCTGCCCCTCCTCGTCCACCGTCAGAAGCACGTGTTTGCCGGGAGCGGGGGAGAGCATCATCTCGTGGATGAACTGTGTCTCCCCGATGTAATCTCCGTCCAGATGCCACCAGACCTTCTTCTCGGGATGCCGGTGGGCCAGCTGGAAAGCGATGGCGCCCGGGCTTCCGTCCATCTGCCGGGGCAGATACAGGATGCTGCCCGGTTCGGGGTAGATAAACTGCAGGGGGGCTTCGTCATGCCCGGCCTTATGAGGCGGCTCGTATTCCGGATGATAGGCCTTGTAGTACCATTCCATCACGGGAGGAAGGGAGAACACGCCGCCTTTGTGGTAGGGACAGGGACCGCTCTCCTGGGCTTTGCGAGGCAGCACGCAGGTGACTTTCTCCGGGCACTCCGGCCCGGCGAGATAGCCCGAGGCCGTGCAGACATCCGCCACGACGCCCTCCATCGGGTCTTCGAACCAGGGCGAGTCCTCGGGCAGGAGGTTGACGAGGTCGAAAAGGACCGGTCCCGCCGCGCGTGCGCCCGTCAGCCCGGGAACGCCGTGCCCGTCCGCATTGCCGCACCAGACGCCCACGGCGTAGTCGGGCGTCACCCCGACGGCCCAGGCGTCGCGGAATCCGTAACTCGTGCCCGTCTTCCAGGACACCCGGCGTACCGAGGATATCAGTCGCGGGTCGATCTCGTCGGGACGGCTCACCTCCTTGAGGGCGTCCAGGGTGTACCAGATAGCCTCCGGGTCGGTCAGCGGGAATCCTTCCGGAGCGAGTACGAGCCCGGCGTAGGCGCGGGTAATCTCGTCGAGCCGTCCTTCCGCACCGCCCAGGATCAGCGCCAGCCCGTAATGGGCGGCGTCGTGGGTGAGCGTCGTCAGTCCGGCGTCCCGCAGCAGCTTGTGGAAACGGGGCACGCCGTACTCGCGCAGCAGGTGTACGGCCGGCACGTTGAGCGACCGGGCCAGGGCCTCGGAGGCGTGAACGGCTCCGTGGAACTGCAGGTCGAAGTTCTGGGGCGTGAAGCCGCCGAGATTGACCGGGGTGTCCTTGATGAGCGTATTCGGCAGGATGAGCCCGTCCTGGAGGGCGGCGCAGAACAGGAAGGGCTTGAGGATGCTGCCTGTGGAACGGGGGGCGGCGGCGATGTCCACCTCCATGCCGCTCCGCTTCCGTTCGGGGGAGGCGTTCCCAACATAGGCGACCGTTTCCCCGCTATGGAGGTCGATGACAAGGGCGGCGAGGTCGGCGATGCCGTAGAGGGCGAGATCGTCGGACCATCTGTCCGCGATGACTTCCACCTGCCGCTGGAGATGGATGTCGATGCCGGTCCGGGTCCGTTTCCCCCGGGGCTGCCTCTCGACATAATGCCGTGCGAGGGAGGGCAGGGGGTGCGGGTTGTCCGGCAGCGGCTCGGTAATGGCGGTCTCGTAGATCGCTTCGTCGATGTCGCCGTGCTTCAGAAGTCTCAGCAGCAGGCGGTTGCGTTTTTCGAGCAGGGCGTCCCGCTGCTTGCCGGGGTGCATCGAGGAGGGGGCGTTCGGAAGGACGGCCAGCGTGGCGGCCTCCGCCCAGGAGAGTTCGGAAGGCGGTCGTCCGAAATAGCGCCACGAAGCGGCGTCCAGCCCGACGACATTCCCCCCGAAGGGGGCGTGGGAGGCATACAGGGCGAGGATTTCTTTCTTGCTGCAACGGATTTCAAGCCGAAGGGCCTGGATGGCTTCGATGCCTTTCTGCCACAGATTTCGCTCCCGTTGCCGGGAGATGCGGATGACCTGCATCGTCAGCGTGCTGCCGCCGCTCTCGACGTGCCCCGCGCGGATGTTCTGCACGAGCGCCCGTGCCAGCGAAACCGGATTGACGCCAGGATGCAGGTAGAAATGCCGGTCTTCGAACTGGACGACGGCCCTCGCGTAACGTTCCGGGACGGTGTCGCAGGGCGGGAAACGCCACTGCCCGTCCGCGGCGACGCGCGCCCCGAGCAGTTCGCCGCTGCGGTCGGTGACGACGGTCGAATAGGGGGTACCCTTGAAGAGGTCCCTCTTCAGGCTCACTAGCCAGCCTGTCAGAAGGACCCCTGCAAGAATCAGAATCGTACTGTAGTACCGCCGTTTCACCGGACGACGTTCACCGAACCGTTGGCTGTGCGGGCCGAGATGCGCGGCTCATACATCGCCTCGCAAGTGATCGAAGGCAGGATGTAGGTGCCCTCGTAGGCCGCACGGAGGTTGAGTTTGAAGGTCTTGCTCTGTCCGGCGCCCAGGTCGAAGAACCAGGAGCAGCTGTCGTCGCGGATATCCTGGTGCTCGTAGGACTGGCCGCCCCGGAGCCGGTCGTTCTGGATCTCCCAGCCGGACGGGACCATCTCGCTCAGCGCGAGGTTGGTGACGGCGCGGCCGAGCGGATTCTTGACGGTGACCGTGCAGGTGAATTCCGTGCCCTGGCGGAGTTCCTTGACGGCAACGGGGGCTCCCTGCCTGTTGGTGTAGGACACGGAGAGCTGGATGCCGTTCTGGACCGCCGCGACCGGCGTGCCGGCCGGAGCGCGGGAGACCTTGATCATCGTGGCGTAGAGCAGTCCTTCGCCCTTGTTCTTGACTTCTACGGAACCCTTCTTGTCGGGAACGTCGAAGAGAGACTTGGCCGTGGTGACCGCCTGTCCGCCGACCTCGGCGACGATGGCCTTGGAGTCGATCTTCGCATACAGGCGGGACATCGCGACGGAGGTGAAAGCGGCCTCCTGGGTGTTGTACCAGCCCCTGCCGAAGGACTCGGCCAGTTCGCCGGCGAGCGGAAGGGCCTCGGCAAGGTTGCCCGTGAGGGCGAGCACCTCGAGTGCGACGGCCTTGTCGCGGTCGCTGCTGCCGTAGGTCATATTGGAGACGTCATACTCCTCGAACTGCTTGCCGGCCGTGCCGATGATATCCTTGGCCGTCTGGGTCTTGCCCGCCACGGCGTATGCGGCGGCGAGCATCCAGCGGGCCCGGTTGTCGAGGGTCTCGGCCTCTTTGAGGCGGTTCATTGCACCGGCGAGCGGCTGGTTGGCGACGGCGAGGGAGTAGAGCCGGTAACTCTCGTCCATTTCACTGAAGGCGGCGTTTCCGGCGAGGCGGAAGGCCTGGCTCAGGTTCTTCTGGTATTTCTCCCACTTCGAGAGAACGCTGCGCTGGACGGGGAATCCGGCCGCGGAGGCCTGTGACAGGAAGCTGCCCGCCATCGAGGAAACCCAGCTGTCGGAGCGCTTGGAGCCCGGCCAGTAGATGAATCCGCCGTCGGAATTCTGCCGTGCATAGAGCGCGGAGATGATGGCCGGAATCAGCTGTTTCGCTTCGGCGGCTTCGGCGTCGGGGAGCATCGGGAGGAGGCTCAGGAGCGTGAGGCCGCGGGAAGAGAGCTGCTCGGAGCAGTTGTAAGGATAATTCTTCGCGAAGTTGAAGACACCGAGCACGTCGATGGCCGGGAAGGTGGCCAGCTCGATGGTGGCGCCTTCACCCGCGTCGAAGGTGACGCTCTGTCCCTTGCCGACCGGCTTGGAGACGACGGCGACGGTCTCGGGATTGCGGTTCTTCACTTCGAGATTGATGGTCTCGGATGCCTTGTGGCCCTGTCCGGAAGCGGACACGGACACCTTGGCGATCCCTTCTCCGGTCGTCGCGATGGTGAAGCGGGCGATCTTGTCACCCTTCTTCTCGAAGGTGAGTTTCTGCCTGGCGTCGCCGACCAGTTTGGCGGGACCCTCGACGGAGACCTCTACGGAGGCCTCGCGGATGTTGTCCTCCATCGCGAAGACATTCACCGGGAGGGTGATCGTCTCGTTGGCGGAGGCGGTTCTCGGCAGACTGCTCAGGACCATCAGCGGGGCCTTCACGGTAACGGCCTTGTCGGCCGAACCGTAAGCGCCGTCGTGGCCGGCGACCACCATCACGCGGACGCTGCCGACGTACATCGGGAGCTTGACCTTGTGGGTGTTGCCGCCGCGCTTGGCCGTGAAGGGGCCGAGGAATTCGACCACCGGGTTGAAGCGGTTGTCCTTGCGGGCGGCGCGCAGGTTCTCCTCGTCGCCGCCGACGGCGAGCATCGGGGAGAAGCGGCCGCTGAAGGCGCCGATCACGTGGTCGTAGAGGTCGTAGGTGCGGACACCGAGGGCCTCTTCGCGATACATTTCATCCCAGGGCTTCGGCGTCTTGAAGGCGGTGATGTCCAGGAGACCCTCATCCACGATGGCGAGGGTGTAGGTCATCTCCTTGCCGGCCTTCTCGCTGACCTTGACGGTGAATTCCTCTTCGGGGGCCACCGTGTCGGCCATCGTGATGACGGGCTCCAGCCTGGAGGCGGGATTTTCCACCGACACGCGCTGTACGCCGTACATTCTGAGCGGGAGATCGTTCTCCGTCGCGCCGTAAGGCTGGACGAGGGTGACGTGCACGAAGAAGTTCGGGGCCATGTCGCCGGTCACTGTGAAAGTGTACGGAGTGTCCTTTTCGGCCTTGGTCGAGACCCATTCGCGGGAAATGACGCCGGAACCGTTCTCGAGCGAGACGAGGGCCTTTCCGCCCTTGGCGGCCGGGATGTAGACCGTGGCTTTCTCACCGGCGAGATAGCTGTGCTTGTCGGTGGAGAAGGTCAGCATCGTGATGGCGCTCGGGTCCTGACGGTCGGCCCTGCCGCGGTAGGCGGGCCAGTCGATCGTGATGACCTTGCCGGAGGCGTGGCCGCCCTTGTCGCGTACATAGACGAGGTAGCGTCCCCATTCGGGATAATCCACGCGGATGGTGAAGGAGGCGTCCTGGGTGCCGGAGGTGAGCTTGCCGGAGTAAATCGGCTTGCTGCTGCGGCCGCTGACATAGGCGTCAAGTTCGCCGCTGCGGGTCTCCCACCACCATTTCCAGTCCAGCTTGTAGACGGCGTAGTCCAGTTCGCGGCCGGCGAGACGTTTCCCTTCGGGATTTACGACGGCCACTTTCACGACCTGGTCCTTGTCGGTTTCCAGTTCGTCTTCGCCCGGGAGGAGGATACCGACGTAGGCCTCGTAAGGGGAGTAGGGAACGGAGGTCGTGGTGAAACTCTCGTCGCCGCCGTTCTCTTCGACAGAGGTGACGATGAAGGCGTTCAGCATACCCGGCAGGCCGGAGCCGGCCGGCATCTTGAGTTCGAGGGCGGATTCGCCGTTTTCGTCGAGCCGTGTCTCGAAGAGACTGCTTTCACTGCGGGTGAAGGTGCTGGCCGGGTTGCGGAAGATGTAATTCTCGAAGCCCGGGAAGCGGGTGACGCCCGCGGTAAGGGTGAGGTCGGCGTGCGCGCGGAGATTCGCTGCGGCGGGACCGGTCAGCCAGTTGGAAGAGATCTTCGCGGGGACGGGTGCGCCGCCCTTGAGCATATCGGAGCCGAGGTCGAGGTTGATCTTGAGCCGGTTGGGCTTGACGGTCTCGATGTGGAGGCCCTTGTGGAAGGAGGTGCCGCCGACCTTGAAATAGGCGTTCCAGAGTCCGGTGGGATCGGAAGCGGAGGTCGGGACGTTGAAGGCGAAGAAGCCGTCCGTGCCGGTCTGCACCATCCGGGTGTAGAAGCGGCCTTCAGGGGTATAGAGTTCCATCGTGGCGGGATGGCCTTCGGGGAGGACCTGGTTGCGGTCACCGACCAGGAGGGTGAGGTGCATCGTGTCGCCGGGACGCCATACGCCTCTTTCTCCGTAGATGAATCCCTTGAGGCCCTTCTGCACGACGGCGCCGCCGGTGTCGAAGCGGCTGAAGGACTTCTCGTAGCCCTCGCCCAGCTTGAGGTAGCCGACATTCTTGCCGCTGCGGGCGACGACGATGAACGGCTTGCGGCTCACGGCGATCTCGGCGAGACCGTCCCTGCCGGTCGATCCGGATCCGATCCTCTGGAGCTGATAGTCATAGACTTCCAGCTTTACGCCGCCCATCGGGGAGGCGCTGACGAGATCGGTGACGGCGGCCCAGAGGGTCTTGCCGTCGGCATACTGCGCGGTGATGCCGAGATCGGAGGCGAGGATGTTGATGGACGGGAAGCGGCTGCTTTCCATATAATAGGAAGGCTTGGTCGGATCGTCCGACTCGTCCCATTCGTATTCGTCCCAGTCGATGAAACTTTCCCAGTACCAGCTGCTCTGCACATCCCATTCGGCTTCCTCTTCCTCGGAGGGCTTGCCGTCGGAAATGGTGCGGAGGGCGCCGGTGAGGTCTTTCCCGTAGAGGGAATGCTCGGGACGGAATGATACGCGGATGCGGTAGACGGCGCCGGGCTCCTGCTTGAACAGGTTGCTCAGGTCGACGGAGAAGTTGTTCCATTTGTGGAGGTCGATGTCGGGATCGTTGTCCAGGCGGACTTCCTTGCTGTAGACCAGACGGCCGGAGCGGCGGAGGGAGGAATCCTCGTCGAGGTCGTTGTCCTGGAGGAAGGTAAGCATGTTGCTCTCGTAGATGCGGATGACCTTGACGTCCACGGCGGCGAGGTTGACGGCCTTCAGCGGGAGAACCAGCTGTCTGGCGTCGGGAAGGATGTTGCCGCTGATGGGAATCTCCACGGCGGGGAGATTGTCCTTGCTGGCGAAACGGGTCGTGAAGTCCTCTCCGAGGGCCTTGCCGGTGACGCTCTTGATGTTGCGGTCGATCCGGACGGTCAGGTCTTCGTCCCTGCGGCCTTCGTAGTAGATCCAGAGGAGGTTGTCCTTGAATTCGTAGTACCCGCGGACGAAGCCGCCGGCCTCGACGAGTCCTTCCGAGCCGGAATCGGCCCCGAGCGGGTCGCTGAACTGGACGAGGACGTGCGGATTGCCACCTTCGACGAGCCGGGCGTCAATGACTTTGAACACGCCGGCCGCGGGAATCGTCACGTTCTGGCTCACGTCCGAGAATCCCTTGACGGAGGCCTTGACCGTGAGGGTACGGTCGCGGTCGCCCCTGTCGAGGCCGGAGATTTCATACTGGAAGACGTTGGGACCGCCCGTGACCTTCACTTCCGGCTTCTTGCCGGGATAGGTGACGGAAATGGCGCTCTGTACGGCTTCGGGTGTCATATCCTGACTCAGAGAGAGCGTTCCGCAGACGACGGGGTCTCCCGCGATGCGGATCTCATCCGCCGTAAGGGTGATTTTGCGCTGGGCGACCTTGAAGGAGAAGCGGAAATTCTTCAGCGCGGGATCCTTGACGCCGAGCGCCTTGCCGAGCTGGAATGCGCCGGAATACGTCTTACCGGGATCCAGTGATTCTGGCACGAACTCGACGCTGGTCGGGCTGAGCCAGCGGGTGGAACCCTTCAGGGAAGGGGTGAAGGAAAACAGATCTTCGGTCTGCGCCTCCATCGGAACGGCTGTCGCCAGTTCGATCCGGATGGGGGACTGCTCGGAGACATATCCACCCGTGTACGCCTTCACGTAGGGCGCGAAGGCCGCGTCTGGAGCGGACCCCGGAGTGGAGATGCAGGAAACAGTCATTGCCAGGAGCATTGCCCCGGCCAGGAGCCATTTGGTTTTCATAATCTGATGTATTAGAATGTTATTTCATACGATAGGGCTGATCCTCGTAGAGGAGGAATTTCTTAGCTTTGCGGATCCATTTCTGCTCTTCAAGCTTGACGTGCTCGCGGACGATGTCGAAGGTGATGGCGCCCTTGAGGTATTCTTCCAGGACGGGATCGGCGAGTTTGACGCGGAACCCATCCTCGAATTCGAAGGCGGAGTAATTCTCCGTGAACCACCGCATCAGCTGCAGGGTGTGCAGGAGACTGTGGTAATTCTCCCCGGGGACGAGCAGGATCTGGAAGCCCTGGCACCGCTCGCCGGCATAGCGGCCCGCGGCGGGCGTGAAGGAGCAGGGACGCAGCAGGGCGCCCTCCGCCTTCGGAAGGTCTTCCGGGCTGACGGTCCTGACGAACGGGGCGCCGATGTATTCGTACGGGCGGGCCGTTCCGATGCCGGGCGTGACGGTGGTGTTGTTCCACAGGCCGCCTCCGCTGTAGAGGTAGGCGCTGAACAGGCCGGGCATGTCCGAGGACGGGGCGATGCTCCAGGGCATCAGGGCGCGGTTGGCGTCGGTCGCCTGGGCGGAGATGACGTGGATGGGGAACCGGGCCCCGATCTCGGCGGCGTACAGGTGGACGATCTCGCCGAGGGTGAGTCCGTGGCGGTGCGCGACCTTCGGGACGTGCACTTCGCCGACCACGGAGGGAATCGTCCCTTCGACGACCCGTCCCGCGGGATTGATATGGTCGACGATGTAAAGCGACGGGGCCTCGTCGTCCAGCAGGAGGAGCATCTCCATCAGGTGCATGACGTCCTTGGTGTAGTTGAAGTAGCGGCTCCCGGTATCCTGGATCTCGACCACGACGGCGTTGAGCCCGCGGAGGCGCTCCACGTCGAATTCGATGTGGTTGGTGCCCGGGGTGAGTTCGGCGTCGCGGGGGGTGAAGACCACCTCGAGGTTGCCCCGCTCGCGGAATAGGTCGTACATCCACCGCCCGCGGCCCGTATCCCAGCAGTTCTGGGTGCAGAAGCACCCGACCTTGCCATAAATCAAGGCCTTGTCGAGCTGGTCCTCCAGCGGTGTCGTCCTGAAACTGAACATCTGTTCAAATCCTTGCTAAAAATCAGTAGTGTCAGTGGATGAAACATGGCCGCCCGTGGCCACTTGAACGGGAGGGGCCCAGCTTTGCTGGGAGGGATGGAGGAGCGAAGCTCCGGAAGTTTCAGGAACTGATACTACTGATTTTTTATTCATTATACAATATTGTTTGCTATTTCTATGATCCGGCCGGCGAGTGCCTCGGCGGCCGGCATCGTGGGGGCCTCGGCGTAGATGCGGATGATGGGCTCCGTATTGGATTTGCGCAGGTGGACCCACTTCTTCTCGGCCTCGAAGATGATTTTGACGCCGTCGATGTCGTTGATCTCCTCGTCGGCGAATTTCTCCTTGAGGGCGCCGAGGATCCGGTCGATCAGGGCCGGGTCGCTGAGCTGGATCTTGTTCTTGGCGATGAAATACGGAGGGTAGGTCTTCTTGAGTTCGCTGACCTTCAGCCCTTTGTGGGCGAGGTTCGACAGGAAGAGCGCCACGCCGACCATCGCGTCGCGTCCGGCGTGGATGGCGGGATAGATGACGCCGCCGTTGCCTTCGCCGCCGATGAGGGCGCCGACCTTGTGCATCAGGGTGGTGACATTGACCTCACCTACCGCAGAGGCGTAATACTTGCCGCCATGGGCCTCGGTGACATCCCGGAGGGCCCGCGTGGAGCTGAGGTTGGAGACGGTGGCGATGGGCTTGCCTTCTTTCTCGGCGAGCTCGCAGAGGTAGTCCGCGACGCTCACCAGGGTGTATTCTTCGACGAACGGTTCGCCGTTCTCGCAGATGAAGGCGAGGCGGTCCACATCCGGATCGACGCTTACGCCGAGGTCGGCCTTCTCGCGCACGACCGTCTCGCAGAGATCCACCAGGTTGGCAGGCAGCGGCTCCGGATTGTGGGCGAAATCGCCCGTCGGGTTGCCATTGAGGGTAATGCACTTGACGCCGAGCCGCTCCAGCAGGCGGGGCATAATGATGCCGCCGACGGAATTGATGGCATCGACCACCACGGTGAAATGCGCCTTCTTGATCGCCTCGACATCCACGGCCGGAAGGGCCAGGACGGCGTCGAGGTGCTTGTCGGTGAAGTCTTCCTCTTCGATGGTGCCCAGGCTGTCGACTTCCGAGAAATTGAATTCTCCCTTCTCTGCGAGGTCTATAATGGCCTGACCTTCGACCGCCGTGAGGAATTCGCCCTTGTCGTTGAGGAGCTTGAGGGCATTCCACTGACGGGGATTGTGGGAGGCGGTGATGATGATGCCGCCGTCGGCCCCTGCGAACAGCACGGCCATTTCCGTCGTCGGGGTGGAAGCGAATCCGCACTTGACGACATCGACGCCGCAGCTCACGAGCGTCCCGACCACCAGTTGCTCGACCATATCGCCCGAGATGCGGGCGTCCTTGCCGACGACAACCTTGTACCGGTCGCCGTTGGGCACGGGCTTCCGGGAGGGGAGCGTCGCGCAGTAGGCGTATGTGAAGTTGACGATGTCGATGGGGGTGAGCGCGTTTCCGGGGGCGCCGCCGATGGTGCCGCGAATGCCGGAGATGGATTTAATCAGTGTCATATGTACAATAAACCTAATTTACCAAATACAAATATATCTTTTCTTCGCAGAAAAAACAACTATTTTATAGTTGACCCCGAAAAATTCGCGGAATCCGCAAAATAAATTTGCAAATTCAAAAATTATCCTTACCTTTGCATTCCAATCTGCTGGGTTCGTATAACGGTTAGTACTCAAGATTCTCAATCTTGCAATAGGAGTTCGATTCTCCTACCCAGTACAAGAAAGACCGACTCGGAAGAGTCGGTCTTTCGTTTTCTCCGCCACGGCGCCTGATGGCGCCTTCGGCACAAGTGCCTCAAAATAAGGGTGTAAAGTGTAATTGATTGATATTCATTGTGTTATATAAAAGGCCCTAGTGAAAAATCACTAAGGCCTTTTGCGTAAAGTGTTGATTGTTAATTGATTGCACTTTACGTCATAACGATTGACCGTTACGACATCAGCGCATCGCGTAAAGCGGCCGGGCGCTAGACCATCAGGGCGCCGACGAGGCCGAGGATCGCGTAGAACTCCGGGAGGGCGGCGTAGATGAGGGTGTTGACCATGACGTTGTGGCCCTGGCTCACGCCGACGATACCGTTGGCGCAGACCATGCCCTGACGGATGGCCGAGAGCATGCAGACGAGTCCGACGCAGAGGCCGATACCGAAGATGATGGTGCCGTCGAGCGCACCGGAGCGGAAGCGGTTGAGCATCATGAAGAAGGCGACGAAGCCGTAGATTCCCTGGGTGGCCGGAAGACCGGAGAGAATCATGTAACTGATGGACTTCTCGGGGGTCTTCTTGAGACCGCCTTCCGCCGCGTTGCCGGCGATGGTGGTGCCGTAGGCGCTGCCGATGCCCGCGAGGGCCAGCACAAGTCCGAGTCCGAGATAAGCGAGTAATGTGTTGAGCATAATGTTAAAGTTATTTTGATTATTTATTAGTCAGGGGTCTGAAGTTGCGTCCCGTCCCTTCGTATCCGGAATTCTTGAAGAATTCGAGGAAGTTGAGTCGCAGCGGATGCACGAAGGCGCCGAGGGCGCACATCGCGATGTTGAGGGTATGTCCGATGATAAGGATGACGATGAAGAAGATCCAGTTGCCGACACCTCCGTCGCCGAGGATCATCAGGCCGAGGTCGTTGAAGGCGTAGCCGAGCATCGCGCCCGCGAGCCCGAGGGCGTAGAGGCGCAGGTAACTCAGCACGTCGCTGAGCAGGCCCGTGGCCGTGTTGTAGGTATCCCAGAGGCCGCTTCCGAAGTTGATGAGCGGATTTCTTCCCGGCGTGTTGAAGAAGAGAATGCCGAGCGCTGACACGCTGCCGAGGCCGATGATGATCCACTTGGTGAGCGCCGCGTCAATGACGCCCGCGAGGGCGAAGGCTCCCACGATGACGCCGCCGACAATCAGCAGCGTCCAGCCCCAGGTGCCGAGCGAATGCAGGAACCCGTGATTCCGCGTCGCCTGAATGGTCTTGACGATCAGCGCCAGACAGACGTGCAGGACGCCGATGACGAGCGACAGGACCATCGCTCCGTCGTAGCCGGCAATCTTGTCGGGCAGGAAGATGCCCTTGACGGGCTCGAAGAGCGGCCACTCGGCGATATTCATGCTGAAGAAGGTGTGCAGGAAGAATCCGACCACCACAGTGCCGATTCCGAGCGTGATGACGAGCGGGGCCATGTCCTTCATCCCTTTGGAGCGCCCGAGCAGGATGCCGAGGATGATGAGGATGATCCCGTAGCCGGCGTCGCCCATGCAAAGGGCGAAGAACAGCAGGAAGAAGACCGAGAGGAACGGCGTGGGGTCGAACCCGTCGTAGGACGGCCGGCCGTACATGTCGGTCAGCACCTCGAACATCCGGACGAAGCGGTTGTTCTTCAGCGCGATAGGGGGCGCGTCTTCGACCGTGGCGGGCTCTGCGAGGTAGAAGACGCCGAGGGCGTCGAGTTTCTCGCGGAGGACGGCGTCGTCGGAGGTGAGGGCGTATCCGGTGTAAGTGACGATGGTATTCTCCGCCGCCGGATTGGCCGCCACCGTGGCAAGGTAGCGGTCGAGTTCCGCCATGTCGCGGTTGACCTCTTCTTCGAATTGCGTCTCCCGGGCGCGGAGGGCCTCCACGCGGTCCGTCTCCTCTTTCAGACGGATTTCCGCCGCCGCGATCCGCTCTTCCACGGCCTTGTAACTGTATTCCGGGGCGGGAATTTCCGCGACGGGCAGGGGATTCTCTACCCCCTCCGGGAGAATGGCGACAAAATGCACCCGGGGCTTCTCCGCGACGATCTGTATCGGGTATTCCTCGGGCCAGGCCCTGCGGAATTGCTTCGGGGTGACCGCATAATAGTGGATCCGGTAGCCGGCTTCCAGGAGAGGAGCGAACGATTTCGGATCGAAGTCACCCCAGGGGCGGAGCGCATCGGCCTCCTTGCGGAGGGCGGCGATCTCCGCCGCGACGCCCGCCCGGACCGCTTCCGCGTCGGAAATGACCTTCAGGTGGGACTGCGCCCGCTGGAGAAGGGCGGCGCTGCGCTCGTCCACGGGCTTCTCGCTGCGCGTAATGTCCACGAGACCGGTTTCCTGCAGGCTCCGGATAAAGTCTTCCTTCTCCCCGCTGAGGAGGATGAAGGCGTAACGGGTCATCTTGCCGATCATGCTTCGGAGGCCTCCTCTTCCTCGGCCGCGTGGCGGCTCTTGACGATTTTCTGGGAGGCCTTGGAGAGATTCTCCTCGTCCTCCATATAGCGTTTGATCTTGCGGATCGCCTCCTGATAGCCCGGGATCTGTACCTTCTCGTACAGGTTGACCTTCTGGGTGGTCTTCTTGCGCTGGTAGTCGAGGATGCGGGCTTTCTCGCGATACACCTCCGACTCGATCCCGAGGCGGCTGAGCTGCTGGAGGATGGCGACCCCGTCGGCATACCAGGCCGGCTTGACGAAGGCGTTGAACGGATTGATTTCGTAATGGATCTCACCGAGGGCGGGCGTCTTGACGCCGGCGACCTTCACGACGCTGAGGTCGACGTCCGTAATGGCGATCAGCCCGGGATCGAACTCGTTCCAGAGGGCCGCGAGGTAGTCGTAGCGGCGGAGGGTCTCCTCCAGGCGGCGGTCCAGGTCTTCGGACTCGGCCTTGGCCTTGCGGACCTCCAGCCGGAGCGCGCTCTCCTTGTTCTGCAGGGTAGGGAGGGCCCGCTGCCGCACTTTGAGCTGCTTGCCGATCTCGTTGAGAGACGTCTTGTTATATTGAAACTTAATTGCCATTCCAGTATTTGTCGATCAGGGCCTGCTTGATGCCGGTCTCGGCCTTGGTGAAGTATTTGCCGAAAAGTTCCCAGGCGGTGTCGAGCATCTCGGTGATGGAGATGTTGACATCGATGGAAAGCAGCCGGGTGGCGTAATCCCTGGCGTACTGCAGGCAGCGCTTGTCGTAGTCGGAGAGGTCGAAGCCGTTCTCCAGTTTGGTCTTGGCATTCTGGGCGTCGGCATAGAGCCGCACAGAGGCGTTCATCACCTGGCTGTGGTCTTCGCGGGTCTTCTTCCCCTGGACGAGCTGCTTGAGGCGGCTGAGACTCCGGAACGGGTCGATGATGACCTTGCCGGAATCGCTGTCGGCCCTCAGGAACAGCTGGCCCTCGGTGATGTAGCCCGTGTTGTCCGGGATGGCGTGCGTGATGTCGCCGTCGTTCAGCGTGGTGACGGCGATGATGGTGATGGACCCTTCGGTGGGCAGCTGCACGGCCTTCTCATAGATCTTGGCCAGGTCGCTGTAGAGCGAGCCCGGCATCGAGTCCTTCGAGGGAATCTGGTCCATACGGTTCGACACGATGGAGAGGGCGTCGGCGTAGAGCGTCATGTCGGTCAGCAGCACCAGCACCTTCTCGTTCCTGTCGACGGCGAAGTATTCCGCGGCGGTCAGGGCCATGTCCGGGATGAGGAGCCGCTCGACGGGCGGGTTCTCGGTGGTGTTGATGAAGCAGATGATCTTGTCCAGGGCGCCCGCCGCCTCGAAACTGTGGCGGAAGAAGAGGTAGTCGTCGTTCGAGAGACCCATTCCGCCGAGGATGATCTTGTCGACATCCGCGCGGAGGGCCACATCCGCCATTACCTTGTTGTAGGGCTGGTCGGGATCGGCGAAGAAGGGGATCTTCTGGCCGGAGACGAGGGTGTTGTTGAGGTCGATGCCGGCGATGCCGGTGGGAATCAGCTGGGAGGGCTGGCGCCGCTTGTAGGGATTCACGGACGGGCCGCCGATCTGCCGCTCTTCGCCTTCGATCTCGGGACCGCCGTCGATGGGGTGCCCGTAGGCGTCGAAGAAACGGCCGGAGAGCTGCTCGCCGACTTTCAGGGTCGGGGGCTCGCCGAGGAAGATGACTTCCGCGTCGGTGGGGATGCCTTCGGTGCCGGAGAATACCTGGAGCGTGACGACGTCGCCCTTGATGCGGACGACCTGGGAGAGGCGTCCGCCCACGACGGCGAGCTCTTCATTGCTCACGCCGGAGGCCCTGAGCGCCACGGTCGCCTTGGTGATCGCTTCCAGTTTGGTATAGATGCGTTGATATGCTTTCATAGGCCTTCGTTATTTAGCGGTGCTTTCCACCATCGTGAGGATATCGCTTTCGTAGCGGTTGAAATCTTCACCATTGAAGGCGGAATAATTCATCTGCCGGAGTTCGTTGATGAGGTTCTTGAAGAAGTCGCGGCAGGCCTCGTAGTCGGGGAAGTCGAAGTCGCGGCGGCAGATGCCGAGCACCAGGTCGAGCATATGCCGCTGCCGCTCGAGCGGGCAGAGGGCGTCGACGGGATCGAAGGCGTCCTGCTGGAGGATGACGAAGTCGACGAGTTCGGACTTCCAGAAGGTGACGTGGTAGCTCATTGGTACGCCGTCGTCGCCGAGGATGTTGATCTGCTCGCTGGACTCCTTGCCGCGGCGGATGATGTTCTTGGCGGTGGCGACCTTGTCGACCCAGCCCTTCTCGACGGTCTCGTCGAGGTACTGGCGGATTTCGGGGTATTCGAGGTATTTGGAATAGGAGTCGAGCGGGCTTACGGCCGGATAACGCTTCTGGTCGGCCCGGTTCTGCTCGAGGGCGTAGAAGCAGCGCGCCGCCTTCTTGGTGGATTCGGTGACGGGCTCCTTGAGGTTGCCGCCGGCGGGGGAGACCGTTCCGATGAAGGTGACGGCGCCGGTCTGTCCGTTGTTCAGCACGACCATTCCCGCGCGGGAATAGAAGTTCGAGATGATGGAGGAGAGGTCGACGGGGAAAGCGTCCGCGCCGGGGAGCTCTTCCATACGGTTGGACATTTCACGGAGCGCCTGGGCCCAGCGGGAGGTCGAGTCGGCCAGGAGGAGGCACTTGAGGCCCATCGCGCGGTAGTATTCGCAAATGGTCATCGCCGTGTAGACGGAGGCTTCGCGGGCGGCGACGGGCATGTTGGATGTGTTGCAGATAATGGTGGTGCGCTCCATCAGATGGCGGCCGGTGTGCGGGTCGATGAGCTCGGGGAATTCGGTGAAGATCTCTACGACCTCGTTGGCGCGCTCGCCGCAGGCAGCCATCACGATGACGTCGGCGTCGCCCTGCTTGGCGATGGCGTGCTGGAGGACGGTCTTTCCGCAGCCGAACGGGCCGGGAATGAAGCCCGTACCGCCTTCCGCGATGGGATTCAGGGTGTCGATGACGCGGACGCCGGTCTCCATGATGCGCTGGGGCCTCGGCTTCTCGCGATACCCCTTCACGGCGACCTTGACGGGCCATTTCTGGGTCATCGTGACATCGTGATCGGCGCCTTCCGCGTCGGTGAGGACGGCAATGACGGTGTCGACGTTATATTGCCCGGCGGGGGCGACGGATTTGACGGTGTATTCTCCGCCGAAGGAGAAGGGCACCATGATCTTGTGGGGCAGCCATCCTTCCTTGACTTCGCCGAGCCAGGAGGCGGCGACGACTTTGTCGCCGGGGGCGGCGAGGGGTGTGAAGTCCCACAGTTTCTCGCGGTTGATGGGATCGGTGTATTCGCCGCGGCGGAGGAAGACGTCCTCCATCGTGGTTAGGTCGTTCTGCAGGCCGTCGTATACGCTGGAAAGGAGGCCCGGCCCCAGGGTGGCCTCGAGCATCCTGCCTTCGAAGGTGACGGTGTCGCCGCCCTTGAGGCCGCGGGTGCTCTCGAAGACCTGCACCTGGGCGTCCTGGCCGCTGACCTTGATGACCTCGGCCATCATCCGCGTTCCCGCGAGGTTGATGTAGCAGATCTCGTTCTCGGCCACCGGCCCGTCCACCCGTACGGTGACGAGGTTGGAAACGATGCCCTTTACGATACCGGTAGTTTTTTTGTCCATTTTATGAAATATGTATTTTGTCCAGATTGAATGTGCCTTTCACCTCCTTCACCAGGCGGCGGAAGCGCTCGCGGCCCTCCTCGGGGTCGAGGACGAGCCAGCGGTCGGCGATCCTGAGCTTGACGACGAAGGCAAGGACCGCCTCGAGGTCGAAATAGTCGAAGACCGTCAGTTCGTCCGCCTTCTTCCACGACAGGTCGTCCAGCGCTTTTTCGCGGGCGAGGAGGTTCTCTTCGGCGAGGATGTCCGAGATGGCGCCCGCCTCGTCGAGCTCCTCCGCACGGAAACGGAAACCTTCGATGTCGGCGTCTTCCGCCTCGGGATTCTCGCCCGTGAGGACATCCAGGTCCGCAGGACGCCCGAGCCGCGCATTGAGGTAGCGGACTTTGGCGTTGCGAAGGCCGAGGTCGAAGCGGAACCAGTTGCGGATGAAGCGGTTGCGGTGCCTGAGTGCGCCGGCGTAGAAGTCTTCGCCGAGTTTCGTCTCGTCAAATCCGTCGAGGAGAAGGTCGAGCGTGGCATTATCCGCGTCGCTCAGATTTTCCCGGATCTCCGCGATGAAGTCGCCGAAACCTTTCCCCTCCGCATACCGGTAGTCGGGCAGCAGGACGGGGAGGGAGGCGATGATGTATTCGAAATTACTCATGGGCGAGGGATTGTGCCTTAGCCAAAGAGGAGTTTACGCGCGGTGGGACGGAGGTAGGCGGCGATCAGTTCCTTGAAGGTCTCGTCGGTGAGACTGATGCGGTAACCGCCGTCCGCGGGGCCGATCACGAAGCCGCCGGACACCTTGGAGGAGAATTCGGCCTTTACCCCGGCACCGATGATCCTGCCGAGTTCGGCGGAGACGAACGGCTCCAGCGCGTCCCTGAGTTTCTCGGGAAGGATCAGCGAGAGGTCCTTCGACTCGGAGGCGGAGAAATTCTTCGCCACGGCGGTGATGATCTCCTTGAGGAAGGATTCCTCGGAAAGGATGTCCGCCGCGGGGGCGGCGATCCGGCTCACGACGAGACTCTCGATGTCCTGCCGCGTGGCCTGGATGCTCTGGCGGGCCGCCATCTTGAGGTCGCTCTCGACCTTGGTGCGGTAATCCGCCGCCTCTTTCTCGGCCTGCGCCTTGACGGCCTCGGCTTCCACACGGGCGTCTTCGAGTATGCGGGCGGCCCTGGCGCGGGCGTCGGCAAGGATTTCTTCACCTTCCTGCTTTCCTTTTGACAGGCCTTCCTGATAGAGTTTTTCGGTTAATTCTTGTAATTTATCCATAAGTTCAACGTTAAATCAAACGCAAAAAGACGTATCTACAAAGATAACTCTTTTTTTTTATTCTTCGCTCTTGCCATAGTGACTGTAACGCGCGCCCGTGTGGAACGGGCCGAGCCCGGCGGCGGCCAGACACAGGGCCCACCAGTTGCGGGAAACCCCTCTTCCATGCCAGAAATGCTTGAAGAACAGCCGTTTCCGCTTCCGGATTTCGGAGCGGACATGCCGGTAGGTTTCTTTGTCCTGGCTGGCATACAGGGCTTTGACAAAGCTTATCAGGCCGTTATTCGAAATAAAACGTGTGTAGTCAGATGCATTCATGTGCGGGAATGCCGCGTGGAGTTCCTCCGCTTTGTCGGTCACGCCAATGCCGGCTGCAAGGAATTCCTCCGCGTGCCGGGCCTTTGATACGAGGGAGGTATTCCCGCTCCGGAGGAAATAATGGTAGGGAACGCCCGGAACGAGGATAATCTGCCTGGCATGTATCAGGTAATCGAGGTAGAATACCAGATCTTCCTGAACGGAGAACTCCGTCGGGAAGCGCAGGCCTTCCCGGCGGATCAAATCCGCGTCGAACCGCTTGGTGTTGGGGGAGGCATAGCGGAGGATCTTGAACTTCCGGTCGATTTGCGTGAAGTCCCGGACCGTGGTAATTCCCGTAAAACTGAATACCGTGTCGTCCGGCCTGCCGTCGTCGTAGTGCTGTACGATTCCCGTCATGACCAGCGAGCCGGGGACGGGGTCGGCCGAGAGCAGGATCTCCAGATAGTCGGGATCGACCGTGTCATCGGGGTCGATGAAGCAGAACCATCTCCCGCGGGCCGCATCCATGCCGGTATTGCGGGCCGCCCCGGGGCCTTGGTTCGGTGTATGTATCACACGGATACGGGCATCTTTTGCGGCATAATCGTCGCAGACAGCATCGCTTCCGTCCGTGCAGCCGTCATCCACCAGGATCAGTTCCCACTCCTGCACCGTCTGCGCCAGGATACTCTCCAGGCAGGGGACAAGATAAGGGCCCGGGTTATAGACGGGGACAATAATAGATATCGTATTCATGACTTGGTTTTTCGGGCGGTCCGGAAAGCCCGCATCAGGTCCATCCATTTATGCAGGATGCCCTTCCGGGGGTGGAACCGGGAGAAAAAAAGTTGTCTGTTCTCATATACTTCCTGCGCGGCCTTCCGGTACTCTTCCCGGGTGGACGCCCTGCGAAGGGCTTTGATATAATCCGCCAGTCCGTACAGGGAAATCGCTTCACACAGCGCCTTCTCTGGATAGCCGGGGAAATGCGCGGCCGTTTCGAGCATCTCGGCGGTCAGCATCCGGGCTTCTTCCAGGATTTCTTCCACCGGTTTCGATGCCCGCGTCAGGCTGCCTTCGTCCGGGTGATGCCAATAGTGGTACGGCGTCCCCGGGACGAGGAGAATGCGTCGGCAGAGACGCAGGTATTGCAGGAAGAAAATGTGGTCCTCATGCAGCCGGATGCGGGTTTCCATCCTCAGGCCGCTGCTGTGTATCAGGCCGGCATCGAAGAGTTTTGCGACGGGGTAGCCGATCTCCAGGATCCGGGTATCGGGAGGGAGAAGGGTGATGTCTGCCGCCGTTGCGCGTGAGGGGAAAGCGTATCTGACGCGGGATGCCTTGCCGGGGAATTCGTCTGTCATCCCGGTGACGACAAGGTCTCCCGGGACGGGGTCCGTGCCAAGGAGGGTTTCCAGATAATCGGGGTCGGCCGTGTCATCGGCATCCATAAAACAGAGCCAGGGTCCCCGGGCCGCATCCATGCCCGTGTTGCGGGCGGCGCCGGGTCCCCGGTTGGGCGTGTGGATCACTCGGATCCGGGGATCTTTTGAGGCGTACTCGTCGCAGACCGCGCCGCTTCCGTCCGGCGATCCGTCATCCACCAGAATCAGTTCCCAGTCCTGCACCGTCTGCGCCAGCATACTGTCCAGGCACGCCGCGAAATGGCACCCCGGATTGTAGACGGGCACGATGACGGAGATGCTACAGGATGGATTCATAGATGTCGTAGTATTTCTTTGCGGCGGTTTCCCAGTTGAAAAGGGCGGCGCGCCGTTTCATGGCTTCCGGCGTGATGACGCCGCTGCGGAAATCGGACATTCCTTTTTCGAACTCCTGCCGCATGCCGTCCGGATCGAATTCGTGGTTGAAGTAGAAGGCGCAGTCGCCGCCGATTTCCGGGAGGGAGGTGCGGTCCGAGATGAAGGTGGGGATGCCGTACTGCATCGCTTCGATGACCGGCAGCCCGAAGCCCTCCGCCAGAGAAGGGAAGAGAAAGGCCTTGCAATTCCGCAGGTACCAGTGTTTCTTTTCCTCGGGAATGCCGCCCGTGAAGATCACCCGGTCCCGGACATTCCACTTGTCGGCGACGGCGAGGATTTCCTCGACCTGTCCGTCCTCGATGTTCTTGCCGATGATGACGAGTTTGAAATCGTTGCCGGCAAGGAGGGGAGGCAGGGTCTGGAGGTTCTTGGACCGGGTCAGGCGGCAGATGGAGAGGATGAAATCGCCGTCGGGCGCGTCGGTCGGCCTGGTTACGGGACCGCTGTAGCGCGTGACGCCGTTGTAGATGACGTCGATCGGCTTGCCGGGATCGCCGTAGTATTTGAGAATGTCCCGTCTGGCGTCGTTGGAGATGGTGACGATCCGCTCGGAGACGTCGAGGGCTATCCGGGTGCAGCGGTCCTCCCTCTCCCTTTTGCGCGGATTGGGCTCGTAGTGGAGGAAGTTGAGGTCGTGCACCGTGGTAACGAGGGGAACGTTTTTGGGGAAATAGTAGGTCAGCGGGGTCGTCCGGTGGAAGAGGCGGACATCGCTCCCGGCGCGGAAGAACCATTTGTGATAGCGGTGCCAGGGTCTGTGCGGAAGGGCTTCCAGGAACGGCTCGGCACAGGCGGGCATATACAGGCCCAGTTTTTCCGCACGCGTCCGGGATTCTTTCTCCAGGGCTGTGGCCAGATTCCGGCAGTAGGTGTCTTTTCCGCTGAACGGCTTCCGAAGTCTTTCGCAATCAAATAAAATCATAACAGTATTCCGGGGGGAGCGTACAAAGATAGCGAAAAAAACGGGAATAACCGCTAAAAGTTCCGGCGGAGGATTTCTCGGATGTTGCGGGAACGGCCCATCGTATAGAAATGGACGGCCTTGACACCGTGGTCGAGGAGGTCCCGGACCTGTGCGGAGGCCCAGTCCGTGCCGACCCTGTAGACGGCCTCCTTGGGGTCGAAATGATCCATCTGCGCCTCCCGGACGGCTTCGGTGAGCGGGAGCGGGATGTCGATCGAGAAGGTTTCCGGCAGCAGGGAAATGTGCCGGACTGTGCTGAGCGGCTTGATGCCCGGAATGACGGGCACGGTGATGCCCGCCTCCCGGCAGCGGCGCTCGAAGTCGTAGAACCGGGCGTTGTCGAAGAACATCTGCGTGATGATGAAGTCGGCGCCCCGGTCCACCTTGTGCTTCAGCGCCCGGATGTCGTCGTCGAGATTGGCCGCTTCGAAATGCTTTTCTGGATAGCCGCCGACGCCGATGCCGAGGGCGTCTCCCGTCTGCTCCCGGATGGCCGTGACGAGTTCGTCCGCATGGGAATAACCGCCGGGGACGGGGGAAAACCGCTTTTCGGTGCCCAGAGAATCGCCTCGCAGGGCCATCACATTGCCGATGCCCGCTTCGGTCACCTCGCGGATCAGCCCTTTGAGGTCGTCCGCGGAATTGCCGGCGCAGATCAGATGGGGAACGGTTTCGATGCCGAATGCCGCGCCGATTTCCCGGCAGATCTCGACGGGGGAGCGGCGGCTCCTGGTAAGGACGCGGCTCCAGGTGCCGTCGGGGTTCTGCGTGAAGCCGTATTCGTCCCGGTGGCAGGTGACGTTGATGTAGCGCGGGGCGAATTCCGCGAGGTCCCCGATGGTCCGGAGAATCTCTTCGGTGTCGGTGCCGCTCAGCGGCGGGACGACTTCCAGAGAGGGGAAGGGCCTGTCGGTCAGGGAGATGAGTTCGTTGATTTTCATAGCAGGTGTCCGAGGAATTGTCGGGTTTGTTCCGGGGTGAATCCCCGCGCCGCGGCGTAGATGCGGGCAGTCTCGGGGGAGATGCGGCGGATGTCGGGCATCGCGGCGTCTGCGGCCTGCCTCGCGGCGAAGACGAAAGCGCAGATCGAGGCGTCCGGGATCATCGCGTAACTGTCGGTAAGCGTGATGCCGGGATTGTCCAGCAGGCCGAGCACGTCCTTTTTGAGCGTATGGTCCGGGCAGGCGGCATATCCGACCGCCGGCTTGATGATTCGGACGGCGGAGGCGTCCGTAAATGTCTGACGAAGCCGCGCTTCAAACCACTCCGAGGCCGCTTCGGCCAGGGTGAGCCGGAGGGTCCTTTCGACCAGACCGCCGCAGGCCGGGCAGTCGCACCCCGAAGGATGCTTCAGGGTCGGATGTACCGCAATGGCGAATACGCCGAACCGCCCGGACCTTCCGCCCGCTTCTCCGTAGCTCTTCCCGGCTTCTTTCTGCGGCTTGCCTCCGTGCCGTTCGTCGTCCGGCAGCCAGTCCGTCAGGCAGCGGCCCTGCGCGTCGCGAAACATCGGAAGGGCGCAGATTCGCCGCAATGTCTTGTCGTTTTGCGCCTCGTGGCCGCTCTGCAGTTGTGTCTCAGAAGTCGTTTCACTGTCCCTTGGCTCCTTCGCATAGCCGTCAATCCAGTCCAGGCCGTTCTCTACGCGGTGTCCGCCATACAGGAACCGGGTCGAAAGGGTGATGCGGACTTCCTTGCGGCGGACCATCCGCTCCAGGGTTGCCCGGGCTTCCCGGAGCGTCTCGGCGACGGCCGGATCCGAGAGGTCGGCCTTGCCGTACGGAATGCCCCAGATGGCGAGGTACATCCGCTCGTCAAACAGCGGCACCAGTTCCTCCGGCGGCACTTCCCGGCATCCTTCCGGCAACGTTTCTCCGAGGGCCGTGCACGTTTCGGGTTTTTTTTGTGCACGAGGGGACATTTTTTCGGCGGCTTGTGCACGATTTGGCAGGTTTTTGTGCGCGGACTCGCTCCTGAGTGCCCGAAGGCGGTCCTGTTCAGCATGGGCGGCGGCTTCCGTTCCTTCGCGGTCGATCATCAGCCGACGGGCCATGACGGCACTCCCGGAGGCGTCCCGGCAGTAGAATACGTGCCCGTAGAGCGGGGCGAGCTTGACGGCCGTATGGACGGCTGAAGTCGTGGCGCCGCCGATCAGCAGGGGAGTCTGAAGGCCCCGGCGGGCCATTTCCCTGCAGAGTTCTTCCATCTGATATAGTGACGGCGTAATGAGGCCGCTGACTGCGATGATGTCCGCCCGGAGACGCTCCGCTTCCGCGAGAATCCGTTCCCCTTCCACCATGACGCCGAGATCGGTCACGTCGAAGCCGTTGCAGCGGAGGACGATGCCGGTAATGTTCTTCCCGATGTCGTGCACATCGCCCTTCACCGTTGCCAGCACGATGCGGTCGCGCCCGGTACCGGCGTGGCCTCGTCCGGCGGCCGCACTGTCATGTCCGTCGTCTCGCCCGGTACTTTCCGCTGTGCTTTCCGGACCGTCGTCCTTCGGGAAATAAGGCTCCAGAACGGCGACGGCGTCCCGCATCAGCCGGGCCGATTTGACGACCTGCGGGAGGAACATCTTGCCTTCCCCGAACAGCTTTCCGACCTGTTCCATCCCGCTCATCAGCGGGCCTTCCACCACGGCGACGGCACTGCCGCCGGACTGCTCCAGGCAGGCGAGTGTGAGAGCTTCGAGCCCGTCGGCCCGGCCGCGTACGATGGCCGTGGAGAGCGCCTCGGGGGCGGCCGGCCTGTTTTGCGGCACACCCCTCCGGTCCGCCGCACCTGTCGCACCTGCACTTGCCGCGTCTGCACCGCCGCTACCGGCACTGCCCACGCCATCTCCCTCTGCCACAAGGGCCAGCAGGCGTTCGGTGGCGCCGGGGGTCCGGTCGAGCACGACGTCCTCCACGGCGTCGCGGAGCGCAGGGTCGATGCTGTCGTAGGGAATCAGGGCCGCCGGGTTGACAATGGCCATATCCAGTCCGGCCTGCACCGCGTGGTACAGGAAGACCGAATGCATCGCCTCGCGGAGCGGGTTGTTGCCCCGGAAGGCGAAGCTCAGGTTGGACACCCCGCCGCTTGTGAGCGCTCCCGGGAGGTGCCCCTTGATCCACCGGACCGCCTCGATGAAATCCACCGCGTAGCGGGCGTGCTCGGGAATGCCGGTGCCGACGGACAGGATGTTGCAGTCGAAGATGATGTCTTCCGGCGGAATGCCGGCGCGCTCCGTCAGAATATCGTATGCGCGTCGGGCGATGGCGATCTTCCGGTCATAGGTGACCGCCTGCCCCTCTTCGTCGAAGGCCATCACGACCATGGCGGCGCCGAGGGCGTGAATCTCTTTCGCCTTGGCGACGAGGGCGTCTTCCCCTTCCTTGAGACTGACGGAATTGACGATGGAGCGTCCCTGGGCGTTCTTGAGGCCGGCGAGGACGGTGCTCCAGTCGGAGGAATCGATCATAAGCGCGGCGCTCGCGACGGCGGGCTCTCCGGATATGTGGCGGACAAACCGTTCCATCTCCCGCGGGGCGTCGAGCATCGCGTCGTCCATATTGATGTCGATGATATGCGCGCCGCCTTCGACCTGCGTCGTGGCGACGCCGATGGCCTCGTCATAGGCGCCCGATGCGATGAGCCGGGCGAATTTCCGGGATCCGGCCACGTTGGTCCGTTCGCCGACGGGCGTGAATCCGGTGCCGCCGCCCTGCAGCGGATAGGCCTCCAGGCCTGAGACAGTGGGGAAGGAGGTTACAGCCTTGCCCGCGCCGCTCGAAATAAGGTAACCCGCTCTGTTTGAAAGGGGCTTGCCCGCTTTGTTGGAAAGGAGATCGCCGGCGCTGTCAGATAGGATCGATGCGAGGGCCTTTATGTGGTCGGGGGTGGTGCCGCAGCAGCCGCCGACGATGTCCACCAGCCCTTCCGTCACCATCCGGCCCACAAATTCCGCCATTTCCGCCGGGGTCTGGTCGTAGGCCCCTTCTTCGTTCGGCAGACCGGCGTTGGGATAGCAGAGCACGGGGACGTCCGAGAAAGAGGCGACGTCACGGACAAGCGGCAGCATCTCCTCCGCGCCCAGCGAGCAGTTGAGCCCGAAGGCCGACAGGGGATAGTGCCGTACACTGTGGTAAAAGGCCTCCAGTGTCTGCCCGGTAAGGGTGCGTCCGCTCCTGTCGGCGACCGAGACGGACACCATCGCCGGGAATCCGGGCGCCACCTGCTGCAAGGCATATAAGGCGGCCTTGGCATTGAGTGCGTCGAAACAGGTCTCTATCAATATGATATCTACACCGCCTTCAACAAGCGCTTCAATTTGTTCCCGGTAGGCAGCGGCCATCGTGTCGAAGTCCACCTCCCGCCATGCCGGCCGGCCGATGTCCGACGGCAGCGTCAGACTTCTGGATGTCGGCCCCACGCTCCCCGCCACCAGCACCTTCCGCCGTGTGCCCGTCGTACCCTTCTCTCCGCCCGTCGTACCCTTCTCTTCGTCCGTCGTTCCGGACTCGCTCCGGAATCTGTCCGCCGCCTCCCGTGCAATCCGCGCGCCGGCGAGTGCCAGCTCCTTTGCTTCGCCCGCTAAACCATGGGCATCCAGCGAGATGCGGTTGGCATTGAAAGTATTAGTTTCGATGATATCCGCTCCTGCCTCGATATACTCCCGATGGATGGAGGAGATGACTGCCGGATGCGTCCGGTTCAGCATTTCCGCCGGCCCGGACGGCATGGCGCTTCCCTGGAAACGACGCTGGATCATCGTTCCCATCGCCCCGTCCAGCAGCAGAATATTCCGGGAGGTGTTATGAAAGGGATTCACGCGGAAAAGCATCTTTGGGTTTGGAACACAAAGATGGCTTTTTTCGGCGAATTGTCCAAATCCCGGCTTTTTTGCTTACCTTTGCGATATGGATAAAGGAAAATCGGTCAATCGGCTGTGCCGGGCCGCGGCGGTTCTTCTCGCCGTCCTCCCGCTCGCAGTTTCCTGCGGACAGAGCCCCGTGAAGGAATATAAGGTAAAGGTCGTACGGGAATATCCCCACGACAGCACCTCTTATACGCAGGGTCTGTTCTTCCGGGACGGCCGGCTCTACGAGAGCACGGGCCAGTGGGGCGAATCCACCTTCCGGGAAGTGGACCTGGAGACGGGCAAGGCCCTCAGCCGTAAGGATTTCGGCAAGGAATATTTCATCGAGGGCTCCGTGATGCTGGGGAATGTCCTCTACATCCTGACCTGGACCAGCCACGTGCTGTTCAAGTACGATGCCGCCACTCTGGAATACCTCGGCGCCGCCAGTTATCCCCGCCAGGGCTGGGGCCTCACGACCGACGGCCGTTCGCTCATCGCTTCCGACGGCTCCTCCAATCTCTATTTCCTCGATCCGGAAACCCTTGCGACCGAACGTAAGGTAAAGGTTCGCCTGGGCGACCGTCCCGTCAACTATCTCAATGAGCTGGAATGGATCGACGGCAAGGTCTGGGCGAATGTGTATATGACCGACCTGATCGTCGTCATCAACCCGAAAAACGGCCGCGTCGAGCGCCGCATCGACTGCAAGGGCCTTCTTCCCGAAAAGCTCCGCGAACCCCGCACCGACGTCCTCAACGGCATCGCCGTCAACGACGGCCGTATCTACCTCACGGGCAAATACTGGCGTCGTTTATATGAAGTGGAACTCGAAAAGAGGTAATCTACTCTGACGTCCCGAAACTCCGGGATGCGAACGGGATGGCCGTCCGGAGGGCCGTATGCCAGTATTCCCAGCTGTGCCAGCCGTCGCGGACGCGGAGTTCGGCCTTGATCTTCCGGTTGCGCATCTCCTGATAGATCCGGACGGACTGGTCGAGCAGCGAGTCGTCGTCTCCGCAGTCGAAGAACCATTTGACGGAACGCAGGGCCTCGAGCGTCTTCTCGTCGGCGTCGATGACAAACTGGATGGCGCTGTGCTCGCGGACCGACTTGCGGACGATGTAAAGCTTGTCGTCGGGGGCTTCCGGTTTCGGATCCGGCTGGTCGAGCCAGGCGCTCATCGCGTAGCAGCTCGAGAACATGTCGGGATGGCGCTGGCTGTAGACCGTGCTGCCGCCTCCGCCCATCGAAAGGCCCATGACGGCCCGGTGCCGCTTGTCGCCGATGATCCGGAAGCGGGATTCCATCGCGGGAATCAGTTCGCCGAAGAAGAAGTCTTCGTACGGGCGTCCGGGCATGTTGAAATAGCCGTTCCACTGGTGATGGACGTCCGGATGGCCGGCGTTGGGCATGATGATGACCATCGGCACGGCCTCCCCGAGGGCGATCATCTCATCCACGGGCTCCTTCATCCTGCCCGTTTCCACCCAGTCCTTGAATCCGCCGTACAGGCCGTGCAGCAGGTAGACGGCCGGATATCGTTTCGTCGCGTCCGGGTCATAGCCCGCAGGCAGATACACATTCACGCTGATCGCTTCCGAGAGCATCTTGCTGTTGACGGTTTCGGTACGGATTTCGCTCCGCTTGAGCGGCGTGGCAAATGCGCATACTGTCAGGGACAGCAGGGCGCACAGTAGCAGGAAAAAACGTTTCATAAGTGTCCGGATATATATCTGGACAAATATAATATTTTTTTTACTATTTAACCGGGGAAGATGTGATCATATCGTGGGTATCTTCCCCGTAAAATGACGTTTGACATATTTTTGATGGGGAAGGTCTGCGCCTATTGATCACATCTTCCCCGCAGAGTTCGGGCCGACAGGTTGGAAAACCGGTAAAATTGGGTTATCTTTGCCTCCGATTTAGGGGTACCGGGAGACGCCCGGTTGAGAAAGACCCTTCGAACTTGATGCGGTTCATACCGCCGAAAGGAAAATGAAAAAGATTCTGCTGCTTATGGGCGCCGTTCTCTCCGCCCTGTCCGCCGCGGCCCAGGCCCCGGACGAAAAAGAAGAACGTCTCGACAGTATCGTCGTTTCCGCCACACGTGCGGGGAAGACCACACCCGTAACCTATACGATGACCGGCAGGGAGGAACTCTCCAAGGCCGCACCGGCGTCCTCGCTTCCGATGGCGCTGGGGCTGCAGCCCTCCGTCGTGACGGCCAACGAAGGCGGTACCGGGCTCGGCAATTCCAAGATCTGGATCCGCGGCTCCAAGGGCTCACAGATCAACGTGACGCTCAACGGCATCACCCTCAACGACGGAGAGTCGCAGGAGGTTTTCTGGGTCAACATTCCGGCCCTGACCTCCATCCTCTCCTCCGTGCAGGTCCAGCGCGGCCTCGGCACGTCGGCCTCCGGCGCGGGCGCCTTCGGGGCGAGCATCAATATGAATACGGCATTCGTCGGTCAGGATCCCTTCGTCAGCGCCGACATCTCAGGCGGATCGTTCCGCACCTTCACCGCCACGGTTTCGGCCGGGACCGGCCTTACCAAAAGCGGCTTCTACGGCAGCGCCGCCTATTCCCGCGGCTACACCGACGGCTATATCCGCAACGCAAAGGCACGCGTCCAGAGCGCTTTCGCCGCCATCGGCTGGATGCGCGGCAACAATTCCGTCCGCCTGACCTGGCTCCTCGGCGACCAGCACACCGGCATCACCTGGAACGGCATCGACCTGGACCAGTTCGAAAAAGACCCGCGCTACAACGACGCGGGGGAGTACTATGACGCGGCCGGCAACGTCCACTATTACGACAACGCCACCGACAACTACAACCAGAACCATCTCCAACTTAACTATGCCCACCGTTTTCCCGTCGGGCTGACCTGGAGCACGACGCTCAACTACACCCGGGGCAAGGGCTATGACGAGTATTACAAGCAGGCGAAGAAATTCTCAAAATTCGGATTCCCGGCGGTCGTCGCGGGGGAGAAGAAGAGCGATTTCATCTACCGGAAGTCGATGCTGAACAACCTCTGGGTGCTGTCGACGGACCTGCGGTACCGCTCCCGGCGGCTGGACGTGACGGCCGGGGTGAATCTGTCGCAATATGCGGGAGATCATTACGGCGAGATGCTGTGGTCGTCCGTGCTCGGGGACGGGGTGGATTATACGCCGCTCAACCGGAGAGACCGGCTGAACGGGTGGTATTTCAACCGGGGCGTGAAGCGGGAGATCTCGGTGTTCGCCCGGGCGGAATGGCTGATCGTTCCGTGGCTGACGGCCTACGCCGACCTGCAGTTCCGCGGCGTAGGGCTGGATATGTCCGGCGTCGATGACGAAGACAAGCTGGATATGACTTACAGGACTTTCTGGCCGTTCTTCAATCCCCGCGCGGGCCTGACGGGCTCGTGGGGGGCGCACAAGGTATACGCCTCGGTCGCCTGGGGGCACCGTGAACCTTCCCGCAGCGACATCAAGGAGGTCATCGAGAGCAACAACCTCGGCGGGGCCGGCCGCGAGGAACTCCGTCCCGAGAAGATGCTCGACGTGGAGATCGGCTATCAGTATGCGGGGAAGAAGGTGAGCGCCGGCGTCAACCTCTACGCGATGGAGTATTTCGACATGCTGCTGGAGACGGGGCGGCTCAGCAGTTCGGGCTATCCGGTGAAGGACAATGTGGCGCGCGCCTGGCGGCGGGGCATTGAACTTACGGCCGCCTATGAGCCCTGGAAGTGGCTGCGGATCGACGGCAATCTCACGCTGAGCCGCAACCGGATCGCCTCCTATAACGATTCGGCGGCCTGCATCGACAACGACTGGAACGAGCTCGGCTATTCGCAGGTCTATCCCGGCGGAGAATTCAAGCGGACGACAATGCTGCTCTCGCCCTCGGTCATCTTCGGCGGGATGCTCACGGTGAAGCCTTTCGACGCCCTGCTGCGGAATCCCGGCCCGGTCCTGCGCCTGGACGGCAAGTATGTAGGGAAGCAGTATCTCGACAATACCTCCTCGGAGGACCGCGTCGTGCCCGGCTATTTCGTCGCGAATCTTTCGCTGACGCAGGAATTCTCCCTCGGCAAGCGGACGGCGGAGTCCCGGCACCGGCCCGTTCTCGGCATCGGAGCGTATGTCAACAATCTTTTCAATCTGAAGTATTATGCCGACGGCGGCGCCTGGAAATACTATAATATAGATACGGGTGAACTCGTGAGCGGAGTTTATGTCTATCCGCAGGCGCCAATCCACGGCATGGCGAAGATCTGGTTCCGGTGGTAGGGCGGGTCGCCTGATACATATCAAAAAAGGGAGGCTTCACAGCGTCCCTTTTTTGGTTAGTAGTGTGTGTACCTTAGAAGAAGGTTGAATAATTATTGTTGGTTAGAAAATGTCGTGGTCGTTGCGTGATTAATAAAAAAATTTAATAACTTTTCCTTAATTCGTTCAACTATTGCAAATATAGTGAGGTTTTTGATAATTCCAAAAAATTCTTCAAAAATTTTCAGGAAAAATGCGAAAATCTTCCCACGGGCGGGAAAAACAATGATTTATGGCGCGGAAAAATGAAAAAAACACGCAAAAAAATCCAGGACCGAAAAATAAATTTATGTTTTCTTCATTCCCATTCGCTCCGATGACATACCTTTGGCGAAAAAAAAGCCATGAAAAAGTTATTGGAAGTGCTCCAGTATGGAGAGAACGATATCCGGTTCAATACCGATATCGATGTCGAGAAGAATCCCGGGTCGATCTCGGGCATTACGCTTAATTCCGCGATGGCCATGGCGACCAAACTGTGGGGCGGGAAAGAACAGTCCGTCCTGGCCGTCATCCGCGCGCTGATCCTGGCCGATCTGGCCTGCTCCGTCAACCGGAAGCAAATGATCCGGATGATGGACGAGGAGTCCCGCAAGCTTGCGAAGGCGATGAACGAGGCCGTGGAAGCATTCCGGGCGAACGGCGGAACGGTGATGACTTTCGGCCCCGGCACCGCTCCCTCCAAGACGAAAAGCTGAACGGGGTGAAACGCACGGTTTTACGGCAGATGCAGGACGGAACATCGCTATGGCTCTCTCCGTTCCACATAAGTATGGAGGGAATGGAAAAGGTCATCTTGTGCCGGGATGATATGGATTGCGATGCAATGGTGAAAATCATTTGCGTCGCAGCCCGCAGGTGAACTTTCGGGCTGGGGAGGGTGCTACTTCAGCAGGCCGGGGAGGGTGCTACTTCAGCAGATTGGGACGGCGCTCGCGGGTGCGCTGGAGGGCCTGTTCGTCCTGCCACTCGCGGATGAGTCTGGGATTGCCGCTCAGCAGGACGTCGGGGACTTTCCAGCCGTTGAATTCGGCGGGGCGGGTGTAGACCGGCGGGGCTACGAGTCCTTCCTGAAAGGAGTCACTGAGGGCCGAGGTCTCGTCGGAGAGGGCGCCGGGGAGGAGGCGGATGATGGCGTCCGCGACGAGGGCCGCCGGGATTTCGCCGCCGCTTACCACGAAATCGCCCACGGAGATCTCGCGCGTGACAAGGTGCTCGCGGATGCGCTCGTCGATGCCTTTGTAGTGGCCGCAGAGCAGGATGATGTTTTCCTTGAGGGAGAGTTCGTTGGCGATGCCCTGGTCGAAGATCTCTCCGTCGGGGGACATATAGATGATCTCGTCGTAGGAGCGCTCGGCGCGGAGTTCTTCGATCATCCGGTAGACCGGCTCGACCATCAGGACCATCCCCGCATCGCCGCCGTAACTGTAGTCGTCCACGCTCTGGCGGCTGCCGAGGCCGTATTTGCGCAGGTGGTGGATGTGGATTTCGACCAGGCCTTTCTTGACGGCCCGGCCTACGATGCTGTGGCTGAGCGGACTCTCCAGGAGTTCCGGAACGACGGTGATGATGTCTATGCGCATAGGGGTTTGATGTTTTCGGCTCACAAAGATACTGCATTTTATCGAAAATTTGTTTATCTTTGTAAGTTATGTTAAATGTGGGGGCGGATTAGACCCCTGATAAACACTTAAGGTTATGAGTGAAGAAATGAAGCCTGAGGTCCTGGAGACTTCAGATGTAGCACAAAGCGCGGAGGCCCCCGTGGCGGAGCCCGTGGTGGAAGCCCCCGTGGCAGAACCCGCAGCAGAAGAACCTGTGGCAGAGAAACCTGCAGCAGAAGAACCCGTGGTGGAAGCCCCCGTGGCAGAAGAACCCGCAGCAGAAGCCCCTGTGGCAGAGGAGCCGACGGTGGGAGAGAAAGTGGGGGAGAAGGTCGGTGATGCCGTCGGAGGTGCCGTGACAGCCGTCGTCAATTTCGGGGAGAAGACCCTGGCGCAGCTTTCGGAGATGTTCCAGTCCCTTTCCGACAGCGTGGACCGGATGAAGCGGTCCAAGGAGGCCGAGGCCATCAAGTCGGCTTTCTACAAGCGGCTTTCCAAGGAGAAGGCCGAGGCCGGTCTGGGCGCCGAGGTGGACGAACCGTCGGATACGGAGGAGATTCCCGATCAGGTCGGGAATGACGCCAAAGAGGCGAATGACGGCAAGGCGGAGGCCGGAAGCGAACCGGTCGCGGAGCAGCCGGCAGCCGGCGCCGAGGGAGATGCCGAGGCGGAGGAAGTTTCCTCCAACCCGTTTGCGGCCATCGAGAACGGATTCAAGGCGCTTTATAATAAATATAAGAAAGAGCGTGCCGAATTCAACCGGCAGATCGAGCAGGAGAAGGAGGCGAATCTCGCCGCCAAACTCGCCGTCATCCCGCTGGAGGGAAATCGGCCAAGTCCCCGTCCAGGATTTCCGCGGCATCAACGAGACCTATCAGCTCTACGTCACCCAGTTCTACGACAAGGTCCAGATCAACCGCGACCTGCGCGACCTCGACTTCAAGAAGAACCTCGAGGCCAAGGAGAAGTTCTGCGAGGAGGCCGAGGCCCTGGCTTCGGACGAGGATTCCATCGGCGCCTTCAAGGAGCTCCAGAAACTTCACGAGCAGTGGAAGGAATTCGGCCCGGTGGCCAAGGAATTCCGCGACAGCATCTGGGAACGCTTCCGTGCCGCAACGGCCGTTATCAACCGCAAATACCAGGCGCACTTCGAGGACCTGAAGGCGAAGCAGGAGGAGAATCTTGCCGCCAAGACGGCCCTCTGCGAGAAGGTCGAGGCGATCGCCGAGATGGAAATCACTTCCTCCGGAGCGTGGAACGAACAGTCCAGGGCCATCGAGGACATCCAGCAGGAATGGCGCAAGATCGGATTCGCCACCAAGAAGGAGAACCAGAAGATCTACGAGCGCTTCCGTGCGGCCTGCGACAAGTTCTTCGCCCGCAAACGCGAATACTACAACCGTTTCAAGGAAGATATGAACGGCAACATGGAGAAGAAACTCTCCATCATCGAGAAAGCCGAGGCCCTCAAGGACAGCAAGGAGTGGAAGAAGACCTCCGAGGCCTTCATCGAGCTCCAGCGTCAGTGGAAGGAGATCGGCGCCGTTCCGCGCAAGAAATCCGAACAGCTCTGGAAACGCTTCCGTGCGGCCTGCGACGCTTTCTTCGACGAGAAGAGCAAGCACGGCGGCGAGAGCAACTTCCACCAGAACCTGGAGGCCAAGCGGGCCCTCATCGCCGAGATCGAGGCCTACGAGCTCAAGGGGGACGACAGCGACACCGAGGCGATGAACGCCTTCGCCGCCCGCTGGAAGGAGATCGGCTTCGTTCCGTTCAAGGAAAAGGAAAAGATCAACGCCGCCTACAATGCGGCGGTCAAGGCCAAATTCCCGCGCTCCCGGGGTGGCGAACGCCGCGGCGGCTCCGCACCCGTCCGCAGTGAGAAAGACCGCCTGGTGCAGAAGTACAACGCGCTCCAGCAGGAAATCGCCACTTACGAGAACAACATCGGTTTCTTCTCCCTCTCCAAGAATTCCGAGTCCATCATCGAGATGATGAAGGGCAAGATCGCGGCCGCCAAGGCCGAACTGGAGGAGATCGGCGCGAAGATCCGTGCTTATGAGGAGGGTGAGGAGCAGTAGTATGGACAAGAAATCAATCATCGGCTTTGTCCTGATCGGACTGATCATGGTGGCCTTCTTCTGGTTCCAGTCCATCCAGATGAAGAAACAGGCCGCCGTCCAGGCCCAGATCGATTCCCTCAATCTCGTGGAGCAGATCCGGCAGGATTCCATCCGCGCCGCCTGGCTCGCCGAGCATCCGGCCGACACCGTCATCGCCGTCACGAATCCCGCGGCGGAGCCCTCCCGCGCCGTCTATACGGATTCCCTCCTGAACGAGGCGGCCGCTGTCGACAGCGCGAGTTTCTTCACCCTGGAGAACGAAAAGCTCGAACTTACCTTCACCTCGCAGGGCGCCCAGCCCTATGCGGCCCGGATCAAGGATTACAAGCGTTACGGCGGCGACAGTCTCTACCTGTTCAAGGACGGCAAGGCGTCGCTCGGCGTGGTGGTATACGCTCCCAATGCCGTGGATACGCGCAAGCTCAATTTCCAGTATGTCGCCGAGGCGTCCGACGATTCGACCCTCGTGATGCGGCTTCCGTTCTCGACGGGTGCCTATATCGAGCAGCGCTATGTGCTCCGTCCGGACAGTTACAGCGTGGATGACGAGATCTCCTTCGTGGGAATGCAGAATATGATCCCGCGTAACGTGATCTCCCTCGACCTCGCTTTCGACGCGGTAATTCCCCGGCTGGAGAAGGGCTATCAGAACGAAACCCGCTACTCCAAGCTCAACTATTATTTCCCGGACGAGAAGAAGCCCGAGACGGTCGGCAACAACGGCCGGAGCGGCAGTAAAAGCGTCAAGTCCTCCCTCAGCTGGGTGGCTTTCCAGCAGCAGTTCTTTTCGGCGATCATGCGCGCCCCGGAGAATTTCTCCTCCGGCGATCTCAGCGTGACCTTCCTCCCGGAAGGGGACGAGAGCGGCGACCTGATGGCCTGCAGCGCCCGGATGCGGACCGATTTCAAGCCCGGAGCGGAGAAAATCACCGTTCCGCTCGAATTCTATTTCGGCCCCAACCACTTCCAGACGCTCAAATCCTATGGCCAGAAGTATGAGCGGATCATTCCGCTCGGCGGCTGGCTGGTCGGCTGGTTCACGCGCTTCGTGATCATCCCGCTGTTCAACTGGCTCAACCGCTTCGGTCTCAATTTCGGCCTCATCATCCTCCTGATGACCCTGTTCATCAAGATCGTGGTGCTGCCGTTCGCCTATAAGTCGTACTCCTCGTCGGCGAAGATGCAGGCCCTCAAGCCCTGGATCGACAAACTCAACGAGAAGTATCCCAATGCGGCGAGCAACCAGGACGAGGCGATGAAGAAACAGCAGGCGACGATGGATCTCTACAAGCGGGCCGGCGTCAATATGTTCGGCGGCTGCCTGCCGATGCTCTTCCAGTTCCCGATCCTGTGGGCGATGTTCCGGTTCTTCCCGGCTTCCATCGAGCTGCGTCAGCAGCGTTTCCTCTGGGCCGAGGACCTGAGCGCCTACGATTCCATCCTGGATTTCGGTTTCCGGATCCCGCTTCTGGGCGACCACATCTCGCTGTTCGCCCTCCTGATGGCAGTCTCGATGTTCTTCTACTCCAAGATCGTTTCGGGCAATCAGATGACCGGCAACGATCCCAATGCCCGGATGATGAAGTTCATGTCGGTGTGGATGATGCCGATCATGATGTTCTTCATCTGTAACAACCTTTCCTCCGGTCTGAGCTACTATTATCTGCTCTCCAACCTCATCACGATGCTGGAGACCTGGATCATCCGGAAGTGGTTCGTGCATCCCGAGGAGATCGAGGCGAAACTCAAGGCCTCCGAGGGCAAGCCGGCGCCCAAGTCCAAGTGGCAGCAGCGCCTGGAGGAAGCCCAGAGGATGCAGCGCCAGATGGCGGCCCAGCAGGCCGCGGGCGGCAAAGGCAAAAAGCGCAGATGATCGCTGAGAATCTGCACAAAGTGATTTCGACACTGCGGGAGGGCGTTACCCTCGTTGCAGTGTCGAAATTTCATTCCGTCGGCGAGATGATGGAGGCCTACCGGGCCGGGCAGCGCGTTTTCGGCGAAAACCGCCCGCAGGAACTCTCCGCCAAGGTGCCGCAGATGCCTTCCGACGTGGTCTGGCACTTCATCGGCCATCTCCAGACCAACAAACTGGGCAAAGTGCTTCCGTATGTCGCAATGGTGGAATCGGTGGATTCCCTGCACCTGCTGGAGGCGGTCTCCGCGTGGTGCGAGGGGCGCGGCAAGGTGATGGATATCCTGCTGGAACTCCATCTCGGCGCGGAGGAGACCAAAGGGGGATTCTCCGCGGAGGAGATTCGTGAGGTGCTCGGCCGCTCCGCCCGTTACCCCGGCGTCCGTTTCTGCGGGCTGATGGGTATGGCGACGAATACGCCGGACGAGGCCGTCGTACGCGCGGATTTCCGCCGGATCGCGGAACTCTTCACCGCCCTGCGGGATGCGCATCCCGCGCTCGATTCTTTCCGGGAACTCTCCATCGGAATGTCCGGCGACTACCGCATCGCGATGGAGGAGGGGAGCACGATCGTCCGGGTGGGGACCGCGATTTTCGGGGAAAGACTTTGAATTGTCCCGATTTTTTCCCAACTTGCACCCCGATATGAAAAAGTTTCTTGTCTCCTTGTCGCTGTTGCTGCTTGCCGTTTCCGCCTTTGCCGGGAGCGACAAGGTGAAGTACGACGAACAGGGATGGCCTGTCGCGGTCGGACGCCCTTATTACGGCTACCGTTTCTTCGTGGAGGGCTCCTATGGGATGGCGATGCTCGTCGGCTCGCATCCCTTCAGCATCGCTTTCGACAAGCAGCTCCGTTTCTTCGACGCCGGGACGAGCCACGGCTTCCAGTTCGGCAAGATTTTCTATGTCGGCACCGGTGCGAGCTATCTCCAGCTTGACGGCGAAAATGTCGACCGGAATCTCCCGTTCCGCCGCATCACCGTCTTCGGCGACCTCCGCTTCACTTTCGGCGGCGGTTTCTCCGGTTTCCTGGACCTCCGTCCGGGTGCCGCCTACCTCTGGGGGACCAAGACGGTCACCCTTTCCACCGAGTTCGGCATCGGCTTCGACATCGCCCGCTGGTTCCAGCTCGGCCTCTACGCCAACCTCCTTCCCCTGAATTTCAACACCGATCACACCACCCAGATGGACGCTCTCCTCGGCCTCCGCGCCAGCGTGAGCTTCGGGCAGGGCAATCGGAAATAACTACTCCCGGAAATATAAAAAATAACGGCAGGCCTTGCGGTCTGCCGTTTCGTTCGGATGACGGTCAATTACTTCGTGATGACCTTGGCCATCTCGAGGACCTTGTTGCTGTAACCCCACTCGTTGTCGTACCAGGCGCAAACCTTGACGAACGTAGGATCGAGCTGGATACCGGCCTTCACATCGAAGATGGAAGTGCGGGCGTCGCCACGGAAATCGGTGGAGACGACGGCCTCGTCGGTGTAGCCGAGGACACCCTTGAGCTCGCCTTCGGAGGCGGCCTTCATCGCGGCGCAGATCTCGTCATAGCTGACGGCCTTCTCGAGCTCGACGGTGAGGTCGACGAAGGAGACGTCGCTCGTGGGAACGCGGAGGCTCATACCGGTCAGTTTGCCGTTGAGTTCGGGAAGAACCTTACCGACAGCCTTGGCGGCACCGGTCGAGGACGGGATGATGTTCTCGAGGATACCGCGGCCGCCTCTCCAGTCCTTCTTGGAAGGACCGTCGACGGTCTTCTGGGTGGCGGTGGCGGCGTGGACGGTGGTCATCAGACCCCTCTTGACACCGAAAGCGTCGTTCAGCACCTTGGTAAGGGGAGCGAGGCAGTTGGTGGTGCAGGAGGCGTTGGAGATGATCTGCTGTCCGGCGTAGGTCTTGTGGTTGACACCGTAGACGAACATCGGGGTGGCATCCTTCGAAGGAGCGGACATGATGACCTTCTTGGCACCGGCCTTGATATGGGCGGCGGCGAGTTCTTCGGTGAGGAAGAAACCGGTGGATTCGACGACGACGTCGACACCGAGGGCGCCCCAGGTGATGTTGATGGGATCCTTCTCGCAGAAGACCTGGATCTTGTTGCCATCGACGATGAGGTAGTTGCCCTCAACTTTGATGTCGTGGTTGAAAATGCCGTGTACGGAGTCGTACTTGAGCATATAGGCGAGATAGTCAGGATCGAGGAGGTCGTTGATACCGACAACCTGGATGTCAGCGCCGAAGTTTTCGACGGCGGCGCGGAAAACCATCCGTCCGATACGGCCGAAACCGTTAATACCGAGTTTGATCATAATTGTTTGAATTTATTGTTTGTTAAACGTTTTTGTTTTCAGGCGACGCAAATTTACGAAATTTTTAGATAATTCCGTATATTTGCAATTGGATTTTTTGAAAAAATTTAATTATGCGGATTCTGATCAGCAACGACGACGGCTACAAGGTTTCCGACGCCTTCGACGAGGTCTATCTCGGCGAGGCGATGGGATACCATCACGGGACCGATCCGCTCCCGAAAGCCGATCCGTCGGATCCGACTATAATAAAGACTGTAAGAGGTCTGGGGTACAGGGTGGATTGACATGAAGCTAATGAGAAATTCCGAGATAGCTGTCTCGACATTTATAATGTCAGTGATAGCGGTCATAGCGGCAGGCTGTGTATTTTTCTATGACCGAAAGCTGGTCATTCCCTTGCTGCTTCTGTGTGCTGCTTTCATTGCAGTATTCCTGATTTCATCATTTTGGAGATATAAAAGGATAACTAAGCTGTCAAATGATATCGACAGGATACTTCACGGGGAAGAAAACATCAATATCGAGAACTACACAGAGGGGGACATAGGAGTGCTCCGCAGCGAGGTCTACAAAATGACGATACGGCTGAGGGAGCAGAAATCGGGACTATTGCAGGATAAGGTATATC
>ONSU01000035.1 GCA_900320545.1 uncultured Bacteroidales bacterium | reverse complement strand
GAGAGTCGCTGATACAGAATATCTTGACATTGTACCCCATCTCACCGAGAGAAGCGGCTGCGGATGCCCCGCCGAGACCGGTTCCCACGACGATCACCTCAAGTTTGCGTTTATTGTTGGGACTCACAATCCGGATTTCGGCTTTGCGCCGGGTCCATTTTTCGGCGAGCGGTCCGTCCGGAATCTTTGAAATTAACTTATTGTCGGCCATTTTAGGGTGTTATTTGAAAATTCCTACAAGTTTAGTCATTTTTTCCGAATTCTTCCTTATAAATTCTCAAAAATGATGAGCGGAGGCTGGCGTATTTTCTGAAAAATAGATTGTCCGACAGGTCTCCGGAAGTCCATTTCCCAAATATTTTCAAGAACATAGCGTCGATTTTATCCTCGGCGCGACGGCATTGCGGCCGCAGGTCCGCATCCCTTTCCTTCATTTTCAAAGCCAGGTCGCACAGTTCGCTGTGTCCGTCATCGCCGGGCATCACATAAGCGGGAAGGAGGCATCCGTTTCCGACGAGCAGCGGTACGGCCACGGAGCAGGGCGGATAGCCCAGAATGGTCCACATCACGGTATGAAGCGGATTTTCACCGGGTCTGACCCCTTCTATGACCAGCGACGCGGAGGTAATGTTCCGCGGAATGACATACGCCTTCCCCCTCTCCCGGTTTCTGTACGAACGGGATACGCAGTCGAACAGATCCCCATGCTTTACCTTATACGGCTTTTTCGAAAGAATTTCTGAGAAAATTTCCGTGGCGGTGATATATCGCTCGTATCCCTTATAATCCTCTCTCCGTCCCGATTCACTGAAATTGGTCACCACCCGGTAGCCCGGCTGCATCGCATTGACGTCGTATTTAACCCAGCTGTGGTTATTGACCTCATAATAGGCGGCACCTCCACAAGCGTCGATGACGCCGAAATTGGCCTCCACCCCGAGCGGACGCGGCAGCGTATCCAGCAAATTCTCAAAATCCGCCAGATTCCCGCAGATTCCGAGCGCTTTATACATAATAATCCCCTCCCTGTCCATATCCGACGCGGGAACATCGTCGTCCTTTATATTATAGGAAGCGGTATTCATGATGCTGAATCCGGCCTCGTTCGTACCGGTCCACACCTCTCCGTCAAAAGCCGTGGAGGCGTTCACCAGCCCGATGAAACTGAACCGGGGCCCGCGGAAATATCCGACGGCATTGTCCAGCTTCCCCGTATCGCGATGCTTGAGCATCAGCGGTCTGCCGTCCGCGGTCGCCTTGCCGGATATAATAATGGAAGTACAGCAGAATGCCGGCAGGGTCAGCATCCCCAGCAGCAGGGAAAGGACTGTCTTTCTCATGATCCGAAAAGATTGCCGGTTCCGTCGTCCTCCCGCCCGGCGAGATACGAATCCAGACCGAGGTGATGATAGGCCAGTTCGGTCGCGATGCGGCCGCGCTGGGTGCGAAGGATGAAGCCCTCCTTGATCAGGAACGGCTCGTAGACCTCCTCCAGCGTGCCCTGATCCTCGCTGATGGCCGTCGCAAGCGTACCGGCGCCGACCGGCCCGCCCTTGAAGGTCGTGATAATCGTCCTGAGGATGTTGTTGTCGATCTTGTCGAGCCCGCGCTTGTCGATTTTGAGCTTGTTGAGGGCGAACCGGGCGATCTCAAGGTCGATATGTCCGTCTCCCATCACCTGAGCGAAATCCCGCACCCGCTTGAGGAGCGCATTGGCGATACGGGGCGTACCCCGGCTCCGGAGAGCGATTTCCATCGACGCGTCGTCATCGATGGCCACCTTCAGGATGGCCGCGCTCCGTCGGACGATTTTTTCCAGGTCTTTCGTATCGTAATACTCCAGCGCGCAGTTGATGCCGAACCTTTCCCGGAGCGGCGCGGTCAGCAGGCCGCTGCGCGTAGTGGCGCCGACGAGGGTGAACGGATTGAGGTTGATGCGGACGCTCCGCGCGCCCGGACCCTTGTCGATCATTATGTCTATGACATAATCCTCCATCGCGGAGTAAAGATACTCCTCGACCTCGGCGGAGAGGCGATGAATCTCATCGATGAACAGCACGTCCCCCTTTTCCAGCGAGGTCAGAAGGCCCGCCAGATCGCCCGGCTTGGCCAGCACGGGACCCGACGTCACCTTCATATCCACGCCCATCTCATTGGCGATGATGTGCGCCAGGGTGGTCTTCCCCAGACCGGGAGGGCCGTGGAAAAGCGTATGGTCGAGCGCCTCTCCCCGCATCTTCGCCGCCTTGATATAGATATTCAGATTGGAGACGATTTCCCGCTGCCCGGTAAAATCATCCAGTTCCTGGGGGCGGATTATTCCGTCTAATTCGTTATCTTTGCCTTCGTTTGTATTGTGGGGGTCGAATTCGGTCATTTTGTCCGGCTTTGAAAATTACAAATACAAATATAATTTTTTTATTTAAGAATTTTGTTGTTATGTAACGTGTTGAAAAGTTGATAAGCCACCGGAAGGTCTTAATATTCAATAAATTGGAAGATTCATAAAATGTTAAGAACTTTCCTTTTTCCGGGGATGGGGCTGTGAATGGCTGAAGGAATCGGAAGGCGGACCGGTAATGAACATACTTATCAACAGGTTATCAACAGGGTTATCCACCGTATGAAAATCGCGCTCAGAGAAACCGCGGAATTAAAAGAAAAACTCTCCTCCGGCGGAAAAATTTATTGCAGCGGACTCTTTCTCTCCGCCCGCTGGTTCGTTCTTTCAGATGTTGCGAAGGAGGGTTTTCACCTGATCGTCCTTCCCGACAGGGAGGAAGCCGAATACTGCAGTTCGGATCTGTATAATCTCGTCGAGGGAGACAGGGTTTTCCATCTTCCGGATTCGGGCAGGCATGTCGAACGCAGTAATTACAAATCTTCCCTCTGCGTCCAGCGGACGGCCGCCATCGGGAAAATCCTTTCCTATAAAAAAGAGGAAGGACCGCTTTTCGTCGTCACCTATCCGGACGCCCTGGCGGAATGGATTCCCTCCGTCGGGAAAATGGAGGGAGCCGTGCTCGTCCTGGAAAAGGGGCAGTCCGTCAAGTTTTCTTCCATTCCCGAAACACTCGCCGCCGAAGGATTCGAGAAGGTGGATTTCGTATCGGCTCCGGGGCAGTACGCGGTCCGCGGTTCCATCATCGATATATTTTCCTATTCGCTCAACCATCCTTTCCGGCTGTCTTTCTTCGGCAACGAAATCGAAAAGATCCATATTTTCGACTGCAACACGCAGCTCTCCGTCGGAGAAACGGACAAGGCCGACATCTACCCCGACCTCACGCAGTCTTCGCCGGAGGAGAACGGCGTTTCCCTGCTTTCCATCCTGCCGGCGGATGCCGTCGTGTGGCTGGATTCCTCCGATATGTATCGGGAAAAAGAATTCTATAAAGGATTTGAACCCTTCACAAACGTATTTATCGACATTCCGCTTGCGGAACGGGAAAAAACGGAAGGTATCCGGTTCCACATCGCGCCCCAGCCCGTATTCAATAAGAATTTCGAACTCCTCCAGGGCGATATCCGCATGAAGACGGAGACGGGCTATAAGGTGGCGATATACGGGGAGAAGGAGAGTCAGATCGAGCGGCTCAAATCCATCCTATCCACTGCGGAAGTACCGCTTCCCGAATTCGTTAAAGGAAAAAATATTCACAGCGGATTCATCGACCTGAGCGAGCGGATCTGCTGCTATACCGACCACGAGATTTTCGACCGGTTCCACCGGGTGGCGATCCGCCGCAGCGTGGAAAAGACCGAGCAGCTGACCCTCAACGAACTCAGTGCCTTCAATATCGGCGACTACATCGTCCACATCGACCACGGCGTAGGTGTTTTCGGAGGTCTGGTGAAATTGAAGGACGACAAGGACCGCGTGCAGGAAGTGGTCAAATTGATGTATAAGGACGGCGACATCGTCTTCGTTTCGGTCCATTCCCTGCACAAGATTTCCCGTTTCCGTTCCCGTGACGGAGAGCCGCCGCGCATCAACAAGCTCGGATCCAAGACCTGGTCCAACCTCAAGAGCGGCGCCAAGTCGCGCGTGAAGGATATCGCCAAGGAACTGATCGGCCTGTACGCCCGCCGGAAGGCCTCCAAAGGATTCGCCTTTTCTCCCGACACCTATCTGCAGGAAGAACTGGAATCCTCATTTATGTATGAGGATACGCCCGATCAGGAAAAAGCCACCCGCAGCGTGAAGGAGGACATGGAGGATTCGTGCCCGATGGACCGCCTGATCTGCGGGGATGTGGGATTCGGAAAGACCGAAGTGGCCATCCGCGCGGCTTTCAAGGCCGTTTCGGACAGCAAGCAGGTGGCCGTCCTGGTGCCGACCACCATTCTCGCCCTCCAGCACTTCACCACTTTCCGTTCCCGGCTGGAAAACCTGCCCTGCACCATCGATTACGTCAGCCGTCTCCGGACCGCAAAAGAGATCACCGACATCAAAAAACGGCTCGAAAAGGGGCAGATCGACATCCTGATCGGTACGCACAAGATCCTCGGGGCGGGCTTCGAATTCAAGGACCTCGGTCTGCTCATCATCGACGAGGAGCAGAAATTCGGCGTCTCCGCCAAAGAAAAACTGCGCCAGATGCGCGCCTCGGTGGATACGCTCACGCTGACGGCCACCCCGATCCCCCGCACCCTGCAGTTCTCCCTGCTCGGGGCGCGCGACCTCAGCATCATCAACACTCCGCCGCCGAACCGGATTCCCATCCAGACGGAAATCATGCATTTCAACGAAAAGGAAATCCGGAGCATCCTCAACTACGAACTCAACCGCGGCGGCCAGGCCTTTTTCCTGCACAACAAAGTGGAGGAACTGCCCGCCATCTATGAGATTCTTCACCGGCTGGTGCCGGACATGAAAATCTGCATCGCCCACGGGCAGATGGAGTCCAAGGAACTGGAAAACAAGATGCTGGATTTTATGCGGGGCGACTACGACCTCCTGCTCTGCACAACCATCATCGAGAACGGCCTCGACATTCCCAACGCCAATACGATTCTCATCAATCACGCGGAAAACATCGGTCTGAGCGACCTTCACCAGCTCCGGGGTCGCGTCGGCAGATCCAACCGCAAGGCATTCTGCTACCTGCTCGTTCCGCCGCTCATCTCGATTACGGAGGATGCCAGGCGCCGCCTCAAGGCCATCGAGGAATTCTCCGATCTCGGCAGCGGATTCAACATCGCGATGCAGGACCTGGACATCCGTGGCGCCGGTAACCTGCTCGGTGCCGAACAGAGCGGTTTCATCTCCGACATGGGTTTTGAGACTTATCAGAAAATCCTGGCCGAAGCGATGGAAGAAATCGGGCTCGAGACGGGCATCACCCCTTCCCGCAAGGAAGAAAGGTATGTCAGGGACTGCACGATCGAGACCGACCGGCAGGCCCTCATCCCCGACGACTACATCGACATTACCGCCGAGAAAATCCGGATATACAAGCACCTGGATTCGCTTTCGGACGACCGGGAGATCGACCGGTACCGCCGTCAGGTCGAGGACCGGTTCGGACCGCTGCCCCGGGAGGTGGAAAATCTTTTCAACATCGTCCGGATCCGCAACCTCGGCGCCCGCCTCGGCTTCGAGAAAATCATTCTCAAGAACGGTCTCCAGATCATGTTCTTTGTGTATTCGCATCCGACGGGATACTACCAGTCCGACCTTTTCGGGAAGATCCTCGCCAACGTGAACGAGCATCCCGATATCTTCACCCTCAAGCAGGCCGACGGCAAACTCCGCACCGTCTCCCGCGAGACCGCTTCGACCGAGATGGCCTATGACCGGCTTCGTCTTCTCGCAAAAAATTTGTAAATTTGCAGGATTTAATTCCTTACGCCCGTGAATCTGCTCATAGAAATCGGAAATACCGCCCTCAAGGCCGCCTGGTCTGACGGGATGACCCTCGGAAAGACATTCCGCTACCAGGGAGAGAAGGTGATGGACTTCATCCTGTCGCTGGTGCAGAAGGAAAAGCCGGCCGTGATGGTCGTATCCGCCGTTGCGCCCGTGACGGAGGAGGAACAGGAAATCCTCCGGGCGGAATGCGGCCGTCTCCTGATTCTCGACAGTCATCATAACGAGGTGAAAGACAGGCATTTCCTTCCGGATTACCTGTCGTACGACCGTGTTTCCTCGCTGATCGCGGCCCGTTATCTTTTCGGCGGCCGGGCGTGCACCGTCGTGGATTTCGGCACGACGCTGACGGTGGACGTAACGGATAATCAGGGAATTTACAAGGGCGGAAACATCTCTCTCGGATGCCGGACGCGCTTCAAGGCGCTCAACCGGTATTCCCGCCGGCTTCCGCTGGTCAATACGCCGGGCGATCCGGAGGTTTACGGCCATTCCCTGCAGGGATCGATCGAGGCCGGCGTCGTTTCGGGCATCCTTTTCGAAATCGCCGGATATATCGAGCAAAACGGGGAAGGCGTCGTAATTTTTACGGGTGGGGACGCAAATTATTTTGCAAAACGGATGAAAAAGCCCATCTTTGTAATTTGCAACCTCGTGCTGATGGGGTTGGCGATTATTGCTGATGAATATGCGAAATAGAATAATAAGGATCCTGCTGTCCGCCGTCGCGGCGGCCCTGCTGTCGGCATGGACGGCGGGTGCCCAGGGAGGGGCCACGAACGGCTTCTCTCCGTATTCCGTATACGGTATCGGCGTGATCCAGACGGAGGGTTCCGCTTTCAATATGACCCAGGGCGGCGTGGGTATCGCCACCCGCGACAAGCGTTTTGTCAACTACCTCAACCCCGCCTCGGTGACGGCGCGGGATTCCCTGTCCTTCATGGCGGATTTCGGTGTCTTCAACCGCAATTCGATCTTCCGTCAGGGCAACATGAAATCGGCCAACAACCTGTTCAACATCAGCGACTTCGTCATTTCATTTCCGATCTACCGCTCCTCCGCGATGATGGTCGGCGTCAAGCCGTTCAGCTCGTCCGCCTACAGTTTTTCCCGGCCCGAAACCCGGCCGGAAATCATCGGCAACGTGGGCAACGTGACCACCACATCCTCCGGCAACGGCGGCATCTATGAAATCTTTGTCGGCGGCGCCGTCACCTTCTGGAAACGCCTCTCAATCGGCGGCCAGTACACCTTCTACCTCGGCAACATCGACAAGGAAGTGTCCATCGCGTTCGAAAATGAGAAATTCCGGGATGTCAGCACCGGCTACAGCCTGCAGATGCGGGGCCACACCGGGAAGGTCGGCATCCAGTACGACCAGCCGCTGACGCCCAAGGTCACGATGACCCTCGGAGCCACTTACCGTTTCCGTACCGCGCTCAGGGGCTATGTGAAGGATTATTCGTACGCCAGCGTATCCACGCTCGTCGACACCCTCCGCAACAACCAGAGCGCCCTGAAAGACGACAAGATCAAGTTCGCCGACGAATGGGGCGTGGGTATTTCTTTCCGCGGCAGCGACCAGTGGAGCGCCGAATTCAACTTCCTCCAGTCCGACTGGCGCAAGTCCAATTTCGACAACGTCAACGGCTTCTCCTGCGAGGGGGCCGAAGTCTTCCGCGCCTCCATCTTCCGTTCGTTCCGGGCCGGATTCTCCTACACGCCCAACCGCAACGACATCCGCTACTATCACCGGCGGATCACCTACCGCGGCGGCGTCTACTACGACCAGTCCTATTTCACCTGGGCCGGGAAGCGGATAGACGGCTTCGGCATCACCTTCGGCGCGACCCTTCCGGTCTTCCGCGGATACAACGGAATTACGCTTGGCATAGATATTGGACAGAGGGGGAAACTGGCGGATGAAAGGATCCGCGAAAGGTATATAGGATTTAACATTGGATTCAACATATTTGACATTTGGTTCCAGAAGCACCAATATGAGTAAAGAAAATTAACAGGAGGACGAGAGATGAAAAAGATTACGATGATTTTGACCGCTGTCCTGGCCCTGAGCGCCGGGATGAACGCGTTCGCCCAGGGAAAATACGGCGCCGACAGCGCCGAGTGCCTGAAGTATCTCTCCTATTATCAGGAGTATTACAAACAGAAGAATTACGATTCCGCCTTCCCGAACTGGCGGCAGGCGATGCGTTACTGCCCGCCTACCGCTTCCCAGAATATGGTAGGCGCCCACGGCAGCAACCTGCTGACCCGTCAGATCGCGAAGAACGCACGCGACAAGGCGGTGATGAACGGCCTCGTCGATACGCTGCTGATGCTGCAGGACATCAAGGTGCAGTATTATCCCAAGCTGAAGGTCTCTTCGCTCAACAGCAAGGGTCAGTATCTTGTCAAATACCGCGGCAAGGACAAGGAGAATCTCAACAAGGAACTGCTCGCAATCGTAGGCGAACTCGGTGAGCAGTCCAACAAATCCATCCTTTTCAACACCCTCGAATCCTCCATCGACCTGTTCAAGATGGGTTCCCGGGATGCCGAAGAGGTGCTGGACGTCTACGAGAAGGTCATCGACTGCATCGAGAATGCGCCCGCCAAGGATTCCGCCGCCCGCGCCGAGAATGCCAAGACCAAGAGCGACATCGAGGCCATCTTTGCCCAGAGCAACGTGGCCAGCTGCGAGGACATCATCCGGATCTTCACGCCCAAACTGGACGCGGATCCCGAGAACATCGCCCTTTCCGGCACCATTCTCAAGCTGATGAACTCCACCGACGGATGCTCCTCCAACGACCTGTATATGCGCGCCGTGACCACGCTGCACAACAACGCTCCGACCTCCAAGACCGCATACGGTCTCTACCGCCTGAACGTCGCCGCCGACAACACCGACAAGGCGATCGAGTATCTGGAGGAGGCCATCTCCCGCTGCGAGGAGGATGAGCAGGCCGCGAAGTACAACTACGAACTGGCCGTTCTCTGCTATCAGAACAACGCCCGCGCAAAGGCCTACGCCGCCGCCGGCAAGGCAGCCGCCCTCGGTTATGGTTATACCGGCAAGGCGTATCTCCTGATGGGAGACATCTGGAAGTCCGCCAGCTGCGGTGGAAACGAGGTTACCCGGTATGCCCACTTCTGGGCCGCCCAGGACTTCTACTCGATGGCCCGCAACGCCGATCCTTCCCTCGCGAACGAGGTTTCCGCCCACTCCAGCGGAATCGGCTATCCTTCCGCCGCCGACGCCTTCATGTACGGCATCTCCAACGGCCAGAGTTATACGGTCAGCTGCGGAGGCATCTCCAAGTCGACGACCGTGCGTCTCAGATAAGCCGGATTGGTGAAGGATCACAGACATAGAATCAGACGGATGGCAACCGCGTTTGCGGTTGCTTTCGTCGTCTTTTCGTGCAAGGGAAAACTCTCCGAGGCCGAGCATCTGGATCTGGACGAGACGCCGGTCCAGACCATCGAGAACATGTTCTTCGTGCAGACGGAGAACGGCATCGTCAAGAACCGGATCGAGGCGCCCGTGATGGAGCGCTACGACAACGATTCGATGGCGGTCGAACTTTTCCCCGAGGGGGTGAAAGTGTACGGATACGAGGAGGGAAACAAACTGGAGTCCATCATCGTGGCCAAGGCGGCCCGGCACGACAAGTTCAAGAAGACCGGCGAGGAAAAGTGGGGGGCGTACGGCGATGTCGTGATCCGGAATGTGATCAAGCAGGAGCGGATGGAGACGGACACCCTGTACTGGGACCAGGCGAAGCACGAGATCTTCACGCATTGCTATGTGAAAATGTCGTCTCCGCAGGGTTATATGCAGGGTTACGGGATGCGGTCCGATGAAATGGCGCGCAACGCCATCATCCTCCGTCCCTTCGACAGTTACGGCCTGATGAAGGAGGATTCGACCCTCGTCCGGATCGATTCCGCCAATTTTATAGGGCCCCTGTTAAAAAAATAATGGGAATTTGAAGAAAATTTACTAACTTCGCACCCCTTAAAGTTATGTCATTCCGAGCGAAAGCGAAGGAACCGGACACAAAAGACAAAAGAATTAAAAAATTAAGATACAATGGCTGTACTAGAAAAGCTGCGCGGATGGGGCATCGTCCTTTCGATATTGGTCGCCCTTCCCCTTTTGTTATTTATCATTGACCCGAGCCAGGTTATGCAGGCTGTCCAGGGCCTCTCATCCAAGTATGATGTGGGCCGGATCGGCGGCAAGAAGGTTTCCTATACCGAGTTCCAGGCCGAGACGGACCGTCTTTCCAAGATCTATGAGATGATCACGGGAAGTTCCACCTCCGGCGAGGAACAGCAGAATCAGGTCCGCGAGGAAGTCTGGAATTCCTACATCATGGACAACCTCTTCCTCAAGAACGCCCGTGCCGCCGGCATCACCGTCGGCTTCAAGGAGTCCGTGGACCTCGCTTCCGGCGAGAACCTTTCACCCGTTATTCAGCAGTTCTTCGGCAACAAGGAGAACGTGGTCGAATATGTCAAGAACATTTCCTCGGACGAGAGCGGCCGTTCCGCCGCCCTGTGGGACTACATCAAGAAGCAGGCGACGGACGCCCAGTATATGAGCAAGTACAACGCCCTCTTCGTGAACGCCGACTACCTCAACTCCCTGACCCTCGCCCGTATGGTCAATGACAACAATGTCACCGCGGACGTCGACTTCGTGATGGTTCCTTATTCCTACGCGACCGATTCGACGGTCGTCGTTTCGAACGATGAGATCCAGAAGTACTACAACGCCCACAAGAAGGACTTCCGTACGAAGGCCAGCCGCAACATCGAGTATGCGCTCTTCGAGGTGAAGCCGTCCGACAAGGATATCGCCGCCGCCCGTGCCGCGTATGAGAAACTCTACGAAGAGTTCAAGACTACCGACAACGCCAAGGCGTTCATCCAGCACAATTCGGACTTCTCCTACAGCGACCGCTACTACAAGAGCGGCGAGCTCAGGAGCGTCAACCGCAGCGTCGAGGAGTTCGTAAGCGCCAACAGCGCCGGTGTTTCCGAGATCTTCGCCGACGGTGACAAACTCTTCGCCGTCCGCATCCTCGGTACCGCCCAGGTGCCCGACAATGTCGACCTGAGCTGGATTGTCCTTGGCGGCGCCAAGGCGCAGCACGATGCCGACAGCCTCCTCGCCGCCCTCAAGGGTGGTGCCGACTTCGGCGAGGTCGCGCTTGAGAATTCCCTCGACCGCCGCAGCGGCGAGAACGGCGGAGAAGTGGGCACCTTCACCCAGGCCAACATCGTTCCCGGGCTGGAGAGCGCCTTCACCGCCAAGGTCGACGAGCCGTACATCGTGACGGCCGGCGGCTACACCTACATCGTCAAGGTGACGTCCGCTTCCGAGGCTTCGCTCGGCAAGAAGGTCGCCGTGTTCCAGAAGAACATTCTCCCTTCGAACGAGACCAACAGCATCTACTACAACAAGGCCAGCCGCCTTGCCACCCTTGCTGCGGGTTCGTATAAGAACTACCGCGCCGCGATCGACTCCAACGCCGTCGCCGACGCCTATTCCCGTTCGGAGAAGATCTATGAGAGCACCGACAGCTACAGCGGCGTGAAGCACTCCAAGGAAGTCACCCGCTGGGCCTTCGACAACAAGCCCGGCAAGGCTTCCGGCGTCATCACCGTCGACAACAAGTATTTCTTCGTGGTGGCCGTCAAGGATGCCGCCAAGGAGGGATACACGCCCGTTTCCGAGGTCTCCGAGATGATCAAGAACCAGCTCTATTCCGACAAGTACGCCGCCAAGAAGACGGCCGACGTGAAGACGGAGATTGAGGGCCTGACCTCCCTCGAGGCCATCGCCGAGAAGCTCGGGACCACGGTTTCGCATCAGGACGACCTGGCCGCTTCGCTCCGTTCCCGCAGCGAGGATCCCAAGTTCCTGGGAGCCGTTTCCGCTGCGAAGGAAGGCGTGCTAACCGGTCCTGTCGCGGGTTCGATGGGCACCTATGTATTCCAGGTCAATTCCCGTGAGACCGGCGCCGCGTTCACCGACAGCGACGCCCGCAACAACCGGAGCCAGATGGTGGCCTACACCAGCCAGATGATCGTTCCGCTGATGATGGACGAGGCCGACGTCAAGGACAACAGGGCAAGGTTCTTCTAGGGAATGAGCCTCAAATGCGGAATAGTGGGGCTGCCCAATGTGGGCAAATCCACGCTCTTCAATTGCATCAGTTCAGGGAAGGCGCAGAGTGCGAACTTCCCTTTCTGTACCATTGAACCCAACCTCGGTTCGACTTCCGTGCCCGACCGCCGGCTGGATGTCCTTTCGGAAATCTGCCACCCGCAGCGGACGATTCCCGCCACGGTGGAGATCGTGGACATCGCCGGCCTCGTGAAGGGTGCGAGCCACGGGGAGGGCCTGGGCAACCAGTTCCTCGCCAACATCCGCGAGACGGACGCCATCCTGCACGTTCTCCGCTGCTTCGACGACGGCAATGTCGTGCACGTCGACGGCAGCGTCGATCCGGTGCGGGACAAGGAGATTGTCGACACGGAGCTGCAGATCAAGGACCTGGAGGTGGTGGAAAACCGCATCAAGAAGGTCGAGAAACAGGCGACGACGGGCGGCGACAAAGAGGCCCGCAAACTGCTCGGGCTGCTCCTCCGCTACAAGGAGGCGCTCGAGAAAGGGCTCTGCTGCCGTACGGTGGTGCCGGAGACTCCCGACGAGGAGGCGATGGCGCGGGACCTGTTCCTGCTGACCAACAAACCGGTAATGTATGTCTGCAACGTGGACGAAGCGTCGGCCGTAAGCGGAAACGCGTACGTCGAGGCGGTCCGCGAAGCGGTGAAGGACGAGCACGCCGAGATCCTCGTGATCGCAGCCAAGACCGAGGCGGAAATCGCCGAGATCGAGGAGTATGAGGACCGGCAGATGTTCATCGAGGAACTCGGACTCAAGGAGTCGGGCGTCGTCCGCCTGATCCAGGGGGCCTATCACCTGCTGAATCTGCAGACTTTCTTTACCGCCGGGGCCGACGAATGCCGGGCCTGGACCATCCGCCGGGGCGACAAGGCCCCGCGGGCGGCCGGTGTGATCCACACCGATTTCGAGCGCGGATTCATCCGGGCCGAGGTCATCAAGTACGAGGATTTCGTCCAGTACAGGACCGAAGCCGCGGTCCGCGCCGCAGGCAAGATGGGCATCGAGGGGAAGGACTATGTCGTCCAGGACGGCGACATCATGCACTTCCTCTTCAACGTCTAGCCGGAAATTAAAAAAACGCATTCAAAAGGCGGAATTAAAAAAAGATTTTTACGTTTTTTGAATTCGGTTTCCACTCCCGTACCTATCTTTGGGTATGGGAGTTTTTTTATGGATCTGGCTCGCGCTGCAGATTCCGGGGACAAGCCCCGACTGTCTATGCGTTTTCTGGAACCTGGAGAATTTCTTTTATTATAAAGAGATTCCCGAACGGGTCGGGCATGACGGAGAGGCGGTCGGGAATGAAGTGAGGGCGTTCTCGCCGGGGGGAGAGAGGCACTGGACGGGGCGGCGGTTCTATACGAAGTGCAATGCGATCGCGAAGGCGCTGCTATGGATCGGCAGCCGGGAGGGCCGGATGCCGGATGTCATCGGCGTGGCGGAAGTGGAGAATGCCTTTGTCCTGCGGCGGTTGCTCCAGACGACGATTCTGCGGAAACTGGACTACGGGATCGTGCACCGCGAATCCCCGGACCGGAGGGGCATCGATGTCGCCCTGCTCTACCGCAAGAGCCGTTTCGATACCCTTTCGGTCACACTCAGGAAGATGTATGACGGGTCGGTTCCGCTCCGTACGCGGGGCATTCTCTGCGTGACGCTGAAGGACCGTCTGGACGGATCCCGCCGCCACTATCTGGTCAACCATCATCCCTCCAAATTCGGCGGATCCGAGGCCTCCGAACGGCGCCGCGCCCTCGCCGTCGGCACCCTCCGCCTCCTGGCGGATTCGCTGGGCGGGGAGATCATCGCGATGGGCGATTTCAACGACACGCCGCTCGGCGGGGTATACGACACCCTTCAGGGACCGCTCGTCGGCAAGGCGGATTCCCTCGTCCGTGCGGGAAGAGGCACGATCCGCTTCGCCGGCCGCTGGGAACTCATCGACGCCTTCTTCACTTCGCCTTCGGTCTCGTCCAGTATGGATATCGTCGAGATCCCCTTCCTGATGACCAAAGACAACACCCACGCGGGCTGGAAACCCCTCCGCACCTATTCCGGCCCCCGCTACACCGGCGGCGTCAGCGACCATCTTCCGGTGATATTGAAAGTATATAAAGAATAAATACACTTTTTTAGTGTATTTTCAAAACATTTTTTTATCTTTGCAAAGAAATGCAGATTGTCTTTAAACAAGAATACCTGTCAAGTCTCTATTACAACCAGACGGCTGATAAAAAGCACAGGTTTCAGCCGGAGGTGGTAAAGAAGTATATAAAAGTTGTGAATATTTTGAAAAATGCAAAAGGAATAGAGGATCTGTTTCCTTTTCATTCTTTAAACTATGAGAAACTTTCAGGAGATAAAGCCGGAATAGAGTCTGTGAGAGTTACGGATAAATACCGTCTGGAATTTCAAACGGAGCGCATTGAGGGCGAAATTCTCGTAACAGTTTGCAATATTTTGGAAATGTCAAACCACTACCAATAAAGAATATGGGACAGAATAAGTTCACTTCCACCCATCCGGGTGAGGTCGTAAAAGACGAGTTGATTGCACGGGGCATATCTCAAAAAGAGTTTGCCTGTCATATAGGCATACCATACACAATGCTCAATGATATCTTGAATGAGCGAAGATCCCTTTCTGTGACGACGGCTTTACTTATCGAATCAGCATTGGGGATCTCAGCAGAGTTGCTGATGGGTTTGCAATCGGATTATACGATGCAGCACGCACGCAACGACAAGGAAATTCGTCGAAGAATCCGGCAGATAAAACCCTATTCGTCTTCCTCGACATCCGCCAGGATTGCGTGATAGTTCAAGGAAAATGATTATATTTGTAGATGCACGATTTTGTGTCTAAAAAGTAAACCGATATGAAAGAGAAAATCCAGGAAAAATTCAGAACCCTTTTCGGAGAAGAGGGAGAGTTGTTTGCATCGGCCGGCCGCGTCAATCTGATCGGTGAACATACCGATTATAACGGCGGTTACGTATTTCCCGGCGCCATCGACAAGGGCATCATCGCAGCCATCAAGCCCAACGGCGGCGACAAGGTAAAGGCCTATTCGCTCGATTATGACGAATATGTCGAGTTCGGCCTCGAAGAAGAGGACAAGCCTTCCCAGGCCTGGGCCTGCTACATCTTCGGCGTCTGCCGCGAGACCATCAAGCGCGGCGGCAAGGTAAAGGGCTTCAACACCGTCTTTGCCGGCGACGTTCCCCTCGGCGCGGGCCTTTCTTCCTCTGCGGCACTGGAGAGCACCTATGCCTTTGCGCTCAATTATATCTTCGAGAACGGGATCGACAAGTTCGAGCTCGCCAAGATCGGCCAGTCCACCGAGCACAACTACTGCGGCGTGAAGTGCGGCATCATGGACCAGTTCGCCTCCGTCTTCGGCAAGGAGGGCAGTCTCATCCGCCTCAACTGCAAGACCCTGGAATACAAATACTTCCCCTTCAAGCCGGAAGGATATAAACTTGTTCTTATCGACTCCTGCGTCAAGCACGAGCTCGCCTCCAGCGCCTACAACAAGCGCCGCGCCTCCTGCGAGAACGCCGCCGCCGCCATCCGCAAGAACCACCCCGAGGTGGAGTTCCTGAGCGATGCCAAGCGCGTCTGGCTCGAGGAGGTCCGCGAAGAGATTCCCGAGGAGGACTTCCTCCGCGCCGAATACGTGATCGGCGAAGTGCAGCGGGTGCTCGACGTCTGCGACGCCCTCGAGAGAGGCGACTACGAGACGGTCGGCGAAATGATGTATCAGACCCACTTCGGCCTGTCGAAACTCTATGAGGTAAGCTGCGAAGAACTCGATTTCCTCAACAAACTTGCCCGCAAGATGGACGTGACCGGCTCCCGCGTGATGGGCGGCGGCTTCGGCGGCTGCACCATCAACCTCGTGAAGGACGAACTCTACGACACATTCGTGAATGCGGCCAAGGAGCAGTTCACCGCCAAGTTCGGCCACGCCCCAAAGGTCTATGACGTGGTCATTTCGGACGGAGCCAGAAAACTGTAGTTTTCCCTGCCACAAAAAGAGCCCGCTGGCGGGCTCTTTTTTTATCCCGTAGCCCCCGTTATCAGCCTTGATGAGCCTGCTGGTCCTGCAGTTCTCTGGCAATCATGATGGAACGGTTCATTTTATCTATGAACCATTGTTTCTCTGGCAAGACAGTTAGATACTGGGCTACTTTTATGTTCTGTTCGTCAAGCATCAGGAGTTCGATGTGTTCCGTGTTGCCCTCACTGCATAGCAGCAGCCCAATAGGTTCTTCCTCCCCTTGCTGCATCTCGTACTTCTTTAGGTATTTGAGATAGAGTTCCATCTGGCCCTTATACTCAGGCTTGAACTTGCCCATCTTGAGGTCAATGGCCAGCAGTCGGTGAAGGCGGCGGTGGTAGAAGAGAAGATCCAGTTTGTAGTCGATGGAATCTACTGGAATCTTTTTCTGGCGCTCCAGGAAGGCGAAGTCCTGACCGAGTTCCATGATGAAGTTCTCCAATTGCTTCACTACTGCGTCTTCCAGATCTTCTTCTGAAAATCCGCGTTTCAGGCCTAGGAAATCGACCACATAACTACTTTTCAGGATGATATCGGGTGTGATATCCCCTTCTGCAACGGAGGATAGCACTTTTACCTGTTCGTCTTCGGGCTTCGTGGCTATAAGCGAGCGCTCGTAGACCATTTTATCTTCCTGGTCACGCAACTGACGAACACTCCAGTGGTTGAGAAGGGACATCTGCTGGTAGAAGAGACGCTTGGTGGTATCGGAAATTTCTGCTAATTCGATAAAATGGCTCCAACTCAATTGTCGCGACAGTGTCGCAACAATCTCTGCTTCGGGGAATGTCCGCGCGACTTTGAGCATACGAAAGATTCCAGCCCGAGTATAACCTTTACCAAATCGTTCCGTCAATTGTCGCGACAGTGTCGCAACTATTTTGGAACCATACTTTTCCTCACCGATGGAATCTAGTTCTCCAGCGATATAATTCCCTATCTTCCAATAGGTCATGGACACTTCACTGTTGAGGTAAACGGCAATAGTGCGCTTGGACTGCTCGATAATGTTTCCGACACCGTCGGTTATGCGGGTGCTTATCTGATGGAGTTCGCCGGAGGAGATATCTTTGATGATATTGTTCATAACCATTCTATATTAGGTTCCAAATTTACGGATTTATCGGCAGATTTTACAAATCTTTGCAAGGTTATCGGCCAACTTTTCCTCTTCATTCCAAGATCAGGTCCCGTCATTCCCGGCCTTGTGCCGGGAATCTTTTTTTTGTAACAATTATGTATTAACTTTACACGTTTATTTAAAACTTATAACCTGGTATGAAAAAACTGTTGACTGAAGACTGGCTGGCAGTCTGGATCGGTTTTATCGTCATCGCCGTTGCTTGCGTGGCGGTATTGACGGGATGGTTTGACTTCAGCGCGATGAAGTTCGCGACCTGGAGTCTGGGCGAAAAGGCGGCCGCGGCTTCCGACAAGGTCGTTCCCCTGGCCACCCAGATGGGTGCGTGGGCGTTCTGGCGTAAGACGATTGTGACTATCTTGGTGCTCGGCACGCTGTTTACCCTCGGCGTCAAGTTGCAGGGCGGAAGCGTCAAGAAATACATTCCGGCCTTCCTGATGCTCTTTGTGCTGGCGTTTGTCGTGCGTTTCATCAGCGCGGAATTCACCCTCAACCGCTACCTCGAATGGGCCTTCTGGGCGCTGATCGTGGGTCTGCTGATCTCCAATACTGTCGGCGTACCCGCGTGGCTCAAACCGGCCATCAAGACGGAATACTACATCAAGACGGGTCTGGTGATCATGGGCTTCTCGGTGCTGTTCAGCAACATTGCCAAATTCGGCCTTTACGGCCTCGGCATCGCGTGGATCGTCACCCCGATCGTCATCATCTTCATGTGGTGGTTCGGCACAAAGGTGCTCAAGATGGACAACAAGCCGATGGTCATCACGCTGGCCGCCGCGACGAGCGTCTGCGGCACCTCCGCGGCCATCGCGACCGGCGCCGCCGCCAAGTGCAAGAAGGACGACCTCTCGATTGCGATCTCCATCTCGATCATCTTCACGATCCTGATGATGGTCTTCGAGCCGATGATCATCAAGTGGTGCGGGATGAACCAGCTGATGGGCGGCGCGCTCATCGGCGGAACGGTCGATTCTACGGGCGCCGTGGTGCTTGCCGGCAACGCCCTCGGCCCCGAGGCCGAGCAGGCTGCCGTGCTCGTCAAGTCTATCCAGAACATCCTCATCGGCTTCATCGCCTTCTTCGTGGCCGTGTTCTTCGCGACCCGCGTGGAGAACAGCGGTGCGGAGAAAGTGGGTGCCGGCGAGATCTGGAAGCGTTTCCCGAAGTTCATCATCGGCTTCTTCGTCGCCTCGCTCGTGGCCTCCTTCCTCATCCAGCCGATCTTCGGCGGCGACCAGGTAGGCGCCATCAACAAGGTGCTGGACCAGTATAAGAACTGGGCCTTCGTACTGGCTTTCACCAGCATCGGCCTCGACACCAACTTCAAGGAGATCGCCAGACAGATGCAGGGTGGCAAGGTGCTCTGGCTCTACATCGTGGGCCAGGTGTTCAACATCGCCCTGACGCTCTTCGCGGTGTGGTTCCTGCTGAGCGGCGTCGTGTTCGACGTCCCGGTGCTGGATATGTTCAAATAGTGACGGAGCGTGGGAAAAAGATTTTCAGAATAGCCACGGCGCTTGTCGCCGTGGCTGTTTTGGCGATTGCCGTCTGGATCATGGTGCGGGGGCTGGGGCTATCCTCCGACCGCGACTTCGGCGCCGGTGCCTACTACTACGCCGACATCCCCGACTTCGAAAAATACCTCGGCGGCCGTAGCAACCCCACTTCCATTCCCTATTTCGTCTATGTTCTCCTTTTCCTTGCCTGGGGCGCCCTGATGTACTTCCTCTGGAAGTGGATCGACCGGAAGCGATAGACCCCCCGTCATTCCCGGACTTGTTCCGGGAATCTTTTTGCCAAATCAAAAAATTCTTCCGATATTTGCATCTGTACAAAGCAAAAGATTTGTAAAGACATATTGGGAATCCTGTTAAGAGGTTTGTATCCGAAGTTAGGGACTTAATGGAACAACGCAATACCCTTAATAGGCTTCCCCGCGTGAAAATTAGCGCGGGGAGTCTGTTATTGCGTTGAGTGCCCTAACACTTGGATACATAACAGTCCTTCTCGCGCTATCTTTTATTGGGCCGCCGGGAGAATGTGTTTAGAATTATCGTTATAAAAACTTTTTTCATTCGGCGGCCTTTTTTATAACAAGATAGCAAGATAGTGCTCCTTGTCGGCAACAGACGAATCGGCAATAATTTTTCTTAAACGGCTTTTCCGCGTATAGACGGCTCCCTGAGATGGAATTTTCAGGATAATGGAAATAATCGTTGCGTCAAACCCTGCAAGATAATAACAGAATAAGCGGTAATCATCGGCTTTTAAGGATGGGAAATCATTCCTGAACCGGTCAGGAATACCGGAAGTTTCTTTGTTCAGCACGGTCTCAAACCACCCGTCCTCCTTTTCGATGTTTATATCATCCAAAGATTTCAAAAGATCTTTTTGACATACAGAAGGATCTTTTCCGTGCTGGAGATAGAATAGATAATTACTGTATAACTCTCCCAGAGGTCGAAACATTCTGCTAAGATAGTTCTTTCGGATCTCCTCCATCGAGGAGGTTTTGTCTTCTTCCAGTGCTTTCATTGTTGAGGTGAGCGCGTCAATCTTTGCTTTGCTCTCACAATCTTTTTCTGAGAAATATCTCCAGAACCAATAAAACACGAAGGAAAGAACACCGATTATAAGAATCGCACTCAGACCCACAATCAAAGAGGTTAGCCGACTCTGTTTTCTTTTATGGTCTGTCTCCCGCAGTTCGGATTGAAAATATTCCTTCTGCGTTTGAGAGAGGGATTGCTGCAGGGTATGACGGATAATAGAATCCTGCTCTGAGAGTGTCGAATTCAATT
>ONSU01000005.1:100988-129985 GCA_900320545.1 uncultured Bacteroidales bacterium | reverse complement strand
AGTGCGTTCAGAAAGGTTATGCAATTCTGCATATTGACTGACGGTAATGAATTCCATAATCTATCGGCAATTAATGCTTCTATGCCGATACAAATATAATAATTCTTGCCGATATCGGCAAGAATAGAGTGGCTATTTAGAAAAAAAAAGCACCTGCAATGCAAGTGCTTTCTAAGTAGACTACGGTGAAAAATTATCGAACCTTTTTGAGGACTTGAAGAAGATCGAAAGAATATCAGAATGCATTGAAAACCAGGGAAAGTGGTTGGGTCTTTTTTTAATCGGGTGAAAACCGCTATATTTGGGATGTTATATTTGAGATCGCTGTCATGAAAAGAATACTGTTTGTTTTTTTTCTGTTCTCTGCATTCTGTGTCGCTTGCCGTGAAAGTAACCCCTGGCCTCCTGAGACAAGTGGGCCCAATTTGCCTGTCCGTTATTGCGATATCAATAAGAGAGAAAAAGATACATCTTTGATAGGGTATGTTTTTGTGGATACTGCTGCCGTTAATTGGATGTTACCAATTATTGTGGAGGATACTGGTATTTACACTCCTGATTTATTCGATCTTCTAAAAACGGAACGTGTCCTGCAGCGGGAGTACCCGGCTATTTTGAAGAAAAATGCCTACGATGAAGATGGTCATTTGTTCGAGGAAGGCAGTCTTCGAAATTATGCCCGTCAGTATATATTCTTAAAAGGCCCGGAGGGGAATAGATATGTTTATATAAACTTTGTCCATCAGAGTAGGGCCGACCTTGAAGATAAAGAGCCGCCTTTTTATGATTCGAATGATTTCGATACGCCACCTCCTCCTCCCTCGCCACGCCATGCCCTGAGTCGCTATTGGATCATAGTCCATGATGGTGGCGATTCATACTGGCGAGTGTTTCTTGATTTAGACAATGAAAAGGTGTTACGGTGTTTTGTGAATGGAATGGCGTAGACTATTCGACCCTAAAACTCGCCTCAGCCAAAGGAATACCTGCCTCATCCACGATTTTGCCCGTTTTTATGGATGAGTCGCCCCAAATAACAAAAAACGCCAGCCGGAATGGCTGACGTTTTCATTTAGTAGCGGGGGCAGGACTCGAACCTGCGACCTCCGGGTTATGAGCCCGACGAGCTACCGACTGCTCTACCCCGCGATGTTTGGGAATGCAAAGGTAAGGCATTTTTTCGGAATGACAAAATTTTTTTAACATTTTTCGTCCAGGACCGTTGCGAGGTCCTTGACGGGAACGTCGGCGTATTTGTTGAACGTGCTGAGGCAGAGGGGGCAGGCGGTGACGATGGCGTCGGGAGATTCGGCCATCAGGTTGGCGACCGAGTTGCGCGTGATCCCCTCCCGCTTCTCGTAACTCAGGGTAATGCTGCCGAGACTGCCGCCGCAGCAGATGCTCTCGCGGCGGTTCTTGCCGGCCTCGACGAGCGTGCCGACGGCGGAAACGGCCGCCCGCGGCTCGTCGTAGATGCCGCAGCCGCGTCCGAGTTCGCACGGATCGTGGTAGACCAGCTTCACCGCCTCGTCGCGCGTCACCTTGAGACGCCCGGCCCGGATGAGTTCCTCGAAGTACACGCTGTGATGCACCACGCGGATATTGCCGAGATTATATTTCTCCTTGAAAATCCGATAACAGATCGGGCAGCTCAGCAGGAGGACGTTGCACCGCGAGCCGCGGATGATCTCCGAATTGAGGCGGATCATCTCGCGGGCCTGCTCGTCCCGTCCGGCCATCATCATCGGCCGGCCGCAGCAGAGGCCGCCGTCGGGATCCATCACGCTATAGGAGGCGCCCGCCTTGTCGAGGAGCGACAGGACGGACTTCTTGATCCCGGGCGTGAGGTGCGTCATACATCCGGCGAAATACAACACCCGCGTCCCGGCGGGGAGCGCGTCGATGAAAGGATCCGCCTGGATGTTATTGTAGTGCGGATTGATGCTGTACTTCCGGAGCGAACGCTGCGCCACCCGCATCTCGGGTCCCTCGACACCCACCTGGCACACTTCCGTGCACTTTCCGCAGAGGAGGCACTTGTCGCTGATCTCGGCGATGCGCTTCTCGTTGCCGCGGCGGAGCTGCCGGTTCAGATACACCGTGCAGTCTTTCAGATTCTCCTTCTTCACGCTCATCGGACAGGCGTCGATGCAGACTCCGCAGCCGGGGCAGGAGAATACCTGCACCCGCGCGAATCCCTTCCGGGGATGCATCACCCGGAGACCGGCGTTCCGGAGCGGAATCAGCAGCATTTCCGAGGGAATGTGCATATACCGCGTGAACGGAAGCACGAACATAAAGATGCCCAGCACGATGGAATAGGCCCACCAGGTCGGCAGATAATTCAGGTCGTTGCCGAAGAACCAGGCGAACAGCCGGTTCATCGGAATGGTGAGGAAACTGCCGCCGCTGATATGCGCCGTGAAACTCTCGCACAGCAGCCGCAGCGGGAAAATCGCCCACAGGGAATACATTCCCACCATATCGAGGAAACTCGGCCGGGTCGTGCGCCGCATCCCGAACCAGAGCGAGGCGAACCGCTTGATGATCGCGAGGGTGATGCCGCTCAGGATGACCAGCAGGAAGAAGTCCATCAGGAACATAAGCACCGAGCCCTGGATGGTCGACTCTCCTTCCGCTACGAAGAAGTTGAAGAAGATCGGGTAATAGAACAGGCGGATCCGTTCGGGCAGGAACAGGAATACCTCCACGTGTCCCAGCAGAATAATCATAAACCAGCCGAACGCAATGCTCGAATGCATATAACCCAGCACCGGGTTGCGCTTCCACAGCTTGACGTGGATGAGGCAGTTGAGAAAGATATCCTTGATATTCTTCCAGGCCGTCTTCGGGGTGACGAGCGACAGCAGGAAGCGGCGGCGGTCCTTGCGGGGAAGTTCCCACAGGATCCTGATCATTCCGAACAGACAGTAGCCCAGGACAAACCACATTCCCAGGAGGAAAGGCAGCACGAAGGGATGGAATCCGGTGGTTGCAAAACGGTCGATCATACATCCCCCTCCTCATTGGCATACAGGCGACAGACATTCAGGATCAGCCGGCGGGTGTTGATTCCCCGGGGGCATACCATCGTGCATTTGCCGCACAGCATACAGTTCGACAGCATTTTCTCCACCTCCTGCATCCTCCCCCGCTGAAGGCCGAGGAGAACCTTCCTGACACTCATCCCGGAATAGGCGGAAGCGGTGCAGGTGGCGCTGCAGGAGCCGCAGCCGATGCAGGTGCGGACGCCCGGATCCAGTTCGGCGAGCCGGTCGTAGAGCGAGAGGTCCACCTTGTCCAGATCGACGGTCGAGGACGGTGAGAGCCGGAATCCGAAATCCATCACTTCTGTCCTTTGAGATATTGATATACATTCAGCGCCGCGCTCCGGGCCTCGGCCAGGGTCTCGGGCACCGTCTTGGCGCCCGTGCATGCGCCGGCGAGGAATACGCCGGGACGGTCGGAACGGGTGATGTCCCCGATATTGTTGCGGCTGCGGAAGAATCCGTCGTCGTCCAGCGGCATCGAAACCGCCTTCGAGAACTGCTCGCTGTCGGGATTGCAGACAATGCCGGCCATCAGCACCAGAAGGTCGAGACGGACCTTGATCGGTTTGCCGGAAAGGGTATCTTCCGCCTTCACCTGGACGCGGCCGTCGATGGTTTCCGCCACCTCCGACACCCGGCCGCGGATGAAATGGATGCCGCAGTCGCGCTGGGCGCGGATGTAGAAGTCCTCGTATTTCTTCCCGAACAGGCGGAGATCCATATAGAAGCAGTATATTTCCGCGCCGGGGAAGCGTTCCTTCATCTCGATGGCCTGCTTGATGGCGGTGATGCAGCAGACCTTGGAGCACTGGGCGTTGCCGGCCTTGATGTCGCGTGACCCCACGCAGTGGACGAATCCGACGGCCTTGGGAGACTCGGGAACGCGGCTGTCACCGTTGCCGCCGAACCATCCTTCGAGGTCGCGGTTGGTAATGACGTGGTCGTAGATGCCGTAGCCGTACTCCTCCTTGCGCTGTGCAGGGAACAGGGTGAATCCGGTCGCGAGCACGATCGCCCGGCAGGGATAGACCTTGCCGTTGGAGAGCACGACGGAATAGCCCTTCCGGAGCGGATTGAGCGTGGACACTTCCGCGCCCAGCTGGATGTCCACCCCTTCCAGGCGGGATTCCAGATCCTTGATCAACTTGTCGGCGGGAGTCAGGTCCGGGAAGAGGCAATGCCACGAGGCGACGTGGCCGCCGAGGGCCTCCGAACGCTCGATGAGCACGGGCTCCAGGCCGAGCGCCTTGAGCTGGGCCGCCGCTTCCATTCCGGCGATTCCGCCGCCAACCACTGCGATATAATCCATATAATTACATTTTAGAAAAAATTCCGTTGTATCAGTTTCTGAAACTTCCGGAGCTTCGCTCCTCCATCCCTCCCACAAGTCTCCGACTTGCGGGCCCCTCCCGTTCACGAGGCCACGGGCGGCCACGGTTTCTGAAACTAATACAACTGCATTTTTTCAAATATTATTTAACAACACTTCAATACATTCGGCAGACCGGGCTTCTTCAGGGCTTTTTCGTCCAGGCCGTCGTACTTATGGGCCGGGTCGTAGGCGATGCCGATCTTGTCGAGAAGCGGCTCCGGGCCCACCTGGTGGATCTGGAGGCCGAGGTCCCAGGGATCGACGCCGAGGACAAGGCCGGCAAGTTCCTCGTAGGTCAGGGCGGGGATGCCGTGGCCGTCCTTGCCGTAAGTCTTGCCTTCCATCTCGGCGATGACATACTGCCAGCGGTCGAGGAAGAACGGGCAGCCCGGGCAGTTGGTGATGATGGCGTCGGGATGATACGGCTCCATCGATTCGAATTTCTTGTGCGTGTTGGACACGGAATAGCCGCGGTTGGCCTTCACCAGATACTGGCGGAAACCGAAGCCGCAGCAGTGACGCCGCTCGGGATAGTCAATCACTTCCCCGCCCCAGGCATCCACCATTCCGCTCAGGACGCAGGGATATTCCGCGCCGCCGACCCCCTTGTGGGGGAACATCTTCGAATAGTGGCAGCCGATGTGCTCCACGATCCGCAGCGGTTCGCCGGTCTCTTTGTTCACCAGGCGGTATTTGGCCCTGGCGGCGATTTCGTTGCGGAGCTTGTACACGAGGTCGCTCGCGTGGGCGACGTATTTCGGGGTCTTGAATTCTCTTTTGCAGGCCTTCCAGAGGTTTTCCCGGATCCGGGCCTCGAGTTCGGGGAATTCCCGCCAGGTCTCCAGGATCTCGGTGTAATTGCCGAAGGAGGTGATGCAGGAGGTGACGAGGTTTTCGTAGCCGGCCTCGGTCATCAGCGCGAACTGGCGCGCGACGATGGTCATCGCGGTCTCCTGCGGAATGGTGTCGCAGTGATAGGCGATGCCGCCGCAGGTGGTGTGATGCTCGGTCTCGTAAATGTCGCGTCCCAGCATATCCCGGCAGATCTTGAGGAAATACTTCTCGCTGCCCGGGAAGAAACTCTGGCGGATGCAGCTCCGCACATAAAACCAATGATTATCAGGAATTTCCTTCTGATAATCCGACCAGATTTTCTGTTTTCCCTGATAGATCATAGATTTTCGCTCTCGTTATTGAAATGCCCCCGGGAACAGTGCTCGAAGGTGTATTTCGCATACTCCTCCATCGTCATTCCCATCTCCTCGGCCTTCTTGCGGGAATACTTCTCCACAAGTTCGATCCGCTCGGTGGCGCCCGTGACGTCGAAGATGGCCTTCAGCTCGTCGAGATCCTCCTGCGGAATCTTGCGGAGGGCACCGGGGCCTTCCTTGCCGTACTGCGCCCCGAGGCGGCCGTAGACCTCCTCCTTGTTCTGGAGCACCCAGTCGAAGATGGGGCCGGACTCCGGGTGGTCTTCGTATTTGTACGTATCGGGATGGACGCAGTAACCGAGATTGAGGACATTGCCGGCCAGGACCTTGGTGAGCGGGTAAAGCTGCCGCCCCTTCTCCGAATCGGTAAAATATCCGAGCCGGGTCGACAGGTCCCGCAGGGCCATAACGACCAGTCCGGGTCCGTTCTTGCGCGGACACCGCGTGACGCAGGACATACATTCGCCGCAATACCAGATCGTCTCGCTCCTCAGGAGCGCCTCGATCTCGTCGTCATTCTTCCGCTGGACCGTATCCACGATCTTCCGCGGATCGTATTTATAAAACTCCGCCGCCGGACAGATGGCCGTGCACGTCCCGCAGTTGATGCACGTATGCATCCCCTCCCGGAACCTGTAATCCTTGCAGAGTTCGTCGTATAATTTTCCCATAGACGGTTAGGTTTCAGCCCGTAAAGTTACAAAAATTGTTACAATAACACAAAACATCGGACGATAAGGCTACCCGCGTCCCACATTCCGCGCCATCACCCACGCCAACACCCACGCCAACACCCACGCCAACGCCCGCATCACCGCCCACGCCAACGCCCACACCACCGCCCGCACCACCGCCCGCGTCGTCGCCCGAGCCGTCGCCCGTGTCGTCGCCCGTGTCGTCGACAGAGCCGTCGCCCGTAAATTACAACCCGCTATTACACAGCACATTACGCAAAAGGCCTTACTCAAAATCGAGTAAGGCCTTTTTCATAAACTATTAATTACCACCGGTTTACACTTTACGGCTCATCAGAATCCCTGGAATGTCGTCCAGTTCGTATTCGCCTCCGCCGGACAGATGGCCGTGCACGTCCCGCAGTTGATGCACGTATGCATCCCCTCCCGGAACCTGTAATCCTTGCAGAGTTCGTCGTATAACTTTCCTATACTAATAACTTTCAGGAGCAGTCTCCACCGCCCCTCTAAACACGAAAGACAAAGTTACAAAAAAATTACAATCTTTCCAAGAGCGCCGCCGGACGGATTATGCCGGACCAGGCACATTTCAGGCATTTTCAGGACGACACACCCGGAATGCAGAGAAGGTCATTCTCGACAAGGTGACTCCACAAAAGATCTAACCTATTGGAATGCACTTTCGCTCTGTCCGACAAATTTTTTGAACGTATCCCAACTCGTATTACTTTCAGCAGTCGCCTCAATTCCATCCGGCAGGTTCGTAAACAAATCCAGGCCAGTCCATTGTTCTATCTGATTCACGCTAACTGTATGATTTGTATAACTGTCACTGTAGGTCTTATGTTCGAACCAAAAACCTATAGCAGACGCCTCCGTGACGGAAGTCCCACTCCACTTCACCTTCAAGATTGCTTTCCAATAATAATTGGGTACAGGAAGGCTGGATGGATTGGCGCCGCTGGCCCCGGTCAGGTACGTTATAGTTTCATTGCCGCCGACCTTACGATAAACGGGGCCTGTAGCGACATAGACCATATCGGAAGCATAATCTCCGCTCAACAAGTCACGAGTTGCGCCCTCGAGCGAACTCCAGACGCCATTATTGAATGAACTCTGGATTTGCGGCGTCTGGTTGGTCGAATAGTAGGTCTGCAGATTCATCGTGTCATCACTCTTCCTGTCCGCGTTGGGGCACTGGTGGCCACGGGCATAGGTACCTGCGTTATACATTGTTCCATAAGAGTTGCTGGTGATGTTAATCTGTTTGTTGGTGTCGATATTCGGATTATATCTCCATTTGCTGGTGGAAGCGTTTCCGCTCGTATGCGTAGATGTCAGTGGCCAGGCAACCCACATTGATGCATAATATGTGTAGTTGTAGGAGTAGCTGTAATTTCTGTACCTCGCAGTAGTTCCGCCACTCCCATAGAAGGTGCCAACATAATCCTCACTGCCTGTCGTGGCAGGAAGTTCCAGCCAGCCGGTGGGAACATTCGTCCCGCCGGTGGTCGTGAAATACACCACTTCGCCGTATCGCGTGGTGGTCGTGGTTCCGTCGCTCTCTATGGCGTAGGCCTTATAGCTGTAAGCAGTTCCCTTCGTCAATCCCGTCCTGGAATAGGAGAACGATGTGCCGGTCCCGCTGACGGTGATTTTCGTCGAAGGGTCGCTGCCCGTTCCGAAGTAGAATCCCCGTTCCGTGACGGACAGGCCCGTGGGCACGACGTAGCTTCCGTTCAGCGTTACGGAAGTATTGGCGAGGTTGCTGACCGCTTCCGTCGTCACCGTAACCTGCGGCGTGGAAGATCCGGCACGCTTGAAGAGTTCCGGGGCCTTCTGAGAAGATGTATAGCAGGCGAAACGGGGGCTGCCGGAGTTGTATTGCAGTTTGCGGGAAGAATCAGCGGCGTTCGTTATGGTCAGCGAACTGCCGGATCCGGAGATGCTCCACTTATAGTTATTGCTGCCGGCAGAAGATGCAAAGGTGAGGCTATTGCCGCTTTCCCATCCCAGATAGCCGACTCCGGTAAGGTATAACGTATAATAATTACCGGACTTGGCAATCGTGATTTCGTAAGGATTTCCTGCGGAATAAGCAATCTTATTATTGGTGATGGTGACGGCTGTCACTGTTCCAATCGTTGTAACGCCGTTCAACATCATATTCGCATCGGAATTAGCCAACACATACGCACCGCTCCAGTCGCTCTGGGTGGCCGTAACGAGTTCATAGTCACCGCCGCTCTGCTGCCCGGCCTCGGTCGTGAAGGACACCACCGCGCCCGTACGCTCCTCGACGGAGGCGGTGGCGGCATTGTACTCCTTGACGTAGGCCTGGAAGTAGTAGGTCGTATTGGCGGTGAGTCCGCCGAGGGAGTAGCAGAACGGAGATGTAGTTCCGGCCGCAACGACTTTCGTCGTGGGATTATTGGTCGTACCCCAATAAAAACCGACCTCGGAGATGGTACCGGTCGCGTCGGAGAAGGAGCCGTTGAGCGTCGCGGAAGTCTGCACAATATCGCCCGCCGAAGCGGTCGTCACCGTCGCCGTCGCTTCAGGCTGCGGATCCGGAGGCGTGTCGCCACCGGATGCGCCGCCGGAGAGGCGGTACAGACTGGGGAGCCACATTGTAGAACTGCTTGAGTAACAAGCATAACGGTCTTTTTGACTGGAATTTAAACGAATCTGTCGGTCGGTAATGTTTACATTCGTAATCGTAACCAAATTTCCGTCAACCAGTTCAATCGTCCATTCATATGCCTTACCCTCAACCCTTGAAGAATAATACAAACTATTGCTGGTCGTTGCAGTATACCCCAGATAACTATCCCCGAACTTGAGCGTATATCCGTTCGCTGATTTCTCGATCTTCACGTTGAGCGGCGTCCCCTCCGCGAGGGAAATCGCCTTTTCGTTCACGGCAACGGTCTGCGTGGTGGAGTAATTCCCGGATCCGCTCTTCCCGCCCATCGCATATGTCGTTCCCGCGGTGGCTCCTGTTGTCGCCGTCCTTGCGATGACATAGTCACCGCTCCAATCCGAAGGAGCGGACTCTACCAGGACATATGCCTTCTCCACCCGCGTCACATTCGCCATATTGACGCCGAGTTTGTTGTGGGTATTTCCCGCGAAGATTTTTTGGCAGGAAGATATCTCCCGCGTATAGGTGGCGGCGCTGGTTTCCAGTTCCACCTTCAGGCTCGTCACCTCAACCGGAAGGATACCGATCCAGAAGGTAAGGTTGCTCCCGTCAAAGGAGAGGTTGTCGCCGCTGACTGTGACGCTGTTGGAGGCGTTCACCGCACCGGTAACGGTCGCCGTCTTGAGGTTGACGCTATAGCTGCCGGTAAGTTGAGCGCCGCTCTGGGCGGTCAGGGTGACGGATTTCACGGTCTCGCCGGTGGTGAGGCCCTGCAGATTCTTGAGCGTGATTTCACCGTGCGCCACCAGCCGTTCCCACATCAGGGGGATGGCATCCGTCGGCTTGGATGAATAATCCCGGATGGAATGACCGGCCATCAGATCCGCCGCCGGATCGAAAGAAGCAGATGACGGCGTCTGTTCGGAAGGGATGTTTACGGTCAGCACATCATTTGCCGAGAAGCCGTTCTCGCCGCACGCGGCAGCAGGATAGACGGTGTAGAATTTATAGGTGCCGTTGCCTGAAGAGAAGCTGGTCGGGACGGTGAAGGCCGCCGTCTGCCCGCCGGAGGCCAATCCCTGGGAAGCAAACAGTTTGGCCTGGGAATAAGAAGAGGCGTCCCCGCCGGATCCCTGCCAGACATCGTTGACGGTCAATCCCATCCGGATTTTGTCGCCCGCCGACCAGAGGATCTTGCTGCCGTCGTGCTCCGTCCTCGTCATAACGTCGGAATCGTTCGGATCGGAGGTAAAAACAAACACTTCAGAAGCGTCGGAGAGTTCAATGGTTTCGCCCGGGGGTACAGCGCCGGGGAATGCGGGCTCGAATTGCTCGGAAACTTCGCAGGCCGTGAAAACCGCTGCGGCTGCGCAAAATGCAAATAAACGAATCTTTTTCATAGCGCAGTATTTTTAGAGATCTCCGAGGTCATTATCGTCGTCATAGTCGTGCCCGGGCTCGTTGGTGCCGACACATACGTCCGCCTCTTCGTCGAGGCGGATGATGAAGCACCGGGGTGCGCGGTACTCCCCCTCCGTGAAATGGAAAATCATAGTGTTCTCTTTTTGCTTTTTGCCGGGCTATTACGCCCCAATCTGACAAATTTAGCAAAAAAATCGGTTCTTCCCTGCAACATTCCGGCAAAATTTCGCATCTTTAATGAGTCCGGGAAAGCCAATGTTTCGGAAACAAAAACTAATCAACGACTTATGAAAAATCGTACCATTTTTCTGATGATTGCTGCAACAGGAACGGTCTGTTGCCTGATTCTTTCCTGCGCCAAAGGATATTACAGGGCAGGCGAGATGGAATACCTGAGGGATAATTTTGCCGGATATACGGCGCAGGCGGACGGGCAGATGCCACAGGAGCCGCCGCAGGATCCCGGAGCCGGGGACCGGTTCGACGAGATTGTCGAGAATCCGTTCGTGGCCGTCTCCGACGAGCCGCAGTCCACTTTCTCGGTGGATGCCGACGGCGCTTCCTACGCCTATATGCGCCGGTTCGTCAAGGGTGGAAACCTTCCGCAGGCGAATGCCGTCCGCATCGAGGAATTCCTCAACTATTTCACCTTCGACTATCCCGATCCGGCAGACGGCGGTGACATTGCGCTGAACGCCGAGACCGCGGCCTGTCCCTGGAATCCGGAGCATCAGCTTCTCCGCCTCGGCATCAAAGGGAAATCCATTCCTGCGGGAGAAGAGCCCCAGGCCAATTTCGTCTTCCTCATCGACATCTCCGGCTCGATGGACTACTCCGACAAACTGCCCGTCCTCAAGGCCGGCCTCATCAGGATGCTCGAGCAGATGCGTTCCACAGACCGCGTCGCGATCGTCACCTACGCCAGCGGCGAGGACCTCCTGCTTCCGTCGACCCCCGTATCGTCCAAAAACAAGATCGTCAACGCCATCAAGCAACTCAGCGCCCGCGGATCGACGGCCGGAGCCCAGGCAATGAAGATGGCCTACGAAGAAGCCACCAGGAACTTCATCGAGGGAGCCAACAACCGCATCATCATGGGAACGGACGGCGACTTCAACGTCGGAGTCACCTCCACCGAGGCTCTCAAGGAAATGGTCGAGAATTACGCTTCCCGCGGCATCTATCTCACCATATGCGGCTTCGGAACGGGTAACCTCAACGACGCGATGATGGAGAGCGTCTCCAACAGCGGCAACGGCACCTACCATTATATCGACAGCGAGGAGGAGATGCTCAAGGTCTTCGTCTACGAACGGGAACGCTTCGTCGCCGTCGCCAACGACTGCAAGGTGCAGGTCACCTTCAATCCCGCGGCCGTGGAGAAGTACCGCCTGATCGGGTATGAGAACCGCGTGATGGCCAGCGAAGATTTCGAGAACGACAAGAAGGACGCCGCCGAGATCGGCTCCGGGCAGACGATCACCGCCCTGTACGAGATCATTCCGGCCGAAGGGGCCGCCGCCGACACCTCCCCCGCCAAGTTCGATTTCCGCTACAAGAAGGCGCTCGGAGGCGAGAGCATTCCGCTGACACTCACCGCTCCCGCCCTGACGGCCACGCCGTCGGAGAATTTCCGCTTCGCCGCTTCGCTCGCCGCATTCGGCCTCACGCTCCGCAGTTCCGAGTACCGAGGCTCGGCCAGCATCGACCTGGCCCGGGAGCTCGCCGGGAACGCCGGGACCTACGACCCGGACGGCTTCCGCAAGGAATACCGGGATTTGCTGGCAAAGGCCGCCGCCCTCCAAAGACAGTAGCCTTAAGTAGCAAAAAAGGCCCGAAACGGGCCAAAATGCGACTTGTCCTTTGAAATACGGAGAGAATGCCTTATTTTTGCGGAGATAATAAGGCATTTTTTTATGTTCCCCTTCAATCACGCATACTGCTCCGACAAGTACCAGTACACGATGGGAAAGTCGTACCTCGAGTGCGGCCAGGCCGGCCGCAAAGCCGTTTTCAATCTCTTTTACCGCAAGGCCCCCGAGAACAACAACTGGGCGGTCGTGAGCGGCACCGACGAGGTGATCGAGATGGTCTCGCACCTCGGCGAGGAGAGTCCCGAATTCTTTGAAAAATTCCTTCCGGGCGACGACTACGCCGCCTTCCGCGAATACCTCGCCACGATGCGCTTCACCGGCGAGGTCTATGCTATGCGCGAGGGCGAGATCGTCTTCCCCAACCAGCCCATCGTCACGGTCGTGGGACCGATGATCGAGGCCCAGGTCCTCGAGACCCCGATGCTCTGCATCCTCAACCACCAGATGGCCGTCGCCACCAAGGCCTCCCGCGTGTGCCGGGCTACGGACCATCCCGTGAGCGAATTCGGTTCTCGACGGGCCCACGGTCCCTGGGCGGCGGTCTATGGCGCCAAGGCAGCCGTCATCGCCGGCTGCGCCAGCACCTCCAACATCATCACCGGCGCGCTCAACGGCGTCCCTTCCACCGGCACCATGGCCCACAGCTTCATCACCTCCTACGGCAGCAGCGTCGAGGGCGAGCACAAGGCCTTCTGCGACTATATCAAGACCCACAGGGGCGAGAATCTCATCCTCCTGATCGACACCTACGACACCCTCCGCTGCGGCGTGCTGAACGCCATCCGCTCCTTCAAGGAGAACGGCATCGACGACAGCTACCCCTACGGCTACGGCATCCGGCTCGACAGCGGCGACCTCGCCTACCTCTCGCAGGAAGTCCGCCGGATCCTCGACGAGCACGGTCTCACAAAGTGCAAGATCTTCGCGACCAACGGCCTGGACGAATACCTCATCTCCGACCTGGAGCGCCAGGGCGCGCGGATCGACAGCTACGGAGTCGGCGACGCCATCGCCACCTCCAAGGCCGCTCCCTGCTTCGGCAATGTCTACAAACTGGTCCAGATCGACGACGAGCCGGTGCTCAAGCGCAGCGAGGACAAGATCAAACTCATCAATCCGGGCTTCCAGATCACCTGGCGTATCAGCGTGCTCGACGAAAAGAGCACCGCACCCGACGGCCACCTCTACAAGGTCGATGTGACCTGCCTCCGGGGCGACCGGATGGACAGGGCCATCCAGGCCAAGGAAGAGATCACGGTCCGGGACGAATACGACTCCTTCAAGACCAAGACCTTCGCCGCGGGCGAATATCTGGCCCGTCCGCTCCAGCACCAGGTCATCCTGGGCGGCAAGCGATGCGTCCCCTACCACACCCTGATGCAGAAGAAATCCTACTACAACGACAACCTCCTGCACCTCAACCCCACCGAGCGCCGTCTCATCAACCCGCACTTCTTCAAGGTCGACATCTCCGACGACCTTTACGACACCAAGATCCACATCCTCGAGACCCTCAACCGGGAGATCCGGGAATTCAAGCTTTAGTATGCGTATGAAACGAGTCCTTATCCTCTCCGCGGCGCTGCTGGCCGCAGTTTCCCTGCAGGCAAAAGTCGAGCTGCCGTCCATCTTCGGCGACAATATGGTGCTCCAGCAGAAGGAAAATGTCGCCGTCTGGGGCACGGCCACGGGCAAGAAAGTGACCATCTCGACGACCTGGTCGAAGCAGAAGACCGTCGTGACGCCTTCCGCGGACGGGAAATGGTTCGCGAGAATCGCCACCCCGCAGGCAGGAGGGCCGTATGAGGTCACCATCTCCGACGGCGAGAAGACAGTCCTCCATAACGTCCTCATCGGCGAGGTATGGTTCTGCGGCGGGCAGTCCAACATGGAGATGCCGATGCGCGGCTGGGCCGGCCAGCCCGTCGAGCATTCCACGGACTATATCCTGAAGGCGAAGCCGTCGGTTCCCATCCGCGTCATCAAAATACCCAAGCGGAATTCCACCAGGCCCCTGCCGCTGCCGGAGGGCTCCTGGAAGGAAAACACGCCGGAAAATGCCAGCAAAGCCAGCGCCGTCGCCTATTTCTTCGCCTGCAAACTGCAAGAGATCCTGGAAGTCCCCGTCGGCATCATCGACTGCGACTGGGGCGGCTCCTCCATCGAAACCTGGATCCCGCGGGAAACGGTAGAGCAGGAATTCGCCGGGGAATTCGACCTGTCGTTCCTCGACAAGGACGGTCTCGACCCGAAAGACAATAAATCCCCTTCCATCCTCTACAACGGCATGGTCGCACCGCTCGTTCCCTTTACTTTCAAAGGAATGCTCTGGTATCAGGGCGAGAGCAACCGCGGCCGCCACGCGCAGTATGTCCGCCTCCAGGACGCCTACGTCAGGAAGATGCGGGAACTGTTCCTGAACCCGGACGCGCCTTTCTACTTCGTGCAGATCGCGCCCTATGCCTACAGCAATCCGAGAGGATTCAAGTCCGGCTATTTCTTCGAGGCGCAGCAGAAAACCCTCGCGGTGATTCCCCACAGCGGAATGGCCCCGACGGTCGACCTGGGCAACCGCACCTTCATCCATCCCCCGAAGAAATTGGAAGTCGGCAACCGCCTCGCCTACCTGGCCCTGGTCAATGATTACGGCCTGAAGGGCATCAATCCCGTGGCGCCCGCCTACGAGAGCGTGGAGTTCAAAGACGCCGAGGCCATCATCACCGTCAAGGCCGACGGCCCGGGCCTCCTCCCGGCCAAAGTGCCCGTCGGCGGCTTCGAGATCGCCGGTAAAGACCGCGTCTTCCATCCCGCCACGGCCACGGCGTACAAAAATGTCGTAACCGTAACCTGCGACGAAGTGCCGAATCCCGTAGCCGTGCGCTACTGCTTCCGCAACTGGGGCGAAGGCACCCTGTGGAACTCCGACGGCATTCCCCTCCTCCCCTTCCGCACCGACGCGTGGGACGATCTCGGGGAGTAGCGACCCGAGAGATTTAAGACTCCGTAAAAATCGGAATCCGGTCCAGCGGGACCTCGATCGTATAGGTCCGGCCGCCCTCATAGATGCGGCCGGTCTCATCCTGCCAGGAGCCCTGCGGGAGCTTTACGGTGCGCTGCGTACCGGGCGTCTGCATCGGGGCCACCAGGTACTTTTCGCCCAGCATATACTGGTCGGCGCAGCCCTCGAAGCCTTCGCCCGGGAAGGCATAGTCCATCGGGCGCACGATGGGTTCGCCGCTCTCGGAGCCCTTCCGGGCCTGTTCCAGCAGGTACGGTCCCATTTGGGCGTGCAGCCAGGCGGCCTTGCGGCAGATCTCCAGATTCTCCTTGGAGAGGATGCGCCAGGGAGCCACGCTGAACTGCATCATCGGCATTACCGCGTGGATCTGGCAGCTGCGGACGATCTGCTCCTGGTCGATATCGGCAGGATCCAGATCGAGGAAACTCGTGAACTCTCCCCCTCCGATCATATCCGGACACACATAGATGTGGCCTTCCATCGAGGCGTTGATCATCGCGGGGGCCAGCGTCCCGACGGCCTCCCAGGCGTATTTCTTGTCACACAGGCGCATCACCACCGGCTGACCGGCGAGTTTCCAGCTGGCGCGGAGTTCGTTGTACGGGAAGTCCATCCCGAAACGGCACCACAGCTCGGTATGGGCCGGACCGTAAGACTTGCCGTCGTGCACTCGGATCTTCTCCGGGCTGTAATTTGCGGCATCGCCGGCGTCGAACTTGAAGCCGTCCACGCCGTATTTCGCCTGCATTTCCTTCAACTTCCCGGAGAGCCATTCGCAGGCGACGGGATTGCTCATGTCCAGCATCGCGCTGTAGCCGTTCCACCACCGCAAGATGGCCGGACGGTCCTCCACGGGATCGAGCACGAAGGCGCCTTTCTTTTCGAGTTCGCGGTATTCCGGGGAATCAGGCGACACATAGGGACATAGCCAGAACATCACCTTGAATCCCATCCGGTGCAACTGGGCGATCATCCCCTTCGGATCGGGGAAGCGGTCGGGCTTGAACTCGAAGTTGCCGTAGTACTTCTGCCAGTTGTCGTCGATCATAAACACCGCGTTCGTCGGGAAACGGTTGGCGACGATGGCCTTTGCATACCGAAGGATGTCAGCCTGGTTCTGGTTGTAGGTAAGTTCGATCCAGGTGTTGTACTGCGGGGCCGCGATGAACGCCTCCGGTGGAATCACCCCCGACGGGGGGAAATGCGCCGCACTGGCCGCCAGATAGGCCTCGCGAAGGGTCCCGCCCGCCTCAACCAGTTCGACGGGCGCCGTCTCCTCGAAGGTGAGAGTTCCCTCCTGAAAACTGACCTTGAAAGGCCCGTCGCTCCAGATATAGCGTCCCTTGCTCGACACGAGGAAGGGAACGCAGTTGTTGCTGTAGGTTTCACCCCGGAAATCGGCCTCGAAAGTCATCGTCGAATCCATCGGGAAAGCGTACGAGCCGCCGGCCTCGGTGATTTTCCAGGCGGAAGGATTGTCGAATGCGCCCCACCAGCATTCGCCGGGAAGCATCTCTACGGTAAAAGGTGCAGGTTGCTGCGGCTGCTCCTTGCAGGAAGCCACGAGGAAGGCAAGAAGTAGTGGAATCGCGAATCGTTTCATCGGCAAAATTATTTGAACACTTTCTGTACCGCCTCCAGCCACTGGAAGCCCCAGACTTCGTCGGGAAGGAGATAACTGCCTTCCACCCATTCGTTCCAGGCGTTCACCATCACCATGCGGGGCTGGGTGTCCGCGTGATCGTCGGCGTACTCCTTCGCAATCTGCAAGTACTGCTGGAATACCTCCGGAGAATGGTTTTCGTGCGTGATGTCATCAGCACCCTTCCGGGGGAAGCGGGGGCTGTCGTCCCAGCCGATCGAGACGGTCGGGAAAATCGGAATATCATAGAGCGAATCGACCCGTGCGCGGATGGCGACGGAATTGGCGCACTGCTGCGCATAATCCGGCGTAAAGCCGCCCATATTGTAGCAGGCGATTGCATCGATGCCAAGGGCCTTGATGTCCGCCTTGAGCTGATCCGGATCCTGCTTTGAAAGATCCGTACCATCGCCCGGCGTCAGTTGCAGCCAGAGCCCCGGGAACCCGGCCTTTTTAACCTCATCCCGGAAATAGGCCATCGCCTCGGCGGCCTCATCATCCGAAGAAAAGCCCTGCTTGAAAATGCTCTCGTTGAACATCGCGAAGATGGGCTTCCCGTCGATCTTGGCATAGTTCGGTAGATGGAAATACTGCGTGATCACCCGGTGCACGATCTGCTTCCAGTCTTCCATTCCCACGCGGGGATTAAAGAGGAGAGAATCGGCGTCGGGACCGTACTTGTGATAGTTCCAGTAACTATACTTCACGTCGTGGTTGGCGTACATCAGGAAGAAGTCCATCTTGCGGTTGGACGGTGCCTTAAGGAAACCATTGTCCAGCGCGGACTCCAGATATGGACCATGATAACCGTCCGGAGCGTTGTACCAGTACCAGTCATAGACAAAGGTATTGACGCCATACTTGAGGGCCGTCTGAATCCACTGCTCGACCACCTGAGGGTCATCATCGAGGCCATAGCCCCAGAGGGGGCGCTTGGGCTGATAATGCCCATCGAAACGGGGATTTCCTTTTTTGATGACCTCCCACTCCCCTTCTCCGTCGGTCCAGAGCCAGCTGTGGGCAAGAGAGTCGTCGTGGCAGGAAGGCCACACATAGGCGCACACGCGGTATTGGGGTTTCCGCGCCGTACACGCCGCAATCGCTGCCAGGCAGCACAGGATGATTAATACTTTTTTCATATCGAACATGTTACTTTAATTTCCAGTCGGATATCGGCGGAAGAGGCGCCGACAAGGAGTCGGTAGTCGCCGGGATCGACCTTCCAGGAATGGGAGGAAACGTCGTAGTAGCTGAACTGTAAGATGCGGACGCACCGGGAGCGATCAACTGCTTCTCGTACCCCTTCAGTTCCTTGGCCGGACGCGCCACGGAGGGATGGACAGGCGCCACATACAGCTGTGCCGTCTCCTTTGCGGCCATAGAGCCCGTGTTGCGCACGTTGAAATGCACGTCGAAGCCGTCGCCGGCCTTCTCGACAGAAATGTCAGAATACTCAAAAGAGGCATAGCTCAAGCCATAACCGAAGGGATACAGAGGCTCCACGCCGAAGTGTTCCACGCCCCGGTATCCCAGAAAAATTCCCTCTCCGTAGAGGATATAGGGATATGCATCCAGGCTGGGCCGGGTGCGTCGCCCGGCTTTTCTGGGCACGATACCGTACCATTTCCGGGCCGGATTCTTGTCCTCCGCTCCCCAGAAAGTGAAAGGCAATTTGCCGGAAGGCGAAACCTTGCCGGAAAGAATGGCCGCCAGGGCATTTCCACCCTCCTGTCCGGGGTACCATGTCAGGAGAATCGCCTTGACCTTATCGGCCCAGGTGCTTATTCTGAATTCGCCGCCTGAATTGGCCACCACAATCACGTTGGGATTAAAGGAAGCGATGCGTTCGATGAGCGGATCCTGGTTGTTCGGCTCAAGGGTGTACTTGCGGTCAAAATTTTCACTCTCCGAGAGTCGGTCAAATCCCACGCAGACCACCACCGCAGCTGCCCGGGACAAAAGTTCCGGCCCAGGAGAATCCTCCGTCACCACATTCCATCCCTTGCCGAGACCCAGCAGACCGGCGGCAGGAGTGACACCCTTCCCGTCTTCCGGCTGGACCCAGCCAGAGCCGCCACCGCAAGCCATTACGTGGGCATTGGGGCCAGTCACTACGATCAAGTTTTTCTTGCCCGGTTTCAGCGGAAGGATGCCGTTCTCATTCTTCAAGAGAACCGGCCCTTCCAGGGCGATCTCATACGCCCTCTTTTGCGACAGGGCTGGATCCTCGGCCGAGGGATCGGCTTCCAGATTGGCCTCCAGCAGGCCGAACGCAGAGAAGACCTGCAGCAAATGACGACATTTCTCGTCTAGATCGGCCTCGGAGATCACGCCGTTTTCCAGCAGGACCTTCACGTCATCTGACTTGGTCACATAATTCCGAGGCATCTCCAGATCCACACCTCCCTTCATGAATCCCAAAGTAGAATACGTAGATGCCCAGTCTGTCATCACGATGCCATCGTGGCCCCAGGCGCGGAGATTCTCCTTCACCAGCCAGGAATTCTCGGCGGCATAGACGCCGTTTACCGGGTTGTAACTGGTCATCACGGCACCGACCCTCCCCTGCTCCACGGCTTTTCGGAAAGTCGGGAAATATATTTCGTTGGCAGTACGTTCATCGACGTTGGAACTGACGCCGTGGCGGTCGTATTCCTGCTGGTTAAGGGCGAAGTGCTTAATCGTGGCGATTACGCCCTGGTCTTGCATACCCCGAATATAGTTCACGGCCGTTTCGGAGGCGAGGTAAGGGTCTTCGCCGTAGTACTCGAAATTGCGGCCGCAAAGAGCGCTGCGATAGATGTTTACGCCAGGTCCCAGCATAATCTGCACGCCCTGACGGAGGGCCGCACAGCCAATGCCGGCTCCCATCTCATAGACGGCCGCGCGGTTCCAGGTGGCGGCGGCGGAAATGCCGCAAGGGTAGAACGTGCTATGGATGTTCTTCGCCTTGACATTCCGGACGCCCTGCGGGCCGTCGGCCATCCTGATGGAGGGAATGCCAAGGCGCGGGATGGCCAGGGTATTGAATCCGTCGACCTTGCCGGAAATAAAACCGATCTTTTCATCCAGCGTCATCTGCGAAACGAGCTTGGCCGCGCGGTCCTTGTCAGAGGGCCTGACGGGATGGGAAATACCTTCCTGCGCCTGCAGGAGGCCGGCGGAAAACAGGATTCCGCAGATAAATACAATGCTTCTCATCTACTTGATCTTTTCGTAATAAGGGAGTCTTTCAACCGGTATATTGCTAATTTCCAACACCATGGGTCCCTCGATGGTTTCGCCCTGATCATCGCGCCACGTGCCGGCGGGAAGATACACCGTCTTGCTGTCGTCCTCGTTGACAACCGGCGCAATCAGATATCTGGGGCCCAGCATAAACTGCTGATTGACCTGCTCATAGCCACAGCCCGGGAATTCGTATTCCATGCTTCGCATGATCGGTTCGCCAGTGGCGGAGGCGTGATGCACCTGCTCCATGATATAGGGTCCGAACCGGACATGGAGTTCCGCGAAGCCCCGGCAAACCTCGCACTCCTCCTTTGTCAGCACACGCCAGGGCGCCGCGCTGAACTGCATCATCGGCATCAGCGCCTGCAGCTCGCAGGAGCGGATAAACAACTTATGCGAGAAGGTCTTGCCGGGCATATAACTGCCGGATAGCCCGCCGCCGATCATATCGGCGAAAACGTACGGATTGCCCAGCAGCCCGGCGGTCAGCAAGTTCGGGATAATAGCCCTGAAATCTTCCCAGGAATGGCCTACATCGTAGTGCCGGATCACGATCGGCAGGCCGCAGGTCTTGAATGCGGCCCGGTACTCGTTGTAAGGAAAAGACTCACCCACCCGGGCGTATGCATGGCCGAAGTCGGCCGGCGTCATCCAGGGCTCGCTGAAGACAGCGTCGTCGCGGAAATATTCCGGATCGCCGCCGTCGAACTTGAATCCGTCGATATGGAACTTGTCAGCGAAGGCCTTGAGTTCGTCGGTGAATTTCTGCCGGATGTCGTCGCGAGTGAGGTCCAGCGTGGCGCTGACGCCGTTCCACCACCAGACGAGGGCCGGATCGGCGGGATTGTGTTTGCTGTGCACCAGAATGTCCTGCATCCCGGGCTTGTATGATGTAAATTCCGGACGGCTGTCGGCTGAAAGGAAATAAGCGCACCAGATGACGCCCTTGTAGCCATAGTCGTGGATCTTCCGGAAAATCCGTCCCCCGTCCGGGAAGGTGTCGGGATTGAAGTCCCGGCAGCCGTGATAGCGCTGCCAGCCACCGTCGATCATCACCACCCCGCAGGGGAAGCCGCTCTCGTGGAGAGCATCCACAAATTTCTCGGCATTCTCCTGATTTATGCCCAGGACCACCGTCTCGATCCAGTTGTTGAACTGCGGTTTGGTGAACATCAGTTCCGCGGGCTCCCGGCCGTCGAAAGGGAAATGGGCCGCACAGGCCGCCTGATAGGCCTCCTTCAACGTTGTCCCCGCTGTCACGGGCGAGAGTTTCTCATATTTCGAAGTGAGGTACAGCCTGCCGCCCGAGAATCTGAAGCCGAAAGGGTGGTCGCTCCAGATATAGCGTCCCTTGCTGGAAAGGAGCAGCGGAGCCGTCACGCCCTTGACGCTCATCGTCCCGAGGTCGAAAGGCGCATCGTCTCCCGGCTTCGGCACCGGTACGGGATCATCGAGGAAATAGTTGTCTCCGGCACTGAAGTCGATGTAGGGCTGGATATATCCTTTATTGACCACGGCGCCCCACCAGTATTCGCCATCCAGGGCTTTTACCATCGTCGCCCACTCCTGAGGCTGCTGCGAGTTGCAAGAGAAAATCAGTAATGCGGCCAAAAGCCAAAGTAGAGTTCTTTTCATGATTATTCTGTTAAATCATCCCAGTCGTCGGTGCGGAAAGGAAGAAGCGGTATGCCCCAGGCGCTGAAAAGGGTCGCTTCGCTATAATTCCGGAATCCATAGCGGACGGCGACCGGTGAAGGGACCTCGTCGGAACGGACTTTGATTGTGTATTTATGAGCAACAGCTTCCGCCGGATGAAATACCCGGTCCGCGCCGGCCACCTCGAATCCGCCCACGGTCACGTCACCCGGGAAAAGGCCCATCCACTCCACATTCTCCACGGTAATCACGGCTTCCGAACCCTCAAAGACCACGCTCTTGTAAGAGGGGGCATTGGGATTCAGCACTTTGCAGCCATAATCGTTATAGAGCGCCAGGGAAGCGAGCCTCTGCCCCACCTCCAGTTTTTTGGGCGGATGGATCGACGAATAACTGCCCAGGTCGAGCGTCGCCACCATCCCGCTGCGAGGAATCTTCGAGAGCGTCTTCTGCTGGGCCTCGAAGAAATAGCCGGACGCAAAAGGACGGGGATTGCCGTCGTAGGCATACGGAGCAATCTGCACGAAATAGAACGGTGCATCCGGGTTCTGGAACAACTCCCGCATCATTCTTACATAGGCCGGCTGAAGGCGAGAATACTGCTCCGGCCGAAGCCGGTTCTCCTCCCCCTGGTACCAGATCATTCCTTTGAAGGTGAAAGGAACAATCGGCGCGACCATCGCGTTGTAGAGAACGGCGGGCGTCTTGGGATAGGCGACCTCCGGAATAACGTGGTCGAATTCTCCGGGGAACTCCCTGTCAATCACCTCCTTCGACATCCAGGTCTCGATCGTGACACCGCCCCAGTCGGCCGTGATGACGCCGACGGGCACCCGGAGTTGCTCCTGCAGACTCCGCGCGAAGAAATACGCGGTCGCGCTGTAGCGAAGCACCACATCCGGGGTATTCAGTTTCCACTCCGTCTTGAGGCTGTCGGAGGGAAGCGGCACGGAAGACTGCCTGTTGGGAATGTCGCAAAGGCGGATGGGAATCTCCTCGCGCGCAGAGAGGATGTATTCAGCGGCATTCTCTACCGGCTGACCGATAAAGCCGCGCATCGACATCACCATATTGGACTGTCCGCTGCAGAACCAGACCTCGCCGACAAGGACATTATGCAGGACCGTCTTTTCCCCGTCGTTGAAGGTCAACTCGAAAGGGCCGCCGGCGGACGGCGTCGGGATGCGGACAAACCATTTTCCGTCGGCATCCGGCGTCACCACGGCCTTCCCTTTCGCCCAGGACGCCGTGATGGTCACCCGCTTCCCGGTCGCCTTCCCCCAGAAAGCCACGTCGGCCTTCTGCTGAAGGACCATATTGTCACTGAAGATGGTGGGAAGCGTCACTTTCGCATCCAGGGAAAGCGTCGCGAGGGAAAGCAGAATCAGTGAAAGAATACGTTTCATCGGGATATCAGTTTATCATCGCAGATCACGATGGGAGAATCATAGACGGGGACCTCCGGAAAGAGGGATTCACTCCCCTTCCGCTCCATCCGGAGAGGGGTGATGCGCCCGTCCAGAAGGTCGACACAGACCGGGCGGCGACAGCGGAAATCCCTGATCCGGACCGGAACGGAAGTTTTGTCGCGGCCGTCGTCCGGAACGGCACCGCCCAGCCATAATACAGCACTTTGCAGGCGGGTTTCCGTATCTTCGAACAGGTATGCCATCACGCCGTCGACGGCCACCGCCGAAGAATCCAGTACCGCGTCGAGGTTATCGTAGACCGAAACAAGGTTCCGGATGGCGTCGTAGGCCAGCTTGGGACGGATCACCCGGTTCTCCCCGTCCGTAGCGAGAAGCCCCTTGCAGTTCTTTTTCTTGATTTCATCGCTCGCGGCATAATTCATATCCGCGATGCTGAAGATGCCGGTACGGATGCCGTGGGCGTGGTCGCAAAGCATTTTGCGCAGCGCCCACTTGGCCTGGGAGGTCTCACTCCAGGGATACTCGGAGATGGCGCCGCCCATAAATCCTTCGGACGGAGCGCCGCACTCCCCCTGCCAGATGGGCACGTCCCAGCCGCATTTTTTCAGGATGCGAAGAAGCGAATCCGCCTCCACGAAATACTCCTCTTCCGGGACATAATGATAGCCGTGATAGGAAACGGCATCGATGAGATGCTCCTCTCCCGAGGCCCTGAGTTTCCGGGCCAGGCCGGTAAGGAGCGCCTCGGCTCCGTTCTCCTGCCGGGCCCGCCCGATGCCGTAGGCGGCGACAAGGACGTCCGGATCCACTTCCTTGAGGATCTTTGCCGTAGCATAGGCCAGTTCCACCATTTCTTCGGGATCGCGGCCGTCCCGGCGGAGTCCGTTCTCGGGCTCGTTCCAGATTTCCCACTGATGGACCTTCCCTTTGTATCGGAGGGCCGTCTCCCGGACCCAGGCTTTCCAGCCCTCGACGGCCTCCTCGCCCCGGGGCCAGCCGCCGGTCAGGAATGGCGTGCCGCCACCAGGATAGGCAGGGTTGCCGTAGGAGAGCTCCAGCCAGGGCTCCAAACCACGCGAAACGGCATCGTCCACGATGTGGTCGAGCCAGGCGAAGTCATAGACGCCCCGCTGCCGCTCACATTTGGCCCATCCGGCCTGGAGGCGGACATACCGCATACCGAGCGGCGCAAGGTAATCCTTGTAAGCGTCATAATCGGCATAGTCCCGGTCAAGTGTCTCGCAGCCGATGATAAGGTCGTTATGCACCTCGGAGAGCGTCTTGTGAGCCAAGACGCTCTCCCGGGGGGCACAGCAAGCCGCTGCCAATAGCAGGCAAGCAAGGACAAGAGATCCTCGCATTCTCCTATTGATTAATCCGGCAAGCTACTGAAAATCATCCGGCCCGAAGGTAACGGTGCCCAGTTTCGTCAATCTGCCGACAAATATATTTTTTAACGTGGTGCCGTTATCCGTCGTCAGCTTCAGCACTTTCGTTGCCGTCTGTCCGCTGGCATTGGTAAAGACAAAGGTCAGGATAGGATAATACTGGTTAGCCTTCCCCTCCACCTGGCGGGACGCGAAATAGAGTTCGGTCGGCAACTCGTCCCCGTCCTTGTAAAGGGTAATGGTCGGGTCTCCGCCACCGGAGAAAGCAAAGCCGAGGCTGTTGATCTGGATATCTTGCTTGTTGCCGTTACTTGCCAGATACAGACCCGTCGCATTGTCCGAACGGGAAACCGTAATCTTTACCTTCGTGATATGGGCATCCGCGGGAATCGAGAAACAGGAAAGCGCGGATTTCAGCGCGAACTGATTGTTATAGGCCGATACGGAAGAATTTCCAGTGGATATGTCATTAATGGCCACAAAAGTGAATTTCTTATCGCTCGCAGAGTATTTCGGCCTTGCTCCGAATATGGCATAATTGACGCCGGATCCGTCCTGAAGGGCCGGGATGTTGCACTTGATATTAAGCCGTCCCCGTGTATTGTCCTGCTTGGAAACCGTATAAGACTGATTATACTTGCTGCTGAGAATCAAAAAATATCCGTCTGCGTATGGATCGGGAATTACGCCCTTGAAGGTCGCGGTCGCCCCGCCGGCTTGCGCGACGAAAGCCGGCCACTGCGTGAATTCGCCCTCGGACCAATCCTCCGGGATGCTATAAGAGAAGATATTGATGATATCACCGGCATTCCAGCGGAACTGAGGGCGAGTGTCGCCGGACGTCCCCACTGCCGATTGATTATGAATGTATATCTTTGAATCAGGACCTTCCTCGTCCTCAATGACAGGAGACTCGAAGGTAAAGGTTGCAGGTATTCCCTTCGAAATAACATTGGTATTCTCCTTGGAGCAGGAGAAGGCCATCAAAGCTGCTACAGCGATGAGTGGCAAGCAGACTGTCGTTTTCATTCGAATGTCAAATCGCTACTATAATCATTAACATATCCATCATTGATGCCGGTATTGGCACTGTCCAAGTTCGTGCTTTCGCAGAACGAGATCTCGGCCAAGATCGTCGAGGCCGTGACCACGGGCGGGTCATAAAGTGTTTTTTTAAACATAATTGTATGGTTTTAAAATAAATTTTATTGTGTCACGGGATGTACGGTAAGAAAGTCGTTCGTGGCGTCCTCCTGGGAGATGCCGTGATTGCTGACAATCTCCTGCTGGGGGAATTCAAGAATGAGGCTTCCGCGGAGATCCGCCGGGGCTGTCCGGTACGGCGGAGTGTTGCTGCCGTAGTGGCGGAGGCAGAAGTTACGGTCGTTCGGAGCCGCTCTGTCATATCTGTCGTACTGCTGCTCGGGGAGCAGGAGGAAGTCGACGATCGGCTGCGCGATGTTCTCGGCAAGCCAGGTAGCGCCCATCCGGTGGGTGTCCCAATACTCGTGGCCCTCGGCATAGAGTTCGAAGATGCGCTCCCAGAAGATGCCGTTGATCAGCGCCTGATGCGGGTCGGCAGCATCCTGGAAACGATTGGATTCCCATTTCGGGAATTCCGCATCCGGTTCGCCGTCCGGCACGCTATGGCGAGCACGGGCGTGAACCGTCTCCACATATTCCATCGCCTTCTGCCAGTTGGCATCACCGGCTCCGGTGGACAGGTTCGCCGCCGCCTCGGCGGCAATCAGGTATACCTCCGCAAAACGAAGGACATAGAAGTCGGCGCGGCCGGAATTGGCGTCATAAGTCGGATCGAGATACTTCCGGAAGAAGGGCTCCATATCAGCATTGTAAATACGGTTGAATACCCGGCCCGGCGAAGGATACAACTCCAGGAAATCACCGGTATCCTGACGTGTATAGCCGTCATGCCAGATGGTGACGTCGAAGCGGGGATCCGGGCAGCTGACATAGATCTCACTCGTGGTCTGGGCATCGCCCTTGACGCCGCCGTGCGTTTCACACCATTTCTGGTACACGAAACGGGTGGGACGCCAGCGTCCGTAATTGTTGTTGTTGACGCTCACGTTAGCGGTACCTTCCGGGAAGCGAGGCAGCGACCGGATTGCGGTATAGTTGGAGGCGGAGGTGCCGGATTCCGGCGAATTCGTCAGGACGAAGATCCGCTCCTTGAGCGTATAATCCTCCGGATTGGTCCAGCGGAAGAGGTCCTGATACTTGGGTGCCAATTCATAAGGACCGTTCTGGATGACATCCTCGGCGCAGCGGAGAGCCTCCTCGAAGGCCTTCTTGCTCACATCTTCCATCGAAGAGGATGCGGTGATGCCGTCGAGGGCTCCGCTGAAGTCAGGCTGGCTCACGCCGTAGCGTTCCTGCCGTTTGGCGGGATCCCAGAAGTTGTCATCCGAATGCGCCGTGAGCGTACCGATGGTCAGGTAAACATACGAAAGCAGGGACTGGGCGGCCCAGCGGCAGGGACGACCGGCGGCCTGGCCGGCGACCTCGAGTGTACGTCCATAGTCCCGCATATTCTCAAAGGCATACTCCAGATCTTCCACGATCTGGGCATAAACCTTCCAGAATGCGTCACGGGGCGCATTGGACTCCTCATAGTTGGTAGCCGTCCTGGTGCGGAGCGGCACGTCACCCCAGCCTCGTACCAGATAGAAATAGGCCAGCGCACGGTAGAAGCGGGCTTCGCCGCCGATCTCCCGTTTGAAGCCCTCATCTACGGGCGAATCCGGCAGATGCTCCAGAAGCCGGGTAGCGCGGTCCACGACCGCGAAGAAGCCGCAGTATTCGTTGTAATTGAGCGGATGAGAGGAATACTGGGTAAACGCGAAGGAACAAGTCCATCGCTGCTGGGCGTCCGTGAGTCGGGACGGCGCGTCCCCCCAATGGATGAGCCCCGAGCAATCCATCAGGAACTCATTCATATTACCGGTAATCATAGCGTCGCCGTAGAAACGCATCAGCACGCCGTATATCTGGGCCTCCAGGGCACCGGTGGAGCCATAGGCGTCCTCATCACCGAGCGAAGTGGTCGGCTTCTCGTCGAGGAAGTGACAGGAGGTCAGAAGGACAAAAGCAGTCAGAAGGGTTAAAAACTTTTTCATATCGTCAGCTGCTTTAGAAAGTTAATCTTGCGTTGAACGTAACGGAGCGGGCACCGGGATAGGATCCCATATCGGCGCCTTTCCGCCAGGCGGAACCGTAACTGTTGACATCCGGGTCGAAGCCGGAATACTTGGTCCAGATAAAGAGGTTGGAGCCGGTGACACCGAGGTTGAGCCCCTTGATGACATTGTTCTTCTTGAAAGTGAAGTCGTAGCTGAATGTCACATTGGAGAGCCTCAGGTAGGAGCCGTCCTCGACGAAGCGGTCCGACATGATCTTAATGTCAAAACCCTCGTACTTGCCCAGGGCCGGATACTTCTGGCTCATATTCTCAGACGTCCAGGCCTTGTAGTAGGCATCCTTGCTAACATTGACGCCCAGGGTCGCGATATCGGTGTTCATCACCTCGTTGACGTTATAGATGTCGTTGCCATAGGATCCGACAAAGTTGGCCGACAGCGTGAAGCCCTTGTAAGTGAAGGTCGTATTGAAGCCGAAGGTGAAAAGCGGGTTCGGGTCGCCGATGATGGTGCGGTCATAGTCGTCGACATAGCCGTTGCCGTCGAGGTCGACATACTGGACGCTACCGGGATCGCGGGGCGAGCCGCCCGGCGAGATGGGGATTCCCTCCTCGCCTTCCTGCACGATACCCGCACTCTTGTAGCCGTAGAAGATGCTCATCGGCTCGCCTTCGATGAAGATGTTGAGCGGGGCGTTGCAGTAGGAGCCGTAGCCGATCTTTTCGCCGTAGAAGAAATTCCTGTACTCGCGTTTCGTCGGGGTAATGAAGATATAGTCGCCTTCGGAGCCCTCGCCGATCTTGACGATCCGGTTCTTGTTGAAGGTGATGTTGCCTCCGATCTGCCACTCGAAGCCGCCGACCTTGACGGGCGTCGCATCCACGGTGAGTTCGATACCCTTGTTGGTGATCGAACCCATATTCATCCACATATTGGTATAGCCGGAGGAGCCGGGGATGATCTTGTTCTGCAGCAGGTCGAATGTACGCTTGTAGTAGAGATCCGCCGTAAAGGTCAGACGGCCGTCCCAGAGGCCCAGGTCGAGACCCACATTGGTCTGCTCGGTGGTTTCCCATTTGAGTTTCGGATTGGCGACGTTGGTCGGATACATACCGACGGAGAAGTGCGCGTCGTTGCCGGCCTCGTGGCTGGGATAAGTGCCGAAAGCATACGTGCTCTGGGTCTGATAGCTCGTAATGGCC
>ONSU01000005.1:0-100973 GCA_900320545.1 uncultured Bacteroidales bacterium | reverse complement strand
TGTCCCCAGCCCACGCGGAGCTTGAACATCGAGACCACCGGGGCCTTGAACCATTTTTCCTGATTCATACGCCAGGCGAAGGCGAAGGACGGGAAGTGGGCGAATCTATTCTTGCCCTGGAACTTGCTGGAACCATCCATACGATAAGTGCTGGTAAGCACATAGCGATCGTGGTAGTTGTAGATGAGCCGCACGAGTCCGGAGGCCAGATGGCTGGCCGTCTCCGTGTAGCGGAAACTGGTGTTGGGGGCCGAGTTGATCGCATCGATATGCGCCTTGTACTGGGCGATGTTCCAGCCCTCCACCGTCTCGGTACTTCCGCCGTTGGAGGAGAAGGTGACGCCGGCCGTGGCATTGATGCGATGGTCGCCGATCTTCTTGAAGAAGTTGAACATATTGTTGGTGTTCCAGTAGATCGAGCGGGTGTGCGCGACGGCGCCGATGGAGCCCTCGGACGTGGAGTTGATCCGGGATGACTTCCACTTGTACTGGTTGCTGCTGCGATAGTCGGCACCCGTAGTGGAACGGAAGGTCAGCCACTTGAGGATCTTGTACTCGATGGTGATACTCGGCGTGAAACGGATTTCATCCTTGCGGTTCTCGAAGTCGGTGAGCCAGCGGTCGGGACCGGAGAGGAAATTGTTGCCTCCCGACGTCACGTCGTCCAGCTCGTCCATCGCATCCTCCTGGAGCGACTTGTACGGCCTGGTGCTGAACATACTGCGCATCAGGGAGGTCGCGGCCGTCAGACGGCTGGCGTTGGCGCCCTGCGTCAGGCGCGAATCCAGGTAGGAGAAGTTGGTCTTGGTCCCGATCTTGAGTTTGGGCGTCACCTGTTTGTCGAGGTTGAGGCGGAAGACATAGTTGTTGAAGCCGGTCGACTTGATGATACCCTGGCTGCCGGTATAGCCGAAGGATGCCATGTAGGACATATTCTTCGGACGGCCCGCGATCGAGAGATAGTAGTTCTGGCTCACGGCCGTACGCTCGACGTAGTCCTGCCAGTCCATCGGCTCGACCAGCAGGCCCGTATGGGTCGAGGCATCCTTGTAGATGTTATCAAGGTACGACCGGGCCGCGCTGCCTTTTGTCTCCAGATATTCGACGTACTCGTCGAAGTCCAGCATCTCGAGCCGTTTGTAGCGCCAGCTGACCGTGACGCCCGCGTTGAAGTTGATCACCGGGCGGTCGCGGTTGGCAGACTTGGTCGTGATGAGCACGACGCCGTTGGCGCCCTGCGAACCGTAGATGGCCGTCGCGGAAGCGTCCTTTAGGATTTCGATGCTGGCGATATCCTGCGGATTAATACCCATCAGACCATTGGAGGCCTCGTTACTGGCCTGGTTGTCCTGTCCCTGGGTAAACAGGGATGCGTTACTGTCGGAGGAGATAATGACGCCATCCACCACATAGAGCGGCTCGTTGGAACCGTTGTATGAGCTGGCGCCACGGATCAGAACCGATACGCCGGCATCCGGGGCTGCCGAATTGGAAACGACCTGCACGCCGGCGGCACGTCCCTGGAGCAGTTTATCGAAACTGGTATTGAGTGCCGCGGCCTCATCGGTCATCTTGACGGACGTCACGGCGCCGGTCAGGTCGGAGCGGCGCATCGAGCCGTAGCCCACGACCACGGATTCCTCCAGCTGCTCGGCATCTTCCGAGAGGGTGAAGTCGATGACGCTGCGGCCGTCGACCTGGACGGTCTGGTCGGCATAGCCGATGCAGTTGACCGTTATGGAAGCCTTCCCGGAGGAGGGCATATTGAATTCGAGGGCATACTGTCCTTTCTCGTCGGTCATCGCAGCGCTGGACGTGCTGCCATCCAGCATCACGACGGCTCCGGGGACGGGCTGTCCGCTCTCATCGATAACCTTTCCGGTAAGTTTTACCTTCTGCTGGGCCAAGAGGATGGAAGGGACCAGCATTGCGATAGCGATAATCAGAATTCTTGCGATCTTTTTCATATACTGTCCTCCTTCCCTTAGAATTTAACGGTTAAGCCCAGCATGACGGTACGGATCTGCGGGAATGAACCGTAGTCAATGCCTCCGGAGAGCACACTCACCCCGAAACTGTTGACATCCGGATTCCATCCCTTGTAGCCGGTAATGGTCAAAAGATTGGCCGCCGAAGCGCTGATCTTGAGTTCTTTCAGGACCTTGATTCCGAGGCGCTCCAGGTCGAAGGCATAGTCGATACCGACATGTCCGAGCCGGAGGTAATCCGCCTTCTCGACATATTTATCGGAGACTTCCGCCGCACCGTCCTTGAGCATCTGATTCATATTCACGAGACTGTGGCCCGAGGCACCCGTCCAGAGCATCTTGAAGGAAAGTCCCTTCCAGGAATACTTTGCTCCGAAGCTGCCGGTGAGTTCGGGATAGGACTTGCCGAGGATGATCCGGTCGGCTTCGGTAACCTTGCCGTCGGCGGTAATGTCCGCCCACTCGCCGGTTCCGTCCGTCGTATAGCCGAAGATTTCTCCCGGCTGATGGCCCACGACGTTGACATTGACGTAGCTGCCGCTGCCCACGTTGAGGCCGCGGACATCCTCGCGGCCGATCTGAGCAATCTGGTTGACATTGAAGGCCGCCGTGGCAAATACGTCCAGTTTATGGTCCTGCAGGTCTACCAGGCGGGCGTCGAGATCAAACTCAAGACCCCGGTTGTCGATCGTGGCGCTGCGCTCCAGGATCGTGGTGCGGGGCGCCGGATTCCAGAGCCGCTCGCCCTTGATGCCGGAGAGGTACATCGTGAAGGCGTCGACGGTGGATTTGTCATAATATTTCGCCGCCAGGTTGATCCTGCGCTTCCAGAAAGAGACTTCCGCCCCGACATTCCATTCGCGGCTCGTGAGGGTGGTAAGGCTGGAGTAGAAACTCTCCGAACCCACCTCTGCCACGGGATAGTCGCTACGGAGCCAGGAAGAGGTCAGTTCATAAGGAACGGCGTATTCGCGTCCGCCGATACCCCATCCGCCCTGCAGTTTGACGCCGCTCAGTACCGGATTCTCCGGGATGAGGCTGTCAAACTTGACCCAGGCGTTGGCCGAAGGATAGAAAACCGGCTTATTGTCCCGGAACTTCGGCGTGAAGTCGGCCCGGAACATACCATCCACACCCGCAATGTCCTTGTAGGCATATTCCGCCCGGGCATAATAGGCGTGATGGAATGAGCTGTGCGCAAAACGATGGATCTCGGGATGGCTTGCAGCTGCCTGGATGCCCTTGGCCCGGAGCGAATGGTTGAAGAAGCCAAGGCCGTTCATCGTATTGAACTTGTCCTGCGAGGCAATGATCTCCGCCGCAGCCGAGAGATGTACCAGATGATCCTGGGCGAAGTATTGCTTCCAGTCCAGTTCGCTCTTGACATTGACCGAAAGGAGCATCGTCGAGAGACTGGAGGCCGCGCCATTGGAATCCTTTCCGAAAGAGGTGCCGTTTCCGTACCAGATGAGCCGGCGGTTGTCCTGAAAATCGACGCCTGCCGTAGTATGGAGCCGGAGGGTCTTGGTGAAGTTCAGGGTCAGGAAGGCTGACGAGACGGCACGCACGTCGCGGCTGTCATCGTCGAAATCCGCCTTCCATCCGGCGGCCGAATCTTCCGCGAACAGTTCGGGATAACGTCCGATCAGCAGGGTCGAAGCCTTGCCGTAATAGGCCGTCGAGCCCGGCGAGGACATCAGGCCGAGCGAGGCGATGGTGTTGATGCCGAACCATACGTACGGATTGGCCTTGGTCTCGACCCCCGCGTTCATGGCGAACTGGTTGCTTCTGGAGTTGTCGACCACCCCGCCCATATGGCGGTAATAGGCCGACACACGATAGGCCGCATTGTCCGCCGCCTTGCTCAGGCCGAGACTGTAATTGTGCTGGATGCCGGCCTTGAAGGGCTTCCCGCTTCGGGAAGGCACGTTCACGCCCGCATTGGCTTTGAGATAGAGGAGCGGATCACTCTCTTTGGCCCGCCTGGTCGTAATGATAATGACGCCATTTGCGCCCAGGGCTCCGTAGAGTGCCGTGGCTGAAACGTCCTTGAGAACCTCGATGCTTTCGATCTCCTCCGGGTTGATGAAGGGGATGTTGCCGACCGGGGCGCTGTAACTCTCCTCCCCGAACTGCCAGAAGCCGTCCAGGTTACGGGTGAGTTCATTGCTGAGGACGACGCCGTCGATGACCCACAGGGGCTGGCTGTCGCCGCGGACCGTGTTGATGCCGCGGATGTTGACATTCTTGAGACCGTCGGGATTACCGTCGACGGCGCTGACACGGACGCCGGAGACAGTGCCGTCCACGAGGTCGGCCGGCGAAGCGGCATACTGCTCCTGTGCGGGCAGTCTGAGGGCGGAGGCGCCCATCAGGAGCGCCGCCGCCAGAATGCACTGTATCCTATTCATAAATCAAGGTATATTCTTTGACAGATATATTGCCCGCATAGATCAGGGTCTGCCGGATGATTCCGCCGGACTGGGGATCCACCGGCTGCCAGGTGACGGTGAACAAATGTTCTCCGTCCGGCTTGTTGCCGGTAGCGCTCACGGTATTCTTGTATTGGGCCTGTTTGTTTAGCTTCGTGATCTCGCCCTTATGGTCAAGGGTCAGGTCGCACGTGATGACATTCCCGTTCCCGTCGCGCATACCCGTAGTGACGCCGCCACCGCCACAGTAAGAAGGTTCCCAGATAATGGTCGTGAGCTTCTTCCCTTCGATGACCGGGAACTGGATCCAGGTCTCGAGCTTGGTGCTGCCCACCAGGAATCCCTGCTGGTGCCAGTGGAACCAGATGCCTGTGGAACCGGCAGCCTTCATCTTGAACACATAACCCTCCGGCGTGACGAAGTCATAGATACCGTCCTTCAGGGAGGCAGACGAGCCTGTCGGGAAGCCATCGAAAGCAGGCGTTTCAAACGGCCAGGGAGATCCGATCTTCTGCTCGGCCGCATAATCATAGTCCGGGTTATACCACCAGTTGGTGTGAAGGCTGCTGTCGAACGTCCTGCCGATACCGTAATTGGGTTCATTGTGCCACCTGTACAAGGTCGTCTCGTCGGCCAGGTTCATCAGGTCAATATGCAGGCAGCCATACTGGGTGAGGTTCAGGTAGACCGGGTCAAGGCCCTCGGCCCACATCTTGAGCCGCACGCTCTTCGAGACGCAGGGATCCTTGCCGAAGTCGTACGAAAGCGTCACCGTCCCGAAGGAAGTGGCGTCGCCCTCGGTCTCGCTCAGGACGCAGCCCGGGAAGTTCTGTTCAGAATCGACAGCCATATACCAATGGCAATTGGCGGCGAAATGAATCTCGAAGGTCTCGGCGGCCGTCGGGATGGCGGTGTAGTCATCCGTCTTGAAGGCCACGTAGGGCTCGCCCTTGGCCTGTGAGAGGTTCAGCTCGCAAGGCTCGCATCCGTCGGCGGAGAGTTTGATGACGGCCGCCATTTCCTCAACGTTGTCGTTCTCATAGAAGCAGACCCTGAGGGTGCCGTAATCCTCCCCTTCCGTCGCTTCTTTAGCCTCCTCGTCCTCCGGAGCCATCAATTTCACGACGGCAGTGGAGGATGGATCCACCTCGGCCGTCCAGGCCGTGTTGCAGGCGACGGCCACCCGGATGGTATCGAGGATGGCAAGCGCCTTGTCGCGGTTGGGTGTAGCTGTGATAAAACGGGTCTGGCCCTGTTGCACGACCGGGAGGGTCAGGATATTCCCGGCGTCCTCGGAGATGATAATCTTGGCCCGGCGGGGCTCCGTGGTCTTGTTACGGGTGGCCAGGACAGTGACGGGATCGTCGATCGAGTACTGGTGAAGGTTCAGCAACTCTTCGCTGGAAAGTTCCAGCCAGCCGGTCTCTTCCCCTTCGTACTGGATGACGGCGCTCCAGCTGCGGTTGGCCCGCACGGTGAGCGGGACCTCCACGACATCGTCATACACGTCGCCCTCCCCCAGCTTCTCGGCATCGACCGCGAGGGCCTCCATGCCGTCCACCAGGAGCACGTTCTCCTTCTCGGCATACTCCTTTCGGAGGCAGCCGGAGAGAGCGAGCAACGCGAGCAATAAGAATGGGATCTTGGTTCGCATAGTGTTTAAAACGTAGATAGAGAATTAATTCTTGACATATCTGAGAATAAGTTTTCGCATCAGAAGGTTGCCGGAGCCGACCACGAGATAGTACTGCTTGTTCTTGACCGGATTGGTCAGCGTCATGCTGTAGCGGGTCCCGGGCGTCGTGTCGCTTACCTGATTGGAGAGCATATGGCCCGACGGATTGGAAGTATTGTCGCTAAGATAAGGGTGGCCGCTGAGACTGCCGGCCTCGTATTCGGCTTCAACCAACGTATAGCCCGTGCGGACGGGCAGTTTGATCCAGGCGTTTTTGCGGCCCAGAAGGAGGGCACGTCCATATTCGGCGTGGTCGTAAAAACCATAGCCGTACCAGGCGGCGTCATAGCCCGGATGGAAAGTAAGCGTATAGGTTCCGTTCCCGCTGTCATAAGTATGAGTTCCCTCACTTGTCGAAAGATTTCCGGTCGAAGGGAGTTTCGGAGAGAAAGCGCCGGCGTTGTTGACAAAGTCGAACGTCACGGTATCGAAGCCGAAAAGACGTCCGTGCACGCAGAAGACCTCGCCGGACTTGAGCGTCACGGGACCGCTGACGGTAAATTCCTCCGTACTGCCGCTCTCGAGGATGGCCGAGATCGTAAAACCTTTGCTGAAGGTGCCGGGAAGAAGTCCGACCCAGAAGTCGATGCCCTTATTGGACATCGTAGAGAGAACCGTATTCCCGCCGACGGTAATCTCCTGCGTAGTGCCGCTACCGTAGGACGCTACAGGCAGGTTGCCGGAAATATCCACGGTAACGGGGCCGGCAAGGGGCTCGCCATTGCAGCCCTTCAGTTTGATTCCCTTGACTTTGCCGGTGCCCGAAAGCGTCAGGCGCACGAACGCCGAAGCGTAGTCGAAATGAAGCGAGGCGTCTTCGGTCGACGACACCAGCAACGCCCAGCCGTAGGACGAATCCACATAGGGCTGTGTCGCAGGCACCACGGTTGAAATAACCTCACCGGAAATGGATGCGGCCGCGTCGTAGGGGTATAGGGCCGTGAATTTGCCGTCGCCCACACGCCAGGTCGAGCCCTCGCGGCTGATGGTGCCCTTGGAGGCTCCGTCCGTGCCGGTGTAATTCCACTGCTCGTTATCTCCGCCGTTGTAGAAGACAGACACTTTATCACCGGCATTCCAGACAGCGTTCACCCCATCGGCAAGGTGCACCTTCGGCATGGAAGGAGCGCTTACTTCAAGCGTTTCCACGAACATCCCACTGCCGCTCTCTTTGTGACAGCCCGCAACGAGAACGAGGAAGGGAAGTATATAGAATAATCGGCCCATTTATTTATAATGTATTCAGATAGACACCGTTGGCGTGCCGGCTCTCGAGCTGGCACTGGAATAGCGAATAAGGTTGGGAATAATTCATCGTCAATACCCGGGGCCACCAGCTCACCGGGGCGTCGTACGGGAGGGCGACAAATTGGTTGGAAGCGTTCCAGGCCGTCTCCGGATACCAGCACCCGTCGGGACGGTTCTCTCCGTTGGGACCGTAGCCATATAAGTCCAGGAAGAAATCGTTGGTGGTGACGCCGCTCGTGTTGGTCTGCTCCCAATACACGGTGTGAGACGTCTTGGGGCCGACAACGCCAACCGCATAGTTGCGGCCCGAGGGAATGATGGCGGCGCCGCATTGCATACAGGTCGACGTCCGGTTCCACTGCTTGCCGCACTCCGGGCAGGTCGCCCAGGCATTCTGACAGACGACGGGTTTCCCGCTGGAGTTGATATTCCAGAATACGGTGCACATTCCTCTCCAGCCGTGGCCGCGTCCCTGGTTTCCGCCATCCTGCGCCTCAAAATTGCCGTCGGCCAGGATACAGTCGTACAGCGTTCCGGTCGCCCAGCCCCAGTGGGGGCCGAGGGAAGCGTTCGTATACTTCGACTGGCAGTTGGTAAAGACATTGGGGCCTAAAGACGGGCCGTTGGTAACGTAGGCGTGACGGTCATTCTCACAGTAACAGTCCCTGACAAGGCAGAGTTCCGCGCCCTCGGAGATGCAGAAGGCATAACGACGGGCTCCGGAAATGGCCGAGACCGGCGAAAGGCTCGTACACTTCTCCACGGTAATGCAGCGGGCGCCGCTGCCCATATTTGCCAGACCATACCCCATATGCCGGCAGGTCACATTCCGGACCCAGCAATGCTCGGCCGCCCTGACCATTATCGCCTCCCAGGCGTGGGACTCGTCGACCTGGACACCATTCACAACGACAGAGGCGTCGTACTTGCAGTCAAAACTGATGTTCTCCACACCGCTTCCCGTCACACGGTTCTGCGTATATTTCTGAAGGTCACCCCCTCCATAACGCGTCTCAAGAGACTGGACGACCGGAGCGTCGAGATAGACGCGATTGCCCCGCACGGCCGTCACCTTGCGGGTCCACCGGAAAGTATAGCCGGAGATATCCCACTGAAGGGTCGGGAGTCCGATGTCATCGCGTCCGCCGTTGGCGATGCGCGTCATACCGATATCGTCGAGCCACGACTGGGTGGGCTGGCGATAGATGCATATCTGATCGCCCGGTCGGAACAGATTGGGATTCCGGACCTCTACATACAGGCGGCCTACAGGCACATAATCCTCGATGATGCTGGAATTGGAGCCATAGGACCTGCCCGGAGTTCTCGGGGTGTATGTAACGATATATGTATAGGTGCCGCTGGCATTCTTGGCCATCAGTTTGCCGATGGCGACCCGCCGCCCGGCCACAAAAGTGATGGACTCGGTCTCCTGCTCCGTCGCGCCCTTCATCATACTTGCACCCACGTAGACGACCGGTCCCTGGATGGTCGAATTGCTTTTGATGATGGTGCCGCTCTCGCTTTCACCGCGCAGCACCGTGTTGCTGCAGTCGAGGAAGAGGATGCGTCCCACGTTATAGGTCCCGTTCTTCAGGAGGATGGCACCGCCGCCGGCCTGTCCCACACGGTCGATGGTCTGCTGGATGAAATCGGTGGTGTCGGTGGCCGTATGGGCATTCAGCGCGGACCTGATGGCCGCCACATCGATCGTGGCCTTCACGGCGGGAGACGGGATCGGTTCATCGCTGTATTTGTAACCCACCCGGCTGAAGTCCGGAAGGAAGTCCGTCTGCGTATCCTCATCGTCAAGCAGCAGGAGCGCGCTGAAGTCGCCCTCGCCGGATTTCGTGAAAGAAGCGCCGCCGTCGGCCACCCCGTCGATCAGCAGGGACTGATGTTCCAGATCGATCTGGACTGCCGTCTCTCCAGGCGTAGTGAAATCGAGGACATCCGTCGAAAGGGTGATCAGATAGTAGCAATTCGACAAAACCACCTTGAACTGGACCCCGGCACATTTAACGCCGGCGATATGTATGTAAAGGGTGGGATTCAGACTTAGCGTTACAGGATTCGAAAGGGTGACACTCGCCTGTTTTCCGCCACCCTCGATAGAGGGGATGGTTCCGTTCTTGAACAGGTCTACGGTCGCAATACCGGTGACACCGGCAGTCAGTGAAGAAAACACGACACCGAGAATCTTGCTGGAAGAGGGACCCTTTACCGTGACCGCAAGCGTCCGCACCATCGGGGCGAATTCAAAGCGGACCGGGTTGTCGGCCGCAGCCGCCTTGCTGTACAGGTAGCCGCCTTCGCGATCGTCCCTGCCCGGAGAGGCCTGTCTCTGGGCAGCAGGAATTTCTAGCCGGACAGAACTGGCGCGGCCTTCGGTAAGCCCGAGCGAGGGTATCACGCCGATCAGTCGCGTGGACGTAGAGGGGAACGTAACCTTGGTCGGCTGACCGGAAAATACGACCTCCTCGACCTTGCTGCCGGCATTGGAGAAAACAGTTGCCTTCCCCTGGAGATTGGAGGTAAGGTTGAAGGTCTTGTTGCCGCCGGAGTCATCCTCTTTCTTGTTGCCGCAGGAGGATGCGGCGACAAGGGCGACGGCAGCCAGGAGCAAGATGGTCTTTAACAAATTATTCATAAAGCGAATAGTGTTTACCGTTTACGACCACCTCATTCGTGGTGATCTTGATCTTGGGGGCCTTCTCGTCGGGACGGACGGGATACAGCACGGCCGTAATGTCCAGGCACGGACCGTCGAGGCTCCAGTCGAGGCCGATGGCGCTTCCCGGTTTGCCCTGCTTGGGGCCGAATTCCTCATAGTCGCGGCCTTCCGGATGGTGCATATATCCCTTCTCCTTTTGGAATTTCAACTCACTGCCGGAGGCAACCGCGATATACAGGTGGGCCTTCGCGCGCTCAATCTTGAGCATCTTGGCGGCATTGCCGGTGATGATGGTCTTCTCGTCGCGGTTGAAGATGTGGTAGCGATAGTCGAAGCGATGGCTGCTGCCGTCGGCGGTCGCCATCCTGTCGCGGACAATGAAGAAGCCGCCGTCCCCTGCCGGAACGAAGCGTACGGAACGCACCGCTTCTTTCATCGGAATGTGATAGATGCCGTGCGCGTCACTCTCGAGGACGGCCCCTCCGTCCGGAAGCGCTTCGCAGCGAGTGAGCACAGCGCGGCTGGTATCGCGTACCACCACGCTGCGGTTGTCCCAGCGGCCTTCCTGATAGGAGGGCCACATCGGGCTCTTCTGGTTCATTCCGTCGATGGTAATGGTATTGGCGCTGAGGGTGCAGACATCATACTCGTTGTGCACCTTGCTGCGGTAGGAAGCCGCACCCGGCGTCACGATCAGGTATTCACCAAAGGCACCCAGGGCGATATTGTTGAGCTCTGGACGGTTGTGGGAATAGCCCACCCGGCTGCCGCCGTCGCCCGTCTTCATCGCGAGAACGATGCCCTCGTCGTCCCAGTTGCTCCTGATGTAATTCTCTCCGTCCTCGAAGGCCTTCACCAAAGGGAGATCCGCGCCCTCCGGGCTCAGCGTCGGGATATTGACGTCCGGAAGCTTCGACCGGAGCAGCAGGCCGTCGAGACAGCCCCGGCTGCCATACTTGGAACGGATCCATTTAGCCACGCCATCGTGGTAAACCAGCTGCATGAAGAGACTGGTCTTGTCGGCGGCATATATCTCGCGGTTGCCGTAGGGATTGTCGCCGAAACTGATGCGCATCGGACCGGGCGTTCCGTCTTCTTCGATGTCGAACAGATGCCCGTAGATGCGCCAGGTCATACTGCCCTTCATACTTGATTTCCCGAAGGTGGCTTTGATCTCACGGGGAGTCATCACGAGAGCGGCGGCAAAGAGCTGATCGATGGGATAGGAGAAATAGCCGTATCCTTCCGCATAACTACCGTCTGTCTCGATAGTCGAATTGGCATAGTACTTCAGCGCATTCAGCGCGCGCATCCGCCCCATTACATCGCCGAAAAAAGTGGACGAATAGAGGGCGCCGCAGCCGATCTGGGCCGTCCAGTTATTGGCACGCAGACTCTCCAGCCAGTTCAGCGACGGGACATGGGCCCGCTCCTTCCAGGCATCCATAATGGCGGCAAGCTCGTCCTCCCCCATATCCTTCCTGACGGCGGGCACGGCATAAGAGAGGGTAATATTGAGCGACGCGGTCTCGAGCCCGCCACGGGGATGCGCCTCATTGTACCCGCGCAATTCGCTGTGCAGCCAGAATGTAATCGGCAGCGAAGCCATCTTCGCAAGATTGGCCCGGATGAATTCTCCGACAATGGGTTCGCCCGTAAAGATATAGACCAACGAGATGCCTTTGAGGTTGCCGGTGGCATAGATATAGCGCGAGGCACCGAATCCGCCCAGGCTCTTGATGTTCCAGGCCGTTACGGTGCGGGCCGTCAGGGATGCGATGCTGTTCCACTCTTTCTGCCCGTCCGGATCATCCTTGAAGAACTTGTATATCTGGTGCAATTGCTCGTTGGTAGCGACGGGAATGCCATCCGGATACTGATCGAGGAACTTGTCCGTGGGCTGGAGACTGTTTCGGGTGACCAGATGGGGTTTGCCGGGATCCGGGAGCGAAAAGTCCGAATACACCGGCCACTGCGTCTGTGCGGACGCGGAGACACAGGCCATCAGGAGGGCAAGTATGGTAAGGAACTTTCTCATTAGAAGTTACGTTCTTTCAGGCAGGCCTCGAGCTGCTCCTTGGTCATCGGCATCTTGCCGTGATAGTTGCGCACCCATACGGCAAAGCGCTTGTTCATCTCGTCAGACCAGGCGCTGTCAATTTGTCCCGCCGTGTAAATATGGTTCGAGATCATTTCCTCGCCGAATTCGTCGGTGAGTTTGGTAAATTCGGAGGTCAGCACGACGTGCTCCACCAGATGCGGCGGGATAAACAGCACGGCGCCGGGTTTGGCCAGGACGGCGTCGCCCGGCAGCACGGTGGCGTGGCCGATCCGGATGGGGACATTGTAATTGGTCAGGATGGTCTGACGCATATAGGACGGGTCATATCCCTTGCACCAGGCATTGAAGCCCGGAATCCGGCGGAGGCGTTCGAGGTCACGGATGTGGCCATAGGTGATGACGCCGTTGCCGGTCTGCTCGAACACGCCCTTCCCCAGGTTGGAGCCGATGACGGTTCCCAGGAATTCCTTATTATATGTATCAGCGACATACACATCCCGGGGAACGAGTGAGTTGATCACCCATGAGACCGTACGTTTCTGCTCCCACATCCGTCCTTCCTTCTTCCCCTGTTCGATAATCTCATTCTCCAGGTCGGGGCGCATCGGCATAAACTGGGCGGTGACGGCCCTTCCGACCATTACGGCATCCTCGGTCTCGTGTACCAGCATCCAGTCGCCTTCATACTGGTTCTGATAACCGAGCTTCATCAGTTCGGCCCAGCACTCTTCGATCGTGACGTTCTTGAGGCGGTCCAGCAGATCGTCCGGGACCTTCGGGCGGCCGTCCGGGAAACGCTCCCCCTTCCACTCGGCCGTAAGGGCCATGATATATTCCGGCGAACCGGCGATTGCCTGCGCCCTAACATTCAATGCCGCGCCGAATAGCAGCGCCAAAATCGCAATCAATAATCTTCGAGCCATATTCTATTGCATTTTATCTAATTCTTCGTATGTGGCGGCCGTCACGATCCTGTACCAGCCGCCGGACCGGTTCGTCAGGGTCGAGTATGCCGCGAAATAGTATCTGACGGGTTCTCCGCTGTGCACGTCCATCAGCAGAAGCCGGTCGGGGCCGGCATCGACGCGCCGTGCATCGAGCGAGGGGTCCGTTATCAGGATGGAGTGCAGGCCCACATTCTCCTTCGGAAGGAATTCATACAGCCGGAGCACGCCGTCCGCGTCTTTCTTGATTTCTCCGCGGCCAAAGGTGGTAAGGCCGACTCCGAGCGTAAGGTCATGGCCGCTTTCGGAGGTCAGCGTCGTTTCCACGCGGGTAAAAGGAGATCCCAGGATACAGGAATAGGTCGTCGTCTGGCGGACTGTCTCCTCCCCCGCCCGGAACGGCAGATAGGAAACCGTGAAAGAGATCCGTTCCGGTCCCTCTTCCGTAATCTCCCACCCTTCGTAAGGGAGACTTACATACAGGCTGTCCCCGGACCAGACGCCGTTACCACCCACGCCACGATGCTTGCCGACGGCGTAGAAATCACAGCCTTCGCCTTGATCCTTGTGGTAACTTCCCCCCTCGGCATTGGCGGCATACCACCTGTCGAGAATGGGATAATCCACTTTCTTGGCCCAATAGTCGACGCCGCTGCCGATCTTCTCCATCGGCGATTTCTGAGAATAGATCCGGTAGGCGGACCAGTCGTTCTCCCAAGCCAGGTCATCCTTACGGGCCTCGACGTGGCGGACGACGCAGGCGGGTCTGAAGGAATCGACCTTGCTGCCAAGGGTAGTATCGACCGTGCGGATTCCCAGACGGGTCGCAGCGGAAAGAGCCAGCATGACGGGGCCGAACGCGTGCCGCTCATTCCAATAAGGCACCTGAAGGGCGTAGGTTTCCTTGCTGCTGTCGCCGACGGCCAGGCAGCCGCCGCAGGTGGAGGCCACATTGCCCTCGGCATCGACATAAGCCAAAAGCCCTTCAAGGCCCTTCACGAAAGCAGTTTTGGCAGTTTTCGGGAGGATGCCGCAGTCAACTGCAGTCCCGAGGCCGTAAAGGAGAAGGGCTGAACCGGAAGTCTCCGGCCAGTTATCGGGGAAAGTCATTTCCTGGTGCCAGAGCCCGTCGGCATCCTGATAACGGAGCACGGCTGTGAAATAATCGGCCGCGAGGTCTCTGACCTGCCCGTAGTATTGATTGTCGGACGGAAGATCACGCATCAGGGCGGCGAGGGCCATCGAGCCCCAGCCGTTACCCCGACTCCAGCAATCGCGGCTGATTTCTCCCTCGGCAAGCCGGAGGACTCCCCGTGCCTGATGCACGAGTCCGCTCTCCGGATCCCGAAGCACCTCGAAGGTCTTCAGTGTCATCCAGGCCGCATAATCCACCCATTCCCGCCTTCCGGACAGAAGGCCGGCATAAAGAAGGTAAGGAGTGGCGGCGAAGACCATATCGACGAACATCCCGTCGGGGCGGATATTCTCACTGTTCCAGGCCGGAATCATCACGTCCTCGCAGTTGCGGGGCTGGGTCCGGAACATACTGTCAGCCACTTCGATGACCCGGGCGGCATACGCATCGTGTCCCCAAAGGGCCATCTGGGCGATTGCCGTCCCGCCGATGCAGTATGAAACAAGGGATCCTTTGCAAGTACGGTCACCACGGAGAAAACAGTCCAGCGTGTCAGCAAGACGATCCTCCAGGGCTTTATCTCCCGCGGCATGCGCATACTCCGACAAGCCTTGCATGAAGCAACTGCCCGGATACTTGTCGATATCTGACAGTCTGAAGCCGGCTGAAGCCACGCTCGAGGCCACGTCAGATACACGTATACCGCCACTGCACGCTGTCAGGGAGAACGAAATGCTCAGTATTATTAACGCCCTTCGCATAACGACCTTATAAATCGTTACAAAATTAGTCACCCTTTCACATTCAAAATACGAACAAAAACGAAAATACTTATTCATTTTGCGAAGAATTTATTAAATTTGCTCCATGTTCAAACTGATTTTATGCTGCGACTATACGCGGGAGCCCGAACGGCGGCTGCTGCGAGGGTTGTCTGACTTTGCCGCCACAGAGGGCGGCTGGAGTTTTTTCCGGATTCCCCCGGATGTTTACAAGAATTCCGGACGCCGGATGGAAGTGGCCGAAAGAGCGCGCGCAATCGGGGCGGATGCGATTTTCGGGAGATGGGACGGTGTGGACCGTGCCTTGTCGGACCCGCTCGGAATCCCTGTCGTGCTCAGAACCGTACATACGGAATATCCGGACTACCCCATGCTGAGCGGTGAGTACCGGGAGATCGGACGGATGGCGGCCCGGTTCTATGTAAAGCAGCATTATGATCATTACGCCTTCTTCGGGTATGAGGGGCTGATCTGGTCAGACGAGCGACTGGAAGGATTTGAGGAGGTGCTCAAAGGGAGGAATGTCAACCTCTCATCCCTGAAGACGGATCTCGGCAATCCGGACGAAGAGGATATCAAAGAATGGCTTTTGCGGCTTCCCAAGCCGGTCGCCCTCTTTGCCACCAACGATGTACTCGCATCGATGGCAGGCCAGTTATGCTTGGAAACCGGTATCCGGATTCCGGACGAAGTCGCCATCCTTGGTGCCGACAACGACACATTTCTCTGCAACATCACCACCCCCGCCATATCATCGATCCACCTGGACTTCGAGAAACAGGGCTACGAGCTAGGGGAAGCCCTGTCCCGGATGCGGAAGGAAGGCATCATGCCGCCGATCCGGATCAAAGTTCACCCGACAGACATCGAAGAACGCGGATCCACGCTCCGACACAACATCAAAGATCCGTATATCCGCAGAATTGTAGACTTTATCGATACACACTTCGACACACCGATCTCGATGGAAGACATCGTCCGCGACATCCCGCTTTCCCGTCGGTCCATAGAAATCCGTTTCAAAAAAGAAATGGCCCCGGAAACCATCCTGACCTACCTGAACGGCCTCCGGATCAAACTTATGTGCAAATACCTTGCGACGACGGACCTGCCCGTTACCCTCGCTGCGGAGAAAGCCGGTTTTACCGACGTCTTCAACGTCGGAAGATCCTTCAAACGATACACCGGAACCTCCCCTGAACAATACCGCAAACAGGCCTTAGCCGATCAGGCGCGGCGGACGACCGCGACGCCGGCGATAAACAGTAACGTCGCTGCCAGTTTCTGCCAGTCCAGCGATTCCAATCCCATAAAATAGCCCACGACGGCGGCCACGATACACTGCACATAGATAAAGAGACTGTACTGGGTAGACGTAAGGTTCCGCTGCCCGACCGGCATCAGGAAATGAGACAGGAATGTCGCAAACACGATCAGGAACAGGATTTCCCATATCACGATGCCGTTAAAAGCGGTAAAACGGGTTTCAGGAATGGACGGTGCGGCAAAAGGCAACGAAACGAGAAAGGCGACGAGGAACATCCACCGCATCATCGTCACGATCTTGTGCCGCGATACGAATTCTTTGAAGAGAACCAGATAGAACGAGAACGAAATGCCGTTCACGAGCAGGATCAGCAGACCGGGCAGGCTGGTGGAAAAGGTCCGTGCCGGGCGGATCACCAGCGCAACCGCGCCAAGAAAGGTCAGCAGCACCCCGATGAGTAGTCGGGGGCTGAATTTCTCCTTCCCCAGCAGAAAGGCCAGCGTCATCGTCAGCACGGGCTTGACGGTCGAGACCAGCGAAGCGTCATAGGGGGTCGACATAGTAACCCCGATGAGGGTGGAATATTGCGGAAGGATGACACAAAGTACGGAAGCAAGGACCGTCAGTCCCAATTCCTTTGCGCTCAGGCGCTCTTTTGGCAGGAAAATCGACAGGACCCAGAAAAGCAGCGCGGCCCCGCCCGTCCGCAGGGTAAAAAGCACTGTCGGCGAGATGAAATTCCCTGCCGTCAGATCCTTGCAGAACACCACGTTCAGGCCGTAAATCGCATATACGGCCGTCGCAGCAAGGGTCCCCAGCAGGGTATGGTTCTTATGCCTGATTTCCGTCATCAATGACAAATTTATATAAAATTAGCCAAACTCCGTCAATCGTGATGATGTGATATGTTTTTTGGCCAATTTTACAAACCAGTTTAAGAGACTGTTTTATATTTTATACTTTTGTAACGTCAAATTGACTATAATTTTACAATTTGTTATGAAACGACTTGTTACTCTGGTTTTCTTCGTGGCAGCAACGTCTGTCCTGCAGGCAAAAGTCGAACTGCCCTCCATCTTCAGCGATAATATGGTGCTCCAACAGAAGGAAAATGTCGCCGTCTGGGGCACGGCCTCCGGCAAGAAAGTGACCATTTCGACGACCTGGTCGAAACAGAAGACCGTAGTGATGCCCGATGCCGACGGGAAATGGTTCGTCCGTATCCCGACACCCGAAGCCGGCGGTCCCTACGAAGTGACTTTCAACGACGGCGAAAAGACCATTCTCCACAATGTCCTCATCGGCGAAGTGTGGTTCTGCGGCGGGCAGTCCAACATGGATATGCCGATGCGAGGCTGGGCCGGCCAGCCCGTCGAACATTCCACGGACTATATCCTTCGCGCCAAGCCTTCGGTGCCCATCCGCATCTGCGACATCCCCGTCCGGAATTCCACCAGGCCCCTGCCACTGCCGCAAGGGTCCTGGAAAGAGAATACGCCGGAAAATATCAGAAAAACCAGCGCCGTCGCCTATTTCTTCGCCTGCAAACTGCAAGAGATACTGGAAGTCCCCGTCGGCATCATCTCCGATGACTGGGGCGGCTCTTCCATCGAAGCCTGGATTCCGCGGGAAGCCCTCGAGAAAGAAATGCCCGGCGAGTTTGACCTTTCGTTCCTCGACAAGGAAAGTCTTGACAAAAAAGACGACCACAGATCACCCTGTATCCTCTACAACGGGATGGTTGCACCCCTTGTGCCGTTTACCTTCAAGGGAATGCTCTGGTATCAGGGAGAGACCAATCGAATGTGGCCTGCACGGGGGCGCCAATATATCCGTCTTCAGCCACTCTATGTCAAGAAGATGCGGGAATTGTTCCAGAATCCGGACGCGCCTTTCTATTTCGTGCAGATTGCGCCCTACGCCTATAATAATCCCCGGTCTTTCCTATCCGGATACTTCTATGAGGATCAGCAGAAAACGCTCGCACTGATCCCCCGCAGCGGAATGGCCCCGACGGTCGATCTGGGCAACCGCACCTTCATCCATCCCCCGAAGAAGCTGGAAGTCGGCAACCGCCTCGCTTATCTGGCCCTGGTCAATGATTACGGCCTGAAGGGCATCAATCCCGTCGCCCCCGCCTACGAGAGCGTGGAGTTCAAGGACGCCGAGGCCATCATCACCGTCAAGGCCGACGGCCCGGGCCTCCTCCCGGCCAAAGTGCCCGTCGGCGGCTTCGAGATTGCCGGCGAAGACCGCGTCTTCCATCCCGCCACGGCCACGGCGTACAAGAATGTCGTAACCGTAACCTGCGACGAGGTGCCGAATCCCGTCGCCGTGCGCTACTGCTTCCGCAACTGGGGCGAAGGCACCCTGTGGAACTCCGACGGCATTCCCCTCCTCCCTTTCCGCACCGACGGGTGGGACGATCTCGGGGAGTAGAATACATGCCGCTACAGTAACATCTCTTGCAGTTTCCATTTTTTCTTTTTATTTTTGTGAACCAAAAGTAATATGCAGCACTACTATGGGTTTACAAAATCAACTTCTTCTAGATCTTTACAAGGATAAGGCAAGTGTTTTCACGATGCAAGGAATAGCCCTGGCCCATGGGCAGGGGCTGGACAGAAATACGGTAAAGAACCGGATGATCGGATATGTCAGGAAGGGTGAGATCCTTAACCCGCGAAAAGGAATTTATGCAAAGCCCGGTTATGACGAGAAGGAACTTGCCTGCCTGCTGTATACCCCGTCATATATTTCTCTTGAATACGTACTCCAACGGGCCGGAATCATTTTCCAGTATAGTGATGAGATCACCTCTGTCGGGAACCTGAGCCGCAGCATCGAAATTGACGGAAAAGTGTATCGATACCGGAAAATCAAGGGTGAAATCCTTGTTGACACCTTGGGGATCACCCGTGAAGGCAACGTCAATATCGCTTCCCCGGAAAGGGCCTTTCTGGATACGCTTTACCTGGACAGTAACTACTATTTCGACTATCCCTCCTCCCTGGACAAAGGGAAGGTTCTTTCTCTACTCCCTATTTACAATAGCAAAACGCTCTGGCAGCGGGTTTCAAAAATATTTGGCTGATGGATACGAACAAGCATAAATTCTTCATGCTGCAACTGCTGAAGGATATTTTTTCCGATGCGCTGCTTTCCTCCGTTCTGGCTTTCAAAGGAGGTACCGCCACGATGTTCTTTCACAATCTGCCACGCTTTTCGACAGACCTGGACTTCAACTTGCTGGATGTCTTGAAGGAGGAAGAAGTTTATAACCGTGTCAAGAAGATTGTCCAGAAATACGGGAAGATTCATGATCAGGCCATCAAGCAACATGGGATTATTATTGTACTTGACTACGGGATCGGTGAAAGGAAACTCAAGATTGAAATCTCCAATCGCCAGTTTGAAAACCACTATGAGATTAAGAACTATCTCGGCCTGCAGATGCGTGTCATGGTAAAAGAGGATATGTTCGCCCACAAGCTTTGTGCTCTTCTTGACAGGACCGAGATAACAAGCAGGGACGTTTTCGACTGCTGGTTTTTCCTGAAAGAAAGGACCCCGCTCAATAAAGCCATCGTCGAGTCTCGTATGGGAATGCCCGTCGAAGCGTATCTGGACAAGTGTATTGACAGTGTCCGGAGAATTTCTGAGAAGAACTTAATCAGCGGTCTGGGCGAACTGACCGAGGGAGAAACGAAGTCTTTCGTACGTCACGGACTGAAAGATGAACTGATTGCTTTGCTGACCCTTTTTAAGGCATTCCCGTCATTTACTTAATACGGCATTCCCCTCCTCCCCTTCCGCACCGACGGGTGGGACGATCTCGGGGAGTGAAACCTTTCCGGAATTAAAAAAACGCACAAAAAATGAAGGAAACACACAAAGAATGAAAGAATCATAAATTTATTTTCTTTCACTCTCTGTTTTGCGCATTTCCGTGCGAAATTTCTTTGCATCTTTGCCTCCGGCCGGGACATTCCGTTTACATGTCCTGATCACAAATCCATGAAACCCTATGACATCGCCTGGAAAGCCAAGACCGATGCCATGGGAAAAGCACTGAACGAATGAAGGGGGGGGTATAAAAAGACTAAACCCGCGCGTTTGATTGCTCAGGGACGCACGGGGATTCCATTGCAAAGATACGAACAATTCTTAAATTTCAAAAGTTTTTGAAATAAATAAACAGATGAAGTATCCGGAATACGAAAAAGCATTCTCTCCAGCAAGGCTCAATAAATACCTTACAGCCTGCGGAGGCGATACGATGGCTGCTCTTACTCTCTATCGGCATAACATCAAACTCTGTCAAAAGTGTTACGGTATCCTCAACATCTTTGAGGTGGTCTTGCGCAACGCCATTAATGAGCACTATAAAGCCTTATTTGCGGATCCTGACTGGATCAGGCATCAGCTTCAACCCGGCGGAATGCTATATTCATATCCTCGGCGAGCTTCAGTCTTAAATGCCATCGCTGAACTGGATACTGGAGGACGCTATACGAATGACCGTGTGGTCTCCTCGGTGACATTCGGTTTCTGGACCTATCTCTTCACCCGAGTCCCATTTAGGCGTGGCGGCAGTACGCTCCTTCAAGTATTTCCAGCTAAAACTATTGGCCTTGGACAAAGAGCCATTTTTAATGAGTTGCAGACCATAAAGGATTCCCGCAATAGAATCGCTCATCACGAAGCAATATGTTTTGATAGTACCGGAACCAAAAGCACAGTTGCCGCCAGGGCTAGTTATGCTCTTGTCATCAAGTATATTAAGTTCTTGGGTTATCAAGAATCTCACCTATACTTTGGATTGGATGTCCTTCCGGACAAAATCATGAAGAAGATAGATTCTCTTTAAACTTATCTCGATAAAAATATTTCATAACTTTCCTCCTCTATTCCACCAGGCCGATGTCTGAGAAAGACGGGAGGTTCTGCTCGATGATCCAGTTGATGTAGGTCATAAACATCCAGGCGATGTACTGGTAGCCGGCCGCATTGAGGTGGCCCATCAGCATATAGCGCGAGCGGAATTCCTCCGTAGTGAAATCCGGCGCGTATTTTTCCAGATCGATCACATACACCTTTTCGAAAATGCCGGCCATCGCACGGATCTGGGCGCTAATCTCCTTGCTGCCATACAGGTTAGGCAAAGTCACTACGAAGAAACGGGCATCGGGCTGGAGCGTCTTGACGCGCTGAATGATGCCGCCGTAATACCCGGCGAAGGTGTCGGCGTTCTTGGTATAATCTTCCAGGTTGATATCCTTCGAAGCATCGCCGGGAGCGAAACTCCGCTTATCATTGCACCCCAGCGCCACAATATAGGCCTGGCACGGATGTGCCTTCGCACTGATGTCGGCATTACGGTTCATCGGGGAATCCCAGAAGTTGCGGATCCAGCCCTTTGCCGTCTCGCCGCCCTGGGAGAAATTGTACCCGACCGCCCCTCCGATGGCGGCGACCATCCGCTGGCCCCAGGAATAATCGTAGATATCGTGCCAGACCTTGCTGCCGTCGGCACGGACATATTCGTGTTCCCCGCTACAAAGCGAATCGCCGATGAATCCCCAGCGGTGAATGATCGTGCACCAGCCCGGGTCGTGGGATATGGTCGCGATCGGATTTTCCTGCGCCCGGGCGCCAATGGCGAGCGACAGGAGTGAAAGAATGGAAATGATTAATCTTTTCATTGTACTGATGTGATATATTTTTTTGAAGAATCGGTTCTGTCCGGATAAAGCTCCTGCCCAGAATGAATCCTCTTTCAGCTATTGCTTCCAGACGCCAAGGTCTTTCAGTCCCCTGGCAACCATAGGATGATAGAAAAAATCATTTTCATCACGGTTCGGGGCGTTTTTACTGAAAACTGCCCAGCAACTCCTGTAAATGAGAGGTGTAAACCTCCCGTGGCGAGCAACCGTACTTGCGGCAGATGGCGGCGGCGACGGCGACAACCTCGCCCATCATCCCGGTCACGTTCTGCACCCGGGTGGAAGAGAGGGCGATGTGGGAGACGCTGATGTCCCTTCCGGCCATGAAGAGATTGTCGACATTGACCGAATACAGGCAGCGGTACGGTATGCGGTACGGCGGTGGTACCTGGTCTTTGCGAAGATATTTCCTAGGCGTCCCCAGGTCGTTGAAGTAGTGCTTCATCGTAGAAATGAACTCCTCTCCGGGGAAGAAGAATGTATTCTTGGGCGTCGGGAAATGCTGGTCGATGGAATAGGAGCCGTAGACGATGGCGTCGTCATAGCGGACATAATTCCCCTCGATGTCCTGCTGGGTGAAGAAGACGTCGCCGATGAGCCGGCGCGATTCCCTTTTCCCCGCGATGAAACTGACCTTGTGAAGGTCCAGTCTTGCATACGCATCCTTGTCCTTGCTCCGGTTCTTGAGGAAAGACCAGTTGCCGTAGATGGCCCGCAGGAGGTAGTCGCGGATGTATTCGGCCTCGCGGACCTGGTCGTGCCAGAAGCCGCTTTCCCACCAGTTGCTGCCCGAGGTCACTTTCTCGCAGGACTCTTCATTGAACTGGATGGCCCAGTCGCAGACCGGGAAGGAAACATCCTCCTTCATCACCCGTGTCCGCCAGGGGGTCGAGGCCCCGAGGACCATATTGTCGGGCTTGTCGGGGGCCAGGGTTTCCCGGGTTTCCGCCCGCATTTCCCGTCCGGTGCGATACTGCGCGCCGGCCAGATATCCGAGGTTGCCGTCGCCCGAGCAGTCCGCGAAAAGGGGTGCGGAGAATTCGAGTTCTTCGGCGGTCTCTATATGGCGGGCCGTTACGGAAACGATGTGCCCGCCGTCCGTCTTTGCGGCGAAAACGTGCATGCTCGGAAAATAGGAAATGTGCTCATTGCCCTGCAGCATCTGCAGCACCTGTCCTTCTTTGTCATATACGTTGATGAGCTCGCGGGTGACATCCCCGAGTTTTGCATACGGGGCTACGTTCATCTTGCCGCTGGCAAGGATTCTCAGTTCGGTGCTGTTGTTGCCTCCGGGGACCGGCCGGTTGTTGATCAGGGCCACTTTCAGCCCTTCCCGGGCGCCCTTGACGGCGGTGCTGATCCCGGCGACTCCCGCTCCGACGACGACGAGGTCGAAATTCCCGGCGCTCCGGGGCTTCTCCGGCAGCCGGAGCAGTTTGCGGCGGAAGGCCTGGAGGGCATTGGGATCATCGGGCAGAGAAGGGGAAGGATTCCGGGTCAGGATCACGGCGTCGCAGCGACCCTCGAAGCCCGTCAGGTCGCAGAGTTCGACCGTAGCCTCTTTCCCGCTCGCCTGGAACGAACCGGCGTATTCCCATCCCCACTGCTTCCCTTTTCCGAGAATATGCTCGAGTTGCACGCCGTTGACGGCAATACGGAACTTGCCCGGGCCGTCCTCGATGCCCCACGGGGCGCACCAGTTCCAGGTGCGGGCATAGACATGCCACTGTCCCTTCTGGGGCAGAGTGACCGTCGTCCGGGCGTTGTCGACCGGTTTGCCGATGCCGTGGGCGAGCAGGTAAGGAGAACCCATCTGGTCCATAAACTGCGGGTCCACAACCCATCCGCCGTGCTCCCGGAAGGCCTCCGCCTCCAGAAGAACGGCATCTTTGTTCTGTGTCAGGCCCAAATGGCTGAAAAGGAGGGCGCAGATGATGAGGGTGCCAAGTCTTTTCATAATCATTTCTTTTCAAATTTTTCCTTGAATTGACGGAGTCCGCGCTTGCTGAAACGGATCTGCAGCGGCGGCTCCACCGTCTGCGACTCGATCTCGGCCCGACTGTCGTTATGGGTACGGTCGAGATGGTCGGGATTCTTGTCGATCAGCCCTTCCGTCGGGCGGCCGTGATAGCGGCAGAGGATATGCCAGGGGATGTACCAGACATTATCCTCCATCGTGAAGGAATCATACCATGCATTGAACAGGCGGATCCCGCAGTTTTTGCTCCGCTCGAAGCGGTTGCCGCGGATGACGAAACCGGAGGTCTCGGCCGTGGTATCGTAGAACATCAGGTGGGCCGCATTGGGATTCCAGCGGCGGACGTGCCCCCAGCCATACCCCGCATCGCGGCAGACGTTGTTCTCGAAGACGATATTCTCCGTGCGGGCGAAATCTCCCTGCTGCCAGTACTCGTAGGAATACTCGCAGTTCCAGATTTCGTTGCCCCGCCAGGTGATATTCTTCTGCTCCACACCGTCTACGTTGGACTGATTGGTAAGGGCGGCGTCCCAGCATTCCCAGACGCGGCAGTTCTCCACCAGGATATCCTGCGCCGCGCTCCAGAACTCGATGCCGTTGCCGTAGCGTACTCCCCTGCCGGCCTCGTCGAAATAGAGGGTGCTTCCGCCAATCCAGCAGATGTCGCAGCCGCGGACCGTGATGCCCCTGACGCCGCTTCCGCCGATACCGTGGGCGGCACCATAACGCAGCCACAGTCCCTCGTAAACGATGTCGTGGCAGTCGGTCTCGTCAATGATGTGCTGCTTTTCGGCGAGTTCGATGGAGTCGAAGCGCGCCCCGGGGTTCTTCCGGCTGACCATATAGACGGCCTGCTCGTCCCGCACCCAGCAGAAGCGGAGGTCCTTGCGGCCGAGCTGGTCGGGGCGGTCCACCTTCCAGCCGCAGCCCTTGGCGCCGTGATTGAAAATCGCATTACCGAGCTCATTGGCGGAGGGCTTCGTGCACTTCCAGAGCTTGCGTCCGACTTTCACCCAGTCCTCCGGAGATGATGCGTCCCAGGAGGGCTCCAGAACCGGTTTTTCTCCCTCTCCGAAAGCGGTATAGACAATCGGCTTGCCGGGTGCTCCGGACTGGGGGACCAGGTGCCCGCGGAAGACATCGCCGGCGTGGAACCTTACCGTATCGGCAAAGCCCAGCAGGGCGTCATTGACCTTCGAAAGGGTTTGCCAGGCGGTCTCCGGAGTGAGACCGTCCGCCGTATCATCGCCATCGGCAGCCACATAGAAAGTGCGGCCGCCATCGGTACGGGACTCATCCCGCAGGAGTTTTTTCCAGACCGAAGGCGTCTTGACCTGCCAGCGGTCGTCCAATGCAGCCGTAATGGCGAATTCCACATCGTGGGGTGTAACATCCACGACCTCCACCGAAGGAAGGTCCGGCACCGCCTCGACCAGTTCGTTGTTCTTCCAGGTCACCATGGCGAGGGCGCTCTTCATCTCGGGACTGTCGTCAGGGCGCAGGGTGCGCTCCATCGTGAACTGGATGTCGGCCTTATCAAAGGCATTCACCGCTTCGACGATCGCCGCCGGGTCTTCCGACTTCAGGAGGAAAATGACCCGCCGGGGGACCTCCCGGATCTGTGCGGCCAGGACGGCCAGAAGTATGATCAGTGCTTTCATTCAGAAATATTGTATTCTCAAAAATAAGCAAAATTCAGCAAAAACCGAAATCTGGCTACATTGTAAATTTAATCCGGTCGATGATATGGTTCTGGTAGCACTCGTCGAGTTCCACGAAATAGCCGCTCCAGCCCCAGACGCGGACGATGAGGTTGCGGTGCTTCTCCGGATGCGCCTTGGCGTCCAGGAGGGTCTCCTTGTTGAGGGTGTTGAGCTGAAGCTGGTGCCCGCCCAGCAGCACGTAGGAGCGGATGAGCATTGCGAGTTTCTCCAGATTCTCTTCGTTGCGGAAGAGGGTGTCGTCGAGCTCGATGGTGAGCGGACCGCCGTTGATGCTGCGGCTCAGGTCGCCTTTCGAGAAGGATTTAATCACCGATACAGGGCCCTTGTGACGGGTGTACATGCTCGGGGAATAATTCGCGGGTATCACCTCTCCGGCCTTGCGCCCGTCGGGCGTTGCCTTGAGGTCGATCGCATGGAAGATGTAGTACATCGCCGTCCCCGTACCGGCACGGAAGATGCCGCCGCGCTCGTTGCGGAGTCCGGCAAGTCCGTTGTCAAAGGAATCGAGAAGCCGGGCCGCGAGGGCGTCGGTCCCGTCATCGTCATTCCCCATCTTGGGCGCTTCGAAACGGAGTTTCTTCCATAAGTCGTCGTAGCCTTCGAAATTGGCGTCCAGGGCCGCCTGAAGTTCCTTCACGGAGACGCTCTTCTCGTCGAAGACATATTTCCGGATGGCCGCGAGCGAATCCACCGCCGTGGCGATGCCGGTGCCGTGGATGCCGAAGTTGTTATATTTCGCGCCGAGGGTGATGTCGCGTGCACGCTCGAGCGTACCGTCCATAAAAACGGAATAGAGCGGAGCCGGGGCGATGTAAAGATTCTTGAACCCCGCTGCGATGCGGCGGCATTCCGCCTTGATCATCGCGTCGATATGGGCGTAATAGTCTTCGAAATTGTCGAAGGAGCCGAGGTCGTCGACACTGCGGCTCACCAGTCCGGCGAAGGATAGGGCGCCGATGTTGACGATGTCCATCGCCTTGCCGGGAATGATGAACTCCCAGCACGCCGCGACCACATAGTCGTTGGCGTCTTCCGGCGCATAGCCGAGCCGCTCGAGCCCCGGGACGACGACGTCGTCATTGTCGTACTGCGGGAAACCGAGGCCCCGCTTGGTGAGGCGGGCGCCCAGCTTGTAAATTTCCAGCGGGGTGTTCCTGTCGACGCGGAGATTGATCTTGGGATCGATGAGGTTGAGGTCGTAACTGGCCTCGAGGCAGCGGGCCGAGAGATCGTTGAAAAGCGTCTTGCCCGAAGCGTCTCGTCCGCCCAGGACAAGGCTCTGGCCGTTGTCGCCCTGCTGCATGCCGGGATAGAGGTCGCTGTCCTTGTTGCACGCGAGGAAGAAGGAGAGCAGCAGCTCATACGCCTGGTCTTGGGGAAGGCGGCCGCTATCGAGATCGGCCTTGTAATAGGGATACATATACTGGTCGAAGCGGCCCAGCGTATTGTGATAGCAGCCGCTCTCCCAGAGGCCGAAATGGATGAAACGCAACAACTGCAGCGCCTCCCGGAAGGTCGTGGCGCCCTTGACGCGCACCGACGCGAGCACTTCCGCCAGGGCCTCGTCGCCCATTTCACGGGCGCAGGCCTCATAGCGTGCAATGAGCCCCTGCAAGGCTTCGATGCTCCGCACGGCCGACTCCAGGAAGAGGCGGCCTTCCGCATCGGCGCTCTCCATCCGGACCGCGAAGCGTTGCTTGCGCGCCTCGAGACCCTCGGCAATGGCGTCGCCCAGGTTGGGCGAGATATTGGAAAGCATCCCGTTCTCGTGGAGGTAATGGCGGGACTTGAGGGCGGCCCATTCGTCCGCCGTAAAATAGGACGGCACCTTGGAAACGGTCCGGGTGGCCACAATCTGCTCGCCCTCGAAGATGACGGGCTCCTCGGCCGCGGTCATCGCCTCGAAGAGCATCGCGGCGCGCATCTGGGCGGGAATGCCCTCTGCGGCATATTTTTCACATAATGTATCCAGTCCGAGGGACTCCGGCGTACGTCTTACGCGATGATGTCCTCCGTCAAAGAAAAATTCTTTCAGTCTTTCAATCCGTGCGGTAAGCATAATTATCTTGTTCAGTTACAAATAAAGGACTGGCAAGATACTATATTTAGACCGGACGAAAGGATGTGGTATGTTTATTTTTGAATTTTCCGAAACAGTTTATAACACCAGCGTTTCGATATCGCCGAATACTTCCTTGTATACGACGGGCTGCGCCTCGGTGTCGAAACCGGGCCGGTAGGTCATATCCACCCTGGGATACTTCGCGCCAGCGGTCTTGTGATAGCGCAGCAACTCCACCCGACGGAGCCCGGGAGCGTCCCGGAAAAGCGCCGCCTTGGCTTCCATCTCGGCGATGCCGTCATTGACGCCGGGGATGAGCGGAATACGGATTACAAACGGCTTTCCGCTGCGTTTGAGCGTCTCAAGATTGGCCAGAATCGGGGCGTTGTCACGCCCGGTCCAGCGGCGGTGGGCCGCCGGGTCGGCCAGTTTGAGGTCCTGTAGCACCAGGTCCACTCTGTCCAGGACGTCGGCATACACCTTCAGAGCGCACCAGCCGGAAGTTTCCACGGCCTTGTGCACGTCTTCCAGCAGGTCGAGGACCTCGCAGAGAAAGGCCGGCTGCATCGTGGGCTCTCCGCCGGTGAATGTCACCCCTCCCCCGTTCATCGCGAAGAATTCCCGGTTCCGGAGGAGTTCATCCGCCAGTTCACGTGCCTCTATGACCGTCCCCGAGATGCGGTCTCCGTCCGCGCCGTGGAACACCTGCGGCTCGGGGGAAAGCCCCTCGGGATTGTGACACCAGGCGCATCTCAACGGACAACCTTTCAGGAAAACGGTCGTACGGATCCCCGGGCCGTCGTTGATTGCGAATTCCTCTATGCTGAAAATCGTTCCGGAAGCCATCTGTATCTATTTTTCTGCAAGTTAATCATTTTTTACGACACTCCCGTTCCCTCCTTGCAAATAACCGGTATGGAAAAAACGACAAGAAATCATCCCTGTTGTTCTATAAAAACACAAAATGCTATCTTTGTGAAACTAAAACTAAACATTCTTCTGTTATGGCAACACACCTGAAAGGATTTATGTTCTGGATCGCCTTCGTCGCTTCGCTCGGAGGCCTCCTGTTCGGATTCGATACCGCCGTCATTTCCGGCGCGGAAAAACAGATCCAGGCCGTGTATGGCCTGAATGATTTCGCCCACGGCTTCACGATGGCCACGGCGCTCATAGGCACCATCCTCGGCGCGCTTTTCTGCGGGAAACCGGCCGAGAAGTTCGGCCGCAAGCGCTCGCTCATCGTCATCGGCTTCCTGTACCTCATCTCGGCCGTCTTCAGCGGTGCCATCGTCAACTGGTACGCCTTCATGTTCTTCCGCTTCATCGGAGGACTGGCCGTCGGTGCCTCCTCGGTCGTGGGTCCGATGTACATCGCCGAGATTTCTCCGGCCAAATGGCGCGGCCGCTTTGTCTGCTTTTTCCAGTTCAACATCGTCCTGGGCATTGTCCTGGCGTATTTCTCCAACTACTGGATTGCCGGCGTCGAAAATGACTGGCAGTGGATGATCATCGCCGAATCCGTCCCGGCCCTCCTCTTCAGCGTGCTGATGTTCACCATTCCGGAGAGCCCCCGCTGGCTTGTCAAGACGGGGAATCCGGATGCGGCCGTATCCGTCTTCGCGCGCACCGGCGAATCCGACGTCGAAGGCGAAATGGCCGAGATCCGCAAATCCCTCGCCGCAGACGGCGTCAAGGGCGGAAGACTCTTCCAGAAAAAATACTGGAAACCCATCCTCATCGCCTTCCTCATCGCCACGATCAACCAGCTCAGCGGCATCAACGCCATCCTCTACTACGCCCCGCGCCTCCTGGAGGAATCCGGCGTATTCCGCGAGGGCGCGATGCTCCAGTCCATCATCATCGGCCTGACGAACCTCACCTTCACGATGCTGGGCATGTTCATCATCGACAAGGTGGGCCGCAGGACGCTCATCGCCATCGGAGCCGTCGGCATGGTCGTCTGCCAGGCGATGGTCGCCCGGGGATTCGCCCTGGAGGCCTTCCACGGCTATTACATGCTGCTGTTCCTGATGGGCTACGTCGCTTTCTTCGCCCTGTCGCTCGGCGCGACGATCTGGGTCGTCATCGCGGAAGTCTTCCCCAACGACGTCCGGGCCGGCGGCCAGGTCTTCGGGAGTATGACCCACTGGGTATGGAGCGCCCTGCTGACCTGGTTCTTCCCGATGTGCCTCTCCATCGGCGGGCAGTATATCTTCACCTTCTTCTCGGTCATCGCCGCCCTGGCGCTCCTGTTCGCCTGGTGGATGCCGGAGACCAAGGGTAAATCCCTGGAGCAGATCCAGAAAGAACTCGTTAAAGAATGACGCCGAACCTATACCTTCTCAAAGGAGGCCGTCTGGAAATGACGGTTACCAACTACGGCGCCCGCGTTCTCTCGCTCCTGGTCCCCGACCGCAAAGGAGAGAAAGCGGACGTCGCCGTAGGCTATGCCACCCTGCAGGAATACATCGACTGCCCCGGAGAGCGCTTCTTCGGCGCAGCCGTGGGAAGGCTTGCCAACCGCCTCGGCGGGGCCTCCTTTATTCTGGACGAGAAAGAATACCATACTGCCGCCAATGACAACGGCAACACGCTCCACGGCGGCTTCACCGGCATCGACCGGGCGCTCTGGACGGTGCAGTCCGTCTCCGACAGCAGCATCACCCTGACGATCCTCGACCCCGACGGGAGCGAGGGATGGCCCGGCAATCTCCGGATCTCCCTTACCTATACGCTCACGCCGGACGACGAATTCAAGGTGGAATTCAAGGCCGAAACCGACGCCCCGACGCTGTGCAACCTCACCCAGCATACCTTCTTCAACCTTACGGGAGACGCCTCCAGGAGCATCGAGGGTCATATCCTGCAGATCGACGCGCCGCATTACCTCCCGGTCGACGACAAGTTGATCCCCACCGGCGAGATCCGCCCGGTGGAGGGGACGCCCTTCGATTTCCGCGAGGGCAAACCGATCGGACAGGACATCGACGCCGCCGGAGGATACGACCACAACTGGTGCCTCGCCGAGGCCGGCGGCATCCGCCGGATCGCCAGTCTTTACGAGCCCGTTTCCGGCCGCCGGATGGAAGTCCATACCGACCAGCGCGGCATACAGTTCTACAGCGGAAACTTCTTCGACGGCAGTTATGCCGGCAAGGGCGGCCGCCCCATCGGACATCGCTGCGCCCTCGCCCTGGAGACCCAGGCATGGCCCGACGCCATCCACAATCCCGGCTTCCCGGACACCGTCCTCCGGCCGGGAGAAACTTATTCACATACCTGTATTTACAAATTCGTACTATAATAAATATGCGTACTCGGCTCGTCACCCTTCTTCTGCTGCTCGGCATAACCGTTCCGGCAACCCGGCTCGCCGCGCAGGACACCCTCCGCGTCACGGCCTGCTCGGACGCCATCTTCCGCATCCAGATCTCTCCTTCCGGAGAATTCCCCCAGTCGCTGATGGAACGCTACGGCATCCTCAAGACCGACTGGCCGTCTCCCCGGACTTCCATCAAAGAGGACGGGGATTCCTGGGCCCTTTCCACCGCCACCCATTCTCTCCGGATTGACCGGGCCAGCCAGACCCTGACCCTTATGGACGCTTCCGGCAAGGTGCTCGTGGGAGGCATTTCCTTCCATCCGGGCGGCGACCCGCTCTGCAGGGAGCTCCGGGATTCCATCGAGCTGCAGTACGGCGGGATGGTTACACGGCGCAACGGCGGCATCATCGGCGACGACGACGGGTCCCTCTCCGAGATGGACAAGACCGAAGGCGGAGACCCGCTCAAGAGTTGCGTGCTCCGGATTCCCATCCGCAAGGACGAGCGTTTCTACGGCGGAGGCAGCACCTCCCGCGAGCATATCCAGCACCGCGGGGAGCGGCTCCGCATGTGGGCGACCTACCAGCGGACAGAGATCCCGATGCCCTTTATGATGAGTTCGGACGGCTGGGGCGTGTATTCCAACAGTACCCGGAAGAGTTACTTCGATGTGGGCCGCCTCGAAGGCGACGCCCTTTCCATCTACACCACCGAACCGTCGGTGGATTTCTTCCTCTTCGCAGGCAAAGACATGCCCGCCATCCTGGATGGATATACCCTCCTGACCGGGCGCAACTATCTGCTGCCGCGCTGGGCCTACGGTTTCTGCTTCGGGCCTAACATGAAGGAGGATCAGTGGAATATCCTCTCCGACGCCCGCGACTTCCGGGCGATGGGCATGCCCTGCGACGTATTCTGGCTGGAGCCGCAGTGGATGTCGAAGCACTACGACTTCTCGTCGTCCAAAAACTGGAATTACGACAAGTTCTCCCCGGAGTACTCCTGGCGGCAGAACGACGCGGTCAAACGCTACAACCCCTCCCTCTTTATCGGAAGGATGCGGGACATGGGCCTTCACCTGGGCCTCTGGATCTGCGAAGAATACGATCTGTCCATCGCGGAGGAGGACGCCCTTCCCGGCGCGACGCCTTCAGGCCTCGAGCACTGGATGGACCACCTGAAAACCTTTGTCACGATGGGGGCGGAAGGGTTCAAGCTCGACCCGGCCCGGACGCTGGATGAACATACCTACCGCAAGTATTACAACGGCCACCCGGACAAGGAGATGCACAACCTGAACCAGGTCCTCCTGCCCAAACAGATGAACCTGATGTACCGGGAGCATACCGGCAAACGCGGCTGGTACCACTACTGCGCCGGCTGGAGCGGAACCCAGCACTGGGGCGCCTCCACCAGCGGCGACAACGGCGGCGGCAAGACGGCCCTCTTTGACCAGCTCAATCTCGGGAACAGTGGATATATGAACACCTCCTGTGACGTCATGCACGTTTCGCGCGAGCAAGAGATGCAGAGCATGCATTTCGGGGCGTTCCTTCCCTGGCTGGCCGTGAACAGCTACGCGCACTTCTACCAGCCCTTCTATTTTACCGGCAAGGAACGTGAGATCTACCTGAACTGCGTCAAACTGCGCTATTCCCTGATTCCCTACATCTACAGCGCCGCCATCGAAGGCGCGCTCACCGGAATGCCGATGGTGCGAAGCATGCCGCTAGTCTTCCCCGAGGACCGCAGCGTGGACGATCTGTGGACCCAGTATATGTTCGGCGAAAACCTCCTGGTCGGCATCTTCACCGACGAGATCTATCTCCCGAAGGGCGTCTGGACCGACGCCTGGACCGGAGAGAAGATCCAAAGCCACGGACAGTGGGTCCGGCGGCCTTATCCGGACGATCGTGCAGGCCTGCTGTTTATCCGGGAAGGTGCCATCATTCCGACGATGGAAGTCAGGGACCACATCGGCACAGAACCCATCAAGTCCCTGATTGTCAAGGTCCATCCTCACGGAGACAGTTCCTACATCCTCTACGACTGCGATGCGGAAAGCTACGGTTATGAGCAGGGACTCGTGGCCCGCACACAGTTCACTTGCTCCGAGGCCGCTAAAGGTGTCCGTCTCACGGTCGATCCGGTCAAGGGCAGTTTCGAGAATATGCCGTCCGCACGCGACCTGACTTTCCTGATCTCTCTCACGAAAAAGCCCGGAAGGGTTGTCGTGAACGGAGAAAAGCGCAAGGACTGGACCTATGCCGATGGAGTCCTGTCCGTCGCGTGCGCCGCCTGCCCCGTCGATCAGAAACTTACTTTGGATATCTTATGATGACATCGCTTATCTCCCTGATGCTTGTCGGGCTCTTACAGGCCCCGGGAGCCGGTATTTATCATTCCGGCTGGATCGATTTCAACAAAAACGGCCGGAAGGACGTATACGAAGATCCGTCGGTTCCGGTCGACAGGCGCATTGACAATCTCCTGTCGCAGATGACCCTCGAGGAGAAAACCTGCCAGATGGTAACTCTCTACGGCTACCGGCGTGTCCTCCAGGACCAGCTCCCGACCCCGGAGTGGAAAGAACGCATCTGGAAGGACGGCGTCGGCGCCATCGACGAGCACCTCAACTCTTTCGTCGGATGGAACATTCCCCTGGCCACCGAGAGTCCTTACATCTGGCCGGCCTCCAAGCACGCCTGGGCCCTGAACGAAGTGCAGCGTTTCTTCGTCGAGGAGACGCGCCTCGGCATCCCGGCCGATTTTACCGACGAGGGCATCCGGGGCGTAGAGGCCTACAAATCAACCAATTTCCCCACCCAGCTGGGCCTCGGGAGCACCTGGGACCGGGAGCTGATCCGGGAGGTGGGCCGCATCACGGGCGAGGAAGCCCGGCTTCTGGGGTACACCAATGTTTACGCTCCCATTCTGGATGTGGGACGCGACCAGCGCTGGGGCCGTTATGAGGAGATCTACGGCGAGGATCCTTTCCTTGTGGCCGAACTGGGCATCCGGATGGTGCAGGGAATGCAGGCGGACGGCAAAGTGGCCGCTACCGCCAAGCACTACGCCATCTATTCGGCGGGTAAAGGCGCCCGCGAAGGAATGGCGCGCTGTGATCCGCACGAAAGCCCGCTGGAAGTGGAGAACATCCATATGTACCCCTGGCGGAGGGTCATCCGCGAGGGTGGCCTGCTCGGTGCGATGAGTTCCTACAACGACTACAACGGAGAACCCATCCAGGGCAGCCATTACTGGCTGTATGAGCGGCTGAGAGAAGACTTCGGATTCAAGGGATACGTCGTATCGGACTCCGATGCGGTAGAGTTCCTTCACAGTAAGCACCATACTTCCGTCGATATGAAGGAGAGCGTGCGACAGAGCGTGGAAGCCGGCCTCAACGTACGATGCACTTTCCGCAGCCCGGACAGCTACGTGCTTCCGCTGCGGGAACTGGTCCGTGAGGGAGCGGTCTCGATGAAGACCATCGACGAGCGTGTCCGTGACGTCCTTCGTGTCAAATTCCTCACGGGACTGTTCGACCACCCCTATGTCAGCGAGACCGACATGCAGCGGGCCGATACGGTGGTCAATGGCGCCGAACACAATAAAACAGCCCTCCGGGCATCCCTGGAGTCACTGATTCTTCTGAAAAATAACGGCCTTCTGCCGCTGGACGCCTCCAAACTCAGGAGCGTCGCAGTCATCGGCCCCAACGCCGACGAGGACGGTTACGCCCACGTACACTACGGTCCGCAGGCCACCGAATCCGTCACCGTATTCGCCGGCCTCAAGAAAGCCCTCGAGGGCAAGGCCAGGGTCCGGTATGCCAAAGGATGCGAGCATGTGGACTCCCAGTGGCCGGATTCGGAAATCTACGGCTTCACACCCACGAAGGAAGAACTGAGAGGCATCCGGGAGGCCGTCCGGCTGGCCCGCCGCTCCGACGTTGCCGTCCTCGTGCTGGGCGGCAACCTGCGCACCTGCGGAGAGAACCGCTCCCGCACGAGTCTGGATCTTCCGCCCATCCAGCAACTCCTGGTGGAGAAAGTAAAAAAAACGGGGAAGCCCGTGATCCTGGTCCTTGTCAACGGCCGTCCTCTGACCATCAATAAAGAGGAGCGGCTTGCCGATGCCGTCATCGAGGCCTGGTATCCCGGCGCCCACGGCGGCACGGCCGTCGCAATGGCGCTGCTCGGGCAGTACAATCCCGGCGGCCGGCTCTCCGTGACATTCCCGCGCACCGTTGGTCAGGTTCCCTTCAACTTCCCTTACAAGCCGGGATCCCAGGTGGACGGATACGCGGGAGTGGGTCCCAAGGGGCTCAAGACACGCGCCAGCGGATGTCTCTATCCCTTCGGCTTTGGACTGAGTTACACTTCCTTCGCCTATTCCGATCTGCAGTTCTCTTCCGACAGGATCATGCCGGGCGACAGTCTGAAGGTCAGTTTCAACGTCACGAATACGGGGAAATATGCCGGTGACGAAGTCGCGCAGCTTTATCTGACCGACCGGGTCAGTTCCATCACCGTTTACGAGAAACTTCTGCGGGGATTCGAACGGATCCACCTGGAGCCCGGAGAAAGCAGGCGGGTGTGCATAGCCCTGCCTCCCGACGCCTTCGAAATGCTGAACCTCAAGATGGAACGGGTCATCGAGCCGGGCATTTTCGAAGTCAATATCGGCTCCTCCTCCGTGGATTTCCGCCTTTCCGCGCTGATTACCGTGCTGGATCCCGCCCATCCCGAAAAAGACTTCCGTCCGGCACCGCCCGCCATCGCCGGCCGGCTTCCTGCAGTGCTGAAAGCCGGAGACGAGATTACCTTCCCGCTGCAGAGCACCATCGAATTCGAAAAGTGCGAACTGGAATGGAGTCTGGACTCCCGCTGCCGCTATCAGATCCTGATCAACCAGGGCGGCGGCCAGTTCTCTCCCCTGGCGGAATTCACCACGGAAGGCGGTCTGCAGAAACCGGTTTTCGACCGGGCCGACTACAAGGCCTCCGACCTCAAGATACAACTGCTTGAAGGCAGCGGCACCCTTACCGGATTCGACTGCCTGGCGCTCTGATGCTTATCCCTGCCGCATATGGATAGAAGAAAATTCCTCAAAGACGCCGCCCTGTCGGCGGCCGGACTGGCTCTTTCGCAGTCTTTACTTGCAGAAGAGTCCAGGGCCGGAGCCATCATCTCCGGCGCCATCCCCACCGACGGGAAACGGGGCGCCGTCTCCACTGGTGTAGAAGACCATCTTCCCATATCGGGCTATGTACGCGAACGCGCCCACCGCATTCCGGTCGTCGCGGAGGTGGATGTCGTGGTGGCCGGCGGCGGTGTCGCCGGCATCGCGGCCGCCGTCAGTGCAGCCCGGCAGGGGGCGACCGTCCTTCTGGTCGAAAAGGCCAACTTCCCCGGCGGGCTCTGGACCGGCGGTCTGGTACTGCCTGTCCTGGCCACGCACGGAAAGGGCAAGACAGTCGCGTGGGACAAGGCTTCCCACGGCTTTTGCGCAGAGATCTGCGACAGCCTTCTCCAGAGCGGCGGCGCCGTCAATCCGCTCAATCCCCTCGCTGACCCGGAAGCCGCCAAGCACATCCTGGACAAAACCCTGCTGGATGAAACAGGGATCACGACGCTGTACAACACGGCCGTATGCGGAGTTACGATGTCGCGCGGCCGCATCAGCAGCGTCCTGCTCGACTGCAACACAGGCCGCATCGCGGTCCGCTGTAAGGTGGCGGTCGACGCCACAGGCGACGGCCTGCTCTTCCATTATACCGGCGATCCGTACGAAGCCCGACGCTATCACGTCAGCACATCATTCCGCTCGGGCGGATACCGTGAAGGACAGCTTACCCGCCATATTCTCCCGGTCCCGGGGATGACGTACGACACCCAGGGGTCTTTCGAAGCCATCGACGGCCTGGATGTATTCAAGATATCCCGCCTGCAGCAGGAGCACCGGCTCGCCATCTGGGACAGAGTGCAGGAAAAGAAAAAGGAACCCGGCTTCGAGGATGTCTATCTGATGGAAGTGGCGCCCACCACGGGCGTCCGTGTGACCCGCATTCTCGACAGTTTGCTCAATGTTACGCTGGAAGATACGATGCAGTGGAAGGAGTACGACGACGTCATCGGAATGGGCGGCTCCAGCGCCCGGTTTACCTATCAGGGAAAGGAAATCCCAGCATCGGAACATCCCATCTGGCAGATCCCCTACCGGGCCCTCCTGCCAAAGGAAACCGCCAACCTGCTGGTCGCAGGCCGCTGCTTCGGCTACGACCAGGGCATCGCCTGGGAAGCCCGTGAAATCTCCACCTGTATGGTTACCGGACAGGCCGCCGGCATCGCCGCAGCCATCGCCGCCCGGGACGGTATCCCTGCCCGCTCAGTCGATATTCCCGCCTTACAGTCCATCCTCCGGGCCGCCAACGCCCGCCTGGACTTCTAAAGCGACTTGCGAAGGATCAGTTTCCAGGGATTGCGGATGGTACGGATCTCGTTGTCGCGGATCAGGTCGACAACGGTCTTGCCCATCTGGATGAAATCCGTGGTCAGGGTGGTAAGGCCTCCGGCCAGGACCTCCTTGAGCACCGTATCGTTGTAAGAAATCAGACCAAAGTCGGTACCAGCCGTCAGTCCCTGACGCTGTGCCGCTGAGAGGATATTGACGATTTCCCGGTCCTCCGGCGTGAGGTAGATTACGCCGCGCTTGACGGGCATATCGGCCATTGTTTTCAGATAGCCGGACTCGAACTCGAATTCCTGACAGAAACGCCTGAGCCCGTCATAACGTTCCACAGGTTCGATCCGGTTATGCTGGACAAGCACGATTTCGCGATAGGGACGGATCTTGGAAAGCCCCGACACGAGCGCATCATACGTGTCGGCGGCAAAATCCTGTCCCACGCAGGAGAACTTGCCCTTCAGCGAATCGGAGAAGTGATCGATCAGGATGACTTTGCCCCCCAGCTTCCGGAGCTGAGCCTCGATGTCGCCCAGGTCGCCGCCCGGCATTACCACATAGACGGTATACTTCCCGGCCGTATTCTCGACCAGCATGTCGAACGTGCTGCGGCTCGAATGGTGGAAGACAATATCCACCTGCGCCCCGCGGCCGAGCGATTCGAGGATGGAGTGGTAAAGGTCCTCCTTGAAGAGATTGAATTCACCGAATATCAGCAGGATGCGATGGGCGACTTCGACCCGCGTACTGCTTACGAAATACCCCACGGACTGCTCGGCTTCGATGATGCCGCGCGACTTGAGTTCGTCAAGCGCCAGCATGACGGAACTCCGTGAAAGCCCCGTCCGGATGCACCAGGAATTGATGGACGCAATCCTGTCCCCCACCTTATACCGTCCCTCAAGGATATCCTGTTCGACGGTATGGACAATCTGCTTGAATCGTTTTTCCCGTAACATATTCAGATGATTTGTCGCAATATACAAAAATGTTTTCATACTTGTATGGACCGGTCTGATTTTTTTCTCACGTTACTACCGGAATCTTGCCTATCAAAAAATATTGATTAACTTCGCACAAGATTTCTTGAATATATCCATGATGAATCGCAGCGTTTTTCTTTCCTTATCCGCATTGTTCCTCCTCTCGGCCTGCGCGCCGCAGCCGTGGACGGAGACCGACCACGGAACGTATCGTACTGTCCATCAGAAGGGTGCGCCCGTGCTGGGGTACAGCCCGGCTTCGGGCGTGAGCATCCTGACCGTCGACGGGCGGCCGTTCAAGGACCTCAACCGCAACGGCGTGCTGGATCCGTACGAGGACTGGCGGCTCCGCCCCGAGAAACGGGCCATCGACCTGGCCGGGAAGATGAGCATTGAAGAGATCTGCGGCCTGATGATCTATTCCTCCGCCCAGCGGGTGCTGGATTCGGCGGCGCTGACGCCGAAGCAGATCGGTTTCCTCCGGGACGACCACGTGCGCCACGTCCTCATTTCGGACATCGCCAGCCCGCGGATGGGCGCGGAGTGGGCCAATAATGTGCAGGCCTTCTGCGAGGCCGAGCCGCTCGGCATTCCGGCCAACAATTCGACCGATCCGCGCAACTACACCAACGGACAGACCAACACCAGTACTTACAAGCACGAGCCGGACGGCGAATTCGATCCGGACGGAAGCAGCAACATTTCGCGCTGGCCGCGGGAGATCGGAATGGCGGCGACCTTCGACATGGACATCATCAAGAAGCACGGTGAAGTCGTCTCCCAAGAATACCGGGCGCTCGGCATCACGACCGCCCTTTCGCCGCAGATCGACATGGCCTCGGAGCCCCGCTGGAGGCGTTTCTACGGCACATTCAGCGAGAGCCCGTATCTTTGCCGCGACATTGCCCGGACCTATTGCGACGCGTTCCAGACGACGCCGGGCAGCAAGACCGGCTGGGGCACGCAGTCCGTCAACTGCATGGTCAAGCACTGGCCGGGCGGCGGCTCCGGGGAAGGCGGCCGGGACGCCCACTTCGGCATCGGGAAATATGCCGTTTATCCGGGGAATAACTTTGCCCAGGGATTCATTCCTTTCGTGGACGGCGCTTTCAAGCTCAAAGGGAAGACGCGCATGGCTTCGGCCGTGATGCCGTACTACACCATTTCCTACGGCCAGGACCCCTCCGGGGAGAATGTCGGCAACGGATTCAGCCACTACATCATCCAGGAACTGCTCCGCGACAAATACGGCTTCGAGGGAGTCGTGTGCACCGACTGGGGCATCGTCAAAGACTACGAGAAGACATATATCCACAAGGGAACTCCCTGGGGAATGGAGACCGCGACGGCCGCAGAGAAGCGCCTGAAGGTGTTCGAGGCAGGCGTCGACCAGCTCGGCGGTGTCTATGACAATGGTCCGAGCCTGGAGGCCTATCAGCTCTGGATTGAAAAATACGGCGCCGACAGCGCCCGCGAGCGTTTCGAGATGTCGGCCTGCCGGCTGCTGATGAACATCATCCGCGTCGGGCTGCTGGAGAATCCGTATGTAGACCCTTCCGAGGCAGAGAAGATTGTCGGCTGCAAGGAGTTCGTGGCCGCCGGATATGAAGCGCAGCTCAAGTCCGTCGTGATGGTCAAGAACCACGCCGGCGCCCTTCCTGTACAGGGCCGCCTCAAGGTGTACGAACCGCTGCGTCACGTCGGGGCCGGACTCACCCACTGGATGAAGCCGATCGAGCCTTACGACGAATATCCTTTCTCCAAAGAATTGCTGTCCAGGTATTTCGAGGTCGTTGATACGCCGGAGGAGGCCGATTTCGCCCTTGTCTCCGTGAAGACGCCTTATGGGCACTGGGGCTACATCAAGCCGGAAGAAGGACAGAAAGAGGGGCACTACAACCCCATCAGCCTGCAATACGGTCCCTACACGGCAGAGTTTGCCCGGGAAAAGAGCATCGCGGGCGGCGATCCCACCGAGGCCTCCGACAACCGCAGTTACAAGGGCCGCACCGAGACGTCTTCCAACGAGGAGGATATGTATATGGTCCGGCGGACCCGCGAAGCGATGGGCGAGAAGCCCGTCATCCTGGTCGTCCACGTAGACCGTCCGTTCGTCCCGGCCGAGATCGAGCCGTCCGCGGATGCCGTTCTCATCGCATTCGGCGTATCGAACAATGCGCTCCTGGATGTCATCAGCGGCGCTTTCGAGCCTTCCGGCCTCCTCCCCTGCCAGTTCCCGGCCGACATGAAGACCGTGGAGGAACAGTGCGAAGACGTCCCGTTCGACATGGACTGCTACAAGGATGCCGACGGCCACGTCTGGGACTTCGCCTTCGGCCTCAACTGGAGCGGCGTCATCTCCGACAGCCGCACGGCGAAATACCGGCGTTAACTGCACAAATTCTGAATTCTTGCTATATTTGTAGTCTGACAGGACTACAATGCGCAAAATCCTCTGCATACTGACGGTGTTGCTCTGCGGGCTCGGCGCCCGGGGGCAGGCGCTGTCACCCGAGGACAGCCTGGCGATCGCATACGCCGATTCCCTGGCGGACGTGCTTGAGGAGGTTGTCATTACCGGCTACGCCCAGACGACGACCAAGAAGGTGACCGGCAGCGTGGCGGTCATCAGCGGGGAGGCGCTGCACGCCAGTCCGCTGTCGGGGGTTGACGCCCTGATGGCCGGCGAAGTGGCCGGCGTCAGCGTCAAGGCAGTGTCGGGGCAGCCCGGCACGCAGTCCCGGATCCGCATCCGCGGCACCAACAACCTTTCCGGCAACAGCGACCCGCTCTGGGTGGTGGACGGTGTCCCGCTGCAGGGCGGTTCGGGACTGTCGCGGGAGCAGATTTCCACGGGCGGATTCGACGATATCTTCGTGAGCGGGGTCGGCGGGATCAATCCCAACGACATCGAGTCCGTCACCATCCTGAAGGATGCCGCGGCGGCCGCCATCTATGGTTCACGGGCGGCGAACGGCGTCATCGTCATCACCACCCGCAAGGGTTCCAGGGGGCGGATGAAAGTCGGCTATTCCAATAATTTTTCCCTGTCCTTCCGCCCGCAGCGCAGTCTGAGCCTGATGAACGCTTCGGAGAAACTCGACTGGGAGCAGACCCTCTGGGACGAATTCTCGGCGGCGAAATTCGCGGCCGCACAGTCCGATCCGACCGTCATCTACCCCGTCGTCGGCATCGTCGGGCAGATCCGCAGCGGCGCCGGGAAGTATGCCGGCCTTACCCGGGCGGAGCAGGACGCCGAGATCGAAAGACTCCGCGGGGTCGACACCAACTGGTACAGACTCCTCCTCCGCAACGCCTTCCAGATGAACCACCACCTCTCGCTGAGCGGCGGAGCGGACCGCGTCACCTATTATCTCTCCGGCGGCGTCAATGACGACAACGGCATGCTGATCCGCAACAATTACCAGCGCTACAGTCTCAACGCCAACATCGACCTCCGCCCCGTCGACCGGCTGCAGCTCGTCTTCGGGATCGACGCCAGCCACCAGCGTTCCAAGAGCCCCGACAGCAGCGTCGACCCGTTCACCTACGCCTATTTCGCCAATCCCTACGAGCAGGCCTACGACGGGAACGGCGACTACGCGCCCGACAACACCTGGTTCACGCTGGGCTACTACAACGGGCGCTCGGCCGAAGAGGTGATGCCGCTGAACGGATTCAGCATCCTCCGGGAACTCCACAGCAACAGTACGAAGACCGTCAACACGGCAGCGACGGTGCGGGCTCAGGCCGACCTGATGATCATCCCGGTGCTGCATTTCAACGCCCTGGCTTCGTACGGTTATTCGCACAACGCCACCGACAAAGTCGTCGACAAATCCACCTACACCGCCTTCCGCGACCGGCTCGGAGCCGACGACCGCTCCCAGACCAACCTCTACGGCAGCATCACCCAGAACCGGACCAACCGCCACAGCTACATCGCCCGCGGGCATTTCATCTGGAACCAGACCTTCGACGGGAAGCGTCTCCGGCACAACCTCAACGTCATCGCCGGCGCCGAAATCCGGGGCTCCTCCTCCAACAGCACCTACACCAAGCGCTACAATTACGACCCGGAGACGGGCACCACTTCCCTGCCCCCCGTCAGCGGACCGGTGGACGAATGGGTCCGGCAGGTGGAGCGCCTGAGCGGCGAATTCTTCTCCGACACGCGCTACGCGTCGTTCTACGCCTCCGCCGATTATTACCTCGGCAGGACCATCGTGTTCAACGCCAGTTTCCGGACCGACGGCAGCAGCAACTTCGGCGTGAAGCGGCAGTTCAATCCGACCTGGAGCGCGGGAGCCGCCTGGCACTGGGGCGAAGAGCGGTGGGCGAAATCCGCGAAGTGGCTCAGCCACGGCACCCTGCGGGCCGCCTACGGCTATACCGGCAACATCTCCACCGCCGCCACGCATCAGCTCGTGATGCAGTATCTCCGGCAGGAATACCGCTATTACGGCTCGGAGAGTTTCCTTCTCGGCACGATTCCTTCGGCTCCCAACCCGGAACTCGGCTGGGAGAAGACCTCCGACCTCAAGGCCGGGATCGACGTCGGGATGTTCGGGGAAAAATTCACCCTCGCGGCGGAATGGTATTACCGGCAGAGTTCGGATGTCGTCACCGCCTCCCAGGTGCAGTCCACGACCGGATTCACCTCGGTGTACTTCAATTCGGCCGACATCCTCAACACCGGCGTCGAAACGACGCTCACCTGGAAGCAGTCCTTCGGGAAAGACTGGCGCGTCAAGGCATCCGTCAACTTCGCCTACAATTATAATAAGGTCACCCGCTATAATCCCCCTTCCCGGACCATCACCGCCAAGGACCGCTATGTGGAGGGCTATCCCGTCGGGGCCATTTTCGCGGGCCGGCTCGGCGGCGTCGACCGCGCGAACGGACTCTACGGCTTCCGTCTCCGCGAGGATTCCGACATCCGCACGGCCTCCGACCTCAACAATCCCGACAATTACCGCTACTACCTCGGCACCACGATCGCGCCCTACAACGGCGGTATCAGCCTCTCCGTCGAGTGGCGCGGCCTCCGGCTCAGCGTCAGCGGCGTCTACAGTTTCGGCGCCAAGTGCTACGACAAGATCGTCTCGCCCGCCTCCTACCTCAACGCCCGGCACAGCGGCGTCTCCACCGAAGAAGTGCAGTCGCAGTACAGCGACCTCTACGCCAACCACCTCAACGTCGGCCGAGACCGCACCTCCCGCTGGACGGAAGCCACCCCGACCGGCGTCGCCTACCCCCGCATCTACGACCGCTTCGACGCCCGCTACTCGTTCGCGGCCCTCAATCCGATGGATTACAACATCATCGACGCCATCTATCTCAAGGATGTCTCGTACCTCAGGATCAAATCCATCATTCTCTCGTACAGCTTTCCCAAAGTCACCCTCAACCTCACGCTCGGCAATATGCTGACCCTCACCCGCTACGACGGGATGGATCCGGAAGTGCCCGGCGCGACCTATCCGACGACCAGGAGCGTCTCCCTCGGTGTGAATGTCAATCTGTAAACGAATCATACTGCCGCTTCTGTTGCTCCTTGCCGGATGCACCCGCTACCTGAGCGTCCAGCCGCAGGGGGAGGTGATCCCGAAGACCGACGAAGAGTTCGCCGCCCTGATGCACGGCCGCATCCGCGATATCGAAGGCGGAGGCGACGCCCTTGTCCTCGGCAATATGGAAACGGTCGCCCTCTTCGAAGGAAGCGCCGACGACCTCGACGCCAACATCCGCATCGGGGACGGCCTCATTTCCTACGCCGGAGAGGCTATCAACAGCCGGATGAGCGACTACCGGGACATGTTCGAAATCATCCGCGACTGCAACATCGTCATCGAAGGGCTCGCAGGCCGTACCTCCGACACCGCCCGGGGAGCCCTGGGGGCGGCATACGCGATGAAAGGGATCCTCTACTACAACCTGCTGCGGGAGTTCGCCGGGCCGTACGATCCCGCCGACGCGGCCGCGGAGCCGGGCGTCCCGATCGTCGACAAGGTGGATATAGAAGCGATGCCGTCGCGCGCATCCCTGAAGGTAACGGCGGAATACGCGGATTCACAACTCGCTGCGGCCCTGCCGTTTACGACCGATGACCGCAAGTGGTTCTTTACAACGACGCTCGTCAAGGCATACCGGGCCCGCCTCGCCTTCTGGTGCGAGGACTGGGACACCGCCGCCGCCATCGCGGAGGACCTCATCGACCACAGCGGCCTAACCCTCACTCCGCCCGACGGCTACAAGGCGATGCTCGACGCCGCGGCGCCTACGGGCGAAGTCATCGCCAAGACCCACATCGACAATTCCTCCGAACTCGACTGGTACTTCTCCTATATGAAGGGCTATATCGCCAGCCGGCCCGTCTGCGCGGCGCTTGCCCGGCTGTACGAACCGGGAGATATCCGTCTTGCCACTTCCTTCAACGCGAAACGTCTCAATACCAAGGCGCCCGAGCGGCGCGTGCGACTGAGCGAAATGTACCTGATCGCCGCCGAGGCGGAGTACCACCGGGGGCATCCCGACATCGCCCTGGACTACCTAAATGCCCTTCGCTCCGCCCGGATCGAAGGCGCCGCGCCTCTCACGGAAGCGACTCTCCCGCCTGTCCGGGAAGGCGACCGCATCACGGAGGATGCCGCCGGCAAGGCCGTTACGCCCCTCCTCCAGGCCATCTTTGACGAACGTCGCAGGGAACTCTATATGGAGGGCGACCGTTTCTTCGAACTCAAGCGCAACGGCCGCCCGGAGTGGTGGGTCATTTCCAACGGCCTCAAATACACGATGAAGAAATATCTCTACACGGCCCCCATCTACAAACAGGACTGTGAACTCAACCCCGACATGCAACAAAATCCCGGCTATGAAGACTAAGCTTATCTATATTTTTATTATCTTCGCACTGCTTGCAACCGGCTGCGGCTACGAAAAGCTGCCCCCTAAGACGGACAGCACATCCCAGCAGTATGTCCTGCCCAAGGGAGAGATCCCTTCCGAGACCGACCGGGAAGCCCTCGCGGAAATCCGCGCTGAATACGAGAACTATATAAATACGGATTAACGATATGAAACGCCTTCTTTTCGCCCTCGCACTCACGGCCCTTGTCGTCTCCTGCAACAAAGAAGACCAACTCCCCTCTGTCGAATTCGAACAGAACTTCTACACCCTCTATTCCCGGGGTACCGTAGAGATCCCGATCGTCCTGTCCCGGCCCGCGCCCTATGAGCTTGAAATTTCGCTTCTCCCCGGCGGTGATGCTGTCGAGGGGACGGATTATGTCCTGTCCGACTGGAAGATCTCCTTCCCAGAGGGCAGTTCCTCCGCCACCGTCACCGTCACCGATATAGGGATGACTGCAGAGCGCGGTGTCACCCTCACCATCAATGCCGGTCCCAACTATACCGTCGGCACCAAGTATAAGACGGTCATCGAACTGGACGCGGAAGAGGAACTCATCTACAATTTCACGACCACGGGGAGCGCCCTCCACGAGAAAGTGACCGCCACCCTGACCCTCGAGGGCGTCCATTCCGGGACGAACTTCCGCGCTCCGGAGGAATTGGAAATTCCCATTGTCCTCACCGGTAACGAGGCCGGTTACGTCGTGCCGGCCGCGGACAAATTCGTCATCGCCAAGGGCGCATCCTCCGCCAAGATGGATTTCACGCCGGCGGACAACATTCCCCGGGATCTTCCGGGCGATGTCCGCGTGGTCTTGTCCGTCTCCGGGAGCCGCTTCCATCCGGGCGACCGGGGCACCTACACGATCAAAGTGGAAAGCGGCATCCAGGTGCCCGCCCGCCTGGTCGGCAAATGGGTTTTCGACCATATTTACGACAAAGACGAACTGGAACTGTGGTTTGATGAAGGAAAAGAAGACCTTACCCTCCTTCCCTTGAGCAACAAGGACTTCACCCTTGAATTCTCCGAGGACGAGGAAACCGGCGTCGTAACCCTGACACCCGGAAAGACGGGCGATTTCGCAGCTTACTTCACCGAAACGACACCGATCATCCTCACCACACCCAAAAATTACTCTTCGGAGGGCATCGTCCTCGGAAAATATACGGTCCAGGAGATCAATATGTTCGAAGCGGAAGAGACCGGAGCCAAATCGCAGGTGTGGACCTACTATAAGATTGATGCCAACCGTGCCTTCAGCAAAACGCAGAAGGCCGTCAGTAACAGCGTCATCGCCTTCCGGCTCACGGAGCAGGGCGGCCTGGACATGCAGTTCCGGGATTATGACACCCCTCCCTTCGGGACGGTATACTGGTGGGATCCGCAGTCCTTCGACGCCGACTTGTTCGCATTTGCATCACTTTTCAAAAAAGCAGAATAAAAGGAAGGAATGAGCGGGGAAAGCATCGTCATCCGGGGCGCCCGGGTCAACAACATCAAGGACATTACCGTGGAGATTCCACGGGGGAAATTCGTCGTCATTACCGGCATTTCCGGCTCCGGGAAGTCCTCGCTGGCGTTCGACACGCTGTTCGCCGAAGGGCAGCGGCGTTTCGCCCAGAGTCTCTCGTCCTACGCCCGGCAGTTCCTCGGCAGGATGTCCAAACCCGACGTGGACAGCATCGAAGGCATCCCCCCCGCCATCGCCATCGAGCAGAAAGTCAACATCCGCAACCCCCGCTCCACGGTGGGAACCACCACCGAGATCTACGACTACCTCCGGATGATCTTCGCCCGGATCGGGCGCACCTACTCCCCCGTCAGCGGCAGAGAAGTACGCTGCAACACTTCCAACGACGTGATGGAGTACGTCTTCGACGGCCGCGGCGGCGCCGCCTGGATCCTCGCCGACCTCGGCTGGGACGCCCGGGAAGACCGGACCGAACTGCTGCTGTCGCTCAAGGCCGACGGATACAACCGTCTCTACGACACCCTGGGGATGCGGCAGGTGGAGATCGACGAGGTCCTGAAGGCCTCGGAGGAAGGATTCCCGGACGGACTCTGCCTGCTCATCGACCGGGCCCGGCTCGACAGTGACAACGAAGACCTCCGCACCCGGATCCGCGATTCGGTGGCGGCGGCTTTCCAGAAAGGCGGCGGCAATGTCCTCGTAGCCCGCAGTGCAGGCGAGACCATCGAACTCCGCACCTTCTGCGACCGGCTCGAACTCGACGGGATGACCTTCCGCAAACCGGACGAATACCTCTTCAGCTTCAATTCCCCCCTCGGAGCCTGCCCGGTCTGCGGCGGTCTGGGGAAGATCATCGGCATCAGCGAAGACCTCGTCATCCCCGACAAGACCCTCAGCATCTACGACGGGGCCATCGCCTGCTGGCGGGGCGAGAAGATGGGCTGGTTCAAGGACGATCTGATCCGGAAGGCGGAACGATACGGCATCCCCATCTTCGAGCCGTGGTGCAAATTGCCGCAGGAGGTGACGGACAAAATCTGGCACGGCATGCCGGCTCCTTCGGAGGATGACCGCCTCTGGGGCATCGACGACTTTTTCCGCTGGGTCGACAAGCAGAAGTACAAGATCCAGTTCAAGTATATGCTGAGCCGCTACAGCGGACGGACGGTCTGCCACAGTTGCGGCGGCAGCCGGCTGCGCCCCGAAGCGCTCTATGTCAAGGTCGACGGGAAGACCATCCACGACCTGCTGCGGATGAATATCGACGACCTGCTCGCCTGGTTCGAGGGCGTCCGCCTGACGCCTTACGAGCACGACATCGCCGACAAGGCCATCGAAGAGGTCCGCTTCCGGCTCGGATGCATCAGAGATGTCGGACTCGGCTACCTGACGCTCGACCGTACCTGCAACACCCTTTCGGGCGGAGAGAGCCAGCGTGTCAACCTGGTGACCGCCCTCGGCAGCAGCCTGGTCGGGTCGATGTACATCCTCGACGAGCCCTCCATCGGCCTGCATTCCCGCGATACCGAACGCCTCATCGGCGTGATCCGCCGGCTCCGCGACCTCGGCAATACGGTGGTCGTCGTCGAGCACGACGAAGAGATCATGCGCGCGGCGGACCTGCTCATCGACATGGGGCCCGGCGCCGGCGAGAACGGCGGCCGGATCGTGTTCCGGGGGAAAATTTCCGGGACGGGTCCGGAAATGACGGAGTCCCTCACACTCCGATACCTCAGCGGCGCCATTCCGCGCTACCGGCGCGAGAAACGGCCCTGGCACTACAGCATCACCGTCAAAGGCGCGATGGAGCACAACCTCAAAGACATCGACGTCCGGTTCCCCCTCGGGGTGCTCACCGTGGTGAGCGGCGTGAGCGGCAGCGGAAAATCCTCGCTCGTCGGCGACATCCTCTACCCCGCCCTCAATCGCCGCATCAACGAGACCGGCGATCTTCCCGGCATGCACCGCGGCCTGGAGGGCAACCTCGACCGCATTACCCGCATCGAATACGTCGACCAGAATCCCATCGGCAAGAGTTCCCGCTCCAACGCCGTCACCTACCTCAAAGTCTACGACGACATCCGCAAGCTCCTGAGCGAGCAGCAGGCCGCGAAGATCAACGGCTTCACGCCGTCTTTCTTCTCCTTCAACCAGGAAGGCGGGCGCTGCCCGGAATGCCAGGGAGAGGGCTTTGTCCGCGTAGGAATGCAGTTCATGGCCGATGTGACGATGGTCTGCGAGGCCTGCGGCGGCAAACGTTTCAAGCCCGAGATCCTCGAAGTCAAATATAAGGGAAAGAACATCGACGACATCCTCGATATGAGCGTCGAGGAGGCGATCGCCTTCTTCGGCGCGCAGAAAGAGGACCTTGCGAAGCAGATCGCCCTCCGGCTGCAGCCGCTCGTGGATGTCGGCCTCGGTTACATCAAACTCGGGCAGTCTTCGAGTACCCTGTCGGGCGGTGAGAGCCAGCGCATCAAACTCGCCTACTTCCTCTCGCTCAGCGACAATTCCCGGGAGAAAATCCTCTTCATCTTCGACGAGCCCACCACCGGCCTCCATTTCTACGACGTGGAGAAACTCCTCAAGGCGTTCGACTCCCTCCTCGCCAAGGGCCACACCATCGTGGTGGTGGAGCACAACCCGGATGTCATCCGCAGCGCCGACTGGGTCATCGACCTCGGCCCCGACGCCGGAGACGCGGGCGGCGAAGTCGTCTTCGCGGGCACTCCGGAGGACCTCATCAAAGAAGGTAAAACATTCACGGCGAAGTATTTACAATAGCGTATGAGTGACAAACTGAGAAAATTCATTGCCGGAAGGAAAGGACTGCTGAAGCGGATCCGGGAGGCGTGCGCCGGGGCGGAGGGGATCATCTGGTTCCACGCCGCGTCGTACGGGGAGTTCGAGGAGGCGCGGCCGCTCATCGAGAAGACCCGCGCCCGTTTTCCGGAGCGAAAAATTCTCCTGACCTTCTTCTCCCCTTCCGGCTACGAGCCGCTCAGAGAATGGGAGGTCGTCGACTGGGTTTTCTATCTCCCGATCGACACGCCCCGCAACGCACGGGCCTTCCTCGACGCCGTCCGCCCCGCCAAGGCCGTCTTCACCCTCGGGGAATACTGGGAATTCTTCCTCGCCGGGCTTCGTCACCGGCACATCGACACCTACATCACCTCCGTCCGCATCCGGCCCGACTCCCCCTACCTCAAATGGTACGGCTGGCGTTACCGCCGCATCTACAGGACCACCTACAAGGCCGTCTTCACCCAGAACGAAACCGCGGCGAGACTGGTCCGCGAGATGGGCGCCCCGCTCGTGATCAACACCGGCGACGCACGGCTCGACCGCGTCCTGGCCGTCGCCGAGTCGGACTGGAACGATCCCCTCGTCACACGCTGGGCCGCCGGCAAGAAGGCATTCATCGCGGGCAGCACCCTTCCCGGAGGAGACGACATGCTGGTCACCTCGCTCGCCAACGCCCATCCGGACGGGAAATTCCTCATCGTTCCGCACGAACCCGCCCCGGAGCAGATTGCCGCCATCCAGGGCATGCTGAAAGTCCCGAGCGTCCTCTATTCAGAGGCCTCCGGGGCCGATCTGGAGAAAATCCCCGTGCTGATCGTCGACCGCGTCGGCAACCTCGCCCGCCTGTACCGCTACGGATTCGCCGCCTACGTCGGGGCCGGATTCACCACCGACTGCCCCCACAGCGTCATCGAACCCGCCGCCTACGGCATTCCAGTCTCCGTCGGACCGCGCTATTACCAGAATCCGCATTTCGTCGAACTCCTGGAAGCCGGCGCCGGATTCTCTTTCTCCACCCCGGAGCAGATCGGGGCCTGGTACGACCGGCTCCTTGCCGATCCGGCAATGCTTGCGAAGACCGGCGCCATCGCAAAACGCCTCTGCGAGGACGGCAGAGGCGCAAGCGACAAGATTCTGGATGTCATCTTCGGCTAATCGCCGAGTATCCGCGCGATAAAGTCCCGGACGCATCCCTGTCCGCCGGAGAGCGGCGAGACATAGATGCCGGGCAGCGCTTTCACAGCGGGCATCGCATCCGCAGGACAGGCCGCGAAACCGACCGCCTGCAGCAGGTCGATGCAATTGATATCATCTCCGATATAGGCGACCTCCTCCAGGGCGATCCCCTTCTCCCGGCACAGCGCCCGGACGGCCTCCAGTTTGCTTCCGAAGGCCTTTCCCTGCACCAGAAAATCCAGTTTTAGCTTGGCGGCGCGGCGGCTCACCAGGGCCGTGTCTTCGGAGGTCACGATGCCCGTCAGGATCCCTTTCTCGCGAAGGAGCGCGAAGCCCATTCCGTCGCGGGTGTTGAATTTCTTCATCTCCTCCCCGCTCTCGCCGTAATACATTCCCCCGTCCGTGAGCGTGCCGTCCACATCCGAAAGGAAAAGCCGCACCCGGGCGGCGCGGGAGGGCATATGACGCCGCATCAGCCCTTCCATAATGGTCCAGTCATCCGGTTCGTCGATCTCGAAGGCGGTGTAGGAAGGCATCTCGTAAAGGCCGATCCGCCCGCCGAGACGGTTCCCCTCCCGGAAAATGCCGCCGACGGTCTGGATATAGAAGGCCCCGTTCTCCATCAGGTCGCCCGGGAACTCCTGCCGGCGGGGACGGTGACGCCAGTCGTAGTTGGCGCTTGTACCGTCGGGATTCCAGAAGAAGCGTTTGCTGCGGACGCAGGAGAGAACGGAATCGTATCCGCCTTCGCGCAGAAGTCGCAGTCCCCCTTCGAAGTCCTCGGTCCGCGTGAGCGGAGAAGTGGCCTGGACGAGCATAAACACCTCATCCTCAGGAAGTGACGCGGCAGCAATATACTCCAGCATCACGCTCTCGGTAGAAGCCGTGTCGGATGCATTGTCTGCGCTGCGGCGATAGATGACCGGCTTGGAGAAACCCGCTTCGCGGACTGCGGCCTCGATCTCGTCGCTGTCTGTCGCGACGACGACGCGGTCTACGCCGGGGCAGTCCTCCAGCGCCCTTAGATTCCACCAGACGAGCGGTTTGCCCAGGAACGGGCGGATATTCTTGAGCGGAATGGATTTGCTTCCGCCGCGGACGGGGATGAAGGCAGTTACCATTTGACCTGGTGTTTCTTGAGTTTGTCCCGCTGGACTTTTTCGATGTCGAGGATGTCTTCCCGCTTATAAGTAAGCGCCCGGTAGACGGCCTTGGCGTCACGGACGAGTTTGCGGACGCCGTCGGGCTCCAGCGAGGCTGCGTGGTCGGTCCCCTTCCAGGTGCGGTCCAGCGTGAAATGCCGCTCGATCCATTCCGCCCCGAGGGCGACGGCCGCGCTGTCGACGGCGATGCCGAGGTGATGGCCCGAGAATCCGATGGCCTTGACCCGCTTGCCGTACAGTTCGCGCAGACGGACGATCTCCAGCAGGCAGATATCCTCGAACGGGACGGGATAGCCGGAGGTGCAGTCGTACAGGATCAGGTCGCGTGCCCGGCCCTGGTCTTCGAAGAAGGTCACGATCCGCTCCGTCTCCTCCCGGGTGGTCATCCCGAGGGAAAGGTGGATCTCGCCGCCGAAGTTGTTGCAGAGCCAGGTCAGCATCTCGCGGTTGAGATTGCAGGCGGAGGGGATCTTGATGAGTTTCGGCTCGAGGGAGGTGATCTCCTTCGCAGAAGTCAGGTCCCACACCGAGGTGGAGTATTCGATCTTGAATTCCCGGCACCAGGCCTGCAGCTGGCGGTGCTGGTCCAGGTTGAATTCGAGGAATTCCCGATGGGCGCCATAGGTGGCGCCGTAGGAATTTTCGGGATGCGGATGCGGCGCGTTGTATTCTTCGGGCGTCAGCAGTTCGCGGTTGCAACGCTTCTGGAATTTCACCACGTCGGCCTTGCAATAGGTGGCCGCGGTCTCGATCATCTCGCGGGCGATCGCCATATCGCCCTTGTGGTTGCATCCGATTTCGGCGATTACTTTGGGTGGATTCATACGTTCTGTATCATTGAAAAATCGACGCCGATGCGGTCCGACACCCACTGCCAGAAAAGGCGGGCGTCTTCCTCGCGGGCGTCCTGCAACGAGTTCATGCAGCCGAACTTAAGGTCTTTGATATGTGCGGCCTTCGCGAGCTTGCGCTTCATATAGCCCCATTTCTTCGGCTGGGGCCGCAGCATGATGGACACATCCTTCGGGCTCCTGCGCTCCGCGAAGCCGTCGCGGACGCCCAGCGTGTAATACAGGCTCTGGACATTGAACTGGCCGTCCTCGCGGAAGCGGTGCGCGATGTTGGAGAGCATCACGTCAGGGTTGTCGCGGAAGAAGGATTCGAAGACGCTCTTTTTCATCGCCTCGGGCGTGTGGGCGAGCATAAAGAACTCCTTCTCGCCGGCAATCCGGGCGCCGTTGGCCAGCGTATCCCGATAGGAGACGCGGCGACGGCCGTTCTTCTTTTTGTGGAAGCGGCGGAGGAAATCCGCCCAGGCCACCCGCATCGGAGTGCCGTAGAAGAGACTTCTCCCCTCCGGCGACAGGACATCCGCCTCGGTAACGGGGGCGAGGAGGAAATAGTCGTCGTTCAGGTAGAGGAAGTCTTCGCTGAGGTCCGGAATCCGCCATAGCATCGTCTCGATCGACATCGAATTGAAGACCGGCAGATAGCCCTCGTAGCCCTCGAAGATCACCTTGTGGTCGACGATGACGACAGGAACTTTGTTCTCCGGAAAATTCTTGGCAAGGAAGGGGCCGAGGCCGGGATCCTGGCCGTCGGTGACGATGAATATGCGCTTGATGAAAGGGGCGAAACGCAGGATGGAGGCGACGGCGACGACGATTTCCCGGCAGGAAGTCAGGCGCGCGCGGCCGGCGACATCGTTCCGGCTGTCCTCGCGGGCCCCGGTCAGATAGGGTGCCATCCGGCTGCGGAACACGGGGTCGTCCCCGTCCACCCAAGTCAAGACACAATCCATCATAGTCCTACAAATATAATGTTTTTTTTCCATTTCTTGCTATCTTTGCAGGGTAAGCGATATGGAAGAGCAAGAGATCAAACGCGACTGGTACGCCCTGAAAGTGTTCCACAACAAGGTCTTCGAGATCGAGAAGGTCCTGCAGAGGGAGGGGCTGGAGGTGTACTTCCCCACCCGGAGGGAGCCCGTGACGGGTTCCGGCCTCCGGCGTGTGGACGACAGCACCCGCTATGTGAAGGACTCCGAAAGGAAAGTCTGGCGGAGGGTTCCCGTGGTGAATTCCCTGCTCTTCGTCCGCGCGGACGGCGAGGAGATCAAAAAAGTCCGGGCCATCGTCTACGGTTATGCGCTGGTCTATTACAACGCCGAACGCACCGGCCCCGCCGTCATCCCCGACAAGGAAATGGCCATCTTCCGCCTGGTCGCCGACTCCGGCGCCGAGGGGCTGGAATTCTTTAGCAGCGAAGATATCGTCAACTACCGGCAGGGTGACAAAGTCCGCGTTACCGCCGGTCCCCTCAAGGGCGCCGAGGGCTACATCAAGCGCATCCGGCGCGACCGCCGCCTGCTCGTCGCCATCGAGGGCTTCGTCGCCGTCACCACCTCCTACATCCCCCCTGAGATGCTGGAAATCATTTGATTCCGTACTTCGCCAGAATCTTCAGGACGGGCTTCTCGATGGAGTGCGCCCAGAGGATGTAACCCCTGTCGTTGGGATGCGTGCCGTCGGCGGAGGTGTCGTGCCACTCGTCGGTGGCATTGGGATAAACCAGATAGATATTCTTGTACTTCTTCTGCGCCTCTTTTACCTTGGCGACACAGCGGTCATAGCGGTCCGCCTCATACTTGATGAAGCGGGTGTTGAAGTTGCGCCATTCGCGGTAGATCGTGGTCTGGAAGATGATCGGGATGTCGGGATGCTTCGCCTGAATGGTCTCGATGAAGGGGAACAGGCGTTCCTCGACCTCCTCGGGCTTGGGGTTGGAGAAGGCGTCCAGGATCAGGGCGTCGATGTCGGCGTCGGCGATGATGCGGGCGAATACCGGCTGGAGTTTGCACTGTCCGCTCACCCCGAGACTCAGGAGGTTGATGCCCGTGTCACGGGAGAATATGGCGGGATACGAAAGCCCCGGGCGGGACGCGCAGGCGGCGTGGGTGAAACTCGAGCCGAAGATGCCGACACGATGCCGGAAGGGATTCTCGGAAGGATAGATCTCCGCGCCGCCGTCGATGCCGATCCGGACGGAGTTCAGGATGCTGTACATCGGAAGATACAGCAGGCACTCGTGCATCGACCCGTCCATCGCCTTGACGATCTCGGCGGGAGCGGAGATGTCGCTGTTCTTGCTCACGCCGTCTCCGGCCCAGAGCCACTCCCCGTCCTTTCTGATATAAAGGTCATATCCGCTGTAAAGGAGCTGAGACGATTTGAGGGCCCCTTCCCGGTACTCGAAGTCGGTCTGCACCGAGATTCGCTTCGCATTCGTCCTGAAGGCCACCATAATGCCGGCGGACATCCGGGCGCGGCTGATCTCGCTCCTGGTAAGGCCGGGATATGCCAGCGTGTCGATCCGGTTGTAGACTTTCGGGGTATCCGTGCGAAGTTTGCCGACGAGGGTCAGGTCGGAGGCCTCGACCTGATATTCTCCCCTCTTATTGAGGAGTTTCCGGACCAGGAGCGGCTCGTCGGAAGTGATGTATTCCACGCCGAGGCCGATCATCTCGAGGATATCCTCCTCCTTGTCCACCGTCCAGGTATTGACGCTCATTCCGAGCGCCTTCGCCTCGGCGACCCACTCGGGATGTTTGCGGAAAACCTTGTACTTGTAGTCGATGCCGTTAATGCCCCTGGCCTTGACCTCCGCGGGAGAAAGATCGCCTTCCAAATACTGGGTAGTGAACTCCGGATACTCCCGGGCCAGCCGCTCACAGATGTAGAGGCTGAAGGAGATGAATACCGTCCGTCCGGGCGTGAACACGCCGTATTTCCGGAGAATCCTCACCGTTTCGTCGACAAGCAGATCTTCCCGCTGATGGCCGCCGCCGGGTTCCCGCTGGGGCTTGAGTTCCACGACGAGGCGGGTGTCGGTCAGTTTCGCCCCTTCGGCGACATAACTGTCGAGCGTCGGGCGCTTCTCGCCGTTGGCAAGATCGAGTTTGGAAAGTTCCTTCCAGGTGTGCTCGTCGATGCGGAGCTTCTCCGCGCCGCGGCGGACCGTCGGGTCGTGGTTGACGATGGCGACGCCGTCACTGGTAAGCTGTACGTCGAATTCGCTGCCCCAGAGGGACTCGGCACCGGCAGCCCGGAGCGAAGCGATGGAATTCTGCGTGTTCGCGGCGGATTCCGCCTTCCAGAATCCCCTGTGCCCCACGATATGGACATGCTGCTGCGCAAACGCCCCGAACGAAGAAATAACCGCAAAGACAGCCCAGACGGCCACCCGAAGAAAGACTTGTTTCATATACAATTCAGTTTTAGCGATTACAAAGATAACTTTTTTCCCATTACATTATTCTACGCGGAGGAGAGTATTGCTTTGAAAACCTGTGGCCGCCCATGGCTACATGAATGGGAGGGGCCCGCAGCCGCAGGCTGTGGGAGGGACGGAGAACCGAAGGTTCGGAGGGTTTGCAAGGCAATACTCTCCGCAGCGCTACATTTTATCAAAAATTTGTGTAAATTTGTGAGATTGAAGACAAACACAGAACTATAAATATTATGATCAAGATTGATGTAAAAGGCTGCGCCTCCTTTGTAAATGACGCACAGGTCAAGAGTTATACCGACAAGGCCCTCGCGGCGTTCGACGTCCTCGCCTCGGAGCAGGGCGCCGGCAACGACTTCCTCGGCTGGAAGCATCTCCCGTCCGAGACACCCGCCGCCCTCGTGGACGACATCCTCGCCATCCGGGAGGACTGGGCGTCGAAAGGCGTCGACCTCGTCGTCGCCATCGGCATCGGCGGTTCCTACCTCGGCGCAAAATGCGTCATCGAGGCCCTCTCTCACAGCTTCGGGAAGCAGCTCAAGGACAAGAAGGCCGCCGAAGTCGTCTTCGCCGGCAACAACCTCTCCGAGGAATACATCGCCGAGCTCCTCGACCTCCTGAAAGAGCGTAACGCCGCCTGCGTCGTCATCTCCAAGTCCGGCACCACCACCGAGCCCGCCGTCGCCTTCCGCATCGTCAAGCAATACCTCGAGGACACCTACGGCAAGGCCGAAGCCGCCGCCCGCATCGTCGCCATCACGGACGCGAAGAAAGGCGCCCTCAAGACCCTCTCCACCCAGGAAGGCTACCGCACCTTCGTCGTTCCCGACAACGTCGGCGGCCGCTTCTCGGTGCTCACCCCGGTGGGCCTGCTCCCCATCGCCCTCGCCGGATTCGACATCAAAGCCCTCCTCCAGGGTGCCGCAAAGGCCGAGAAGGACCTCGCCGTCAAGGGTGCGGAGAATCCCGCCGTCCGGTACGCCGCCATCCGCAACCTCCTTTACACCGAACTCGGCAAGAAAGTCGAAATCCTCGTCACCTACAATCCCAAACTCCAGTATCTCGCCGAATGGTGGAAACAGCTCTACGGCGAGTCCGAAGGCAAGGAAGGCAAGGGCATCTTCCCGGCCAGCGTCAACAATACCGCCGACCTTCATTCCATGGGACAGTTCATCCAGGAAGGTGAAAGGGTGATGTTCGAGACGGTCGTTTCCGTCGAAGAATCGCAGCGCGAAGTCGTCATCGGCACCGATCCCCAGAACCTCGACGGCCTCAACTTCCTCGCCGGCAAGCGTGTCGAGCACTGCAACAAGATGGCGCAGCTCGGCACCCGCATCGCCCACATCGACGGCGGCGTCCCGCAGATGGCGGTCACCATCGGCAGGATCGACGAAGCCAACCTCGGCGAGCTCCTCTATTTCTTCGAATTCGCCTGCGGCGTCAGCGCCTACCTCCTCGGAATCAATCCCTTCAACCAGCCCGGCGTGGAGGCCTACAAGAAGAATATGTTCGCCCTTCTCGACAAGCCCGGCTACGAAGAGGCGTCCAAGGCCATCCGTGCGCGTCTGTGATGCGCCGGGCGCTGAAATACGCCGCCTGCCTTACCCTGGCCCTCTGGGCCTGGCTTCCCGGCCGGGCCCAGACGGGCAATGACCTCTTCGGAGAGCTCGACGCCATCCTGGAGAAAGAATCCGCGCCCGTCCGGACGGTCACGCCCTACACCAACATCATCACGGTCGACGAGCCCTGCCGCCTGGCGGAGAACGTGCTGATCGTCGGCGAAGGAGAATGGCTCCGCGCCCTCGTCCCCTACGGCGGAAGCGCCGACGGCGGCGCCGCGTTCGCTGAGGTCGTTAACCGCTATGCCGACGCCCTGCCCCGCGTGCAGGTATACTGCATGCCCATCCCCACCGCCTGCGAATTCTACACCCCCTACGCAGGGGAAGACTATGTCCGCAGCCAGGCCGAGGTCATCGAAAGCATCTTCTCGATGCTTTCCGACAGAGTCAAGGCCCTGGACGTGTACTCCATCCTGTCGGAGCACGTGGGAGAGGACATCTTCGCCCGGACGGACCACCGCTGGCTTCCCCTCGGCGCCTATTACGCCGCACTGAAGTTCGCGGCCGTCGCCGGCCTGCCCTTCAAGGGGCTGGAGACGTATGACGAGAAGGTCATGCACCGCTTCGTCGGCTCCCTTTACCTGTTTTCCGGGGACGGAGACATCAAGGCCGCGCCGGAAGACTTTACCTGGTACATTCCCCGGGAAGCCGACTGGAACACGACCTACGTCAACTACAGTCTCGACAAGGACCGCACGAAGGTCATCTCGGAGAGCAGACCCTACAAGGGCCGCTTCTTCTTCAGCCAGCCCGACGGCGGCTCCGGCGCCTACAAGACCTTTATGGGCAGCGACCTCCGCCTCACCTGCGTCAAGGTCACGACGATGCCCAACGGCCGCAGGCTCCTGCTCCTCAAAGACGGATTCGGAGACCTCCTGCCGCCTTTCCTGTTCTACAGTTTCGAGGAGATCCATATCATCGACTGCCGGTATTTCGCCGGTTCAATCCGGGAGTATGCCGACAGAAACGGCATCACCGACCTTCTCATCGCCAACGATCTGGCGCATATCGGGATGCCGAAAATCATCGACGCCTACAATCAATACCTATAAGCCGTGAAACGATTCCTGACACTCCTGCTCCTGTCCTGCTTCCCGGTCCTTCTGCCGGCACAGCGCATCAACGACATCGACGTCACCGTCCGTCTCCGGAAAGACGGCACCGCCTATATCAAACAAGTCTGGAACGTCGAGATCGTCAAGGGCACGGAGTGGTACATCCCGATCGGCAACCTCGGGGAGATGCAGGTCGACAGTCTCCGCGTCTTCGAGGGCGACCGGGAATTCGCCTCCGACGGGAGGAAGTGGAATTCCGACCGCAGCCGCGAGCAGAAGGCCTTCCGCTGCGGCATCGTCGAGAAAGGGAAATCCGGGGTCGAACTCTGCTGGGGACAGGGCGAATACGGTCCGCATGTCTGGACGGCCACCTTCATCGTCCGGAACCTGGTGCAGGCCTTTCAGGACGCCGACGGCTTCAATTTCATGTTCATCAACGACGAACTGGTCGCCGGTCCGCAGCACGCCAAGGTCACGATCCTCAACGAGACGGGCTCCGAGCCCTGGAGCAAGGAGAACGGAGGCATCTGGGCGTTCGGATACGACGGGGTCGTCTGGTATGAGGACGGCGCCGTCTACGCCGAGTCCGACAATCCGCTCGGCTACGACAATTCCGTCATCGTGATGTGCCGGTTCGACAAGGGGATCTTCTCCCCCGCCGTTTCCGTCGACGCGCCTTTCGAGACGGTCCGCGACAGGGCCTTCAAGGACAGCGAATACAAGGAAGAGGATCCGGTCGAGGCCTTTTTCGTCAAAATTTTCACCTGGCTCTTCGAGGCGCTCTGCGCCCTGGTCTGCGCCGGCCTCCCGCTATTCTATCTGGGCCGCCTCATCTGGAAAGGCCTCGCGAAAGCCACCGGGCACGTCTTCAAGAAATCCGTTTACGGCAAGACCAAGATTACCGGCTGGTGGCGCGACATCCCGCTTGGCGGCGATCTCCCCGCCGCATACTGCCTGCTCAAGGAAGGCAACCGCTTTTACCTCAACAACGACGCCAACCTCATCGGCGCCTACTTCCTCCTGTGGATCCAGGAGGGCTACATCAAGGTGGTGCCGGATCCCGCCGATGAAAAGCGGGTCAACCTGGCCTTCGATCCCTCCGACGACCTGATCATCCCCGACAGCACCCAGGTCGAACTGTACAACATGGCGCTCGAAGCCGCCGGATCGAACCATCTCCTGGAGCCGAAGGAATTCGAGAACTGGGCGAAAAAGAACTACTCCCGCGCCGGCGCCTGGCCTGAAAAGGCCCGCAACCGCGGCCATGTCATCTGGAATCAGGCATCGCAGGAGGAGCGCCGTCACCTGATCGAGTTCAGGAACTACCTCGAAGACTTCACCCTCTCCGGCGAGCGGCAGGCCGTCGAGGTAAAGCTCTGGCGCTCGTATCTCGTCTACGCCCAGCTCTTCGGCATCGCCGACAAGGTGGCCGAAAACTTCGCCAGACTGTATCCGGATGAATTCCGGAAGTATGTCGCCGAGACCGGTTTCCGCGACGTTTTAACGATGTCCCGCGTCCTTTCTTCCACGCAGCGGACCGCAGGCGCGATGCTGCTGAGCGCCTATTCCGCAAAGAGAGCGGCGACGGCCTCGTCCTATTCCGGCCGCCCTTCCCGCAGCAGCGGGTGGTCCTACAGCGGCGGTGGCGGCAGGTCGTCCCGCAGCGGCGGCGGCGGATATTCCGGCGGCGGCCACGGCGGAGGAAGCCGATGATATATAGGAAAAAATTATTATATTTGCCCCTATGAATAAGTTAGGACTCGCTCAATCATACGTCGACACGGACCTTCACATCGGGTTCAGTCTCAACGAAGGCGCCTGGACGCTCCGTCTCAAAGACCGTCGCAGCCTGCTGCATAAATTATCCCCCTTCCTCGGCACGGACAGCACCGAGAATGTCATCAGCGCCATCTTCGGCGCCGACGGCTGCGTGCTCAACATCTACAGCGCCAACCCGGAAGCGGGCGACGGCTACTTCGCCACCCACGTCTTCATCCCCTCGGGGCTGATCATCAGCGGAGCCGAACTGGACGACATCATCGAGGCCCTCAAGGTGGGAGACGAGGCCAAGATCGGCCTGTACTTCAACAAGGAATATCCCGACGAGGGACCCCGGTTCCATACCCGTTTCTCCGAAGTCTGCGCCGTCCGCTACTACGGCGGGAGCCGCAGTCTGAAGGACATTCTCTCGCACCTCTTCACGATGAAGAGCAGCGACTACAGCGAAGTTTTCTTTCTCGACCGCAACGCCGGCATCAGTCCCGACGGCACCATCAAGGACATCACGGGCAGCGAGGAGGAAACCCGCATCCTTACCGACCTGGAGCCCGCCAAGGGCACCCTGACCCCGGATGAGATCTATGTGGACGGCATCCTCTGGGAAGGCACCCCCATCTATACGCTCACCAAGACGACCGTCACCCTCAAGAAGAAGGGATACGGCGACGTCATCATCAAGGATACGCCCGTCGACGAGAAGGGATTCGCGAAATTCACCCCGGACTGGAAACTCAAGCTCGACTACAACACCTTCCGGATCGCCAACGCCGAAGGCGAGAATCTCGAGGGCTACAGCATCACCGTCAACTCCGAGCCCGTCACCCCCGACCGCTCGGTAAGCATGCCTTCCGCCAAGGCCAAAAAGGCCCTCGTGCGGGTGGAGCGCCCCGGCTGCCAGACCTTCGAGAAAGAGATGGACCTCACCACGGACGTCCGCTTCACCATCACCCTCAACAAGGACGTCAAGACGCGCCAGTTCTTCATCAAGACCGTCCACGACGGCAAGCAGGCCCCCCTGGACCTGATCCTGCCCGATATGCTTACCGAATCCCCCGTCGAGGGATACCGCCTCAAGGACAGCGACGGCGAGAAGAAAGCGACCCTCGTCTATGATCCGTTCGCCTTCCTCAAGGACAGGAAATGGCAGCTCATCATCGGCGGCGCCGCGGCGGGCATCCTCCTGCTCGGACTTCTGATCGGCATCCTGATCGGCAGCGCGGGCAAGAAAGAGAGGAAGGTCCGGACGGCCGATCCCGCCGTCACGGAGACCGCCGTTCAGGCCTCGCCGGCCGCCGCCCCGAGCGTCAAGGGCTATCTCGACACGGTCAAGGTCATCGACCGTCAGTATATGGAAGAGCTCGGCATCGCCGCCCTGTACGACGCCCTCAACACGTACAACCCCGTCGCGGCCGACTCCATCCTCGCCCAGTACGACATCAAGCGCGGCTACGTCAAGGAACTCACCGACAACATGCGCTTCTACACGGGCAAGCTCCGCGAACTGAAACGCCCTTCCGCGACGGTCTGGAGCGAGGACAAGTCTCCGATCAACTGCGAGCGCTTCACCACCAACCTGGCCAACAAGATCGCCACGCTCGAATGAGTGCTGCCGAAAGTCTGATTTCCGCCCACGGCATCCGCCCGACGGTCAACCGCATCCTCGTCGCGGACGCGCTGGCGCACGCCGGCAGGCCCGTTTCCCTCACGGAACTGGAATCCGCCCTCGACACCGTCGACAAATCGGGCATCTTCCGCACGCTCACCCTCTTCAAGGAGCACCACCTGGTGCACTCGATCGAAGACGGCGATGCGGTCCGCTATGAATTATGCCATAGCCATGACGACGAACGGGACGACGACCTGCATCCGCATTTCTACTGTGAAAAGTGCCACCGCACCTATTGCCTGGACGGCACCGCCATCCCGGCCATTCCCCTTCCGGACGGCTTCCTGAGCGTTTCGGTCAATTACATCGTAAAAGGAATCTGCCCTTCCTGCCGCTAATTCTCCAGCCAGGCGAGCATCGCGGCGATATCGCCGGCGGCGAAGCGGCGCTGGTCGCCGGTAGCGAGGTTTTTGACGTTGACCTCGCCGGCGGCAATCTCCTCGCTGCCGTTGATGGAGAGGAAAGGAATACTCCGGCGCTCAGCGTATTCGAACTGCTTGCGGAGTTTGGAGCTGTCGGGATAGATTTCGACGGCAACGCCTTCGCGGCGAAGGGCCGCGGCGACCGGGAGCACATAGCGGAACCCTTCCGCATCCATATTGGCGAAAAGAATCCGCGTGGAGGAGGCCAGCGATGCCGGGAATTTCTCCAGCCCGGTCAGGACATCGTAGATACGGTCGGCGCCGAAGGAAATGCCGACGCCCGACATCCCCGGAAGGCCGAAGATACCTGTCAGATTGTCGTAACGCCCTCCGCCACAGATACTTCCGATGGCAAAGTCCAGGGCTTTCACCTCGAAGATGGCTCCCGTATAATAATTGAGTCCTCGCGCGAGCGACAGATCAAGTTCGACAGGGACGCATACGCCCGCCGCCTCGATCAGCGAGAACAGTTCTTCCAGTTCCGCGACACCGAGAAGGCCCTCCCCGGATTTGCCGTCGAACAGACCCCGCAGGAAAGCGATCTTCTCCGCCGTCGTCCCCTGCATTCCCAGCACGGGTTCCAGCACGGCAATCGCCTCCTCCGTCAATCCCCTCTCCTGCAGCTCCGCCTTCACCGCGTCCAGCCCGATCTTCTCCATCTTGTCGATGGCCACCGTGATGTCAACCACCTTGTCGGGGAAACCGCAGCATTCGGCGAGGCCGGTCAGGACCTTGCGGTTGTTGATTTTCAGCAGCACCCGGACATCCAGCGCTGCGAATACCCGCTCCACCATCTGCACCAGTTCCAGCTCATTGAGCAGGGATTTCGAACCGATCACATCCACGTCGCACTGGTAGAATTCGCGATAGCGCCCCTTCTGCGGACGGTCGGCCCGCCAGACCGGCTGGATCTGGAAGCGCTTGAAGGGGAAGCTGATTTCGCTCTGGTGCTGCACCACGAAACGCGCGAAAGGCACGGTAAGGTCGTAACGCAGACCCTTCTCCGTCACCTGGGGGGTAAGCGGCTTTTCGAAATCGACATCCGCGAAGGCGTCGCCCGAATTCAGGATCCGGTAGAGCAGTTTGTCGCCCTCGTCGCCGTACTTGCCGAGCAGCGTGGAGAGATTCTCCATCGCGGGCGTCTCGATCTGCTGATAGCCGAAGGTGCGGAATACGCCGCGGATGGTGTCGAAAATATAATTGCGCCGGGCCATTTCGGCCTGGGAAAAGTCACGTGTTCCCTTGGGAATGGAAGGTTTCTGCGCCATTTCTAAATAATTTTTACAAATATAGCGAATTATTACTAATTTTGTAAGATTGAAATTTTAACACTTCCCTATAATGAAAGATTTCTTCAAAACCGTACTGGCCGTCATCGTCGGCTTCCTGATCCTCAACATCATCGCTTCGATCCTGTTTATGATGATGTTCGCAGCCATGGCCGCCCTCGGCAGCAGCAAGACAGTCCTTCCCCGCGAAGGCGTGCTCGACCTGGACATGAGCAAATTCACGCTCTCGGAGCAAACGAACACCGAGACCTTCGATCTCACCGCCCTGCAGAGCTTCAATACCGAGATGACTCCCTCCCTCGGTATCCTGGACGCCGTCAACGCCCTGGAGATCGCCGCCGAGGATCCCGCCATCAAGTATGTCTTCATCCGCGCTGACGGGATGAGCGCCGGGATGGCCGGGCTCGAGGAGTTACGCAAGGCGCTGGTCGACTTCCGCGCAAGCGGCAAGCCCGTCGTCGCCTTCACCGACGGCCTGTCCACCGGCAGCTTCTACCTCGCCTCCGCGGCCGACAAGGTCTATATGAACGCCGACCAGGGCGCCGGCGGCATGCTGCTCGGCATCAGCGGCCGGATGATGTTCCTCAAGGACCTGCTCGACAAATTCGGCGTCAATGTCCAGCTCATCCGCCACGGCAAGTACAAATCCGCCGGCGAAATGTACATCCGCAACTCCGCCAGCGAAGCCAATATGGAGCAGAACCAGGTGATGATCACCTCTATATGGAAGAGTTTCTCCGCCGAGATGGCCGCCTCCCGCGGGATGGATGAAGAGAAACTCAACGCCCTCATCGACGACCTCGCCCTCGTCCTTCCGAAGGACTACAAGGAGGCCGGCCTCGTGGACGATCTTCTCAACCGTCAGCAACTCATCGACAAGCTCTGCGAACTCGCCGGCATCGCCGACGAGAAAGACCTGCACCTGGTCCCGATGATGGACTACGTCGAAGTCAAGGTTCCCCCGACCCTCCCGACCGGCAAGAATCTTGTCGCCGTCATCTACGCCGAAGGCAACATCGTCGACGGCAACGAGAACAAGGACATCGCCGGCGACCGCTTCGCCCGCATCGTCGCCAAGGTGCGCAAGGACAAGAACGTCAAGGCCGTCGTCCTCCGCGTCAACTCCCCCGGCGGCAGCGTGCTCGCCTCCGCCAAGATCAAGAGCGAACTCGACCTCCTCAAGGCCGAGAAGCCGCTGGTCGCCTCCTATGGTGACTACGCCGCTTCCGGCGGATACTGGATCTCCAACGGCTGCGAGAAGATCTACACCGACGCCACCACCCTCACCGGCTCGATCGGCGTTTTCGCGATGATCCCCGACCTCAGCAAGACCCTGAAGGATGTGGCGCACGTCAACATCACGCCCGTCAATTCCAACAAGCACAGCGACATGATGATGCTGATGCGTCCCCTCGACGCCGACGAGCAGGCCTATATGCAGGCCTCCATCGAGGATGTCTACAGCAACTTCGTGCGCATCGTTTCCGAAGGCCGCAGCCTGACTCCGGAGCACGTGGACTCCGTTGCCCAGGGCCGTGTCTGGACGGGCGCCGACGCCCTTGGCATCGGTCTAGTCGATGAGATCGGCACGCTTCAGGACGCCATCTCCTACGCCGCCTCCCTCGCCGGCTACGAGGCTGAGACCGAGTACAAGGTCATCGGCTACCCGAGGCCGCTCACAATGATGGAGCAGGTAATGGAGAGCATCAACGGCAAGCAGGACGACGGCCTCACCGCCGCCCTCAGGGGGACGGCCTTCGAAGGCATCGCCGATGCCGTCAAGTCCCTCAAGGCCAACGAGCCCGCCAAGGCCTACGCCCTGATGCCTTACAGCATCGAGATAGTAAAATAACACTTGACGCCGCTTAAATGTGACAGGTCCTCCGTTGCCGCGGAGGACCTGTTTCATTTTCGGGCTTTTTCGTTACACCTATGCCTGAATGGAAATCCGAAGAATACGGGCCGTGGAGGGAGTAACCCGTAAGGCGGTGTCCGGACGGATGCCGACAAGGGCTGCGATGCGGTCGCAGGCCGGGCCGTCCGAGGCCGGAGATCCCGCGCCGCGCTTCTCCCAGCCGGGGCGGAGAAGGACGACCGCCCGCTCTTTCACGGCGGGACCGGCGCCCGAAAGCAGGTCGCTGACCTTCTTCCGTCCCCGCATTCCGAGCGGGATCATATAGTCCCCGGGTCGCCATACTCTGGCAAGGAACGGGAACGGAAGGGCGGCGGCATCGACGAGCGTCACGCCCGGCGCGGTCTTGAACGAAGAAAAATCGGCCGGATCGTGGAGCGACACCTGCAAAGAAACGCCTCCGACCCGGTACAAGCCGGGTGCACGGACGACGACCGGCTCGTCGGCGGCGGACAGGGACAGTCCGGACGACAAAGGCCGGATCAGGATGTTTCCGGACGAGAATACGATCTCCCGGTCCCCTTCCACGACCTTCCGCCCGCTCCGGGTCGCGCTGTCGTGCAGGATGGATTTCACTTTCTCAATGGTAAATGCGGCGAATCCCTCCTCCTCCAGCAGGCAATAAAGGACATAGTCCGGCTGCTCCAGGGCCTCCAGCGCCGTCAGGTCGACGGAAACGCCGTCCCAGACCGCATCCCGGGACATCCTGTAGTACGCCCGGGCGGCGGCTTCCGTCTCGCCGAGGTGATTGCGGGACCGAGCCAGCGCCTCGAGATACGACGGGTTGATTTCCCGCAGCACCGGGAACACCCGGTTGCGGAGTTTGTTGCGCTTATAGTCGTTCTCCGCATTGGTCCGGTCCTCGCGGTACGGTACGCCGTGCTCCGAAACGAATGCGGCAATCGCGGCGCGAGGCATTCCGAGCAGCGGCCTCAGCAGGGGGATGTCCGCATACGACGGATCCGGAAGGAATCCCTCCGGCCGCATCCCAAGCAATCCCCTGACACCGCTCCCCCGCACCAGATTCAGCAGCATCGTCTCGGCATTGTCATCGGCATTGTGCGCGACCGCAACGGCTTCGTAGCCATACGCGCGGCACAGTTCGCCGAACCACCGGTAACGCAGTTCCCGGGCCGCCATCTCGATGCTGATCCCGTTCGAGGCCGCATAGGACGCCGTTTCGAAACGCTTCACATGGCAGGTCATCCCATACCGGGATGCCCATTCCCGCACCATCGCTTCGTCGGCGTCACTCTCGCTCCCACGGAGTGCGAAGTTGCAATGCGCGATGGCAAAAGGCCCGCCTTGGAGACGGGCCTTTTCAGCCATGCACATCGAATCGATGCCTCCGCTGACCGCGAGAAGGATCATTACTTCTTGGAGGCGAAGGTGTAGGTAAAGCCGAGCTCGAGGAACGACTTGATCTGGATTCCCTTGCTGTCGGGAATGCCGTCCTTATTCTTCTCTCCCTTCGCATATTTCACGCCGGTCTCATCCAACTTGGCGTCCCGCACGAGCACGAGCGGATCGTAGATAAAGTTGGCGGAAAGCGAAAGGGCGAAGTACTTGGCCATCTTCCAGAAGATCTTGTGATCCCAGTTGATACGGGGCTCGATCTTGGGAGTGAGGTAGTTATAGAAAACGGCCAGCTGTGTGCTGTAGGAGAAGTTGTCATTGACCTCCCACTTGGCGTCGAGTTTCAGCTGGGCACCGAATTCCGGACGGACCGGGAGGAAGTCGCCATACTCTTCGGCGTCATACGCGGCCTTGCGTTCGGCATCCGTGGCCCTTCCTTTAGGCGTATCTTCGCGGAAGTGGCTGCTTCGGCGCAGATCCATACCGTAGATGTAACGGAGATCGTCATCCATCACCACCACGACGCCGCCGGTAATCGGGGCGAAGTTCAGCGAGAACCAGGGCTTCGGGGTCCACAGGAGACCGAGACCGAGATTCATATAGAGCGGAGAGAGGAAACCGGACTTCAGGACGCGGGCGCTCCTCCAGTCAGCCCTGCTCGGCTCGCCCTCTGTGCCAGTCGGGGTCGGGTAGTCATAGTTGTTGTGGAACTGCGTGCGCAGATCGAAGAAAGCCGACCAGCTCAGATGGGGTGCCGGCGTTTCCAGGCCCCACTTGGACTCGAAATAAATCCGGTCCTTGTGTTTCTGGAGAATCGGTTTGTCGGCCGACCACATCGCGCCGTAATCGAGCTGGAGACGGTTGTTCCAGATCATCTTGTCCTTGGCGTAGTTGAAGTTGTAGTCAACGCCGGCCGCAAGGGTGACGTTGTTGAAACCGCCGGCAGACCACTGATACAGGGCTGTCAGGCCGAGATTGATGTTGTGCTGGAGATTGATGGTCCAGTACTTGGGCTTCGGCTCGGGTTTCACTTCCTCGGGAGCGGCCTCGGCGGCAGCGGCGGCCTCGGCGGCCACGGCCTGCACGTCCGTATTCACCGCCTGCACTTCGGCGGCAACGGCCTCGGGGTTCTTCACCTCGGGATCCTGGGCGAACGCGGCGAACGAAAGCGCCGCAAGGGTAAGGGTAAATGCAATTTTTTTCATATTGTCAGTAATTTATTTCTAGTACGACCTGGCGAACAGGACACGCTGATGGGAAGGCTTGCCGGAATAGACGCACGTGCCTTCCTCCTCGCAGAGGTAGCTGTCGACGGGAATGCAGCGGATCGTGGCCTTGGTTTCTTCCTGAATCTTCGCCTCGGTCTCCGCCGTTCCGTCCCAGTGGCAGAGGAGGAAGCCGCCTTTCTCGATCTCGGTCTTGAACTCCTCCCAGGTGTCGACCTTGCGGACGGAAGCGTCGCGGAAAGCCATCGCCTTCTCGTAGATATTCTTCTGAATGGCGTCAAGCAGTTCGGCAATCCGGGCGTCCAGGCCTTCGAGGGGCTCCACGACCTTCTCGAGCGTGTCGCGACGATGCACCTCCACGGTACCGCCCTCGAGGTCGCGCGGACCGATGGCGAGCCGCACCGGAACGCCCTTGAGCTCCCACTCGGCAAACTTGAAACCGGGACGGAGGGTGTCGCGGTCGTCGATCTCGACGCTGTGGCCGCTCGCCTCCAGCGCTTTCTTGACCTCGTCCATCTTGGCGAGGATCGCGGCCCTCTCCTCCGGAGTCTTGTAGATCGGGACCATCACCACCTGGATCGGGGCGAGGGCCGGAGGAAGCACGAGGCCGTTGTCGTCGCCGTGAGCCATGATGAGCGCGCCCATCAGACGGGTGGAAACACCCCAGGACGAAGCCCAGACATATTCCTGCTTGCCTTCCTTATTGGTAAACTGAACGTCGAAGGATTTGGCGAAATTCTGCCCGAGGAAGTGGGACGTGCCGGCCTGAAGGGCCTTTCCGTCCTGCATCAGGGCCTCGATCGTGAGCGTGTCGAGCGCGCCGGCGAACCGTTCGCCCGGGCTCTTGTGGCCCACCACGACCGGCATCGCCATCACGTTACGGGCGAAGTCGGCATACACGTGCACCATCCGCTCCGCCTCCTGATAGGCCTCCTCGGCCGTCGCGTGGGCGGTATGGCCCTCCTGCCAGAGAAATTCGGCGGTACGGAGGAAAAGGCGCGTACGCATCTCCCAGCGGACGACGTTGCACCACTGGTTGCAGAGCACAGGCAGGTCGCGCCACGAGTGGATCCAGTTCTTGTAAGTGCTCCAGATGATGGTCTCGGAAGTCGGCCGGACGACGAGTTCCTCCTCCAGTTTCGCCGTCGGATCGACGACGACGCCCGGACCGTCGGGATTGGTCATCAGCCGGTGATGCGTCACCACGGCGCATTCCTTGGCGAATCCCTCTACGTGCTCGGCTTCCCGGCTCAGGAAGGATTTCGGGATGAACAGCGGGAAGTAGGCGTTCTTCACGCCCGTCTTCTTGAACATTCCGTCCAGTATATGCTGCATTTTCTCCCAGATGGCGTAACCGTAGGGCTTGATGACCATGCATCCCCGGACCGCGCTCTGCTCGGCCAGGTCGGCCTTCACCACCAGGTCATTGTACCACTGGGAATAATTTTCTGATCTTCTAGTTACCTCTTTTGCCATTCTGTCTTTGAATTTTCACGATTTATCATTAAAATTGCAGTGTATCCGGCTCGGGTACGGAAATTGCAACATATCCGTATCGCCGTTTTTTCGGTACAAAGATACGTAAAATTATAATATTATAGGGGATTCATACTATGAAAACGTTCAACAATGTGCTCTGTCTTGCCGCAGCCGCAGCCCTCGGGTCCTGCGCGGCCGCCGGTCAATACTCCGCTTCCACAAGCCAGCGCTTCCCGGACGGAATCTACTATAAACCGACACCTGCCGCCACCCGGCCCGCCCAGTCCGCTACGACGGCCGAGGAGACGGACGCCCTGATCGCCGAGACCAGGGGCTCGCAGATTTTCCTCAGCGGTGACGGCCAGCGCGACACCATCGTCATCCCGCGCGACAAAGCCGCATCCATCAAGCTAAACCCGGGCGAAGGCACCGCCACGGTCACCGTCTTCGACCAGCCCTCCTGGTATGACCTCCGGTACGAATACGCCTGGGGCTACCGGCCCTGGTATTACTCCCCTTACTACAGTTCGTGGTACTGGGGTGCAGATCCGTGGTATTACAACTCCTGGTACAGCTGGTACGATCCGTGGTACTATCCTTCCTACTATCCGTACTATTACGGCTGGTACGGCAGGTATTACAGCCCGTGGTATTACAGCTCCTATTACTGGGATCCCTGGTATTATGGCGGCTATTATTACCACTACCCGTATTATTACGGGCATCACCACCATCATCACCACTATTACCACGAGCCCTCCGTCTGGTCGCCCCGCAGCCATGTCACCGGTGGCGCAGGCCGCCTCGCATCCGGGCTCGGCACACGCGTGAGCAGCACCAGCCGGGCCGGAACCGTCACCCGCACCGCCAGTTCGGGCGCTTCCCGCGTTTCCGCATCCCGCACCGGAGCGATCCGGACCTCGGCCGCCCGCAGCACGAGCGTCGTCCGCCCCGTCACCCGCAGTTCCTCCACCGGCACGGCAGTCCGCTCCTCATCCGGCACCGCCGTCCGTTCCGGGACCGCCTCCACCTCTACCGGACGTTCCGTCGCCACCTCATCCGGCAGCACGGTCCGCTCTTCTTCCGGCAGCTCCTCCTACCGCTCGTCCTCGTCCGGTTCGAGTTCCAGCCGTCCCTCGACGTCGTCCTCCAGTTCTTCCTACAGAAGTTCAAGCAGCAGCGGCAGTTCATCCCGCTCCTCCGGCTCGACCTACAGAAGTTCAAGCAGCAGCAGCGGCAGTTCCTACCGGCCTTCGACATCTTCCAGCCGCTCTTCCGGCAGTTCTTCCAGTTCTTCGTACAGAAGTTCCGGCTCCTCAAGCTATTCCGGCAGCAGTTCCCGCTCCAGTTATTCTGGCGGCAGCCACTCCAGTTACTCCGGCAGCAGCCATTCCAGCTATTCGGGAGGCGGCCACTCCAGTTACTCCGGCGGCAGCAGCCATTCCTCCGGCGGCAGGCACTAACGGATAAAACGATTCCGAAAACAGATTCAAAACGACAAAACCATGCGTAACAGAATATTGACATCCGCCCTTCTTATGGGGATTGCGACGGCAGCGGCGGCGCAGAGCATGTACGACGCCAGGAATTTCTCCGCCAACACCTCTTACGGCTCCGCCCGCACGATCGGTATGGGCAACGCCGTGACGGCTGTCGGAGGCGACCTCGGCAGCATCTGGTTCAATCCGGCCGGCGGCGCCGTAGCCGGCTACTCGCAGATTATGCTGGGCCCCGGCGTCAGCATCTCCACCAACAGCACGACCGGTTCCATCCTCACCCAAGGTTCCACGGTTCCCGAAGGGTTCGGCGACTCCAACAGCACCAGTCACCCCCGCTTCACGCTCCCCTCTTTCGGCGCTTCGCTCAACGTCAACACCAACCGCGAAAGAGGCCTCGTCAGTTATTCGATCAGCGTCCTCGGCACCCCGTCCGGCAATTTCCTCAACGAAATCTTCGCGAGCGGACTCCAGGACCGGAGCACCTATCTCGGCTACCTGGCCACCCAGGCCGACGGCATTCCCAGCGCGGAACTCAACGGCAGCGGCGCCTACGACAATTATCCCTGGCTGCCCGTCACCGCCTATCAGGCCGGCCTGATCGCCACCTACAACGGGTATACTGACAAGTATGCGGGTGCCACCGAATTCATCCAGGGCGAAGAAATCGGCCTCGCAGGAGAACTCGACCAGCGCTACGGGCAGCTCGTATTCGGCAACAAATACGACATCGTCTTCAACTGGGCCGGCAACATCAGCAACTTCCTCTACATCGGCGCCAACCTCGGCATCACGAGTCTCGACTACCGGTATGACGACTACATCCGCGAGCAGGCCATCCGCAGCGCCGACTTCCCGATTCCCTTCGACGACGGCACCACGAAATACTTCAACGACGCCAAGGCGCGCTACTCCTACACGGCTTCCGGCGCCGGCGTCTACGCCCAGCTGGGCCTCCTGGCGCGGCTCCCCGGCGGCGTCCGCATCGGCGCATCCGTACAGACGCCCACCGTCATTGGCGTCAAAGAACGCTGGAGCCAGGACATGTCCATCAACTATCTCGGCGAGAGCACCCTCTCGGCCGAATCCCCCGCGGGAAAATACTCCTGGCGGTGCCGCACCCCCTGGCGTTTCAACGCCGGCCTTGCGTGGACGATCGGTCAGGTCGGCCTCATCAGCGCAGACTATGAACTGATGAACTATAAGGACATGAAACTGCGGAGCGCCTATCGGAACGACTCCGAGTTCTCGGACGCCAACTGGGAGATTTCACAGTATATGGGGGTCTCGCACGCGCTGCGCATCGGCGCCGAATTCAAGCCGGTCCGCAAACTGGCCCTCCGTGCCGGTTACGGCCTCGTCACCAGTCCCGAGAAAGGCGATGACGGCAAATACATCACCCAGTCCAGGACGATCGGAGGCAATCCCGTCAAGGTCCGCAGCCACGACAGTTCGTTCTCCATGGGCGCCGGATTCATCTCCGACGGTTCCTTCTTCGCGGACGTGGCCGTCCGGGTCCACCTCAAGGACAATATCTACGTAAGACCTTACGCCGACTACATCGAGAATGTCCCCTCACCGGAGATCACGGTCTTCAAAAACAATCTGTGGGATGTCTTCGCCACCGTCGGCTGGCGGTTCTAGAATTTGACGGACAGTTGCAGCAGCACGCAGCGTCCGGGAGAGAGATAGCGGTAGACAGACCGTGAGGACGCCGCAAACCGGCGGACACTGTTTCTCTCCTCCCCGAGCAGATTGTTGCCCGTAAGCCGGAGAAGCATCTTCCCGTCAAAGAATCCCTTCGACACGGAAGCGTTCCAATAATAATACATCCCGTCCAGTCCCGGATATCCGTTGCCGCGCGACAGGACGGGATTGAAGTCTGTGGAGATCGTCCAGCGCCGGGGAAGGTTCCACCGGAAAAGCAGGGCGCCGCCCACCATCCACGGCATCTGCGAGAATTCGGGACGCTGCAGGCTCCGTTCATAGAGCCATTCCCCCATCACGCGGCCCGTCAGCATCACGCTTTTCCAGCGGGCCGTCAGATCCAGCCGGTCCCGGACGGCGATCCGCCGGAGGACGCTGCGCTCGCTCGCCTTGAGGGAAGAGTCGTACAGCAGGACCACATCGTCCCCGACCGAGGCGTTCAGATGATTGGAAACCGTGAGCGGCGTTCCCTTGACGGACTGGTTGTAGACCACGTCCGCAGCAGCCGACCAGTTCCCGTCCACATTGACGCTCCGGGAGATCCTTCCGCCCGTTTCGGGAATGAATTCCGTATCGGTGGCAAAGCCGTTCTGCACGACACGGCCGGAGGCCTCCAGGGACACGCTCCGACCTCCCTTGGGATGGGAATAATTATACTTAAGGGTCAGGCGGTGGGTGAAGGACGGCTTGAGCGAAGGGTTGCCCTCGCTGACATAGAGCGGATTGGTTCCGCTGCGCACCGGGAGAAGATTCGCCGTCGAAGGCGTTCCGACGGAACTTTTGTAAATCAGCGAGACAAACTCCTGCCTGGACTTATTGTAGCGAAGGGTGAAATGCGGCGCGGCGTAGCAGACGAAGGAAGACTTGCTGCCGGACGGCTGCTCCTGCGTATGGAAGCGGACCAGCCCCCAGGTCGGACGGACGCTGACGCCGAAGGTCGTATTGAAACGCTTTCTGACATAGCGCAGACTGAGCGTTCCCGTCGTCAGGATACCGAGATAGGTCCCGGAAGAGGTAAAGGTCTCATCCAGCGATGATTTGTAATCCGCCGGAAGGCTCGCCATCCACTGCGCCCGGGAAAGATTCATCGGCACCGTCCAGTCCTCCGTGCCGGGAAGGCGGTCCAGCGAATAGAACGACCGGTCCAGCCCATAGACCGACAGTTTCGCGGCCAGAAGCGCCTGCAGATACCAGTGCTTCCCCAGCGGCTCGTTCCAGGAGAACTGGACGTTGAAGTCGTTGCGGAGCCAGGGGGCGGTCACATATTGCTTCCTGACCAGCGAAGTGGCGGTCAGCGCGAGGTAATCGTTGAAATTGAGGGCTTCACCGCCCGAGAAGTAGTCGAAGGTTCTGAAACTGAAGGAGCGGCCTTTCTTTGCAAAACGCTTCGTCACCTGGAAGGTCATACGCCCCTCCGTGCGGTTCCGGAGGGAGGTCTGGCGACGCAGCACCCGGTTAATCAGAGCGGGATCTTCGTCCGTGAGCGGATCTCTCCTGTAGGAAGCGGAGGCGGGATCGGAGGACGTGAGCGTACCGTTGAAGACGAATTCAGGCTTGAAGAAGAAGTACAGATCCTTCCGGGGCCGCCATTCGGCCTCAAAATTCGCGGTCACCTTGTCGCTGCGCGTCTGCTCTTCATACCGCGCCGTCGTGTACTGCTCCTTCCCGCCGGAATAGACGTTCCGGGTCCAGTTTTCCCGATAGCGGTCGTGGTCGTTCCCGTCATACCGGACATGGGCCGTCATGTCCAGGGAACCGCGCTTGAGGTTGAAGTCCAGGCCCGCGTCCCGCGAGAGCGGATAGCCGGCGGAACCGGTCCCGATCCGGCTTGTATTCTGGGAAAGGATGTCCGGCGCGCCGAGGGTGTTGTTGGCACCGAGGACGAACGACACGCGGGAGGTGTCCGTTGTAACGCCTCCGTTTACGGAAGCGAGGAAATGCGCCGGATATCCGCCCCCCGCCCGGGCCCGTCCCTTGAGCGCGTTGAGGAACTGTTTTTTGATCTTGACGTCCAGGACCGGTTCCTCTTCCCCGTCGTCGATGCCGGAAATGCGGGCGAAATCGCTGGGACGCTGATAACTGGCGACGGATTCGATCTCCTCCGCCCTGAGATTCCGAAGGCCCGCCGCCACGTCGCCGCCGAAATAGAGTTTCCCGCCGACCAGCATTTTCTCGATCCTGCGGCCGTAAAGCGTCACTTCCCCGCCCTCCACGGCCAGGCCGGGAATCATTTTCAGGAGGTCCTCCAGAGAGGCGTCATCCTCCAGGGGCAGCGCGTCAGGGTTGAATACCAGCGTATCCCCGACCGCCTTGACAAGCGGTCTGGAGGCGGACACGACAGAAGGCTCCAGCAGGATCGGCTCCTGTGCGCGCAGGAAAGACAGATGCATCAGCGCACAGACCACCAGGCACAGACCGTATGCCCACCGCCCTTTCATATCCGCTTCAGGAAAAGGAGGGAATCCGGTCCTTCGTTGCAGAGCAGATCCAGTGCGGACAAGCCGGGCACGAAGCCGTATTTCTGCGAAAACACCTGATAATAAGGTCTTTCCAATCCAAGATCCCGCAGCACAGTATTGGGTTTCTTGGGCGTCAGGACGTAACGCCAGTCATCCGTCACGTCACCCTCGGGCAGATAGTCCGTGCTCACGTCTATCTCCGCCGCCACACCCAGTCGGACGGCGAGGAAGCGGATCAGGGCGAGATTGAGGTCGAACAGCAGCGGAATCCCCTCTTCCAGGATGGCGAAAAGGTCGTCGCGGTAGTAATCATAGTAGGCCGACATCCGGTAGGCCGCGTCGAGCGTCCGCTCCGTCCGCACCACCCAGGGCGTGGTATACTCCACGGGAACTTCCCGGACGGGCATCTTGGCGGCGGCGTGCACCACCGGCACCTGCAGGATCTCGGCGCCGGAAGCCGTCAGGATGCGGCAGCGGCTCCGCCAGGTCTGCTTGATGTAATGCTCGCAGCCCTCCAGCCGGACGGAAGACGGAATGACCCTGTCCGGAGACAAGGTCATATCTCTCGCCATCAGGGCGAAATATTCCACAGGCGGGAAGTATGCGGTCGAGAGAAGCACCTAGTCGGTCTCGAACTTCTCGCCGCGGCTGGCCGCCGGGATGATGCCGCGCTTGGAGGCGCGGATGAAATTGACGATGTTGTCGCGCTCTTCGCTCTCGGGGAAGCCGGAGACGACGCGGGCGATGCCGTCGGAGACATTCATCCCCTGGAAATAGATGGTGTCGTAGATGTCCTTAATGTTGCGGATCTGGTCGGAGGTGAATCCCCTGCGGCGGAGTCCGACGAGGTTGATGCCGACATAGCGGATCGGATCCCGGGAACAGAGCACGTACGGAGGGATGTCCTTGTTGACCTTCGAGGCGCCGCCGACCATCGCGTGGCAGCCGATCTTGGAGAACTGGTGCACCATCGTGCCGCCGCCGAGGATGGCCCAGTCGTCGACGTCCGTCTCTCCGGCGATGCCGGTATAACTCACGAGGATGCAGTGGTTGCCTACGTTGCAGTCGTGCGCGACATGCACGTAGGACATCAGGAGGGTATTGTTGCCGATGCGGGTCACGCCCTTGCCGCTGGCGCGGGTGCCGCGGTTGATGGTCGCGCATTCGCGGATGGTGACATTGTCGCCGACCTCCACATAGGTGACTTCTCCGTCAAACTTGAGGTCCTGGGGGATGGCGCCGACAACGGCTCCGGGGAACACGCTGCAATTCTTTCCGAGTTTGACGTACTCGAAGATGGTGGCGTGGGCTAAAATCTTGCAGCCGTCGCCGATTTCCACATTGGCGTCTACGAAGGCGTAGGGGCCGATCTCTACATTCTCGCCGATCTTGGCGTCGGGGCTCACCGTAGCGAGCGGATGAATCTTGGTCATAATGCGCTATTTTAACAGCTTGCGGACGGCCTTGGCCGCCAGGGTGTTGATGGTATGGCCGGGCTTGTAAGCCGTGACCTTTGCGTTGAGGAAGCCGCCTACAAGCCGCATGTCGCCGATGATGTCGAGCAGTTTGTGCCGGCCGATCTCGTCGGGGAAATGCAGGCGGATGGTATTGAGGTAACCCTCGGGGGTGACGGCGAGACCCGGCCGATGAATGGACTCGGCCATCTCCCGGATCTGCTCCTCGCCGACGGGATGCTCCACCACGACGATGGCGTTGTCGACATCGCCGCCCTTGATGAGATTGTTCTTGAAGAGGAAGTGGAGTTCGTGGAAGAAGACGAAGGTCCTGCAGGGAGCGATCTCGCGGGCGTAATCGACCGTCTCGTCCCAATGCGCGGACTGCACGCCCAGGACCCGGGAGCCGAAGTCGACCGTAACGTCGATCGAGGGATGGTCGGAGGGCTCTACGCGGACCCAGGAACCGGACTTCTCGTCCCGGACCTCGACGGCCTCGGGAAGCGAGATGTAACGGCGCGACACCCCCTGGTCGACCAGCGGATCTTTCGCGAAGGCCTCGGCGTACAGCCGGGCGCTGCCGTCCAGGATGGGGACTTCGTCGTTATCGAGAGAAACGAGGGCATTGTCGATGCCGAGCCCCGTCAGGGCCGACATAATGTGCTCGATGGTCACGACCGAATAAGGGTAGTCCGAAATCGTCGTACTGCGGGTCGTGGTCGTCACATTCTCCGCAAACGCCTTCACCCGGCAGTCATCCCCCAGGTCGCTGCGCAGGAAGGTGATCCCGGCATCGGCGGGGGCCGGTCCGACTTTCATCTTTACCGGCTTGCCGGTATGAAGGCCGTGACCCCGGAAGGTATAGGTTTTAGAAAGCGTTTTCTGGTTGCAGTTCATTATTCAAGTTTTGCAAGTCGCAACTTGCTGTTTTTCAATTCAAAATTAACAATTCGCCAATATCGTGCAGTTGCTCGCGCACTTTATTTGTTTACGTTACCCTTTTCCCTAAATCCCCTTTCCTCGGGAAAAGGGACTTTTTTCGCCTTTTCAGGCTCTGAATAAGGATGTTTCGCACAAATGCGAAACTTACTTTTATCATCTTCACGTTTCAAAAGTCCGCAAAGATAATAAAAATTGCGATTTTTTGCAAATAATATCCTTCAGACAGGGATTAGTGCTGCTCGCCGGCCTTCTTGAAGAGGGCGTAGGCCCGCATATAGAGCTTGACGGGCAGGGCGGGAGAGCCGACGTAGGTCTTGCCTTCGCCGTCCTTGAGCGAGCCGATGACGCCGGCCTGGGCGGCGAGGGTGGTCCGGTCGGGAACGGTAAGGTGGCCGGCGATGCCGACCTGACCGCCCATCAGGCAGTTCTTCCCGATCTTGGCGCTGCCTGCGATGCCGACCTGCGCGGCCATCGCGGTATTCTCTCCGATCTCCACATTGTGGGCGATCTGGCAGAGATTGTCGATCTTGGCGCCCTTGCGGATGATGGTCGCCTCCATCTCGGCGCGGTCGATGGTGGTACAGGCGCCGATCTCGACATTGTCCTCGATGATGACCTTGCCGAGGTGCTCGATCTTCTCCCAGCTGCCGTCGGGAAGCGGCACGTTGCCGAAGCCGTCGGAGCCGATGACGGCGTTGGCGTGGATGATCACGTTGTCGCCGATCTCCATTCCGGGATAGATCCGGACGCCCGGATAGAAAATGCAGTGCTTGCCGATCTTGCAGTCGTCGCCGATATAGACGTGCTCGTAGATGATCGTGTCGTCTCCCACCGTGGTATGGTGACCGACATACGAGAAGGCGCCCACATAGACGCGCTTCCCGAAACGGGTGGAGAGGAACCAGCGGGCGCGGAGACTGCGGTGGCGGCCGCCGCGGCGCTTGTTCCTGGCGACGTAATTCAGCAGGTCCGCAATGGCCTTGTAGGCATTCTCGACGCGTACCAGGGTGGCGGAAACCGCCTCTTTCGGCACGAAGTCCTTATTGACGAGAATGACGGACGCCTTGCTGGTATAGACGTACTGCTCGTATTTGGGATTGGCATAGAAACTCAGGGTGCCGGGTTTCCCGTACTCGATCTTGGCGAATTTCGTGACGAGCGCCTTCTCGTCCCCCTCGACGGTCCCCTGGAGGATATGTGCCAATTGCTTTGCAGTAAGTTCCATATTCGTTGCGTTTTCTATTAAAATCTCACAAATTTACGCGTTTTTTTTCAGAAATGAAAGCGGCTACTCCGCCTTGACCGTCCTGGCGGGGTCGACCCGGTAAATGAACAGGCACGGGATCAGCAGTAGCAGCATGATCCCCAGATATGCAAACGCATCGGCAGTCAGGATCATCGGAATGTCCAGATGCACAGGCACGTACGAAACGATGTAATTCTCCGGATTGAGCCGCAGCAGATGCGTCCACTGCTGCAGGAGGCAGAGGAGAACCGCCACCCCGTTTCCGATGGCCATCGCCTTGAAGACCAGCGTCGAACTGGCACGGAGGAAGACGCCGGCGATGGCGCGGCCGGTCATTCCGAGCGTTTTGAGGAGGCCGATGGTGGAGATGTTGCGGAACAGGAGGATCAGCAGGCCCGAGATCATATTGAATCCGGCCACCAGCGTCATCAGGAGAAGGATAAACAGCACGTTGAAATCCAGCAGGTCGAGCCAGTCGAACACCTGCGGATAGCGGCCGCGGGCCGTCACCGTCATTAGGGACTGCTCCTCCTCGACGGGGCTGGCGAGCAGCATCGTGCCGAGGGCGGCGGAGATGTCGTCCTGGCGCCCCCTCGCCGAAGGCGACAAGACCGCTTCGTACGAAGAGCACTGTCCCTCTTCCCATCCGCAGACCCTGCGAATGTCCTCCAGGCGGGCCTCCACGACGATATTCTCGTCCAGGGCCAGCATTCCGCCGTCACGGACGTGCCGCACGGTGAATTTCCGGACCTTGACCTTCTCGCCGATAAAATACGTCAGCATCTCATCTCCTTCCCCGAGGCCCGTGATATCTGCAAGCCGGCGCGGAATGGTAACGCCGAGCGCGGCCGTATCGGAGGACGAATACGCCTCCGTCCCCCGGATCAGCACACCCTGGATCACATCCCCGCAGCGGACGATGCCAGAGCGTTGCGCAACGGGACGGAGGGATGCGACGCCGGGATATCCCGTCATCGCCCGCATCGTTTCGGTCGACAGGGATACCGGGCTCTCCTCCCCTTCTACACCACGGTAGGCGGGGAGGATGCCGATATCACCCATCATCTCCGAAATTCCGTCACGGATGGCGAAGCGGAAGCCGGACGAAACGGAGACCGCCACGATCATCACGACGAAACTGACCGCGATGGAAACCATCGCGACCGGTCCGTCGAAACGGATCCTGCGCGCTATGAAGCGGGAGGCGGACACTTACCAGATGTGCACCCTCTCGGACTCGGGACGGAACATCGGATCGCCCTCGCCGATCCCGAAGGCGTCGAAGAACTGCTGGAAGTTCCGGATGGAGACATTCACGCGGTTCACGGCCAGCGAGTGGGGATCCAGTTTGGTCAGGCGGGCCGACTCTTCGGCCGTGATGTTCTGGGCCCAGATATGGCCGTAGGAGAGCCAGAAGCGCTGCTCTGCGGTAAAGCCGTCGATCGGCTCGGGATGGACGCCGTTCCAGCTGTTCTGCATCGCGGTCCAGGCGATCGAGATGCCGCCGTGGTCGCCGATGTTCTCACCGAGGGTCAGACTGCCGTTGGCGTGGACACCAGGGGCGATTTCCACCTCGTCGAACTGGGAGACGAGGACGGCGGCCTTCTCCTTGAATTTCGCCTCGTCGGTGGCCGTCCACCAGTTGGTCATATTGCCCGCCGCGTCGAAGAGACGTCCCTGGTCATCGAATCCGTGCGACATCTCGTGGCCGATCACGACACCGATGCCGCCGTAGTTGACGGCGTCATCCGCATCGGGATTGAAGAACGGCGGCTGCAGGATGGCGGCCGGGAAGCAGATCTCGTTGGTAGTGGGGTTGTAGTAGGCATTGACCATCTGCGGAGGCATCCCCCATTCGGTCTTGTCGGTAGGTTTGCCGAGTTTGGACATATTGTCGGCCACGTACCAGGCGCTGGCGCTGCGGAGGTTCTCATAATAGGTCTTCGCAGGGTCGATATCGAGGGTTGTATAGTCTTTCCATTTGTCGGGATAGCCGATCTTGACGGTGAAGGCCTTGAGTTTCTCCTGGGCCTTGACCTTGGTGGTGTCGCCCATCCAGTCGAGCGAATCGATGTGCTGCGAGAGCGCGGTGCGGAGATTCTCCACGAGGATGGTCATCTTCTGCTTGGAGGATTCGGGGAAATAGCGTTCTACGTACATCTTGCCGACGGCCTCGGAGAGGTAGGAATTCGGAACCCGCATCGCCCGTTTCCAGCGCGGTTTCTGCTCCTGGGCGCCCGCCATCTGATGGCTGAAGAATTCCCAGGAGGCGGCGTAGAAGTCATCGCTCAGGGCGCCGCAGGCTCCCTGCACGAACTGTCCGAGCATATAGTCCTTCAGCACCGCGAGGTCGGTGGAAGCGATCAGGTCCGAAAGGCCCTGGAAGAAGGAGGGCTCGGCGACGATGATCTTCTCCTGGGCGGGAATGCCCCTTCCCTCGAAGTATTTGTCGAAAAAGACCGAAGGATAGGCGGCCACGACGGCTTCCGTCGTCATCGGGTTGTACATGGCCTGGACATCGCGCTGCTGGACCCTCGTCCAGGAAATCTCGGCGAGACGGTCCTCGACGGAGAGGGCGTTGGCAGCCCGCTGCGCGGCGTCGTCGATGCCGGAGAGGGTGAACACTTTCTCGAGGAATGCCTTGTAGCCTTCTTTCAGCGCCGCGTTCGACGCGTCGAGATAGTAGTCGCGGTCTCCCATGCCGAGGCCGCCCTGGCCCAGGTAGAGAATCTGGTTGTCGCTGTCCATCAGGTCGGCCTCGACATAGGCGCCGAAGAAGCCGCCGTCATCGCCGGTATTGGACATCTCGGCGAGTTTGGAGATCATCGCCTCCTTGCTGTCGATCGCCTGAATCCCGGCGATATAAGGAAGGATCGGCTCTGCACCGAGGTTGTTGCGCGTCGTGGAGTCGAGGGCCATCTTGTAGAGGTCCGAGATCTTTTGATCGACGGTGCCTTTTTTGGCCCGCATCTTCGTCATGCTCTGGAAGAGTTCGTTCAGGCGCTTCTCGTTCAGTTCGTTGAGCACGTCGAACGAACCGAAGCGGGAATCCTCCGGCTTGAGCGGGTTCTTGACCTGCCAGCCGCCCGTGGCGTAGCGGTAGAAATCAACTTTGGGGCTGACCGTCGTGTCGAGGTCAGTGAGATCGATGGCTTTCACGACTTCCCTTTTCGGGGAGCAGGCGGCAAGCGCCAGAAGCGGAATCATAAGCAAAAATACTTTTTTCATTATTATTAAGTGTTTATTTGGAATTCATCGCCTGGAGACGGGCCTCCGAGGAGGCGCGCTCGGTGTCGTTGTCGGTATACTTGATCAGAAGCGGGAGATATTTTTTCTCGAGTTTGGGATTCTTCTCGTGCCGGGCGACGACGACGCAGTTGCGAAGGGCCGTCAGGTCGTCGGGATGCTTCTTCAGGACCTTGTTATAATAGGAAAGGGCCTTTTTGCTGTCTTTCTTGTAAACCAGATAGTAGGAGCCGAGGTTGTCGAGGAAGACCGGATCGCCGGGCTCGTATCTGAGCATCTGCTCCGACACCTGCCGGAACGCCTCGTAAGCGGAGGGAGAGGCGATCTTGAAGAAAGTGAAGCAGTAATCCTGCATAAACGCCTTGAAAGTATCCCGGTCCACATCCCCCTCGATGCCGGGGAACTGCCATTTCTGGCGGCCCGGATAGGTTTTTTCCATCAGTTCCTTAAGTTCGGCGAGCGCCATGTCCGGGCTCTCTTTCTCATAGGAAATGAGGTAATTGACGCGCGCGCAGCGGTAGTCGAGCCGCTCCGGACGGATGGCGATGGCGCGGTTGAGCGCCTTGGAGGCCTGGGCGAAGAGGGCCTCGTCGAAGAGGGTGTCCTCGAAATAATTCCGCTTCACGCCGAGCGAATCGGTGTAGGGAATCAGCGGATCCCGGCCGAGATACCTGTCCTGCGGAAGCTGGATGACACGGGAGGACATCGACTGGGCGCTGTAGAGGAGGAACTTTCCCTCGAGCATATCCGGATCGTCCGGATAGTCTTTCTCCCACTTGGAGAGGAGCGTCTCGACGCCGAGGCCGCTCACGCCGACCTTGTCCGTCAGCAGGGTGTAGCGTCCGCGGTACTCCGCCTGCGTCGTCTGCGCCTGCAGAAGCGCGCACACCAGGAGTGTTGCCATGAGAATTATCAGTCTTTTCATACGTCTATTCTGATTCTGCGGTCCCTGGGGTGCAGGTTGTTGCACCGGGAACCGATATTTTTCACAAAACCGAGCGGAACCCCGCGCCAGGTCACCGTGCAAAAGCCCGGTGCGGCGTCAGCCAGGCGCAGGGTATCCCCATGCAGGAACGCCAGCGCATCCTCCCGCGAAAGAGCGACGGAGGGCCAGGCCCCGGGACGGGCCTGCAAAGAAAGGGCCAGATCCGCCGACGGAATCCACTCGCGGCCCTTGTACGCACCGATATGCGTCCCGACAGAGAGCGGGCGGAGGGGCTCCAGCACGGCGACTTCCGCCGCAACCGTTTCCGGCACGGCGATGACCGCCTCCGAACGGAGCGCCGTCACGGCACGGTCCTCCAGCAGGCCTTCCGGCACGGGAACGGCGCTGCGGGGCGGCTTCGGAAGGCGGAACTCACCCGAGGGAGCCGTCTTCCGGAGGGCGGCCACATACTGTCCTTCTCCCGGCACCTCGCCGGGAACCATTGTCCGGCCCGGAGAAATCAACTCCGCACCCAGGGTTTCCGCAATCCAGCCGACATTCCCGGCATTCTCCCTGCGGTTGAACGTGCAGGTCGAATAGATCAGGACACCGCCCTCGCGCAGGGCGGGCCAGAGGTCGGAGACGATCCGGCGCTGACGGGCCGCACAGAGGGCGACCGCATCTTCGGACCAGTCGCGGACGGCCTTCTCATCCTTGCGGAACATCCCCTCGCCCGAGCACGGGACATCGGCGAGAATGATGTCGAAATAACCCTCGAAGGCCTTGAAGGCGGCCGGATCGGCGGATGTGACGGCCACGCAGGGATCTCCCCAGAGGGCGACATTGTCCTTCAGGACGCCGGCGCGCTGCCGCATCACCTCGTTGGCTACGAGCAGGAAGCGGTCGCCGAAGGCCTCCCGGAGCGAAGCGGCGGCATCCGTCGTCTTGCCCCCGGGGGCGGCACAGGCGTCGAGGACCCGCAAGGGCCGCTCCGCGTCAAAATCCTTCAGGCACGCACGCAGCACCTCTCCGACCATCATCGCGGAGGAATCCTGCACGTAATAGGCCCCTGCGTGGAAGAGCGGATCGAGCGTGAATACCGGCCGCAGCGGGAGGATCCTCCCCCACTTCGACCAGGGCACGGGCTCCGCATCCGGGAAAAGCGGGTCTCCGGAAGGGGTCTTGAAAGGATTTAGGCGGACCGAAACGGCGGGAGGGAGGTCCAGCGCGGCGCGCAGCGACCGGGCGGAATCCGCGCCGATCGCCTCCTCCGCCATCGTCCAGAATGCCTTATAAGGGACTTCAGGCATCCGGCATCTTGAATTTCGAGGGATCCACCATCCCGTCCACGAGTTTGTCGAGGGCGTCCTGGATCTTGCCCGAGAGCATCATCTTCATCATGAAGTTGAGTTCGGCCTCGAACAGGATGTGGAAATCGGTCTTGTACGGGTCTTCCGCCGCCGCGTCGAAATAAAAGACGATATGGAAGGCGAACGGAGCGCCGAAATCGACGAATTCGATCCGGGAATACGGCACCCGCTCGTGCACCTTGACGCCGATGGAGAAGCCCTGGACTTCCGCGTGGATGCTGTCATAGTCGGCCGTGACGCCCTCCTTCTTGTCCTCGGGGAGGAACTGGAGGAAGTTGCGCATATCGGAAAAAGCCATATATAATTCGGCGGGCTGACGGGGCACGATGCCGTGTTTGCTATGAATTGTTGTCATCATCCTTATTTTTTTCTAAATTTGCACCCTGCACGCAGGGTAAGAATTACAAATATAGTGATTTTTATGGATTATGCATAAAATCTATTTCGAGAAACGGCAGATCGTCATCTGCCCCGAGGGCGACGAGACGCTCGGGGATCCCAACGCCGTGGAATTCCACCCGGGGGCGAAGGTCGACATCGGGACGCTGGTCAAGATGTTCGAAGTATCCGACACGCTGTCCAAGATCTGCATCCCCTCGGCGGACACGGAGGAGACCTATCGCCGGATCTGCGCGGAGTTCAAGGAGGTCAACGCGGCCGGGGGACTTGTATCCAACCGCCGGGGCGACTACCTCCTCATCAGCCGCTACGGGCTCTGGGACCTTCCCAAGGGCCATCAGGAGGCGGACGAGGACATCGAACTGACCGCCATCCGCGAGGTGCAGGAAGAGACCGGCGTGGACGACCTGCAGATCCGCCGCCTCATCTGCATCACCGACCACTGCTATCTCCGCGGCGGCGTCTGGCATCTCAAGCACACCTGGTGGTTCGACATGCTCTACAACGACCCCACCGACCTCACCCCGCAGCGTGACGAGGACATCTGCAAGGCGGCCTGGGTGGCCAAGTCCAGTCTCCCGCCCTTCCTCAAAAAGACCTACCCTTCCATCATCGAGGTCTTCCGAGAAGCACATATTTGAAACTTTTTCCAAAAATCTTCCGTACTTATTGAGTACATCAACAAGGAAACGCTATAATGAAATTATCACAGTTTCAGTTCGAACTACCGCAGGAACTGATCGCCACGAAGCCCAGTTACTGGCGGGACGAGTGCAAACTCCTGGTCCTCCACAAGGATACCGGCGAGATCGAGCACCGGATTTTCAAGGACATCATCGAATACTTCGGCAAAGGCGACACCTTTGTCCTCAACGATACCAAGGTCTTCCCCGCCCGTCTCTACGGCAAGAAAGAGAAGACCGGCGCCGACATCATGGTCTTCCTGCTGCGTGAACTCGGCCGCGAGCAGCGTCTCTGGGACGTGATCGTCGAGCCCGCCCGCAAGATCCGTATCGGCAACAAACTCTATTTCGGCGAGGACCAGAGCCTCGTGGCGGAGGTCATCGACAACACGACCTCCCGCGGCAGGACGCTCCGCTTCCTGTACGACGGCCCGTACGAGGACTTCAAGCAGTCGCTTTTCGCCCTGGGCGAAACGCCGGTTCCCCTCTGGGTCAAGGCAAAGCCGGACGAGAACGACAAGACCGACTTCCAGACCATCTTCGCCGACAAGGAGGGCGCCGTTTCCGCCCCCGCGGCCGGCCTGCATTTCAGCCGGGAGCTCTTCAACCGGATGATCCTCCACGACATCGACAAGACTTTCATCACCCTGCACATGGGCATCGGCAATTTCCGCACGGTGGACGTCGAGGACCTCTCGAAGCACCGGATGGATTCGGAGCGCCTCATCATCCCCGAAGAGGCCGCCGAAAAGATCAACAGCACCAAGCGGCAAGGCGGCAAGATCGTCGCGATCGGGACGACCACCCTCAAAGGCCTGGAGACCTACGTCACCACCAAGGCCGAGGTCAACGCCTACGACGGCTGGACCAACAAATTCATCTTCCCCCCGTACCGCTTCTCCATCCCCGACGCCCTCGTCTCCAATTTCCACAGGCCGGAGTCCACGATGCTGATGGCGGTGGCCGCTTTCGGCGGATTCCAGAATGTGATGAACGCCTACGAGGTGGCCATAAAGGAGGAATATCGCTTCGGACCTTACGGAGACGCGATGCTGATTCTTTAAAGATTCGCGCAAAAAATTAAAGAAACCGCGAAAGTCTTCAAAAAACAGAAAAAAATCGCCCTTCCCATCTGCCGGGGAGGGCTTTTTTTCGGAAAAACTCCATAGATTTGCCCCTATGGAAACCGATCTTGAACTCGTCAAAATCTCCGCGATCAACCGGCTCTACGGCTTCAAGCCCCGGGAGGGCGTCGCGCTGCTGGAACGGTACGGATGCGCCGCCGCCGTCCCCGGCATCCCCGAGGGAAACGAGGCCGCGGAACTGGAAGGACTGTACGCGCACGGGCATCGCCTGCTGAGCTCTCTGGACGAAGATTACCCGCCTCTTCTGAAGGAAACGCCGGACCATCCCGTAGGGCTCTACTATAGCGGGATTTCTTCTCCGCGGGAGATCTTCGGCTACCGGCGGGCCGTCGCCATCGTCGGCACGCGGGACATCTCGTCCTACGGCGCACACTGGTGCCGCGAGATCGTCCGCGCCCTCGCCCGGACGGCCGACAAGCCCGTGATTGTCAGCGGCTTCGCCATCGGAACGGACATCATCGCCCAGACCGAGGCCCTGGACTGCGGCCTCCCGACCATCGGCGTGATGCCCTGCGGCCCGGAGAGCATCTATCCCTCCCGTCACCGGGACATCGCAATGCGGCTCATATCGACGGAGAGGTGCGCCCTCGTGTCGGATTATCCCCCGGGCACGCAGCCGATGGCCGGCAACTTTGTCCGGCGCAACCGCATTATCGCCGGCCTGGCGGACGCGGTGATCCTCATCGAGTCGAAAGCGAAGGGCGGCGGGCTCATCACGATGGATTTCGCCGTTGAATACGGGCGCGACACGTTCGCCCTTCCCGGCCGGATCGAGGATCCGACTTCGGCGGGCTGCAACGATCTCATCCGGCGGAGCAAAGCGCAGATCATCACCAGCCCCGAAACGTTGATGGAGGACCTCGGGCTGGGCCTCCTTCCCTCCCGCGGCAAGATTTCCCTCAGCGTGCAGGCCGGGAGGACATACGGTGCTGATTCCCTGGAATACAAAGTCTTCGAGCACGTCCGCAAGCACCGCGGCATCACACCGGACGACCTCTGCATGGACCTCAATCTCCCCTACAGCCGCATCATCGCCGCCCTCACCCGCCTCCAGGCCGACGGTTTCGTCAATTCCGACATCCTTCAGCGATACTTTATTTATAATTGATGAAAAATTCCGTCATATCAGTTTCTGAAACTTCCGGAGCTTCGCTCCTCCATCCCTCCCACAAGTCTGCGACTTGCGGGCCCCTCCCGTTCACGAGGCCACGGGCGGCCACGGTTTCTGAAACTGACATGACTTCATTTTTCAAAAAATCTATTTGAAAGAAAACTAAATAAGGTTAATTTTGCGTAATGTTTATAGATACCCATACGCATTACTACGACGAGTGGTTCGGAGAAGAGGGACCGGCGGCGGTGCGGCGAGCGCTGGACGCCGGGGTGGAAGTGATGCTGCAGGCGGATGTCGACAGCAGGGAGAGAGACCGGATGCTCTCCCTCGGGGCCCGGTTCCCGGGCGTGCTCCGGCATATGCTCGGCCTGTATCCGGGCAGCGTCCGGGAGGATTGGAAAGAGGAGATCGACGCCTGGCTCGCCCATCTGGACGGAAGCGTCGTCGCCATCGGCGAGATCGGACTCGATTACCACGAAGACATTACTTATAAGGAAGAGCAGAAAGAGGCCCTGAGGGTACAGCTGGAACTTGCGGCAGAGCACTCCTTGCCGGTAGACATCCACCTCCGGGACGCCTGGGAGGAGCTTTTCCGCATACTCGAGGATTGCCGCCACCTCCACTTGCGGGGATGCCTTCACTGCTTTTCGGGCAGCTACGAGATTTATGAACGGGCCCGGCGGTGCGGCGATTTTTCCGTCGGCATCGGCGGCGTCGTCACTTTCCGGAATTCCCGTCTTGCCGAGACCGTATCCCGCATCCCGCTCGAGCATATTCTCCTCGAAACGGACTGCCCCTACCTGGCTCCCGTCCCCCATCGCGGCGAACGCAACGAGAGCGCATTCCTGCCCCTGATCGCGGAAAAGATCGCCGCATGCAAGGGCCTCGATCCCGCCACGGTCGCCCGCGAAACAACCCTGAACGCACGAAGAATGTTTGCCCTATGACCTCCAGAAAAGCATCCATCCTCCTTATATATACGGGAGGGACCATCGGCATGAAGCAGGACCCCGTCGACGGGACGCTCAAGCCCTTCGACTTCGAGCACATCCTGAGCGAGGTGCCCGAACTGCACAAATTCGCCCTCAAGATCGACAGCTACACCTTCGACCCGCTCATCGACTCCTCGGATGTCCAGCCCGGACTGTGGCAGGAGATCGCGGGGCTGATCGGGCGGAAATACGACCGTTACGACGGCTTTGTCGTCCTGCACGGCACCGACACGATGGCCTATTCCGCCTCCGCGGTGAGTTTCATGCTGGAGAATCTGGAGAAACCGGTCGTCTTCACCGGAAGCCAGCTCCCGATCGGCGCGCTCCGCACGGACGGCAGGGAGAACCTCATCTCCGCCGTCGAAATCGCCTCCGCCAAGGACGCCGACGGCAGGCCGATGGTTCCGGAAGTGTGCATCTTCTTCGATTACACCCTCCTGCGCGGCTGCCGCTCCACCAAAGTCAGTTCGGAGAACTTCAGCGCCTTCTCCTCCCCCAACTGCCCGCCGCTCGCGGAAGCCGGCATCAGCATCCGCTACAACGGCGGCGTCATCCGCCGTCCCGCCCCCGGAAACGCCGGACTGATCGTCCACAAAGAGCTCGACACCCGGGTCTCCATCCTCAAGCTGCATCCCGGGCTGACGCCGGAAGTGGCGCGCTACTTCCTCCTGAGCCCGGAAATCCGCGCCGTCATCCTCGAGACCTACGGCTCGGGCAACGCTCCGGGCACGGGATGGTTCCCCGCCCTTGTCCGGGAAGCGGACCGGGCCGGGAAACTCATCGTCAACGTGACGCAGTGCCTTTCGGGGAGCGTGGATATGGACCTGTACTCCACCGGGAAAGTGCTCAAGGAGGCCGGCGTCGTTTCCGGATACGACTCCACGACCGAGGCGATGCTCGCCAAACTCTTTTATATTCTGGCACTTGCAAGCCGGAAAGAGGACGCCCGCAAACTGCTCGAAGAAAATCTCCGCGGAGAAATCAGCAAATAAGATTTGAGAATTGAAAAAAAATCACTATCTTGCCAAGGATTTGGAAATTATAAACAAACTATAAATTTTTATTATTAAACACACTCAAAAACGATTATGAAAAAGTTTTTTGCGTTTTTGGCAGTAGCAGGCGCTCTCGTCTTCACTGCAAATTATGCGTTCGCACAGGATGCGGCCGCCGCTCCTCAGGAGGAGACCGTCGCTGCTGACAGCACCGTTGCCGAGGCTCCCGCAAGCCCGGAGGACCTCTTCGCAGCCAAACAGGACATTCCGCTCCACCAGGCCCTCAAGACCAAGTTCATCGAGGGTGGTGCCGGCTTCATGTCCCTGGTTATCATCTGCCTCATTCTCGGTCTCGCGCTCTCCATCGAGCGTATCCTCTATCTGGCTTTCTCCAAGACCAACACCCAGAAACTCCTCCAGAGTGTCGAGGATGCCCTTGCTGAAGGCGGTATCGAGAAAGCGAAAGAGGTCTGCCGCGACACCCGCGGTCCCGTCGCCAGCATCTTCTATCAGGGTCTGCTCCGCGCCGACCAGGGTGTAGATGTGATCGAGAAGACCATCATCTCCTATGGCGGCGTACAGATGAGCCTCATGGAGAGCGGCCTCAGCTGGATCTCCCTGTTCATCGCCCTGGCCCCGTCCCTCGGATTCCTCGGAACCGTTATCGGTATGATCCAGGCCTTCGACGCCATCCAGGCTGCCGGTGACATCTCCCCGAACGTCGTTGCAGGCGGTATGAAGGTCGCCCTTATCACCACCGTCGGCGGTCTCATCGTCGCCATGATTCTCCAGGTGTTCTACAACTACATCCTCGCCAAGATCGACTCCCTCTCCATCGATATGGAAGACTCCTCGATCCGCTTCGTGGACACCATCACCAAATTCTACGAGAAGAAGTAACCCTGTAAAGCCATACCTGCAATGGAGAAAAAGTTTTACGCTAAGTTATTTGTGATATGCCTGTGGGTGCTGCTCGCCTTGTCCGTCGGCCTCCTGTGCTATGCCGCCTTCATCGGCAAGTTCAGTGAGGGTTCGGTCAACGCGCTGCTCTACTGGGCATACGGGATGCTTGGCCTGGCGATCGCCGCAATCGTGGTGGTCGGACTGTACATCACAGCCACGACCAACCCCAAGAGGCTTCTCACGATTGTGTACGTAGTCGTCGGAGCCGCAGCGCTCTGCGGTCTGGCCTGGCTCCTCGCGAAAGGTGCGCCCGCACAGGGCTACACCGGTGCCGAACTGCCTACGCAGAAGACTCTCAAACTCACCGATACCGTTCTCAACCTCACCTACATCCTGGGTGGCGCCGCCATCCTCTCGATCATCGTGGGCGAGATTGTAATGGCGCTCCGTGGTAAAAAAGCATAGACTATGGGCAAGAAAAAAACACCGGGAATCAACTCAAGTTCGACGGCGGACATCGCGTTCCTCCTGCTCTGCTACTTCCTGATGACCACCACCATGGGCGATCAGGCGGGTCTGCAGCGTCGTCTGCCCCCTATTCCTGACAAGGAACAGAAGGCCGAGGACCAGAAGGTCAACCGTCGCAACATCATCATTGTCCGAATCAACTCGGCGGACAGACTGTTTGCCGGTAACGAAGCCCTCGACGTCTCACTGCTCAAAGATAAGATCAAAGAATTCATTGCCAACCCCGCCGACGATCCCAATCTTCCCGAAAAGGAAATGAAGGAGATTGAGGGACTCGGTATGTATCCCGTCTCCAAAGGCGTTATTTCCCTGCAGAACGACCGCGGTACCAGTTACCAGGCCTATATCTCCGTTCAGAACGAACTCGTCAAAGCCGTCAACGAACTCCGTAACGAGTTCTCGATGCAGCGCTACGGAATGAAGTTCGACCGCCTGGACGAAGCGAAGCAGGATATCGTCAAGAAGGCGATTCCCCAGAACATTTCTGAGGCGGAGCCCAAGGATGTCGGAGGCAAGAAAAAGTAACAGGAGGATCAGATTATGTCTAAATTTGGTGGATCAAACGACAAGAAGGACGTTCCGGGCATTTCTTCCGGTTCCCTTTCCGATATCGTCTTCATGCTCCTGTTCTTCTTTATGGTGACGACCCAGCTCCGCGAGACGGAGAACAAAGTCATCGTAAAGTTGCCGCAGGCTACCGAGGTTGCCAAACTGGAGCGCAAGGACCTCTCGTCCTACATCAACATCGGAACTCCGATCCGGAGTCTCCAGGGGATGTACGGTACGGACGCCCGTATCCAGCTCAACGATTCTTTCAAGACAGTGGACGATATCCGCGACTTCATCGCCGCAGAGCGTGACGCCATGTCCGAGGTCGACCGTTCCTATATGACGGTCGCCATCCGCGCCGATCAGGACGTGAGAATGGGTATCGTTTCGGATGTGAAGCAGGAGCTCCGCCGGTGCTCCGCGCTCAAGATTATGTATTCCGCCCGCAAGCCCGCGGAATAGCATCGTCTCTATGCTGAATTAAAGGATGTCTCTTGGAGGCATCCTTTTTTTTCGCTATATTTGTACGATTTAGAATAACCGAATGTACAATGGAAGCAATCCGTAGGAAAAAGGTAAAGGAACTGCTCGCCTCCGAGCCCGGAACCGAAGTCCTCGCCAAGGGCTGGGTCAGGACCAAGAGAGGCAACAAACAAGTCAAATTCATCGCCCTCAATGACGGGTCGACCATCAACAATATCCAGATCGTCGCTTCGACGGACATCTTCAGCGAAGATCTGATCAAGGACATCACCACCGGAGCCAGTCTCGAGGTAAGGGGCAAACTCGTGGAGTCGCTCGGCAGCGGACAGGCCGTCGAGATCCAGGCGGAGGAAATCAAGGTCCTCGGCACCTGCGATCCGATGCGTTTCCCGCTCCAGAAGAAAGACACGTCCCTCGAATATCTGCGCAGCGTCGCGCACATGCGTCTCAGGACCAACACCTTCGGCGCCGTCCTCCGCATCCGTCACGCGATGGCGTTCGCCATCCATAAGTTCTTCAACGACAAGGGCTTCGTCTATCTGCACACCCCGCTCATCACCGAGTCCGACGCGGAAGGCGCAGGAGACATGTTCCAGGTGACCACGCTGGACCTCACCAAGGTTCCCGTCCATAACGGGAAGGTCGACTTCAGCAAGGATTTCTTCGGCAAGAAGACTTCCCTCACCGTCAGCGGCCAGCTCGAAGGCGAACTCGGCGCCACGGCCGTCGGAGAGATCTACACCTTCGGTCCCACCTTCCGAGCCGAAAACTCCAACACCCCGCGCCACCTCGCGGAGTTCTGGATGATCGAGCCGGAAATGGCCTTCTACGACATCGAGGACAATATGGAACTTGCCGAGGAATTCGTCAAATACCTCGTACAATATGCGCTGGACCACTGCGCCGACGACCTCAAGTTCCTCAACGACAAGTATGACGATGGCCTTCTGGAGCGCCTGCAGAGCGTCCTTGGCATCGCCTTCGAGCGCGTTACCTATACGCGCGCCGTCGAGATTCTCGAGGCGGCCGTCGCCGAAGGGAAGGTGCAGTTCGAGTACCCGGTCCACTGGGGCACCGATTTCCAGAGCGAGCACGAGCGCTACCTTGTGGAGAAGTATTTCGGAAAGCCCGTCATCCTCACGGATTTCCCGAAGGACATCAAGGCCTTCTACATGAAGCAGAACGAAGATGGCCGGACCGTCCGCGGAATGGACGTCCTCTTCCCGAAGATCGGCGAGATCATCGGCGGCTCCGAGCGTGAGGCCTCCCTGGAGAAACTCGAGCAGCGCATCGACGAACTGGGAATGTCCCGCAAGAACCTCGAGTGGTACATCGACACCCGCCGCTACGGCACCGTTCCCCACAGCGGGTTCGGCCTCGGTTTCGAGCGCCTGCTCCTCTTCGTCACCGGAATGGCCAACATCCGCGACGTCATCCCCTTCCCCCGCACTCCCAAGAATGCAGAATTTTGAATTCTGGAAGAAAAAAAAAGAAAAAAGATATGTTAGTAATCGGTATCGCCGGCGGATCCGGATCCGGCAAAACCACAGTCGTCAAGGCCATCACCCGGCAGCTGCAGGGCAAAGTCGTCGTCATTCCCCAGGATTCCTACTACAAGGATTCCAGCCATCTCACGATGGAGGAGCGGCGCAAGATCAACTTCGACCATCCCGACGCCATCGACTGGAAACTCCTCTGCCAGCAGATCCGCGAACTCAAGCAGGGCAAGACCATCGAGCAACCGGTGTATTCCTACATCACCTGCTCTCGCTCCAAGACAGAGACCGTCACGGTCGAGCCCGCCGACGTGATCATCATCGAAGGCATCCTCATCTTCAACTGCAAGGAGCTCCGTGACCAGATGAACATCAAGATCTTCGTGGACGCCGATGACGACGACCGCCTGATGCGCATCATCGTCCGCGACATCGCCGAACGCGGCCGCACCATCGAGACCGCCATCGAACACTACGTAGCCACCGTCAAACCGATGCATCTGCAGTTTATCGAGCCGTCCAAGCGATACGCCGACATCGTCATCCCGCAGGGCGGCCACAACAAAGTCGCCATCGACGTCATTTCCGCGACCATCGAAAAGGCGATGAGCCATATCTGCAAATGAGACTCTCCGGCGGAGACAAAGCAGGACTGTATATCACCGCGATCATCCATCTCGCGGTGATTATCATTTTACTCCTGCTGAAGATCGACGCCGTCGGGAGCACCGAATTCTATGTGCTTGATTATACGGATGTCAAGGCTCCCGAAATCAAGAAAAAGCCCGAACAGCCCAGGCAGGTCGAACTCTCCCGCGAAGAACTCGAACGCATCATCGCGGCCGCGTCCAACGGAGATCCCGAAGCGCTGAAGAGCATCGCCGTCAACGCCGGACTGAAGGACGACCGCGGCACCAACGCCGAGGAACTCTACAAGGAGCACGAACGGATCCTGCGCGAAATCCGGGAAGGGCAGAAGAATGAGCCCAAGGAGGACGACCGCGTGGAGACCGGCGGCCCGGAGGAAGACAAGGGCGACAGCGGGCAGACGCGCCCCTACTCCGGCCCGTCCGTCCTCTCGTGGGAGTTGGAAGGTCGCCAGGCCGTCCGGCTTCCGATCCCCGCTTACAGATGCTACGGCGCAGGAGATGTGACCGTCATCATTACAGTCAACAAGATCGGGCAGGTCACGGCCGCCAAGGTGGATGACCTCAGTTCCTCCTCCGACGGATGCCTGCGCCAGCGCTCGCTGGAGGCGGCGCGCCAATCCAAATTCTCCCGGGACGATGCCCGGGAGACACAGATGGGAACGATCGTTTACCGCTTTATCGCACAGTAGAGGGATTCTCCAGCGCGACCTTTACCGCATCGTCAATCGGAAGATAATACTTGTAGAACGCATTCTCGCCGAGGCGGGAGTAGCGGGCGACAAGGGCGTTGAGCTGCGGCTCCAGGTACGGGAGCGTTTCATTCCACTCTTTGTCGTCGGCCGTGATGCCGTCCTTCGAGGCCGCGAAGGCGCGGAACTGCGCCGGAAGGGATGCGGACGCCAGGAATGAAGTCAGCGCCGGCTCGCTACCGATGGACAGCAGCTGCTTGCGATATTTGTCGAACATCGCCGTGGCGAAACGCATCTGGGTCGCCTTCTTGTTGCACTTGAGATAGAAGGAGGTCGCCTTCGTCGTGTCGACGGGCACGAAGATATCCGGCATCACACCGCCGCCGCCATAGACCTTGCGGCCCAGTTTCGTATAGTGGATATCCGTCGTGTCGATCTTGACGCTGTCGGCATAGAATACCTCTCCGCGGGCGTAGCGGTTATAGATGTCATAACTGTAGTCGGAGGAATACGGCTTCTGGATGCACCGGCCCGAAGGCGTATAGAAGCGGGCCACCGTCAGGCGCAGGCCCGATCCGTCCGTAAAGTAGATGGGCTCCTGCACAAGGCCTTTCCCGAAGGAGCGGCGCCCGACCAGCACGCCCCTGTCATTGTCCTGGATCGCGCCCGCGAATATCTCGCTGGACGAAGCCGAATTCTCGTTGATGAGGACCGTCAGCGGAATATCCTGCAGCCCGCCCCGGCCGTCGGCCCGTGTGGTTTCCCGCACCCGGTAGCGTCCTTCGAGATAGACGATGGTATCGCCCCGGGAGAGGAATTCGTTGGAGAGCAGGCACGCCTGTTCGAAATAGCCGCCGGAATTGTCCCGGAGGTCGAAGATGAGCCGCTTCATCCCCCAGGAAAGCAAGTCCGAGGAGGCGCTGATGAACTCTTTGAAAGTGGAGGCGGAGAACTTGGACAGGCGGATATAACCCGTCGTGTCATCCACCATAAACCAGGCGTCGATGCTGTGCAGGGGAATCTTGCCGCGGATGATGTCGAAGGGAATGGTCTCCCGCTCGCGCTTGACCGTAATTTTCACCTTGGTCCCCGCCGGGCCCTTCATCCGCCGGACCATACTGTCCTGCGGGAATTTGACACCGGCAATCACCGTGGTGTCGACCTTAAGAATCCGGTCGCCCGGCAGCAGGCCGACCTTCTCGGAGGGTCCGCCCGCAATCACCTCCAGCACGACCGCCGTGTCGTTGGGCACGTTGAACTGGATGCCGATGCCCTGGAAGTCACCGGCGAGATCGGCCTCGGAACTCTCCAGCTCGACCGGAGGCAGGTACACCGAATGCGGATCAAGCACCTCGAGCGCCGCGGCGACGGCCGCATCGGTCATTTCCTCCATCTTGATGGTATCCACGTAGTTGCGCTCGATCTCGCCCAGGATCACGTTGAGTTTCTGCCAGTCGTGATAGCGGACATTGCGAAGCCGCTTGTTCTCTCCGGCCTTTATCCAGGTCAGCGTAAGCAGGACACCGAGCAGAAGCGCCAGTATCACCTGCAGGAGCTGCAGCAGAAAACCGTTCTTTTTCGGATTCATCTAGTCCAGTTTAATCACCTCGATACCGGCCCGACGGAGGAGGTCGATGCCGTCCGTCAGACGATATTCTTCCTGATACACCACCCGCTTGATGCCGGACTGGATGATCAGCTTGGAGCACTCCAGGCAAGGGGATGACGTGACATACAGCGTGGAGCCGTCACTGTTGTTGCCGGACTTGGCCACCTTGGTGATGGCGTTGGCCTCCGCGTGCAGGACGTAGGGCTTGGTCACGCCGTTCTCATCCTCGCAGATGTTCTCGAATCCGGAAGGGGTCCCGTTGAACCCGTCCGAAATGATCATCCGGTCCTTGACGATCAGGGCTCCGACCTGGCGGCGCTTGCAATAGGAATTGCGCGACCACACCGAGGCCATTTCCATATAACTCCTGTCGAATTTTTCCATTTACCTTTGATAGAGATAGCGCTTGATGCTCTTCTTGGGCGTACGCTCGAAGTCCTCGGGCATCAGTTCGATTTTCTTGATCTGGGCGTAGTTGGGCAGCTGCCGGTTGATCTCCGGGAGCGCGGCGAGCATAAACTTCTCCAGTTCGGCCCTCGGTTTCCCGTCCAGACTCGCCTGGCGGTAGTCCGGATAGATCAGCGCCGTAAGGCCGCCGTTATCCTCGACCACCAGAGACTCGATCACATACGCATAGTTGTTGATTACGGCCTCCAGCTCCTCCGGATAGATATTCTGCCCGGAAGGGCCGAGAACCATACACTTCGAGCGGCCACGGAGGAACAGGTAGCCGTCCTCGTCGACGACACCCATATCTCCCGTCTTGAACCAGCCGTCCTCAGTGAAACTCTGCCTGGTGGCCTGCTCATTCTTATAGTAGCCCTGGAATACATTGGGACCTTTGACAAGCACCTCTCCGGGGATGCGGAGCGGATCCGGGGAGTCGATCTTGATCTGCATATTCAAGGCGGGACGGCCGCAGGAGCCGACTTTTACCTTGTCCCAGTGGGCGTAGCAGATGATCGGGGCGCACTCGGTCATTCCGTAGCCGACCGTGTAGTGGAAGCCGATCTTGTGAAAGAAGCGCTCGACTTCGGGATTGAAAGCCGCGCCGCCGAGGATGATCTCCTCGAACTTGCCGCCGAAGGCCGCCGTCAGCTCTTTGTTGAAACGCTTGGCGATCACCTGGTCGAGGACCGGGAGATGCATCCAGAGTTTGTTGCGGTCGATGATGGGCTTGACCTTGTTGCGGTAAACTTTCTCGATGATGAGCGGAACGGCGATGATGATGTCGGGATGGATCTCCGAGAAGGCCTGCATAATGATTTTCGGGCTGGGAATCCGCGACAGGAAATGCACGTGCATACCGATCGACATCTGATACATGAACTCGAACATCATCCCGTACATATGGGCCGAAGGGAGCATCGCGACGATGTTCATCCCCGCCTTGAGCTGCGGTTCGGCGTCCAGCCGGGCGAATTCCATGTTGGAATAGAGGGCCCGGTACGGCAGCATCACGCCTTTCGAGAAGCCGGAGGTGCCGGAGGTATAGTTGATGAGCGCCAGTTCTTCCGCGGAATCCTCGTAGTAATCCAGGTCATCGGGGCCGAAATTGTCGGGATACTTCTTGCCGAAGGACTCGTTCAGATGCTCCCGGATATGGCCGAAACCCTTCTCCTGGACATACAGGAACTTGAAGGTGCTGATCTGCACGACGACGGCCAGCCCAGGCATCTCGTCGGGGGAAAGCCCCTCCCAGATCACCTCGTCGACGAAGAGGACCTTGGCCTCGGAATGGTTGACGAGGTAGTGGATGCTGTCCGACTTGAACTCGTGCAGGATAGGCACGGCGACGGCGCCGTACGTGAGCGTCGCAAGGAAACAGACAACCCAGTTGGCCTGGTTGCGCGAGCAGATGGCCACCTTGTCCCCTTTGGCAAGCCCGCACTGCTCGAAAGCGATGTGCAGTTTCGCCATCCTTCGGGCCAGGTCTCTGTAAGAGAGCGTCGCGCCCTGGTAATTGGAGAGCGCCGGCCGGTCCCAGTTGGTCTTGATGCTCTCCTGAAGGATTTTGTTGATAGACTTGAATTCCATATTTAGGTTTTATTACTTTTTCAGCAATTTGCGCACTTTGCGGTCCGACAGCGGGGAGCCGCCGCCGAAGCGATAATACTTCTCTCCGCCGGAGAGGGTCACTTTCCAGTACTGTTCATCCCCGACGGTCTGCAGTTCGGGCAGGCCCTGGATGGTCTTCTGCCATGAGTGGGTGCAGGTGGCGGACGGACAGATGGCGGCCATACCGCTCTCCGATGACCTTGGCAGCTGTATCGGAAGTCCGGAGATTCTGTTCCGCGCTTCGGAGGCGCCGTGGGCATCACCCTTCTTCAATGTGCCGCTGGAGAACCGCGAGGGAGGATTCGTCACGGACGGCCCCTTCCTGTACCGCCTGAAGAACGGGCATCTCATCATGCTCTGGTCCAATTACACCACGGCGGGCTATGCCACCGGCATCGCGAGAAGCGTGTCCGGAACCCTGCACGGCCCCTGGGTGCAGGACAAGAACCCGCTCTATTTCTTCGACGGCGCGCATTCCATGCTGTTCCGGACCTTTGAGGGTCAGCTTATGATGTCCCTTCACTGCCCGAATATACACACGGAGAAGCGCATGCTTCTCTTCACGATGGAGGAGAAGGGCGATTCCTTAAATATTGTGAACGAGATCACGGGCAACTGGTACACTCACATCTCCGGCCCGGCGAAGAAATATGTATATAAGGATGAGTACAGGGATCACCGCGGGCTTTAAGGCAGCCGGCAGTACACAGGTGAAAACAGCTGCCCGGCGGACAGCCGGAAGCAAGGAGGAAATATGAAGGTATTGCTGATCGGAGGAACCGGCGTGATGAGCACGGAGGTGTCAAAACTCGCCGTTTCCGAGGGGATGGAACTGACAATGCTGAATCGCAGGAACCATCCGGAGAGAATTCCGGAGGGTGCGGAGGTGATCGAGGGCAGCATAGACGATCCCGCGGTTCAGGAGAGGCTGAAGCGGGAGTTCTACGATGTGGTCATGGACTTCATTGTATTCACTCCTGATCAGGCGAAAAGGGATGTGGAGCTCTTTAACGGCCGCTGCGGCCATTATCTCGTGGTGACCTCCGCGTGCATCTACGAGAAGCCGATTAAGGTGCTTCCGGCGACAGAGGGATCGACGGTCGGCAATTCCCCCTGGGATTATGCAAAGGACAAGATGGCCTGTGAGGAGGTCTACCGTGCCGCGTACAAGGAACTCGGATTCCCGGTGACCATGGTCAGGCCTTCCCATACCTACTGCGACTGGGCCCTCCCGGTGAGCCTCACCGGAAAGGGAGGCGGATGGAATATTATCAGCCGCATGAGAAGAGGCCTTCCTGTCCTTGTGCAGGGAGACGGGCTGACGGTGTGGACCATCACCCACGGTCGGGATGTGGCAAAGGGCATGGTCGGCCTTTTCGGGAATGGGAGCGCCATTGGCGAGGCGGTGCATATTACCACCGACGAATTCCTTACCTGGGATGAGATCTACCGCGATATCGCAAGGCCTCTGGGCGCCCCGCCGCGTCTTGTCCATGTGTCCACGGAGATGCTCTGCCATGCCTTCCCTGGAAACTACGGGCAGCTCTTCGGCGACATCTCGCACTGCGGAATCTACGACAACACCAAAATCAAGCGCCTTGTCCCGGGCTTCTGCGCGACGACGACGGCGGCAAGAGGCTTAAGAGACGCAGTGATGTACCATCTTGCCCACCCGGAGCT
>ONSU01000046.1:3982-13871 GCA_900320545.1 uncultured Bacteroidales bacterium | reverse complement strand
GATGTTCATTGATGGTCAGCCAAATGGAGCACAACCCCATGGAGAAAAAACAGACCGCCTCAAAGAGAAGAAGGGTTATAGTAGCAGACCTAATCTTTTTGGGGTGGAACTTGGAGTAGCCAATACCATATAAATTCCCATCAGCCTTCATCCCTTTTGACCACCTCTTTTCAGGCATCTTCCAATACCAAATGGCAATTCCCAAAAGCACAGCTGACAATGCAAACAATATGATGATAGGGGTCATATACAATCAAATCAAATTCAAAGTTAATGCTGCCGACGGGTTCTTACAAGCAACTTGGCTGAAAGTACAGCCATCCAGACGACGCTCAGAATCATGCCCAAAACAGATAACAGGTTTCTTGTTATCAGCCATTGACTTTCGTTCGGGTTGAACGTAAGCATAGAAAAGAGGGAAATCGCAATCAGGGGATAAATGCCCACTGCCGCCAAGCACAAGTAGACTCCTGCGATGCGTTTCTCTGCCTTCCTGGGGATAAAATGTATGCGGAACAAACGGCAAATACAAGTTGCCAATGCCGATAGCAGGCTGACAAAGACAAACAATCCTAGAATGCACTCAAGGAAAGAGAACGGGCTGCCAAATAAATCCTCGGCAAAATCCCATGCAAAACCACCGGCAAAAAAGAAAATGACCAGGCCGATGATCAGGGCACAGACGATATCAAGGAGTATTTGACGGGTCTTCATATTTCGGGACATACCGCTTCCCCTGTCTGCAAAAATCACACCCCTCCCCTGGCCGACATGCCTTATTTCGTCTTTGTTTTGGTGCTGACGGGAGGGGCCCCGAGAGCCAGTGTCAGTAAAGGTTTGATTCTAAACCAAGGGCACATTTGTGTCGGTCACTTTTGGTCACCTTCCCCTGAATTTGGTCACTTTTGGTCACCTTTTTCGTGGATTATTTGAATACATCTATCATCAAACTAACCATCGGATAATCAATTTCTTCGATAGCCAACGAGAATACACGATAGCCAACGATACTATTACCCCCGCCCGGGTCCGATTATTTGGATCCGTTCGCATCATCCCCTCCGAGATCTCGCTTCGCTTTTGAGGGGACGTAGCCGTAGAATTCCTTGTAGCATTTGCTGAAATAGCGAGGGGAGGTGAAGCCGACTTCGTAGCTGATTTCCGAGATGGTAAGACCGCTTTGCATAAGCAGTCTTTCGGCGTGGCGGAGCCGGACGATCTTGATGAATTCCGAGGGGGTGTGGCCGGTGGCGGCAACCATGCGGCGGTAGATGTTGGCTCTCGACATTCCCATGGCCTCGGCAATCTGCTCTACGCTCAATTCGCTTTCGACAATGTGCTCTTCGATGAAGGCCGTCACTTTGTCCACGAATTTGCGGTCCACGGACACCACTTTCCGCTCCTCGATGCGGGCCTTCAATTTACCGGATGTGTCGATGCCGGTCTGGGAGACGAGGATGGCGATATGCTCCTGGAGAACCTTGATATCAAACGGCTTCGTGAAGTAGTCGTCCGCCCCGCAATCACGGCTTTTCTTCTCGTTTTCGTCGGTAAGCCGCGCCGTCAGCATGACGACCGGGATGTTGGTCGTCGCCGGATTGGCCTTGATCCTCCGGCAGAGTTCGTTGCCGTCCATGTTGGGCATCATCACATCCGAGAGCACGATGTCGGGACGGAAGGTTTCCATCTTGTTCAATGCCGCCTGCCCGTCCGTGGCCGTGATGATGTTGTATTCGGAAGAGAGGACGCCGGACAGATAATCCAGGAAGTCATCGCTGTCGTCCACAAGCAGCAGGTTGATCCTCCTGGCGGCGGGCCGGGCCGTATCGACGTCTGCAGGCGTTTCTTCCTGGTATATCGAACTCTTCACGAATCCCTCTCCTGAGGCTTTGCATTCCTTTGCGGGAATGAACACCGTAAATGTCGCACCGCCGCCGGGGGTGTCGGAAACTTCGACCCGTCCTTCATGCATATGGACATATTCCCGGACGATGTTGAGCCCGATTCCGCTTCCGCCCTTGTTCGCAGAGCCTTCGCCCTGCCAGAAACGGTCGAACAGATGCGGTTTTTCCTTGTCGGGGATTCCCTTGCCATTATCGGACACCCGGATGATGGCGTCGCCGCCATCCAGGGTAAGGTCGACATTCACCCTTCCGCCCTCATCGGTATATTTGATGGCGTTGCTGAGGAGATTGGTCACCACCTTCGAGATCTTATCCTCGTCAAATTCCATTTCGATATGGTCCTTCGAGGTCCGGAAGGTCAGCGTGATGCCTTTTTCCTTCAAAGCCAGGAACTGTTCCACCGACGATCGGACCGTTTCTACGAGGTCTTTCCGCGAAAAGTGGACGCTCTGGGCATTCATCATCAGGCTTCTGAGGTCCAGCATCTGGTTCACCATATCCAGCAGTTTGCGGGCATTCCTTTCGGCGATGTTCAGTTTTCCCTTTATCTGCGCGTCCTGTTCCCTGCCGATGGCATCGGAAAGGGGGGAAAGAATGAGAGAGAGGGGGGTACGGAGCTCGTGGCTGATATTGATGAAGAAGATCTGCTTCATTTCGGAAATGGCCTTCTCTTCCCTCTCTTTCCTGCGCTTCTGGCTGATCCGGTAGAGAACGGACAGGAATCCCAGCAGCAACAGGGAATAGAGGAGGATGGCCGGGGTGCTCCTGTACCAGGGCGGACGGACCGTGATATCCAGGCTGCTCACGGGACCGGAGGCGTTTCCTTCCGCATCGGCAATGGCGACATCCAGTTTCATTCTGCCGGATTTCGCATTGGCGAACTGCACCGCCGGCATGCCGTCCGGGGTCGGTGTCCATTGATTCCCGTCCGTGCTGAAGAGGAACCTGGGCTGGCCAGGCTTGCCGATGGAGGAAGATGCCAGGTGGATGATGAAGGAGCGCTGGTTCCAGGAGAGGGTCATGTGGGGCTCCACGTTCCTCTCTCCCTCCGGCAGGACGATACCGCTGAAAATGACATACGTGGAATCCTGGTCCTCGACAATGTCCTTGGGAACAATCCTGACGAAGCCCCGCTGGCTGCCGGTCAGGATGTCGCCGTTCGCGAGGCTGACCATCGCGTTCTTGTTGAAGAGGACATCGGGCACACCTTCGCTCGTTCCGTAAGACGTAGCGAAGAAATCCCAGCCGCCATTCCCGGAATTCACCTGAATGCGCGTGAGCAGATTGTTGGAGCATACCCAGAGACCGCCCAGGGAGTCTTCCACCACGGAAACGGCGTGAAAATTGGTAGAGTTCCCCCGGACATCCACCGAATAGGTCTTTCCGGATGAGATGTCGTAGGCGTGGATGCCCTTGTTGGAGGCAATCCACAGGAGGCCCCTGGAGTCGATGAAGATATCCCTGACGTGCAATTCGGCCAGTTCTTCGGAACCGACCGACCGGATGGTCCCGGTTTCCGGATCGAACACATCGACACCTTTGGCGTGCCCGATGTAAAGCAGCCCGCTCTCGGAGAAGCAGAGCGAACTGATGTGGTCCTCCTTCAACGGACTGTTCCCGTGATGATAGATTTCCGATTCGCCGGTGGCGAGGTCCATTACCTGAAGACCCGCTCCGAGGGTGCCGATATAGATTTTCCCGTCTCTGGAACATTTAATGTCCCAGATGTCATTGCTCGCCAGCTTGCCGGTGGCCGTGCTGTAAGAAGTCCATTTGCCGCCGCTGAAATGGGCCAGGCCGCTCCGGAAACCGCCGAACCAGAGGGAGCCGTCAGGGGCGATGGTACTGCTCACCACGATATCGGAAAGCAGTTTATTCCCGTCCGTCCGGATATTGGTGCGCTTCCCGGTCTTGGGATCGTAGCGGACAATTCCATTGCCGTCGGTGCCGCACCAGATGATTCCGGCGTTGTCTTCCACGACAGTGGTGACATCTTCAAGGGGGGTGAGGGCAAATGCGTTCTTCCCGTCGTAAATGAAACTCAGTCCGCTCTTGTAGGTACCGAGCCACATTACGCCGTTATTGTCGCTGTACAGGCATTGGATGCACTCGCCCAGGAAGGGCGTGTCCGAGGACCGCTCGCGGCCGAACACGTCCGCAACGTCCTCGCCGGGGGTGTAAACCAACAGGCCGTCGTGATCGGTGGCGACCCAGACGCGCCCCGAAGCGTCGGCGGCCACATCTCTGATCAGCAAACGATGCGACTTCCATTCGCCGGTGACGGTATCGTGGGTCCAGGAGACTTCGCCCGTGTAGATGATTTCCAGGCCAGCGGAATCCTTGAAAAGCCGATAATTGGGGCCCTGCGGATCAGGGTGCAGGGTGATATAGGTCTCCACCGATGCGGTCTTCATCGTCACAGGGTCGATACGGATGATGCGTCCGTCGGAGCAGCAGAGGGTGATCTCATCCTCGGAGAAGACCAGATCGGTCGTCTTCGTATCGGCGGGCTTGCCTTCAATGGACCACGATTCGGTCTTGTCCGCGCGAAGGTCCACCTTGTATAAGGTCGATCCGTGCATGGCCCAGATGTCACCGTGGGCATCGACCTTCATGATCTCGATTCTCTCCGTGATTCCATGGCTCACCAGCCAAGGGGAAGTGTCCTGGACCACCCGTTCGTCCGAAAGGTCCATATAGGAGTATCCCAAAGGGGTATGGATCCAGAGGTGTCCCGCCGAATCCTCGAAGATCGAGTTGATGGAATTGTCGGGAATCGCATCCGGCCCTTCAAAGAAATGCTTGAAGCGGAAACCGTCATAGCGGTTGAGCCCGACGTGGGTGCCTATCCAAAGAAAACCCCGGGAATCTTTGAATACGACGTATATGCTGTTGTCGGACAGGCCGTCGTTTATGGTCAGTTGACGGAACTCCGCACCATCCACGGATGTGCAGAGAAACAGGAGCAGTACAGAGACGATACTTGATAACAGGCGTTTCACGGCCCAAATATAAGAAAATGAAACGTAGTTGACACCAGTTTGCAACATTATTGCCCATTGTTGCCAATGGCGATGAATATTTTTGCGATATGAAAAAGAAGATTTTTTTGATTGTTTTGCTGCTCTTTTCGTTCCTGCTTGTCCGGGGACAGAGGGCAGATGTCCGCGAAGAAGTCTTTGCGAATCCGCTGCGGTCTTACGGCAACGATTTCCCCTATCCCGCCGAGACCTACAGGCAGACCCCTTCCCCCAAAGGGTACAAGCCGTTTTACATCAGTCATTACGGCCGCCACGGATCCCGGTACTATTGGGAATCTTCTTTTTATAAGCGTATAGACTCGCTGCTTACCGACGCGCACACCAGAGGGATTCTCACGGAAGCGGGCGAGGAATTCTATCGGCAGTTTTCTTCCCTCCTGCCGGAACTGACCGTCAGGGTCACGGAACTGACTCCCTTGGGATATGAGCAGCACGCACGTATCGCTAAGACAATGTACGATTCATTCCCGGAGATATTCAAGAAAGGCGGGCACGTAGAGGCGTTCTCCTCCCTTGAGGGCCGATGCATCGTCAGCATGGCCGCCTTCTGCCAGTCTCTGGCCGGACTGAACGACAACCTGGATATATACCAGCGGGCATCTAAGGAGACGCTCGGCGCCGTCGTCCCGGATTCGAAGGACAATCCCCTGCGCTGGACCTGCGATCCCGAGCCTTTCCCCGTGCCGGGCGAGCCTTCCGTGTCCACCGGCCCCGCCGCCGGGAAAATGCCGTTTGTGGATATGTTCTTCAAGGAGGCGTCGCTGGACGGAACGGAGGCAAAGACCATCCAGTCGACACTGAATACGCTCTATACGTCTCTTCCCAGCATCGGGCATGAGGGCCTGATGGGAGAGCCCTATACCCTGGATGAAATGTATAGCCGATGGGACGTGTCAAACGCCGGGGCCTACCGTCATTACTGGTCAAGACGCAAGCTCGCGGTTCCCATTGTCGAGGATATCCTGGACAGGGCGGAGGCTGTGATTTCCGGCAGAAGTTCCGAAATCGCGGACCTGCGTTTCGGGCACGATTCCTATCTGGGCCCGCTCAACATCCTCCTGGGCCTGGACGGCTCCCTGACGGTTCCTGCCGATCCGGACGATTTCAAGTATGTGTACCAGAACTATAATACCTGCATGGCCGGTAATATCCAGCTGATCTTCTACAAGAGCAGGAAGCCGGGCAGCGATATCCTTGTAAAGGCCCTCCTTTGCGGTCGGGAGGTGACGCTTCCCTTGCCCGGAGACATGTATCCCTATTACAGATGGAGCGACTTCCGGAAGTTCTACCGGAACCTGTGCGACAGTGCCAGAACAGCCGACAATTTACACTAATCAATTAAAAATAAGCACTTATGAAACTATTATCAAAAACTGTTTTGATGAGATGTTGCATTTCGTTGGCTTTTGTCTTCGGTGCAATTCTCTGTTCGACAGCCCAAGCTCAGTCGCTGAGCGTGAGCGGCCGTATTGTCGATGAGACAAACCAGCCGGTGATGGGAGCCGGCATCCAGGAAAAAGGAACGAGCAACGGCACGGTTTCCGATCTGGACGGCCAGTTCACGCTTGTCACGAACGCTGATGCGGTCCTGGTATTCACTTCCCTCGGCTACGACACGAAGGAAGTGGCCGTGAACGGGAACAGTGTCATCAACGTCGTGCTCAACAGCAGCTCGGAATTCCTCGAGGATGTCGTCGTCGTCGGCTACGGCGTCCAGAAAAAGAAACTGATCACCGGTTCGACCATCCAGGTCAAGGGTGACGACATCGCGAAACTCAACAGCACAAGCGCGCTCGGAGCACTGCAGTCTTCGACGCCCGGCGTGAACATCATCGCCAATACCGGCCAGCCCGGTGACGGATTCAATGTCAACATCCGCGGTATGGGCACCATCGGCTCTTACAAGCCTCTCTATGTCATCGACGGCGTGGCCGGCGGCGACATCAGCACCCTCAACCCTTCCGACATCGAGAGCATCGACATCCTGAAGGATGCGGCTTCGGCGGCCATCTACGGTGCCCGGGCCGCGAACGGCGTCATCCTGGTGACCACCAAGCAGGGCAAGGAAGGCAATATCCAGATCAGCTACGACGGCTATGTCGGTTGGCAGAACGCGCCCATCATTCCGGAGGTGCTGAACGCGAAGCAGTATATCGAGGTGATCAATACCGCCGAGAAGAACAACAGGCTCACTCCCACTGATTTCTCGGCCGTTCTCAGCCCCGAACTGTACAAGAGCATCATGGACGGTTCCTTCACCGGTACCAACTGGATCCGGGAGTTCCACAATGACAATGCGCCCGTTTCCAATCACGCTGTCAATCTCACCGGCGGTACCGACAGGTCCAAGTTCTCGATGGGCGTCAGCTTCACCGACCAGGAAGGTATCTTCGGCAAGCCGGCGGCCTCCAACTTCAAGCGCGCGACGGTCCGCCTGAACTCCGACCACGTGGTTCTCAGGAAGAACGACCTCGACATCATCACCGTCGGCGAAAACGTCAGTTTCTCCTACAGCGAGAAGAGCGGTATCAACCTCAGCAACCAGTACTCCAACAACATGTTCGACGCGCTGACCGCAAACCCGCTCGCCCCCATGCGGAGGGCTGACGGCGAGTACACGAACGCTGACGACTACACGGCTTTCGGTATCTTCAAGTTCGACGGCGACGCCAAGAACCCGCTGTACGTGATCTCGAAAACGAGCCAGGGCAACAACTGGAGAAGCAACTATGGCCTGAACATGTCCGCCAACGTGCGCATCCAGCCCATCAAGGACCTCATCGTCAGAAGTCAGTTCAATTATATGGCAAGTGCCAACAGCAGGCGCTCCTATGACATGACCTATCAGGCCAACTCCACCTCTTTCCTCGATGTGGACAAGGTGTCCCAGGAGGCCGGCCTCGGATGGAACTGGTCCTGGGAGAATACGGCTGCGTACAAGTTCCATTTCGGCGATCACAACTTCGACGCGATGGCCGGTATGTCCATCGAACATTCCGGCTACGGCGAGACCGTCGGCGCCGGCAGGGAAGGCGGCAAATGGGTCGACGATCCCGTCCACGCCTATGTCAGCAACATGACGGGCCTCATCACGGAAAGCAAGATCAAGGGTTCCCCCTGGAGTGACAGCGGCCTGCTTTCGTACTTCGGACGTATCAACTATGACTACGCCGAGAAGTATATGCTGTCCCTCATCCTCCGCCGCGACGGCTCCTCCAATTTCGCTCCCGGTCACCGCTGGGGCACGTTCCCCTCTGTTTCCGCCGGTTGGGTGGTGACCAACGAGCCTTGGATGGCAGGGTTCCGCAACACCCTCAGTTTCCTGAAGCTCCGCGGAAGCTGGGGCCAGAACGGTAACTGCGCGATTGACAACTTCCAGTATCTCGCCACCGTCCAGGTCGGCCCGAACGACGGCCGGTACGGTTTCTCCAACGGCATCACCGACCAGCTCAGCAATGGTTCCTATGCCGACAAACTTGCCAATCCCAATGTTACCTGGGAAACCTCGCAGCAGCTTGACTTCGGTCTGGACGCCCGCTTCTTCGCCAGCCGCCTGGGTCTGACCTTCGACTGGTACTATCAATGGCGGTGACGTGCGCAACACCGGTGTCGAACTGGCCCTTACCTGGAACGACCAGGTGAACAAGGATTTCTACTACAGCATCGGCGTGAACGGTGCCTACAACAAGAACATCGTCACCCGTATCGCCAACGGCGAGGGCGTCATCCACGGACGGGCCGTCGTCGAGCAGGCCGCCGAACTGTATCGTGCCGAGGTGGGCTATCCGATCGGCTACTTCCATACCTATGTCACGGACGGCGTGTTCCAGACTCAGCAGGAGCTCGACGCCTGGCTGGCGGCCGGCAAGCCGACCATCAGCGACAATCCCCAGCCCGGTGACCTCAAGGTCCTCGACCTCAACGGCGACGGTGTCCTGAATCAGGACGATGACAAGACGATGACCGGCGATCCCAACCCTCATTTCACGGCCGGCCTCAACATCTCCGTCAACTACAAGGGCTTTGATTTCGGCGTCAGCGGATATGGCATGTTCGGCCACCAGATCTTCCGTGCCTGGAGACAGTACGGCCACAGACCGTATCAGAACTATACCACGGAAGTGTTTGACTACTGGCACGGCGAGGGCACGTCCAACAAGCTGCCCATCCTGTATTCCAGCAACAGCAAAGGCCTCAACACCGACATGTTCATCGAGAACGGTGACTTCTTCCGCTTCCAGACGGTCACGCTCGGATACGACTTCAACCGGCTGTGGAAGAACTCCCCGTTCGGCCAGCTCCGCGTCTATGTCCAGGGCCAGAACCTGTACACCATCACGGGATATAAGGGCATGGATCCGGAAGTGGGTACTTCCAGCGGATTCGACTCCTGGGCCAAGGGCATCGACCTCGGCTTCTATCCCCAGCCCCGCACCATTCTCATGGGGCTTAACATCAAATTCTAATAACCGTGCTTGAAATGAAAACGATACTGAAAATAACGGCGGTTGCCGCATTGACGCTTCTGCTCTTCTCCTGTGAGAGTCTTCTCGATACGACCAATTACATGACCAAGACCACGGCCGACTTCCCTTCGAATGCCGGCGAGGTGGAGCAGATGGTCACCGGTGTCTACAATAACCTGAACGCCATTCAAGAAGCGAACAAAGTCACCTGGCACTATCCCTGGGCGCTGGCCACGGCCGACGAGTGCCTCGGCGGTGACGGTGCGAACGTCTCCATCATCCAGGCTGCCGACATGATGCTCAAGCAGGGCGACGGATACAACGGCGTCTACAAGCAGCGCTACGTGGGAATCGCCCGGGCGAACAGCGCCCTCGAAGTGCTCAAAGACTGCACTTTCATCTCCGAGGAGATGAGGAACGACTTCACCGGCCAGGTCCTTTTCCTGCGCGCCTACTACTATTACGAGCTGGCGAGCCA
>ONSU01000046.1:0-3930 GCA_900320545.1 uncultured Bacteroidales bacterium | reverse complement strand
CTCAAGACGGCCATCGGCATCATGCCTTCCAAGAGGTCCGCTGGTGACGGCCATGTCGACAAATACTGCGCGGAAGCCCTTCTGGGCCGTGTCTACCTGTTCTATTCCGGGTTCTACAACGACGAAGTCGTCACCCTTCCCGACGGGACGGATCTCACCAAGGCTGAAGTAGGCGGATATATCAAGGATTGCGTGGAGAATTCGGGTTATTCCCTGGTCCCCGATTTCCATAACCTGTGGCCGTACAGCAACCGCATCACGCTGTCCGATGAGCTTTGCCCGGTCAAATGGAAGGACAAAGGTTACGAATATGTGGCAGATGACGGAAAGGTCAATCCGGAAACGATGTTCGTCATCAAGTTCAACGCCCTGAGTGCCGGCGACCCCTACCGGAAATATTCCAACCAGACCGCCCTCTTCATCGGCGGCGTCCGCGGCAACAAGCAGAAGTGCCAGAACGGAGACACCTTCCCGCTGAGCTACGGATACGGAAACTGCCCTGTCAGCCCCGCCTTCGTCAAGGAATGGGAGGAAATCGAGCCGAACGACCCGCGCCGCGAAGCTTCCATCATGGCCCCCGATGATTTCGTGAGAGGCTATAAGTACGGCGTGAAAGGCGACAACGTCCAGGAAACCGGCTATTACCAGACGAAGGTCATGCCGGTCATGGGCCGGGACAACAACGGAAACATCAGATGGTCTTACCTTCTGGTCATGTACGATAACCTTTCCTGGACCAAGGACGACTATCAGTACAACTTCTGCGACGATATGGTGCTGATCCGCTTTGCCGAGGTCCTGCTGATGGATGCCGAGATCAACGGGAACAAGGCTTCCTTCGACAAGGTGCGCGCCCGTGCCGGTCTGCCCGCCATCGCGCTTACGGAAGAGAACCTCCGCAACGAGCGCCGCTGGGAGCTCGCTTTCGAAGGCGTCAGACTCGGAGACCTGCGCCGATATGGCGTGGCTTATGCCAAGGCCGCATTGGACAAGCAGGAAGGCGTCGAATGCTACTTCAAGGGCAACAAGAGCACGAACCACGCGAGTGATTTCAACGGCGGCTACGGCCAGCGTTTTGAAATCACGAAGGGCTTCGCTCCCATCCCGACCGAACAGATCAACCTTTCCGCCGGAGCCGGCGAGGAGTACAAGTTCAAGCAGAATGCGGGATATGAAAGCTCGGACGAATACACCGGCTGGATTGAATAAACTATGAAAGCTTTCCTTACAATCGGAGCATTGCTCGGTACGATTGCGGCCTTCGCACAGGCTCCCCAGCTCAACCGCGACAATATCGACGAGGTATTGAAAGCGATGACGCTCGAGGAGAAAATCACCCTTGTCGTCGGAGCAAACCGCTATGTGGGCGATGAAAACGGTCCTGGTCCTGCGCCCGGCATGCCGGTGCGCAGGTCCGTGGACATGACCGGTCTCATCGAAAAGCCCAAGAGTGACGGGGTTACCGCCTTCTCCAGCGGCCGCGTGAAAGGTGCCGCCGGCGACGTCGTGCCCGTCGAAAGACTGGGAATCACCACGATGGTCCTTGCCGACGGTCCCGCCGGCCTCCGCATCGACGCCACCCGCCCGGGAGATGACAATACCTACTATTGCACGGCCTTCCCCATCGGGTCGCTCCTGTCGGCATCGTGGGATCCGGAACTCACGGAACGCGTGACGACCGCCATGGGTAACGAGGTCCTGGAATATGGTGCCGACGTTCTCCTCGCTCCGGCGATGAACATACACCGCAACCCGCTGTGCGGACGCAATTTCGAGTACTATAGCGAGGACCCTCTCCTTGCGGGAAAGATCGCAGCCGCTTATGTCAGGGGTATCCAGAGTAACGGCGTCGGCACTTCCGTGAAGCACTTCGCCGTCAACAGCCAGGAAACCCTCCGCAACGGACAGAACGCCTCCGTCAGCGAGCGCGCCCTGCGGGAAATCTATCTCAAAGGCTTTGAGATTGTCGTGAAGGAAGCCCAGCCCTGGACCATCATGTCGTCCTACAACAAAATCAACAGCGTGCTGGCTTCGGAGAACCGCTGGCTCCTGACGGACGTGCTCCGCGGAGAATGGGGCTTCAAGGGCTTCGTGATGACCGACTGGTGGGCCGAAGAGAACGGCGCCCGCCAGATCGCCGCCGGCAATGACATGTTGATGCCGGGCACGCCTCACCAGTATGACGACATCTTTGCCGCCGCCCGGAGCGGCCGCCTGGACATCCGCTTCCTGGACGACTGTGTGCGACGCATCCTTCAGGTGATGGTGGCATCGCCCACCTTCAATCGCTACCAATACAGCAACAAGCCCGATCTCGCCGCGCACGCCCAGATTACACGCGAGGCAGCCGCTCAGGGAATGGTTCTGCTCAAGAACGAAAGCGCCCTGCCGCTAAGCAAGAAATGCAAAGTGGCCCTCTTCGGAGTGCCGTCCTATGACACGATGGTCGGAGGCTCCGGTTCCGGTTATGTGAACCGCGCCTACAAAGTGACTGTCGATGAAGGACTGGAGACCGCAGGCTTCAAGCTGGACAAGCAGCTTGCGGAATCCTATCGGGACTATGTGAAACAGGAGAAGGCCAAGCAGCCGGCAGAGTACTTTTGGATCATCCCCACCGTCCAGGAAACGGTCATCAGCCGGGAGGATGCGGAAGCGGCGGCAAAGCGCAATGACGTCTGCATCTACAGCATCGGCCGCATGGCGGGCGAAGGCGGGGACCGCACTCTCACCCCGGGCGACTGGTATCTCTCGGAAACCGAGCAGGCGAACATCGACCTTCTCTGTGAAACGTTCCACAAGGCAGGCAAGAAAGTGATCGTCCTGCTGAATATGGGCAATATCGTGGATATGGGCTGGTGCGACAAGCCGGATGCGATCCTCCATACCTGGATGGACGGTCAGGAGGCGGGCAACAGCGTGGCCGATGTCCTCGGTGGCAAGGTTTCCCCTTCGGGAAAGCTGCCGATGACCATTGCAAAACGCTATGAGGACTATTCTTCCGCCGACAACTTCCCGATGTCCAACGGAAATCCCGGCGATGTCAACTATGACGAAGACATTTTTGTCGGCTACCGTCACTTCGACCGTAATCCCGAGACGATCCTCTATCCCTTCGGCTTTGGCCTGAGCTACACGAGTTTCGCATATTCTGACCTGAAGGCCGAACGCATCGGCGATGAACTGAAAATCAGCGTGAAGGTGACGAATACCGGCAAATGCAGCGGACGCGAAGTGGTGCAGATCTATGTCGGCGCACCAGAAGGGAACGCCGTAAAACCCGTGAAGGAACTCCGCGCCTTCGGAAAGACGTCCGAACTGAAGCCCAAGGCCAGCGAAGTGCTCACGATGACCGTCAAACTTGCCGACTTGCGCTGGTTCGATGGCTATGAGCGGGCGTGGAAACTTGACGAGGGCGACTACGTCATATCCGCCGCCGCCAGTTCCCGGGACATCCGTCAGACAGTGACTTTGACGCTGTAATCTCCGGCGCCGGACGTACTCCCGCGCCATTCATCAGCTCCCGAAGTTATACAACCGATCTCGTCCACAAAAAGGCTGTTTTGTGGACGAGATTCGTTCATTGAGCGGAGCACAAAAAGCAGTGCGACTTTTGATGGAATTCCGAATAAATATAGTATCTTTGAAGCAAGGAAACGGCATTTCCGTGATTTAATGGACAGAACATAAAGCATCGCCATTATGAAAAAAGTCATCATTCCCCTCCTTGCCGCCCTTGCCGTGGTGGCCGGGTGCTCGAAATCGAACGTGGAACACTCCAAGGATTTCACGCATACAGGCTGCGCCGGGACGAGAGCTGCCTCTTCCGACGAAGAACCGTCCCTGCTCGTACTCCAATACGAAGACGGCAATTTGCGGGTGACCCGCACGAATGCGGCCGTGAACTGCTCCGTCAAGGACCGCGGACTCGCC